>NZ_JAJOMC010000026.1 GCF_021129155.1 Arthrobacter sp. AK04
CTCCTACGAAAAAGGCGTCAGCCCCTTCGTGACCTTCTTCGGCTCCATCGGCATCCAGGGCGTGGACGTCATCATGAACCTCGTCGTCCTCACCGCAGCCCTGTCCTCCCTCAACGCCGGCCTCTACTCCACCGGCCGGATCCTGCGCTCCATGTCCGTCAACGGCTCCGCCCCGCGCTTCGCCTCCCGCATGAACAAAGCCGGCGTCCCCTACGGCGGGATCGCCATCACCGCCGGCGTATCCCTCCTCGGCGTCCCCCTGAACTACCTCGTCCCCGCCCAAGCCTTCGAAATCGTCCTCAACGTCGCCTCCGTCGGCATCATCATGACCTGGGCCACCATCGTCCTGTGCCAAATCCAACTCCACCGCTGGGCCAACAAAGGCTGGCTGACCCGCCCCTCCTTCCGCATGATCGGCGCCCCCTACACCGGCTACCTCTCCCTCCTCTTCCTCGCCGGCGTCCTGATCATGGTCTTCATCGAATCCCCCCTCACCATGCTCGTCACCGCCACCGCCTCAATCCTGATGGTCCTTGGCTGGTACGCCTGCCGGGCCCGCATCCGCGAAATCGCCGAGGCCCGCGAAGGCTTCACTGGAATTTCCCCCGTGGTGGCCAACCCGCCCGCGGCCACCTTCAAGAAGTAGGCCCCGCTTAACGCCCGACGGCGGCACCAAGGTTCCTGAATCATGGAACCTGCGGTGCCGCCGTCGTGGTTTACGCCGGGTTTACCGTGTCACTCGCGTGGCTCATGTGAGGGTTTGACCACGATCGCCGAGCCCCCGCCGCGGCGCGTCGGTTCGGCCACGGCGGTGGCTTTCTTTCCCTCGTCGCTGAACTCGATGGCCGTCGCTGCACCGATCTCCGCCGCGGAGGTGAAGGCGTCACCGGCCGGCACGAGCTTGTGGCCGTACTGCGTGTCCAGGGTGGGGAAGGCCTCGATGAACGCCGGCTCAGCCGTTACGTTCGCGGTGTTCCGCTGGGACGCCCGCGGGGCGGCGAGCGCCTCCTCGATGGTCATGCCGAGGTCGATGCGGTTGATCAATGTCTGCAGCACGGTGGTGATGATGGTGGAGCCGCCGGGAGAGCCCAGGGCCAGGAACGGCTCGTTATCCTTGAGCACGATGGTGGGTGACATGGAGGACCGCGGCCGCTTGCCGGGCTGGATGCGGTTGGGATCCGTTTTGCTGAACACGGGTGAAAAATCGGTGAGCTCGTTGTTCAGGATGAACCCCCGGTCCGGCACAACAATGCCAGACCCGCCGGTCTGCTCGATGGTGAGCGTATATTCCACCACGTTGCCCCACTTGTCCGAGACGGTCAGGTTGGTGGTGTTGATGTTCTCGGTGTCCGTCTCATCGGCGAGGGCCGCGGGAGCAATGTCACAGGTGCCGTCGTAGTCCGCTGCGTCACCTGCCGCCACAGGCTTCATCGCTGCCGTGAGCGGATCAAGCTCGCAGGCCCGCTCCTTGCCGAACACGGGGTCAAGCAGTTCCTTTGTGGGGACATCCACAAACGCCGGGTCCCCCACGTACTTGGCGCGGTCCGCGAACGCCAGCGCAGTCGCCTCAAGGTAGTGGTGCAGGGCGGCAGGGCGGTCTTCCTTCAGTCCGGGAAGGTCGAACTCTTCCAGGATGTTCAGGGCCTCGCCCACGGTGGTGCCGCCGCTGCTGGAGGGCGCCATGCCGTAGACGTCGTAGCCCCGGTAGTTCACATGGGTAGGGTCCTGATCCAGCGCCTCGTAGTCGTCGAGGTCCTCGGTGGTCATCACGCCTGCGGGACCGGGCAGCTCATCGGTTCCTGGCGCTGAAGGAGCATTCCGGACTGTCCGCACGATGTCCTCGGCCAGCTTGCCCTCGTAAAAGGCGTCCATGCCGTGACGGGCCAGGAGCTTGTACGTATCGGCCAGGTCCGGGTTCTTGAAGATTGTTCCGACGGCGGGAGGGGCGCCTTCGGGCAGGAACAGCTCCCTTGTTGCCTCGAACGGAGCAAAGCGTTCCTGGTTGTCCTCCGTTTGCTGGCGGAATGTCTCGTCCACCGTAAACCCGGCGGTGGCCACCGTTATGGCGGGTTTCAGGACATCTTCGAGGCTGAGCCGTCCCCAGCGCTCCAGCGCCCGTTCCCACGTGGCCGGCGTACCGGGAACACCCACGGAGATTCCACTGGTGGCCTGCTTCTTGAACGAGTACGGCTTGCTGTCTTCCGGATTGATAAAGGCATCCTCCGGCATTTCGGCCGGGGCAGTCTCGCGGCCGTCAATCGTGCTGACTTCCTCCGTCTCTGCGTCGTAGTACACAAAGTAACCGCCGCCCCCGATCCCGGCGCTGTACGGCTCAGTAACGCCCAGGGTTGCGGCCGCAGCCACGGCTGCGTCCACGGCGTTGCCTCCCCTGCGCAGGATTTTGATGGCTGCCTCGGAGGCGTCCAGGTCCACGGTGCTGACGGCACCGCCGTAACCCGTGGCTACTGGGGTTTTCTTGGTCTTATCGGCCTGCCCTGAATCGGCAGATGCCGGACTGGTCAATGCACAGGTGGTCACGCTCATCGCCAGCGCTGCAGTGACCGCAGCGAGCCGGCGTCCCGAATATGGCATGGTTGCTCCTGAAGGGGGTGCGGGTGAGGTGGATCACACGCTACTCCTCCCGTAATGGACACTCAACGCTCCCGCCTACCCTTGCTGCCTCGGTAGCATGAAGCCACTGCCGGCAGTTGCACCACCAAACACGGTCCCCGTTCGGGCCGGGGAAACGAGGTACCCCATGTCAGGATCCAAACTTGCGGTTGTGGGAGCCGGGAGCGTGGGAACATCCCTTGCGTACGCCGCCCTGATCCGCGGTTCGGCCAGCAACATTGCCCTGTTCGACGTCAATGCCGCCAAGGCCGAAGCCGAGGTGCTGGACCTCGCCCACGGTACCCAGTTCGCTGCCGCCGCCGCGTCCATGACCGGCGGCGGCGACATCGCCGCGACGGAGGGCGCCGACGTCGTCGTCATCACGGCCGGAGCCAAGCAGGCGCCCGGCCAGACCAGGCTGGACCTCGCCGGCACCAATGTGCGGATCCTGGAAGAACTCATGCCCCGGCTCCTCAAGCACTCCCCCGACGCTGTCTTCGTCCTGGTCACCAACCCCTGCGACGTCCTCACCGTGGCGGCACAGAAAATTTCGGGGCTTCCGGCGGGGCGCATCTTTTCCTCCGGCACGGTGCTGGACACCTCCCGGCTGCGATGGCTGCTGGCCCGGCGGGCGGGGGTGGCCGTGCCCAGCGTCCACGCCAGCATTGTGGGCGAGCACGGGGACACCGAGTTCCCGGTATGGTCCACCGCCACAATTGGCCCCATTCCGGTCCGCGACTGGATGGTGGACGGGGAGCGCGTCTTCACCACCGAGTACCTGGCCGAGACGGCACGCGAAGTGACGCAGGCGGCGTACAAAGTCATCGCCGGCAAGGGCGCAACCAACTACGCGATCGGCCTTTCCGGCGCGCGCATCGTGGAGGCCCTGCTTCGGGATGACAAGGCGGTGCTGCCGGTGTCCACGGTGCTGGACGGACAGCACGGTATCTCCGGGGTGGCCCTGTCCCTGCCTAGCGTTGTGGGGCGGGGCGGTGTCCACACCGTCCTGGAGATGCCCATGGACGACGGCGAACTGGCGGCCCTGCAGCATTCCGCGGACACCCTGCGGCACTCGCTGGACACCCTGGGCGTCTGACCGCCTTCGCCGGCCCGTGGGCCGGCCGTCATGCAACGCCCCCGCAACCCCCGGTCCGCGGCGGGTCGCATATGCTCGGCACAGCGCTGCACACCGCTGCTTTAACAGTTCAACGACGAACCACCACAGGAGTAGACCCATGACCAACTGGCGCATCAGGGATTTCCATTCGGCTGACCTGGACGGGATCCTGCACCTCTGGGAAAGCCTCAAGGCAAGCAACGTGGAACCCGTCTACGCCCTCTCCGAGGTACTGGCTTCCTGCGAGAAGGACCATGCCGTGGTGGCCGTGCAGGGCGAGCAGGTGGTGGGCGCCGCCGTCGGACGCGCCGCCCATGACCAGGGCTGGATTGTCTTCCTGGCCACGCTGCCCGAATACCGCGGCCGGGGGATCGGCACCTCGCTGCTCGCCGCCGTCGAGAACCGGATGGCGCCCCACGGGCTCAACAAGCTCTCCGCCCTTATGCCTGAATCCGAAACGCGGGTGGAGGCGTTCCTCAGCCGCGGTTTCGCGTTGAAGAAGAACCTGCGCTATTTCGAACGCACCATCCCCGTCCAGCGGCAGGAACTCGGTGCGCTCGGCCAGCTCGGCGGCCGCGTCCTGGCCCGGGACCTCTGGGAAAACGTGGCCGGCATGCGCAAGGAAAAGGAACTGCTGGAACGCCGCCTGGTCCTTCCCCTTGCCGAAGCAGACCTCGCCGACGAGTTCGGCGTGGTCCCGCCGCGCGCCGTGGTCCTCTTCGGCCCGCCCGGCACCGGCAAGACCACCTTCGCCAAGGCCATCGCGTCCCGGCTGGAATGGCCGTTCGTGGAGGTCTTTCCCTCCCGGCTCGCCGCTGATCCGCAGGGCCTGGCCGGCGCGCTGCGGGAGACGTTCCTGGAGATCGCCGAGCTTGAGCACGCGGTGGTGTTCATCGATGAGGTGGAGGAGATCGCCTCCCAGCGCTCCGGCGAGCCGCCGTCCCCCTTGCAGGGCGTCACCAACGAGCTGCTCAAGATCATCCCCGCCTTCCGCGAACAGCCGGGCCGCCTGCTGGTCTGCGCCACCAACTTCATCCGCGCCCTGGACTCGGCCTTCCTGCGCCATGGCAGGTTCGACTACGTCATCCCCATCGGCCTGCCGGACCGGCAGGCCCGCGAAGCCATGTGGCAGCGTTTCATCCCCGCGCCCGTGGTGGACTCGGTGGACGTGGAGCTGCTCGTGGAACGCACCGAGGGCTTCTCCCCGGCGGACATTGAGTACGCCGCGCGCAGTGCGTCGCAGCGTGCGCTGGAGAAAGCAGTGTACGACGACGGCGGGCTCGCTTCCGGAGGAAGCCTTTCCGTCCGGGAGGCGGTGCGGAAGGGTCCATCAACCCAGGATTACCTGGATGCCATCGGCGACACCCGGACCACGGTCAGCGCCGAAGCGCACCAGGAGTTCCTGGAGGACATCGACGCCCTGGGCCGCGTTTAGGACACAAGTTCCGGGGCGGGAACGGCGGGGCGTAATCTTTGACCCATGTCCTCCAATCCCCTCCGCCATGCCATGGCGCGCATGGGCGGCCGGGACCCGCACGAGACGCACCGGGCCGCCACTCCCCTTGAACTCTTCTTCGACCTGACCTTCGTCATCGCCTTCGGGGTGGCCGGCAGCCAGTTCGCCCATGAGATCGCGGAAGCCCACGTGGTCGCCGGGCTGCTGGGCTTCTCCTTCGCGATGTTCGCAGTGATCTGGGCGTGGATCAACTTCACGTGGTTCGCCAGCGCCTATGACACGGACGACTGGATCTTCCGCGTGGTCACCATGATCCAGATCGTGGGCGTCCTGATCCTGGCCATGGGGATCGAGCCCATGTTCCACTCGCTGGTGGAGGGCGAGCATGTGGACAACGCGGTGATGGTGGGCGGCTACGTGATCATGCGGCTGGCCCTGGTTTCACAGTGGCTCAGGGCGGCCCGGCAGGACCCGGCCCGGCGCGAAACGTGCCTGCGCTACGCGCGATACCTCGCACTGGTGCAGCTGGGGTGGATTGCGGTAGCCGTGATCGAGGCTGACGTTCCCACAACGCTGCTGATGATTGCGCCGCTGATCGTCCTGGAGATGTTCACCCCCTTCGCCGCCGAGCGGAAAACCAGGACGCCCTGGCACGCGCACCACATCGCCGAACGCTACGGCCTGCTGGCCATCATCGCCCTGGGTGAATGCCTGATCGGCGCCATAGAGACACTTCGGGCCATCGTGGCCAACCATGGCTGGAGCGTTGATGCGGCGCTGGTCGGATTCGGCGGGACAGCGCTGGCGTTTGCCATGTGGTGGATCTACTTCATGCTGCCGGCCGGACGCGCCCTGCACCTGCGCCGGAACCGGTCCTTTCTCTTCGGCTACGGCCACATCCCCATCTTCGCCGCCATTGCCGCCACCGGCGCGGGCCTGCACGTCGCGGCCTACTACATTGACCACGAAGCCCATATCAGCGGTGCCGCCGCCGTGGCCAGCATCGCCATTCCGGTGGCACTGTTCAAGGGCTCCGTGACATGGCTCTACAGCATCATGGTGGGCCCGGACCGCACGGTGATCACGGTTGCCGGCGGCGTGCTGGCTGCGATGGGTGTTTCAGTCGGCCTGGCGGGGGCAGGCGTATCGGTGCCCGTCTGCCTGCTGGTCATTGTGCTGGCACTTGGCGCCTCGATCGTGGTCGACGAACGCCGGGGGTCCGGCCGGCTGCATCTTGCCCTTCAAAAGCTGGAAGCAGGAACTACCGGTCCCCGGGCGACGTAGCGCCGGAAGCCTCATTTCCCGCAGCATCCGGCTCCCGCGCAGCCTCCGGGCCGGCGTCACCGTAGGACAGGTTCTCGTAATCCGTGGTGTCCTCCTCGTCCAGGCGGTCATCCAGTTCTTCCAGCAGCCACGGATTCACGCGCGCGAGGATCTTCCGGATCTCCTCAACCTCCACTGCGGCGTACAGCACGGGACGGGCATCCCGGTACTTGGTGACGGGCGGCCTGTCCGGCCACTTTTCCGCCAGGGCCCGGACGCGCTCCGGCAGCGAGTTGTGCGCGTTGTCCGCGATTTTGACCAGGGCGGCATCGTGGTGTTCGGCGATCTCCCGGATCCCTGCCTGGTAGTCGTCCGGGTTGCTGTGCAGCCGGGTGGTGACCCGTTCAATGATTTCCACGGCCCGCTCAGTTACGCCCATGTCCAGCAGGGTCTGCCTGGTCATGGGGGTGTCCTCGGCGATGTCATGCAGGTAGCCGGCGATGCGGATGTCGTCGTCGAAGTCGGCCAGAGCGTCCCCCACCGCGAGGACATGGTCCTTGTACGGCCTCTTCAGTTTGTCCTTCTGGCGGTTGTGGGCCACCTCGGCGAGGACCTTCGCTGTTTCTACGGTGAATGTGGGCGCCGGGGTCTGCTCCGCAGCATGCTGGTCTGACATGCCCTAAGCCTACGGGCCGCTCCAGACCCAGGGCTTCCGCGGCAGGGAGTTCGGATCGAAAGCAGCCAAAGATTTGGCGAGCGGCCCTGCCGGGAGCCCCAGCGATTCCAGCAGCCTGTCCCGCACGGCAGCGGGCGGAGTTCCGGCGTCGGCGAGGTCCCGCAGGGTTACTGCCCCGTCGCGCTTTGCCAGCCGGGCGCCGTCGTTGTTTACCACCAAGGGAACATGCGCATATTCCGGAGAAGGAATATCAAGCAGGGACGCCAGGTAGGCTTGCCGCGGTGTGGAGGAAAGAAGGTCGTCGCCGCGCACCACCTGGTCGATGCCCTGTTCTGCGTCGTCCACCACCACTGCGAGGTTGTAGGCGGTCACGCCGTCATTGCGGCGCAACACGAAATCGTCCACCACGCCGGTGAACTCCCCGTGAAGGAGGTCCCGCACGGTGTACTCGGCGGCGCCGGCGCGAAGCCGGATGGCAGCCGGCCTGGTTGAGCGCTTGAACTCCAGCTCAGCGGGATCGAGGTTCCGGCAGGTTCCCGGGTATGCACCCTGCGGCGCGTGGGGAGCCGAGGGCGCCTCCTGGATTTCGCGGCGAGTACAGAAGCACTCGTAGGTGAGGCCCGCCGCCTCCAGCCGTGAGATCGCCCCGGCGTACAGCGGGCCGCGGGCGGTCTGGCGCACCACGCCGCCGTCCCAGGTGACCCCTACAGCCTGCAGGTCCCGCAGCTGCCCGGCCTCCGAGCCGGCGCGGGCCCGGTCAAGGTCCTCCACGCGGAGCAGGATCCTGCGCCCGCTGGAACGGGCGAACAGCCAGGCCAGGATTGCCGTGCGCAGATTTCCTACGTGCAGTTCCCCGGAAGGGCTGGGGGCGAAGCGGCCGGCGGACGTCATGGTTCAACACTAGGCGCGGGACGCGGTGTCCGGGAACAACACAAGGACCCCTCAGCTACCGATGACTTCGGAGATCCGACGCCGGTAGTTCAGGGGCCCTTGCCGTGTTTACAGAAAGACCAAGGTGTGAACAAGAGTCAATCAGGGCAGCCTCCTTGCGGGAAGCGGTGTCCAGTGTCCGGGTGGTGTGCCGGCAGCCTGTGAGCCTGCGGGGATCGGCGGTAGCCTTGCCCTCATTGCCAACATTTCACCAGCATCCGTACAGTTGGTGCAACAGGCGCAGCCGCCGCTGATCAGTCTGACTACTCTCCGCGGCGCAGAGGGACAGGAAGTGATCAGATTGCAGGAACTGGACTCCACCGACAAGCGGATCCTGGGGGCGCTGGATGAGGATCCCCGGGTTCCCATCATGGTGCTGGCCCAGCGGCTGGGCCTGGCCCGCGGCACCGTCCAGTCGCGGCTGGAGCGCATGGCGGCCTCGGGCGCCCTCCGCCCCAACAGCAGCAGGGTGATTCCCGCCGCGCTGGGACGGGGAGTAGCCGCTTCCGTTAGCGCGGAACTGGACCAGAGCCACCTCAACGAGGCCATTGCGGCGCTCCGGGACATTCCGGAAGTCCTTGAATGCCATGCTCCCGCCGGTGATACGGACCTGCTGATCCGCGTGGTGGCCACCAGCCCGGACGACCTCTACCGGGTGTCGGAGGAGATCAGGCTCTGCCCGGGGATCGTGCGGACGTCCACCAGCATGTTCCTGCGCGAAGTCATTCCGTACCGCACCACAGGGCTGCTTAAGGACTGACCCTTAAACCGGAGGGCCCGCGTTGGACTTCAGGTTCTTCATCACCAGCGTGGACGTCAGCCGCTCGACGCCGGGCAGGGACGTAAGCACTGCGTCGTAGAAGCGCTGGTACGCGGGCAGGTCCTCCGCGATGACCTTCAGCAGGTAGTCGGGGGAACCGAAGAGCCGCTGGGCCTCCACAATGTTGGGGTTGTCCGCCACGCGGTTCTCGAAGATCTCCATGGTTGCCTGGTCCACCTGGCGGAGCGTGACAAAAACAATCGCTTCGAATCCCAGGCCAACGGCGGAGGGGTCGATGTCCGCCTTGTAGCCCCGGATGACGCCCGACCGTTCCAAGTCACGGAGCCGGCGGTGGCAGGGCGCAACCGTCAGGCCCACCTTTGCAGCGAGCGCCGTGGCCGTCATGCGGCCGTCCTCTTTCAGGTGGCGCAAGATATTTCTGTCAATATGGTCGATCACGCAAGAATCTTACCGCCGGCGCTGCTTTGCCAGCGAAAAGGGACAGCACTTCCGCGTCCAAAGTATCTAGTGTTTCTCCTGTTGGACCGCACCGCAGGAGAAACGATGAACCCCGAGCTTTTTATGGCCTTTGTGCTGGTGGCCGCCGCCCTTGCCTGCACCCCCGGGGTGGACTGGGCGTACTCCATTGCTGCCGGCCTCAGGCAGCGCAGCTTTGTGCCGGCCGTGGCGGGGCTCTGCGGCGGATACGTCCTTCACACGGTCCTCCTGGTGGCGGGGCTGGCCGCGGTCCTGACGGGTGCGCCCGGGGTCCTGGGCTGGATCACCCTGGCCGGCGCCGCGTACCTGATGTGGCTTGGCGTCAGTACCCTCCGCTCCTGGCGGGCAGCAAGCTTCACGGCCGACGGCGGCAGCGGGGGCGGCACGGGGCTCCGCACCTTCCTTCAGGGGATGGGAACCAGCGGCATCAATCCCAAGGGCCTGCTGTTCTACGTGGCGCTCGTTCCCCAGTTCGTCAGCGCGGACGCGTCCCTGCCGGTCCCGGTGCAGTCAGGCCTGCTGGGCATGACGTTCGTGCTGCTCGCGGGGCTGGTGTACACCGCCGTCGCCCTGCTGTCCCGCACCCTGCTCCAGACCCGGCCCGGCGCCGCCCGGACGGTGACGCTGGCCAGTGGAATCATCATGGTGGTCCTGGCGCTGGTGCTCCTTGCCGAGCAGCTGCTGCCGGTCCTCATGGCTAACACGGGCGCCGCCGGGTAGGCCGTTCTAGTCGCCGCTGAGCTTCTGCCAGTCCTGTTCCCAGATCCGGCGCATCTCCTCGTCCTTGCGGATGGGCACCGGCGCGGCAATCTCCCGCTGCGGCACCGGGTCCTCGCGCCGCCGCCCCCAATCCCGCGGATTGAGCGACCTCCGGCTGGAGTCAAGCAGCAGCAGTGCCCGGTCAGTGAGGGCGTCGTTGCGCAGCGTCATGTGGGTTTTGCGCCGGCGCAGCACCTCGGTGAGGGTCTGGTTCGCGGCCTCCAGCCGCCCCTCCCGCCGCAGGGCCCGGGCCCGTACCAGCAGCAGTGCGGCCGAGAGGTCGTCCGCATTGAGCAGCCCGTCGGTCCAGTCGATCACTGTCCGGCTCCTGCCCAGGGTCAGGGCCAGGGAACAGCGCGCCAGGGCCATGGGGAGCGACGGCGGCAGCCCCGAGAGGGCGTCCAGCGCAGCTTCCGTGCGCCCCGTCTCCCGCAGCGAGTGCGCCAGTGCCAGGAACACCGATTCCTCGCTGAACAGGACCGGGATCTCCACCCGCTCCGCCAGCTCGATCCGGGTAACGATCCGCGTGAGGTAGGTCGAAGAGTAGCGGTTGGCCTCGTCCTCGTTCCTGGTGGTGAGGCCGCGCTGGAGAAGCTCCGATGCGCGCGGGTAGCCGCCCTGCTTGTAGACCAGCAGTCCGGACATGAGGTAGCAGAGACCGGCCCAGCCGGGATAGGCCCGTGCGAGCGTGATCAGCTGCTCGGGCTGGCGGCTGGTGAACACGGCGTCGTGCACAGCCTTCGCCGGCTTGGACATCATGCGCTTTAGGCGGGGGATTTCACCGTCAACCGAGAGCAGCGAGGGGTGGCGCCCGCCGAGCACGCCGGTGAGCAGTTCGCCTACTCCCCCGGCAAGATCATGGACCGGGGTGCGCAGCTGCGGCTGGCCGAACGGTGTGAGGTCGCGGCTGTCCCAATAGATCGGTGCAGTGTCCCCGGCGGTCATCTTTCCATGTTAACCGTGCACAGCCGCCCGCGCCGAGGCCCGGCTTCCGGCCCGACACCACAGACAGGCTTAGGCCCGCTCCATGAACCATTCGGTGAAAGCGGCGGCGCGGCCTTCACCGTCGAACCGGATGACCCACAGGTTGTCGTAGGAGGGCCTCCCGGCGGAGTAGGTAGTCACGCCCTGGACGAAGGCGGTGTCAGCGTCCGCACCGAGGAGCTGCCACGAGAAGGTCCAGTCTCCCGGCTCGTCCCGGGCCGCTAACCAGCCGTCCACGATGCCGTCCCGGCCCAGCCACGGGTCCGGATCGCCCGGCCGCCTCTCGTACCGCGCGTCCTCCGTAAAAAGGTCCCGGATATCCCCGGGCAGATTGCTGGCCCAGGCCGCCTGGTATTTTTCCATCCAGGCGTGCACGTGATTCCGGGCTGAACGTTGGTCCGTCATGCTGCCGTTCTACGCCCTGCCGCGTCCAGGCCGCAAGCTCTTTCAGCCGTTGGCGGCAGCGACCCAGACGCCGATCACCCAGGTGCTGGCGGCGAGGCAGGCCAGGCCAAACTCGGCAAGCATGCCCAGCCCGGTGGCTTTGAGGGCGGCCCAACTGGAAGTTGTTGCGGAACCGATGTTCCGGGTGCGCAGGAATTCGCTCAGCAGCAGGCCCGCGGCAAAACCCACAAAAAGCCCCACCACGGGAATGATGAACATGCCCACCACGCCCGCCACCAGGGCAACGGCGATGCTTCGGCTCGGAATGGCGTGCTCCTTGAGCTTCCGGCCCGTGAGGACAGCGCTGGCGGCGATGCCCGCCACCACGAACACCATGGCCACCGCGAACACCACCCAGCCCGCAGTGCCGGCCCCGCCCCAGATGGCCCAGGCGAGCAGGCCCGCGCCGATCAGGATGCTGCCGGGGAGGACCGGAATCACGGTGCCCGCCACGCCCACAAGGATTGCCAGGCCGCACAGGATGGTCACCACAGTTTCCGCGTTCATGGGTCCCAGTCTATGGTTGGCGCCCGCTTAGCCCCCGACGGCGGCGCCTCCCGCGCAGGGGAGGCACCGCCGTCGTGCGTTCCTTTGGGGGAACGGGCGCTACCCGGCTTCCACGGCGGCCGCGACAGCCGCCGTCACGGCAGGGGCAACCCGCGGATCCAGGGGGCTGGGCACAATGTAGTCCGCCGAGAGGTCCTCCGCCGCAAGATCGGCGATGGCGTAGGCTGCCGCGAGCTTCATGGCCGGGGTGATGCGGCGGGCGCCGGCGTCCAGGGCGCCGCGGAAGATCCCCGGGAAGGCCAGGACGTTGTTGATCTGGTTGGGGAAGTCGCTGCGGCCGGTGGCCACCACGGCGGCATACTTCACGGCGACCTCGGGAAGCACTTCAGGATCCGGGTTGGAGAGTGCGAAGACGATGGCATCCTGGTTCATGAGCTTCAGGTGCTCCTCGTCCAGCTTGGAGGAGGAAACCCCGATGAAGACGTCGGCTCCGGCGAGGGCCTCGGCGGGGCCGCCTTCCACGCCGCGGGGGTTGCTGCGGCCGGCGATGTCTGTCTTCTTGCTGGCGGTGTCCGCGG
The DNA here is from genome assembly GCF_021129155.1 of Arthrobacter sp. AK04. Lineage (GTDB taxonomy): Bacteria > Actinomycetota > Actinomycetes > Actinomycetales > Micrococcaceae > Arthrobacter > Arthrobacter quantipunctorum. Next base: position 12,583 of record NZ_JAJOMC010000026.1, read on the forward strand.
CAAGGTCTTTGCGGGCGCTGTTGATGACGCCGCGGGAGTCCAGCAGGACGACATCGGTAATGCCGGCGGCCAGCAGGATTTCGGCGACGGCGATGCCGGCAGCGCCTGCGCCGGAAACCACCACGCGGAGGCTTTCCAGGCCGCGGCCGGTTACCTTGGCGGCGTTGGTCAGGGCGGCGAGGGCAACGACGGCGGTGCCGTGCTGGTCATCGTGCATGACGGGGCAGTCCAGCGCCTCGATGAGCTTCTCCTCCAACTCGAAGCAGCGGGGCGCGGAGATGTCCTCCAGGTTGACGGCGCCGAAGCTGGGGCGCAGGCGGACCAGGGTCTCCACGATCTCGTCCACGTCGGTGGTGTTGAGGACCAGGGGGATCGAGTCGAGATCGCCGAAGGTCTTGAACAGGGCGGACTTGCCCTCCATAACGGGGAGTGAGGCGCTGGCTCCGATGTTGCCGAGGCCCAGGACGGCTGTCCCGTCGCTGACCACCACCACAAGCCGCTGGGCCCAGGTGAGCGTGCGTGCGAGTTCGGGCTTGGCATGGATGGCGCGGCTCACCTCAGCCACTCCGGGGGTGTAGGCGATGGACAGGTCCCGCTTGTTGGACAGCGGGACGGTGCTGGCGATGGAGAGCTTGCCACCCTGGTGGGCGTCGAAGATCTCGGCTTCGGTCAGGGCGGTGGCTGCGGAATTGTCGGTTGCTGCAAGTGCGTCAATGGACACGTCGTTGTCTCCTGGTGCTGGCCGTGGGCGCACGGCTCGTGGGGCATGAGCCGTTGGCTCGGCGGTGGCTAGAGTGCGGCAGGATACCCAGGGGTGGCGGGCCCGTGGAAGCTTGGGGGATTGGTCCCCGCTGCTCCGTTTGGACAATCGTAGGGCCCGCCAAAGCGGGCGCCGGGTGACTTGACACCAATATAAGGCTGCCTAAGCGTTTTATCCGGGCAGGATGTGGCCCACGTCACGGCATTATGGCTGATTTAAGGCCGAATTGGTCTAGACCTGTTACGCGCTTTGGTGGAGTGTGTAGCCGGGCTCACGGGCCGGCGCAAGACGGTCGCACGCCTTTTTGAGGTCCTCTTCCGCCTCAAAGAGGGACAGCCGGCGGTTGCGGACAGAGTGGACCAGACCAGTGATGGCCAGCAGCAGCACGCGTGCGGCTGTGGCATCGCCGGAAGCCGCGGCAACCGCTCTTTCACTCAGCGCGTCGATGTCACGCAGGAGCGCGGTGGTATCCCGCTCCGGGAGGTAGACACCGCGGCTAAGGCACTGCTCCACCGCGGGTTGCATCACCCGCATATGGAAGATCTCCATCACCACGTTGCTGAGGGCCCTGCTGCGGAAGCGCGCCGCCGTGGCCTGTCCGGTTCCCTGGAGTTCCTCCAGCTGGTGGCGGTAGAGCGCGAGCATCAGGTGCGCCGGGGAGGGAAAGTACCGGTAGAGGGTACCCAGCGGCACGTCCGCCCTGGCCGCCACGTCACCCATGTCCACAGAACCCAGGCCTTTGCGCGCAAACCCACCTGCAGCTTCCAGGATCTTGGTATAGCGGTGCCTCTGGCGCGGTGCTGAAGGCCTCGGGGCCATGGGCGGATGGTCTGAAATGGTGTCTGGCATCAGCATTTCCGGGGTTGTGTTCCTATGGTGCAGCAGCCACGGTCATCCCCTACCGGACCGCCGGCAAATCCGGTTCAACTATACGGCACGACAGTGTGCCGTAATTAGTCAGCGGCCTTAGTTCTTGCCCCTCCGCAGGTTAGCGGACACCCTTGATTTTCACCACGAAAACGGCGCCAAGGAGGCCCATGACAGCCGCAGTAATGAACAGCGTGAAGTACCCCCCGAAGTACGTCACCGCGAGGAACGCGAGGCCGGTCGCGAACACCTGCGGCAGCGAGGCGGCCACGTTAATGACCCCCATATCCTTGCCACGGTCGGCGGCCTGCGGCAGCACCTGCGTCAGCAGCGCAAAGTCAACGGCCTGGTAGGCGCCGAACCCCAAGCCGAGGATGGCGGCGCCAACCAGGGCGCCGGTCCATACTGGGAAAAACGCCAGAGTGAGGCCCGCGAGGGCAATGAGGACTGAGGATCCGATCACAAACGGCTTCCGCCGGCCCAGCCGGTCGCTCCACGGCCCCGCGATCACCGCAGTAACCATCACCAATGCCGCATAAATGCCGGTCAGGATCAGGACTCCCAGCGCCGGGTTCTCAAGCTTGAGGACGTCCCCGAGGAAAAAGATCAGGTACACAATGGTCAACTGGTTGCAGACGTTCACCAAGAAGCGGGTGAGCCAGGCCCAGGCGAAGTCCGGGTGGCGGGCCGGGCTGATCCAGAAGCCGCGGAGGAAGCTGCGCCACGAGAGAGGCGGGCGGAGCGCCCTCGGCAACGGCGGGTCATTCCGGTGGAACAGGTACGGCAGCACCGAGAGCAGCAGGGCGGCAGCACACAGGGCGTACCCCACCATGTAGTTTCCCGACACCACCGCCCCGAATAATGAGCCTAGGAGGATGCCCGCTGTTTGGCCCAGGGCCGCAACTCCCCCCACTCCGCCGCGCTGCAGCACCGGCACCCGGTCCGGTATGGCGGCGGTAATGGCCGCGTAGGCCGCGTTGGCACCCAGTTGGACCAGGCACCAGAAGAGGACCATCAGGGCAACAGCCGTGGCCCCGGACAACGCCAGCAACGCTGCCGTGGCCAGGACGGCACCGCCCAGTACCCAGGGGGCACGCCGGCCGAAGCCCGAGACCGTCCGGTCAGACAGCGCCCCGAACAGCGGGTTGGCTACCAGGGATACGGCGGCACCGCACCCAAGTACGAGGGAGGCGATGGCTTCCTTGTTTGTTTCGTCGATGCCAATGGCCTGCTCGGCGATAAAGATGTTGATAGGCCCGAAGAACGCGGCGTTGATGCCGACGTTGACCAGCACCAGCCCCGTGACCCACCGCGCGGTGACCTTCGCCGTCGGCTCGGCGAGCGCCGCCGTCGTACCCTGCGCCCCGGCTCCCTGATCCAGCGGTGCGGGCGTATCGGACAGACTCATAACGTGTTCCCCCGGCTGCGGCTAAATGGCGACGGAGTCAGACTATCGTGGGCGGTACCGCCCCGCCGGGTATGACGGCGGCGGCCACCAGGACGGCCACGAGCATCGAGGAGAACACCATGAGCGCAGCGTCAACGCCGGCGGAGGGCACCGCCGCCGTCAACACGGCGGACCTGTACGACGAACGCGGAGACGAGCTGGCGTCCATATCGCTGCAGTTCCAGTCCCTGGGCGGCCGCTCCCACTTCAGCGGACAGGCGCGGACCATCCGCTGCTTCCAGGACAACGCCCTGGTGAAGTCCACCCTGGCAACGCCCGGCAACGGCCAGGTGCTGGTGGTGGACGGCGGCGGCTCCCTGGGCACGGCCCTGATGGGGGACATGATCGCCGAGAGCGCCGTGGCGAACGGCTGGGCCGGCGTCGTTATCAACGGGGCGATCCGCGACCGCGAGGCAATTGCCGCCCTGGACCTCGGCGTGAAGGCCTTGGGCAGCAACCCCCGCAAGAGCGCCAAGGCCGGCGCCGGCGAGGTGGATGTGGATGTGGAGATCGACGGCGTGGCCATCCGTCCCGGGTGCATGATCTGGTGCGACCCGGACGGCATCCTCGTAGAGCGGTAGCGCCGGGCTGGAAAAGTTTCTCCGGGGGAGAGGAATAGGACCGGGCATACGATAGTTACTGAAAGCAACTATCATTGCGTGATCCCTTTCCTTCCCCTGGAGTACCCATGCCCACCGCACCTGCCGCGCGCGCCGCCGGAGAAACCCTGACACAGCGCCAGATTGTCACCGTGATGGTGGGCCTGATGCTGGGCATGTTCCTGGCATCGCTGGACCAGACCATTGTGTCCACGTCCATTTACACCATCGCCAACGACCTGGACGGGCTCTCGCTCCAGGCCTGGGCAACCACTGCCTACCTGATCACCTCCACGGTCAGCACACCCCTGTATGGCAAGCTAAGCGACATCTTCGGCCGCCGCCCGCTGTACCTGACCGCCATCGTGATCTTCCTGGTGGGCTCCCTGTACGCAGGGTCGGTGCACTCCATGACCGAACTGGCGCTGGCCCGCGGCGTCCAGGGGCTTGGGGCGGGCGGCCTGCTGGCACTCGCGCTGACCATCATCGGCGACATCGTCTCGCTCAAGGACCGGGCGAAGTACCAGGGCTACTTCATGTCCGTGTTCGGCATCTCCTCCGTATTGGGCCCCGTGGTGGGCGGCGCGTTCGCCGGTTCCGCCAACATCCTGGGCTTTGAGGGCTGGCGCTGGGTGTTCTTCATCAACCTGCCCATCGGCCTGGCCGCGCTCGCCGTGGTGTTCCTGTTCCTGCACCTGCCGGCCAAGCACGTGAAGCAGAGGATCGACTACTTCGGCGCCGCGGCCATCACGCTGGCCATCGTGCCGCTGCTGCTGGTGGCGGAGCAGGGCCGCAGCTGGGGCTGGACGTCCTTCAACTCCTTCCTCTGCTACGGCCTGGGCGTGGCGGGCATCGCCTGGTTCCTGCTGGCTGAGAAGCGGGCCGGCGACTACGCCCTCATTCCCCTGCGACTCTTCCGGAATGTGACGTTCGGCCTGTCCTCGCTGCTGAACTTCATCATCGGCATCGGCATGTTCGGTGCCATCGCCATGCTCCCGCTGTACCTGCAGCTGGTAAAGGGCCTCACGCCCACGGAAGCAGGCCTGATGATGATCACCTTCACCGTAGGAATCCTCACCGGCTCCATCACGGCAGGCCGCACCATCTCGGCGTCCGGCACGTACCGGATCTTCCCCATCATGGGCACGGCCATCCTCACCGCGGCCGCCACCGCCATGGGGCTGTCCCTGGGCGTGGACACTGGCCTCTGGGTTCCCGGCGTGATCGCGGTGTTCTTCGGAATGGGCCTGGGCTTCTGCATGCAGCCGCTCACCCTGGCAATGCAGGTGTCCGTGCCGCGCCAGGACATGGGCGTGGGCACCTCCTCCGCCGCGTTCTTCCGCTCCATGGGCGGCGCCGTAGGCACGGCCGTGTTCATCTCCATGCTGTTCAGCCTGGCCGCCACCCGGATTGCCGACACCATGAAGGCCGCGATGGGAAGTCCGGAGTACCAGGCGGTCCTGCAGGACCCGGCGGTGGCAACAGACCCCGCCAACGCCAAGCTGTACGAGTTCTTCCAGAACGGCGCGACCAACGAGTCCCTCAATGACACCAGCTGGCTCCACACCGCCAACAGCACCCTGACGCGCCCCATCACCGAGGGCTTCGCCTACGCCATCGATGCCGTCATGCTCACCGCGGCCGCGCTCACCGGCATCGCGTTCCTGATCAGTTTCGCGCTGCCCAACAAGAAGCTCACGGATCCCAAGGCGGCCTCCCAGGAGACGGTGCCGGCCCACTGAGCCGGCCCGCCCGGCCCCGCAGGACGCCGGCGGCGGGCGGGCCCCCCCCCGGGCGGCGGCAGATTAGGGGACCCCGGGCCACAAAACCCCCGCCCCCAAAAAAGCACCTCGCGTACCCCCGGGCGCCCCCCCTGGCGGGGGGCCCGCCCCAATGCCCCGCCCCGCCCGCCCCCGCAGCACGCCGCCGGCGGCGCGCCCCGCCGTCGTCGTCCTCTATTTGCGGACAAGCGGCCATGCATCCGGCGCCCGACTGGAACGGCGCCCCGTGGCATGGAACACTGTGTAACGCGTGTGCGCCGGCCCAGGGCCGGTTCCGCAGCCGACGACGTCCGCACCGCATCCACCAAAACCCAGACCTAGGGAGACCCATGCCCACTGCACAGGAGCAGACAACCGCCCAAATACCGCAGCGGGTGATCTGGCTGGCGCTCGCGGGCGCGGTGGGCGGATTCCTGTTCGGCTTTGACTCGTCGGTGGTCAACGGCGCCGTGGACGCCATGAAGGACGAGTTCGCGCTGTCGGAGGCCGTAACCGGCTTCGCGGTGGCCGTCGCGCTGCTTGGCTGCGCTGCGGGCGCCTACCTCGCGGGCAAGGTGGCAGACCACTACGGGCGCATCCCCGCCATGAAGCTGGGCGCGCTGCTCTTCCTGGTGAGCGCCCTGGGCACGGGCTTTGCCTTCGGCGTCTGGGACCTGGTCTTCTGGCGCCTGGTGGGCGGCCTGGGGATCGGCCTCGCCTCGGTCATTGCCCCGGCCTACATTTCCGAGATTTCGCCGCGGCACGTCCGCGGCCGGCTGGCCTCGCTGCAGCAGCTGGCCATCACCACGGGTATCTTTGCGGCGCTGCTCTCCGACGCGCTCCTGGCAACCGGCGCCGGCGGCGCCGGCCAGGCCTACTGGCTGGGGATCGAGGCCTGGCGCTGGATGTTCCTGGCCGGAGCCCTGCCCGCGGTCGTGTACGGCTGGATCGCCTTTACCCTTCCCGAGTCCCCGCGCTTCCTGGTGTTCCAAGGCAAGGAAGACGAAGCCCGGAAGGTCTTCGATTCCATCGTCCCCGCCGGCGAAACGGACCGGCACATCCGCGAAATCCAGGACGCCATCGAAGAGGACAAGCTGGCCGGCCAAAAAGGCTCCGTGCGCGGCAAGACGTTCGGCCTTCAGGCAGTGGTGTGGGTGGGCATCACCCTGTCCGTCCTGCAGCAGTTCGTGGGCATCAACGTGATCTTCTACTACTCCACCACCCTTTGGAAGGCCGTGGGCTTCCAGGAGAAGGACTCCCTCACCATCTCCGTGGCCACGTCCGTCACCAACATCCTGGTCACGCTGGTGGCGATTGCCCTGGTGGACCGCATCGGCCGCCGGCCCATCCTGCTGGCCGGTTCCGTGGGCATGGCGGTGTCCCTGGGTGCCATGGCCCTGGCTTTCTCCACCGCCGTGGGTTCCGGTGACGAGATTTCCCTGCCCGGCGCGTGGGGTCCGGTGGCGCTGGTGGCGGCCAACGTCTTTGTGGTCAGCTTCGGCGCCTCGTGGGGTCCGCTGGTGTGGGTCCTGCTGGGTGAGATCTTCCCGTCCCGGATCCGCGCCCGCGCCCTGGGACTGGCCGCGGCGGCCCAGTGGGTGGCGAACTTCGTGATCACGCTCAGCTTCCCCGTGATGGCCGCCGGCTCGCTGCCGCTCACCTACGCCATGTACGCCCTGTTTGCCGCGGCGTCCTTCTTCTTCGTGATGTTCAAGGTCCCCGAGACCAACGGGATGTCCCTGGAGCAGGCCGAAACGCTGTTCGTGCGCAAGGGCTCCGCAGCGTAGGGCAACGCTCTTTCACTTATTGCCGGAAAACCGTAAACCCTCCTTCACTTTTTCTTGTGCGGGAGGGTTTACGCGTTCCGGGCACGGGGCGCCACCGGGGCCATCAGAGCGGAAGCTTCATGCCTTCATGGTCCGCTGCGAAGCCGAGCCGCTGATAGAAGCGGTGCGCCGCAGTCCGCGATTTGTGGGTGGTCAGCTGCAGCAGTGTGCAGCCGCGGCGGCGGGACTCCTCGATGGCCCACTGCATCATGCGGGCGCCAATACCCTGGCCCCGGGCGCTCGCCGCCACCCGCACGCCCTCGATCTGCGAGCGCCACGCACCCTGCCGCGAGATGCCGGGCAGGAAAATGATCTGGAAGGTAGCCACCAAAGGACCGCCAACTGCCCCTTGCGGCGCCAACTCCCCCACGACGAGCACGTGGCAGGGGTCGGCGTCGATCGCTTCAAAGGCGCGCTCGTAGGAATCCATATCCCCTTGGCGCTCCCGCCCGGCACCCATGGAATCATCCGCGAGGAGCCGCACGACGGCAGGCAGGTCCCCGCGCACGGCGGGACGGAGCCGGAAAGTCCCGCCGTCGACGTCGGCCGTCAGCAAAAGGGCGGGGCACCTGGGTTGCGGATCACCCCTCCAGCATTCCACGGCCAGCTGCCACCGGCCGGGAGCGTGGATTCCTTGTGATCCGCCACGCCCCATGCTTGGCTGGGGGGCCAGCGTTGGAATGCATGGCCTAATTGGGGGAGGTCCGTGATGGATCAGAAAACAGCGTCAGGCTTGCCGGGGAAAACCCTGCGGGCAGGAATCATCGTTGGAGTGGTTGGCGCGTTCGCGGTCATCCTCGCACCCCAGATAATGCAGTCGCTGCAGCTGGGTCCGTCCTACTCGCAGGCTGTGGCCGCGGCCCTCAGCGTGGCGTTCCAGCTCGTCACGCTGTTCTTCCTGCCGTTGTCCGCGGCGCTGATAGCCGCCTCCCTGGTGATGCGGTACCTGGCCTCAGTACTCACCGCGGATGCGGCGCACGGTCAGGCGAAGTAGACGCCGATCCGGTTGCCGTCGATGTCCTCGATGCGGATGTCGATGTCATAGACGTCGCGGAGCATGGCCTGCTGCATGATCTGGCGGGGGCTGCCCTGGTGTACCAGCCGCCCGTCCTTCATCGCCAGGATGGTGTCCGAGTAGCAGGACGCAAAGTTGATGTCGTGGACCACCAGGACGATTGTCTTCCCGAACTCGTCGGCCAGCCGGCGCAGGAGCCGCATCATCTCCACGGAGTGTTTCATGTCCAGGTTGTTCAGCGGCTCATCCAGCAGCAGGTACTGCGTATCCTGCGCGAGCACCATCGCAATGAAGGCCCGCTGGCGCTGGCCGCCCGAGAGCTCGTCCACGAACTTGTCCGCCATGGGGGTCAGGTCCAGGTGGCCAATGGCCTCTTCCACCTTGGCAAGGTCCTGCACCGTGGGCCGGCCGCCGGAGTGCGGGAACCGGCCAAACGCCACGAGGTCACGGACCGTAAGGCGCATGGTGAGGTGGTTCTCCTGCCTCAGGATGGCCATGGTCCGGGCGAGTTCGCGGCTGTCTGTAGCGGCGATATCCAGTCCGGCTACAGAGACGGATCCGGACTCGAGCGGCTGGAGCCTGCTGATGAGCGAGAGCAGCGTGGACTTGCCCGCCCCGTTGGGGCCGATGATGGAGGTGATACCGCCCGCCGGGATCACGCAGCTGACGCCGTCCAGGACGGCCTGTCCACCGTAGCTTTTGGAGACGCTCCGGACGTCGATCATGTCCGGGCGCCCCTGGCCGCGGTGCAGGAAGTTGGGCGGATCATTTGAGCGAACCTTTCAGCAGGAGGTAGAGGAACAGGATGCCTCCGGTGAACTCGATGACCACGCTCAGGGCGGTGCTGAAGCCGAAGACCTGCTCCAGGAGCAGCTGCCCGCCCACCAGGGCAACCGCGCCGATCAGCACCACGATGGGCAGCAGCCAGGAATGGCTGAACCCGCGGCACAGCTGGTAGCCCAGGCTCACCACCAGCAGCCCGAAGAAGGTTACCGGACCTACCAGTGCGGTGGAGACTGCCACGAGCAGCGAACATCCCAGCAGCACGCGCATCACCACCTTCCCGTGGTCCACGCCCACGTTGATGGCAACGTCCCGTCCCAGCGCCAGCACATCCAGGGTGTGCCGGGCGCGCCACACCACGGCACAGACAACCGCGACGATCCCCGCTGAGACGCCCAGCAGCGCCGGATCCACATTGTTGAAGCTCGCAAAGAACAGGTCCTGGAGGATGATGAACTCGCTGGGTTCCATGAGCCGCTGCAGCAGGGAGGACAGGCCGCGGAAGAGGCTTCCGAGGACCACTCCCACCAGCAGGAGAAGGTGCAGCGACCTGGTGGCCCCCGTGAACATCCAGCGGTACAGCAGTGCGCTGAACACCACCATCAGCAGCACTTCGACGCCGAACTGCAGCGTGGGCGGGGCGGCCACCACGGCGGCGGCTCCCAGGGTGAACGCCAGGACCGTCTGCACCAGGATGTACAGCGAGTCGAAGCCCATGATGGACGGCGTCAGGATGCGGTTGGCGGTAACGGTCTGGAACAGGAGCGTGGAGACGCCCACCGCAACGGCAACCAGCAGCATGGCAGCCACCTTGATGGCGCGGCGCGGCAGGATGTAACCCACGTTGCCTTTCAGGTCGAAGAGTAGGAAGAAGCAGACGACGGCGACAGTCACCGCGAGCAGGATGCCCGCCACCAGCTGCGGCGGGGCGTTGCGGACGGCGGTTTTGAGCTTCCGGGGAAGAGAGGCCGGCCGCTGGCGGGCGGGCGGTGGCTCCACCGGCGGCAGCAGCGTTGAGCTGTCAGGCATTGCGTTTCCTCAGGATCAGGACGAGGAAGAGGACAGCGCCCAGGACGGACATCACCATGCCCACCGGGACCTCGTAGGGATAGCGGATGGTGCGGCCGATGATGTCGCAGACCAGCACGAACGCGGCGCCGAACAAAGCTGTCCAGGGAACGGCGCGGCGGAGGTTGTCGCCGAAGATGAGGGACACGATGTTGGGCACCACGAGTCCAAGGAAAGGCACTGCGCCTACCGTTGTAACCACTACGGCCGAGATCAGCGAGACGATGATGAGTCCCAGCCGCATGGTCCGGCCATAGTTCAAGCCCAGGTTGGTGGTGAAGTCCTGTCCCATCCCGGCCACCGTGAAACGGTCCGCGGCCAGCAGCCCCAGCAGTATCAGCACGGCGACAATCCACAGCAGCTCGTACCGGCCGCGCAGGACCCCGGAGAAGTCGCCGATCATCCAGTTACTGAGGGTCTGCAGCAGGTCGTAGCGGTAGGCGAAGAACGTGGTGACCGCAGCGATGACCCCGCCCAGCATGATGCCCACCAGCGGGATCAGCAGGGTGTTGCGGGCCGGCAGGCGCCGCAGGATCGCCAGGAACAGCGCAGTCCCCAGCAGTGCGAAGGCGCTGGCCACCAGCATCTTCACCAGCACCGGTGCCTGCGGGGCGAAGACCGTGACCGCCAGGATCCCCAGGGTGGCAGATTCGACTGTCCCCACGGTGGACGGCTCCACGAAGCGGTTGCGGGCCATCAGCTGCATGATGAGCCCGGCCACCGCCACTGCCATCCCGGCCAGGACCACCGCGAGGGTCCGGGGAACGCGGGAGATCCAGAAGACATCCATGGCGGCAGTGTCCCCGGCCAGCAGGGCCGGAAGGGAAACGTCGCTGACGCCAACAAACATGCTGGCTGCGGCGAGGGCAAGGACGGCAACTGCGGCCGCAGCCAGGCCCGCACTGTGGCGGGCCCGGCTGCGGGTGGCCGGCGCAAGGGGGCGCACGGCGGTGACGGTCATGGCTTTTGGGGCTTAGGTGGCGGCGTTACGCAACGGAGTCGGCAACGGCATCCACCATTGCTTCGACGTTGTTGAGGCCGTAGCCCACGATGTACCAGCCGGCCGGGTCAAGGTTGATGACCTTGTTGTTCTTGGCGGCATTGGTGGACTGCACGAGTTCGTTGTCCAGGATGGGGTTGGCGGAGGAGCCCTCGGCACCCACCGCAGTGTCGCGGTTGATCACGTAAAGGATGTCCGGGTTGACCTGCTTGATGTACTCAAAGGACACAGCTTCACCGTGGCTGCCCTCAACCTTGACGTCGGCCGCGGCGGGGACGCCCAGGACGTCATGGATGATGCCGAACCTGGAACCTGCACCGTAGGCGGTGACCTCGCCGCCGGATGTCAGGACAATGAGCCCCTTGCCGGCTCCGGCTGCTTTGGTTTTGGTCTCCTCGATGGTGGCGTCCACGGCCGCGAGCTTCTCCTCCACCTCGGCTGACTTGCCGAAGATGGTTCCCAGCTTCCCGGTCTGTTCCTTGAAGCTTTCCATCGGCCCGGCGGCATCAATGGACAGGTCGATGGTGGGGGCGATCTTGCTCAGTTCCTCGTAGGCGCCGGCGGTCCGGCCGGAGATGATGATGAGATCTGGATCGCCGGCGCTGACGGCTTCGAAGTCGGGCTCCTTCAGGGAGCCGATCTTGGCGTACTTCCCGTCGGCGTACTTGCTGAGTGCGTCCGGGTAGGCCGCCTCCGGCACGCCGGAAGGTTCAACGCCCAGCGCGTCCAGGGTGTCCAGGACGCCGAGGTCGAACGTGAAGACCTTCTCCGGGTTGACCGGAACGTTGTCTGTGGTGCCCTGGGCGTGCTCCACGGTGATGGTCCCTGCCCCGTCAGCGGGCGTCGCCGTCGCGCTTCCGCCGCATGCGGTGACGGTCAGGAGTGCCGCTCCCGCCGCAAGTGCCCCCAGGTAGCTCGACAGCTTCTTCTTCACTTTTTCTCCGCTCGGGTAATACGTCACAACTTCGTTGGCTAATAGTCCAGAGCCTATAAGTAAGGGAAGGCTAACTTCAAAGCGGGAGGGGCAGCATTCCTTCACAAGTGGGGGACATCACAACGCACGACGCCGGCACTCGGTTGAGTGCCGGCGTCGTGATTGCAGGAGGGCTGGGTAAAAAACCGCATCAACTGCGGGAGCGTTTAGGCCGGGGCTTTGGCCGCCTCCGCCTGCCGCTCCTCCACCAGGGTTGCCACCGCGTTGAACAGCGGGTGGTCCGGTTCCAGGCCGGTGATGCGGGCCGTGGCGTCCGCGGGGCTGGAGGAGGCCAGGATCCCGGCCAGCTCTGTTGCCTCGGCGTCCGCCGGATCGGTGAAGCGAAGGGCCGCTGCGATGGCGCCCAGGAGCGCTTCCGGCACAATGCCCCGCTCCGCCAGCTCGGCGGCCGGCCCGATGAACCGCTCATGCCGGCCCAGCTTCCGCAGGGGCGCGCGTCCCACCCGGTTCACGGTGTCAGGCAGGTACGGGTTGGAGAACCGGACCAGGATCTTCTGGACATAGGCCTCCTGTTCGTCATTGCTGAAACCGTGCTTGGTGACCAGCAGCTGCTTGGTCTCCTCCAGCACCGCCCGAACGTCCTCGGCCACGTCCTGGTCTGCCATGGCCTCGGAGATCTTCTCCACGCCCGCCTCGAACCCGAAGTAGGCCGCAGACGCATGGCCGGTGTTCACCGTGAACAGCTTCCGCTCAATGTACGGCGAGAGGTCGTCAACGAACGTGGCACCCGGGATGGCCGGTTCCGCCCCCGCAAAGGCGGTGCGGTCGATGACCCATTCGTAGAACGTCTCCACGGTGACGTCCAGGCCCTGCCCGGGCTCCTGGTTGGGCACGATCCGGTCCACGGCGGTGTTGGCGAACACGGCTTTCCCGTCCAGCGCACTGGCGGCAGCCCCGGGCTGGGAGGCCACCTCCTTGGCCAGGATGTCCGTGGCGTTGATGGCGTTCTCGCAGGCCATGACCTGCAGCGGGGCCAGGCTTGTGTCCCTCGCCGCAATGCCCTTGGCGATGGCAGGGGCAACGAACTTCAGGATGTGGGGCCCCACGGCGGTCGTGACGATGTCCGCCGTCGCAATCTCTGCGATGAGCTCCGCTTCCTGTGTGGTGGAATTCAGCGCCCGGAAATTATTGACCGTCCGGACCGCAGGGTTCTCCCCCACCTCATGCACGGCGTAGCTGTCCGCCGCTGCCAGGCGGGCAATGAGGTCCTCCGCCACGTCGGCGAACACCACCTCGTACCCGGCGTCGTGCAGGAGCAGTCCCACAAAGCCACGGCCGATGTTCCCGGCCCCGAAATGAACAGCCTTCACTATGAGTTGACCTTTCCGAAGAGTTCCAGGACTTCATCCACCGAGGTGGCCGCCTCCAGCCGGGCAACCTGCTCCTTGCTGGTGAAGACCTTGGCGATGGAGGACAGGATGTGCAGGTGCTCGTTGTTGACCCCTGCAACGCCCACCACGAACTTGACCTGCTTGCCGTTCCAGTCGATCCCCTGGGGGTAGCGGATCACGGACACTGCGGACTTCCGGATGTGGTCCTTGGCGGCATTTGTTCCGTGCGGGATGGCCAGGAAGCTGCCCATGTAGGTGGACACTGATTCCTCGCGCTCGTGCATCGCGGCAATGTAGCCCTCGTCCACGGCGCCGCGCGCCAGCAGCAGCCTGCCGGCCTCGTCGATCGCGGCATCCCGGGTTGTGGCGGAACCGTCCAGCACCACGCTTTCACGCGCCAGGATTTCCGGTGCGCCGGCCGTTCCTGCGGCGGGGGCCGTGTCAGTGGGGGCGTCGGCCACGTGGGCGCCGTGGGAAGCGGCGGCACCGGCGGAAGCTCCTGCTGCAGCTGCCGTTGCCGGACCGGCGGCGGCGGCGCCGCCGGGCGTTCCCGCACCGGCGTCCGGACCTTCTGCTGCCACGGCACCCTCGGTGTTGCTCTCCCTGACCAGTTCCACGATTTCGTCGTAGCGGGGGCTGCTCATGAAGTTGTCAACGGAGTAGTGGACGGCGCTGGACGTGGCTGGCTTGGCCCGTTCCGTCAGGTCCTGGTGGGTAATGACGACGTCGTAGTCGTCGCGAAGGTTGGCGATGGCCGCGTTGGTGACCTTGACGTCCGGGAACCCGGCAGCCTTGATCTTGTTGCGCAGCACCGAGGCGCCCATGGCGCTGGAGCCCATGCCGGCGTCGCACGCGAAGACGATGTTGCGGACCGGTCCTGCCAGGACGCCAACACCGCCGCCCGCGGCGGCAGCGCCGGTCCCGGAGCCCGTCAGGGTGGACGCTACGGAGCTCTTCTTGCCCTTCATCTCCTCCATCCTGGAGGTGGCAGCATTCAAGTCGCCCTCATCGCTGTGCTTGGTGGTCTTCATGATGATCGAGGCCACCACGAACGAGGCGGCCGTCGCCAGCAGGACCGCGAGGATCACTCCGAGATAGCTGTCCCGTGAAGTCTGGGCGAGTACGGCGAAAATAGAACCTGGGGCGGCCGGCGCCACCAGGCCGGCGTTGGTGATGGCCAGGGTGGCGATGCCCGTCATGCCGCCAGCAATGGCAGCGAGGATCAGGAGCGGGCGCATCAGGACGTAGGGGAAGTAGATCTCGTGGATGCCGCCCAGGAAGTGGATGATGGCGGCGCCGGGAGCGGATGCCTTGGCGGCCCCGCGGCCAAAGATCATGTAGGCCAGCAGGATGCCAAAGCCGGGTCCGGGGTTGGCCTCCAGCAGGAACAGGATGGACTTGCCCTGCTCCAGCGACTGCTGGACGCCCAGCGGGGTGAGCACGCCGTGGTTGATGGCGTTGTTGAGGAAGAGCACCTTGGCGGGTTCGATGAAGATGCTGGTGAGGGGCAGCAGTCCGTTGTCCACCAGGAACTGCACCACGTTGCCGGCACCGGTGCTGAACGCCGAAACCAGGGGGGCGATGCCATAAAAGCCCAGCATGGCCAACAAGGCACCCCAAATGCCGGCGGAGAAGTTATTGACCAGCATCTCGAAACCGGGACGGATCTTGCCGTCCCAGATGGAGTCGATCTTCTTCATGGTCCAGCCGCCCAGCGGGCCCATGATCATGGCACCGATGAACATGGGGATGCCGGCGCCCACAATCACGCCCATGGTGCCGATGGCACCTACAACGCCACCGCGGACGTCATAGACCATCCGGCCGCCGGTGTAGGCGATCAGGAGCGGCAGGAGGTAGGTGATCATCGGGCCTACCAGGCCAGTGTTTGCCACGCCGTCCGTCTCGCCGAAGCCGCCCAGCTGCGGAACAGGCAGCCAGCCCTTCTCGATGAACAGGGCGGTAATGAGTCCCCAGGCAATAAAGGCGCCGATGTTTGGCATGATCATTCCGGACAGGAACGTCCCGAACTTTTGGACGTGCACGCGCGCGCTGGTGCGGGGTTTTGCAACTGTCTCTGTTGCCATGTGATTTCCTAACCGTCATTCCTGCGGCTTCGCAGGATGGTCCGATACTTACGACGACGTTCTGCCGGAATTGCGGGTTCAGCCCGCCGGGCTGGTGGAGATGCGGTGGAGCCATTCAAGGAAAAGCTTGAGTTCCGAGCTTGAAAGCTGGTCAGAGTGCGAGGCCTGAAGTGCGGCGTTCAGGGCAATCGCTGCCACCACCACCGAGGATTTCCCGGCACCGCCCGGGGCCGCGCCGCTGGCGGGCTCGGCGGACACCGCAAAGATCATGGCATCCCGGGTCATGGTGGACAGTTCGAGGTTCCGTTCGGAGGCGGGCTCCGCAATCAGCATCAGCGTCACGCCCACGTTGGCCGCCAGGATGGACCTGGCCGCCTCCCGGGGCTGGACGTTCAGCTGGCCCGCCGCCGCTGCCTTGTTCAGCATCTCCTCCATCAGCGCCTCGGCATCTGCGACGATTGCCGGGCGGCTTTCCGGGCGGATGTTGCCGAACATCACCAGGTACAGCTCCGGCTGGTTAAGCCCGAACTGGACGTGGTTGTCCCACATTCTCCGGATATCCTCGAGCGGCTGTCCGGAGGGGGCGAAATCCCTTTCGCCCGCGACATACTCTTCAAACCCTGCGGCGACGACGGCGTCGAACAGACCTTCCTTGTCACCGAAGTGGTGGTACAGCGTGGGGGCTGTAACCCCCGCCAGCTGGGTGATCTGGCGGGTGGAGACGGGAGCGCCCCCGGAGTTTGCCAGCAATTCCGCGGCAGCACGAAGCAGCCGCATTTTGGGGGGAAGCTGGCCATCCAAACTCATAACCGCTACCCTAGCACCTATAGCATTGCTATATGAACTGAATCACATACAATTTTTTTCAGGCACGTTTCCCGCCTCCGGACGCAGCAGTCTTCCGGCGGAACGGCATGGCGCCGGACATATCGGGCGGGCCTGGCAACCGGCAGAGAATGAGGACCTTCAGTGCAGAACTTCCCAGGAGTAGGCGTCAGCCCAGGCCGCGTCATCGGCACCGTCCGGCAGATGCCCAAGCCCATCAGCGAACCTCCTGCCGGCGAGCAACTGGCGCCCGGCACCACCGCTGAGGAAGCAACCGCAGCCCTGAAGGCGGCATCCCAGGCGGTGCACGATGAACTGAAGGCACGCGCCGCGCACGCCACCGGTGACGGCAAGGCCGTGCTGGAAGCCACCGCCCTGATGGCCAAGGACACCATGCTGATCAAGGGTGCGGCCAAGCTGGTTGCCCGCGGAACCTCGGCGGAACGTGCCATCTGGGAATCCGGCTCCTCGGTGTCCGAGATGCTCCACAACCTGGGCGGCTACATGGCCGAACGGGCCACCGACGTCCTGGACGTCCGCGCCCGGATCGTCGCCGAACTGCGGGGCGTGCCCGCCCCCGGGATCCCTTCGTCCAGCACCCCGTTCGTCCTGGTGGCCGAGGACCTGGCCCCGGCTGACACCGCCACCCTGGACCCCAACAAGGTGCTGGCACTGGTCACGGCCGGCGGAGGCCCGCAGTCCCACACCGCCATCATCGCCCGGTCCCTGGGCCTTCCCGCGGTTGTTGCCGCGGTGGGCGTGGACGAGCTCCCGGACGGCACCGAAGTCTACGTGGACGGCGCCGCCGGCAGCATCACCTCCGAACCCGACGAGTCCCTGCGCGCAGCAGCGGAAGCGTGGGCTGCCACGGCGTCCCTGCTGGCTGAGTTCAGCGGAACGGGCTCGACGGCGGACGGCCACCTGGTGCCGTTGCTCGCCAACGTGGGCGGCGGCAAGGACGCCGAGGCGGCCGCGAAGCTGGGCGCCCAGGGCGTGGGCCTGTTCCGTACCGAGTTCTGCTTCCTTGAACGGGACACCGAGCCCAGCGTTGAAGAGCAGGCTCTTGCCTACAAGAAGGTCTTTGATGCCTTCCCGGGCAAGAAAGTGGTCCTGCGGACGCTCGATGCCGGCGCCGACAAGCCCCTTCCGTTTTTGACTGACTCCACCGAGCCCAATCCCGCCCTCGGTGTTCGCGGCTACCGCACCGATTTCACCACCCCCGGCGTCCTGGACCGCCAGCTGGAAGCCATCGCGCTGGCGGAAAAGCAGTCCGAAGCAGACGTCTGGGTCATGGCGCCCATGATCTCCACCGCCGAGGAAGCCGCACGCTTTGCCTCAATGTGCGCAGATGCCGGCATCAAGACGCCCGGGGTCATGGTGGAGGTCCCGTCCGCCGCCCTTACGGCCGAAGCAATCCTCCGGGAGGTGGGCTTCGCGAGCCTCGGCACCAACGACCTCACCCAGTACGCCATGGCCGCAGACCGCCAGCTCGGCCCGCTGGCCAACCTCAACACCCCCTGGCAGCCGGCCGTCCTGCGCCTCGTTGGACTGACAGTCGAAGGCTCCCGCGCGGAGGGGAACAACAAACCCGTGGGCGTCTGTGGCGAGGCGGCTGCGGACCCGGCCCTCGCCGTCGTCCTTACCGGCCTGGGCGTCAGCACCTTGTCCATGACAGCCCGCTCCCTGGCTGCCGTGGCCGCGGTGCTGAAGACCGTTACGCTCGAGGAAGCCCAGCAGCTGGCCAAGCTCGCCCTGTCCGCTCCCAGTGCCACGGAAGCGCGGGCCTGGGTTCGTGAGAAGCTGCCGGTCCTGGACGAACTCGGACTCTAGGGGCGCGGGCCGGCTGGTCCGGCACTGCCCCTCCTAGGCCGTGACGCCGAAGCCATCCAGGGCCCGGACCCAGCCGCTGATGGCTTCGGCCGCCGCACCCGGGGCGGTGTGCTGCAGGACGTGGCCCTGCCCCGGGATTTCGGCCATGGTGCCCTGCCGGGCGGCAGCAGCAAGATGTTGGCACCAAGGGCGGCGCGCGATGGGGTCCCTGGCGCCGCGAAGGACAAGGACGGACTGGCTCACGGCGGCCAGCCTTTCCTCCATGGGGTAGTCCATCATCACGGGCAGCTCGGTGAGGTACCAGCGCGGGCCGGCCCTGAAGTAGTCGCTGAACACGAGCGCGTTTGAAGTCAGGCTTTCCCTGAACAGGGCATCGCGCGTGAGTGCCAGCGCCTGCCTGGTGACGGTCTTCCTGGGGGAATCCACCACGGGCCCCATCAGCACCGCGCCCGCCACCCGGCCAGGTTCCTGGAGCGCCAGTTCCACGGCGGTCTGCGCCCCCATGGAGTGCCCCACCACCACATAGCTGGAAACCCCGGCCTCCGCCAGGACAGTGCCCGCGAACGCCGCGAAGTCCCCGATCTGCAGTTGGCGCGGAGGCCTTGAGGCCTTTCCGAAGCCCGGGAGGTCGAACGTGTAAACGTCCGCTTCCTTGGACAGTTCAAGATGCAGCCGGGCAAGGTACCGGTGGGACACACCAATGCCGTGCAGCAGGACGTAGGCGGGCCTGGGCGGAGACCCTGCGGGCATTACCGAGGCATAAAGCTTGCCCCGGAGTCCGCCCGCCTCGACGTCCCGGCCGCCACTAAGTTCCATCAGCCGAGCATACCGCCCGGGCCGCGGCGGCCGCCGGTAGGCTGGGTGCATGGCACTGATAGCTCCCCGGATCACCGGCCCGCTCCCGTCGGAGGATGCTGAGAAGCTGGGCCGGGCACTGGCCGGCAGCGACGACATCACGGTGTTCGTGGACGGCACCGTCCACAGGCTGCCGCCCCAGGCGAGGGACGCCGTCGTGGATCTCCTGCACCGGTTCAGCCGCGGTGAAGCGGTGACCGTCAGCAGTGTGGAGGACATGCTCACCACGTCCAAGGCAGCAGAGCTGGCCGGCATCTCCCACACGTACCTGCGCAACATGACGGACCGCGGCGAGATCCCGGCGGAGTACCGCGGCACCCACCGCCGGATACCGCGGGCCGCCATCATGGCCTGGCTGGAGGGGCAGAAAAAAGGCGAGCTTCGCGAGGTGCGGACCGACCCCGGGGCGGGCGCGTAGGTCCGCTGCGTCAGATCCTGGGCCGGCCCGCCCAGCGGCGCATCTTCAGCGCGGCGTGGAGCTCCAACCGGGGCATACCCTTGAGCGGATCCACGCCGAGCAGCTGCCGGATCCGGCCCAGCCTGTTGTAAATGCTGCTGCGGTGCAGGTGGAGTTTGGTGGCCACGTCCTGGACGGAGCCGTCATTGTCATAAAGGAGTTCCAGGACCGGCAGAAGCTCCCCGTTGCGGTCGTGGTCCTCAAGCATGCGGAAGTAGACCGAACCCGAGTCAGCCCAAGCACTGGCGCCGCCCCCTGCGGATGCGAGGAGCTGGTAGACGCCGGTGGCCCGGCAGTCAACGAGTTCGCCGAGCTGGGGGTCCACGGCTGCGGCCTGGGCCGCCACCTTCGACTGCCGGTAAGCAGCGGCAAGCTCCCGCGGCCGGCCGAAGCCCTCACTGAGCCCCAGGATGATGCGGTGGACCGGACGGCCGGAGCGCTTGGCGAGTTCCAACTGGTAGTGCACCAGCACCTGGGCGTGGTTGGCCCTGCCGGACAACTCACGGAACAGAACCACCGAATGCGTCTCCGTGCCGGCGCTGAACAGGGCGGAATCCACACCAATGGTCGCCTGCAGCGCGGCGGCCCGGTGGATCAGGGTGGACGCGATGGGGTCCGGACCGCCGGACCAGCCGTCGGCGTCGAGCACCGTAACCACCTGCCAGGGGCCACGGCCCTGGACCTCCTTCCAGCCCGCGACGGCGGCCACCGCATTGGGTTCGCCGGCGCAGGCGGCCAGGAACTCCCGCTCGCGCCCGCGCCGGAACTCCGACTCCGCTGTGTTCGAGTCGAGCAGGAGCCCTGACAGCATCTCGACCTCATGGTTGACGGCCGGCAACTGGGTGAGGATCGCCGTCGGACTCTCATCTGCCGAGTCCTGCTGCACCCACAGGTAGCCCACCCGGAACCCGCGCACCATCAACGGAACGCAAACGCGGCCCAGCATGCCCAGGTCCTGGTTGGCGGGAACCACCACCGGCCGCACCGCTGTGGCAATGCCGTGCGAGAGCTGCCACGCACTGACATCCGCCGGGACTTTCTTGCTCAGCAGGAAGTTCACCCGGACCCGGTCTGCGTGGGACTGGTTGGAGCTGTAGGCAAGCAGCACACCGTCCAGGTCCTCAAGCGACAGGCCACGGCCCAGCTTCTGCGCCACCTGCTCAACCAGTTGTTCCACACCCTGCTGCTGCATGCGCCAACACTACTGCCCGGAAGTCCTTGGCATCGAACGGACACGAGGCGACACCTGCCGCCCTCGGGCTCGACAATCGTCGATGCTGGAAGGCCTCGATCCCCGGAACGGCGCGGATCTGCTTCCGGCACTGTCTTGCTTTCATGTCGGCTGGCTCACAACCGGATTTATTGTTGATACACGAAATCCTTCCGCACTTTCCGGCTGACCAGGCCGAGAACATGGAGCCCACGATGATCATCGGCGTCCCCAAAGAAATCAAGAACAACGAGTTCCGGGTGGCCATCACCGCCGCCGGCGTCCACGAATTCCGCAGCAACGGCCACACCGTGCTGGTGGAGCGCGGCGCGGGCCTGGGCTCCGGCATCACCGATGAGGAATACTCCATCGCCGGCGCCGAGATCGTCAACGAAGCCGATGACGTCTGGGCCCGTGCGGACATGGTCATGAAGGTCAAGGAGCCGGTGAAGGCCGAGTACCATCGCTTCCGCAAGGGCCTGATCCTCTTCACCTACCTCCACCTCGCTGCCGAGCCCGAACTCACCCGCGAGCTCATCAACTCCGGCGTTACCGCCATCGCCTACGAGACCGTCCAGGAGGGCCGCACCCTTCCGCTGCTGGCCCCCATGTCAGAGGTTGCGGGCCGGCTTTCCGTGCAGGTGGGCGCATCCTCGCTCATGGCACCCGCAGGCGGAAAGGGCGTCCTGCTGGGCGGCGTTCCCGGCGTCCGTCCGGCCAAGGTAGTTGTGCTCGGCGCCGGCGTGGCAGGCACCAACGCCGCAGCCATGGCCCTCGGCCTGGGCGCCGACGTCACCATCCTGGACATCAACATCAACCGGCTGCGCGAACTGGACGCCCAGTACCAGGGCCGGCTCAAGACGGTGGCGTCCAACAAGTACGAGATCGAGAAGTCCGTGGTGGACGCGGACCTGGTGATCGGCTCCGTCCTCATCCCCGGCGCCAAGGCCCCCAAGCTGGTCACCAACGACCTCGTGGCCCGCATGAAGCCCGGCTCGGTCCTGGTGGACATCGCCGTGGACCAGGGCGGCTGCTTCGAGGACACCCGCCCCACCACGCACCAGGAACCCACGTACAAGGTGCACAACACCATTTTCTACTGCGTGGCCAACATGCCCGGCGCCGTGCCGAACACTTCCACCTACGCGCTGACCAACGTCACGCTCCGGTACGCAGTGTCCCTGGCCAACCTGGGTGTCAAGGCAGCCTTCGACCGCGACCCCGCCCTCGCAGCCGGCCTCAACATCGCCGCCGGCCACGTGGCACACCACTCAGTGTCCGAGGCCCACAATCTGCCCCTCGTAGCGGACTGGCACGAACTGGTTTCGGCGTAGCTCGGACTCCGGCCGCAACGGCGGCCATCCCCGCGTGCTGCTCCTTCGTCGCTCTGACGCACGCTTCCGGATGGTCTCCGTTGCGGCCGTTAACGAACCATTGAAGCCAGTTCCCGTGCTTTTTCTATTAACTTGATTGTCTCGACGGCGTCTGCTGGGTCTACTGGGAGGGGCAGGGCTGAGGTTGCGCCGCCGTCCAGGATCTTGTCTGCCAGGAGCCGGTAGAACTCAGGGTAGGCGCCGCGTTCGGTGGGCAGGGCGTCCAGGTGTCCATCGCGGCCCAGGAGCCCGGCCCACTCCGGCGCCTCCTGGCCGTAGTCCGCGTCCAGGGGGCTGCCGCCCGCGGCGATGTACGGTTCCTGCGGGTCCACCCCGTGCTTGGTGAATCCGCCCACGGAACCCAGAACACGGAACCGCGGGGCCTGCTGCGCGCAGAGCATGTTCATGGTGAGGTGGCTGATCACGCCGGATTCATGCCGCAGGACCAGGAAAACGTCGTCGTCCGCCCGCTCATCCGAACGGCGGGCCTTCAGTTCCGCGTGGACCACTGCGGCCGGTCCGAAGAGCTGGAGGGCCTGGTCGATCAGGTGGCTGCCGAGATCGAACAACGTTCCGCCGCCCTCGGCCGCGGTGGCGCGGGCCTTCCAGGCCTTGGCGATGGCGGGCGACCACCGCTCGAAGCGCGATTCAAACCGGGTCACCCGGCCCAGCGCATCAGCCGCCAACAGCTTTCGCAGGGTCAGGAAGTCCCCGTCCCAGCGGCGGTTCTGGAACACCGTCAGCACCCTGCCCAGTTGGCGTGCCAGCGCGATGAGTTCCTGGCCCTGCGCGCTGGTCACGGCGAAGGGTTTGTCCACCACCACATCAAGGCCTGCTTCCAGGGATGCCTTTGCCAGCGGGTAGTGGGTGGCGGGCGGGGTCCCCAGCACCACCAGGTCCACGTCCCCGGCGTGCTCGAGGACTGCCTTGCCGTCCGGCACGGTCTTCACATCCTGGTACTGCGCGGCCGCCGCCGCTTCCCTCCCGGCGTTGGACGTGGCAATCATGCTGAGTGAGTAGCGCGGGTCCGCTGCTATCAGGGGCGCGTGGAACACGCTCCCGGACAACCCGAAACCCACGACGGCGGTGCGGATGGTGCGCGGGGCTGCTGCAGTTCCGGTCATAGTGGCTAGGCTACTCCCCCGCCTCCGGTGAGAGATGCTTACGGAAAATCCCACGTTAAGTGAGAGATGGTTACGGAAAATGCCGCATCAAGTGGGAGGGCGTGTGCATCAGGTGGGAGGGCGCGTGGGACGGCGAAGGCCGGCAGGCCCTGGATGTTCCAGGAGCTGCCGGCCCTGCCGCGCTGCTGCTATTCAGTTGTGCCCCGCGGGGCAGGTGGGGTTACTTCTTTTCCCAGCCGATGGTGGTCCAGTCCGGAACCTGGGAGAGGCTCTGGAACAGGGAGGGACCGTAGTTGGCCAGTCCGGTGCGGACGAAGGAGATCTGCGGGCCGTTCATGACCACACCCATGGAGAAGTACTTCGCCATGTGCTCCTTCTCCACCTCCATTGCTGCCTTGTTGCGCTCGGCGTTGTCCTCGATGGAGGCCAGGTCAGCGATCTTCTTGTCCAGCTCGGCGTCGCCCAGCTGGTTCTCGTTGGTCTTGGAGTCGTAGTACTGCTTAACGGCGGACGTGGCGTCAGGGCCCACCGTGTAGCCCGAGACGCTCATGTCGAACTCACGTGAACCGAGGACCTTGCCGAAGTCGGCCGAGGCGCGCTGGTCAATGCCCACGTCCATGCCGCCGGCCTGGAGCTGCTGCTGCAGGGTCTGGGTGAAAGCGAGGGTGGTGGGATCGTCACCGAAGTTGCTGATCTTGAAGGCTGCAGGCTTGCCGTCCTTCTCCATGATGCCGTTCGCGTTCTCGGTGTAGCCGGCGTCCGTCAGCACCTTCTTGGCGGCCTCCGGACCGGTTTCCTTCACGGGGTAGTTGTCCTGGTAGTACTCCGAGAAGGGCAGGAGCATCATGGAACCTGAGCTGGGCTCTTCCCAGTTCAGGCCGTTGAAGCGAACCTTGCGGAGGGCTTCACGGTCAACCGCGGCGAAGATGGCCTCGCGGACGGCAACATCGGTGATGCGCTGGGCGTTGAGGTTCATGCCGCCGGCGAACAGGCGCTGGCCGCGGCGGACCTCAGCGTTGTTGGTGCCCTCGAGCTGCTTGTACAGGGAGATGGTGTTGGCGGACATGGCGTCGATCTCGCCGTTCTTGAAGGCAGCGATCTGGGCGCTGGTCTCCAGCTGGCGGAACACCACATTTTCCAGTACCGGCTTGTTGCCCCACCACTTCTCGTTGGGAACCAGCGTCACAGTCTTGGCGGCGGTGTCGTACTGGTCCAGCTTGAACGGGCCAGCCATCCATTCCGGGTGCATCTCGCCGTTGAAGCCCTCGTTGAAGATCTCGGGGCTGTTCACGGCGGGATGGATCAGGCCAAAGAACAAGTCCTCCAGCGGATAAACCGGCTGGGTGGTCTTGACGATGATTTCCTTGTCGCTGCTGCCGGCCTCCACGGACTCCACAAACTCATAGGATCCCGAGCTGACAATGTCGTAGCCGGCGTCCGGGCTCTTCAGGATGTTCCACGTGTTCTGGAAGGCCTTGATGTCGATGGGGGTGCCATCGTTGTAGGTGGCCTTTTCGTTGACCTTGATGGTGATGGTCTGCTTGCCATCCTCCACTTCGTTCTCCACAGACTCGCAGAAGTCCTTGTTGGGAGACGCCTTGCCCTCGAAGTCGAGCTTCCAGCAGCCGCCAATGCCGCCACTGTTCACAGCAACCGGGTTCATCGGAACCTGCAGCGCGGAGTTGTCTGCGCTGTTGCCGTTGTTGGAGAAGCCATTGAAGTCCGGCCCGATGTTGCCCAGCGGAAGGGTGACCTTGCCGCCCTGTTCAAGATCGGCTGCCGGCTTCTCGTTGACGCTGATGAGCTTGGACAGATCGCTGCCTGCCTCCTGGCCCTTGGCCGTTTCGGGGCCAGTGGACCCGCCACCGCCGCCGCAGGCCGTCAGCGCCAGAGCTGCGGTGATGGCCGCCGCTCCGCCGATCCTGTTCAGATTCCTCATGGTGTTCCCTTCGTTGGTGCGAGTGGTGGTGCTTGTGATGGGTCGAAGAAACCTAGGGCGCATGGTGGTCCGCCGATTCGTGGACTACCAGCATGTCCTCGTCCAGTTCTCCGTCAGGGAAGAAGCAGGCGAAGCGTTGGTCCAGGGCAGGCAGGGGATCTGCCGCCAGGGTTTGGGCCGCCGGGGACGGTGCTACAGGCTCCAGCGGCGGTTCGAGGGTCAGGCACTTTTCCTGCTTCGCCGCCGGCAACGCTGCGAAGACAGGGCAGCGGGTGGCGAAATTGCATCCCTTGGGAGCATCAAGCGGGGAGGGCAGGTCACCCTGGAGGATGATGCGTTCCCGCGTGCGCTCCAGCTGGGGGTCCGGCACGGGGATGGCGGAGAGCAGGGCCCGGGTGTAGGGGTGGCGGGGATTGTCGAACACCCGGTCCACTTCGCCGATTTCCACGATCTTCCCGAGATACATCACGGCCACCCGGTTGGAGATGTGCCGGACCACGGAAAGATCGTGCGCCACCAGCAGGTAGCTGAGGCCCAGTTCGGCGCGAAGCTTGTCCAGGAGGTTGATGACGCCGGCCTGCACGGAGACGTCCAGGGCCGAGACGGGCTCGTCCAGGACCACCAGTTTCGGGTTGACGGCCAGTGCGCGGGCTATGCCGATGCGCTGGCGCTGCCCGCCGGAGAACTGGTTGGGGAAGCGGTTGACGTGGTCAGGCTGCAGGCCCACCAGCTTCATCAGTTCCATGATGCGCTTTTTGGTGTCGGCCTTGTTCATGCCCGCGTTCTGGAGCGGTTCGGCGAGGACCTCATACACGGTGAACCGGGGATCAAGCGCGCCGGTGGGGTCCTGGAACACCATCTGGAGCTCCCGGCGCATCGCGCTCCTGGTCTTGGCGTCGGCGGCCTGCTTGTTGCTGATGCCGCCGATCACCACCTCGCCGTCCTGGTCCTTGTGGAACTCCATGATTTCCAGCAGGGTGGTGGTTTTTCCGGAACCGGATTCCCCCACGATGGAGAAGCATTCGCCTTCGCGGATGTCGAAGCTCAGGCCGTCCACAGCTTTGACGGTGCCGATGCGGCGCTTCAGCAGCGCGCCCTTCGTGAGCGGGAAGTGCTTGCGGACATCCTTCAGCTGGAGAACGGTGGAGCGTTCCTCCCGGGGAATGGCGTCGAAGCGGGATACCGGTACCGGCGGTGCGGCGAACACGTCATGGACATCCACGTCGCCGCCCAGCGAACCGGATTTGATGCAGGCAGCACGGTGTGCGGACGGCCCCGGAACAGGTGCGAGCGCCGGTTCACCCTCCAGGCACGCGTCCGTTGCGAGCGGGCAGCGGGGCGCGAACGAGCAGCCGGTGGGCGCGTGGACCAGGTTGGGCGGCATGCCCTCGATGGGCACCAGCGAGGACTTCTCCGCAACGTCGACGCGCGGAACGGCGCCGAGCAGGCCCATGGTGTACGGCATCCGCGGGTTGTAGTAGATGTCATCCACCGCCCCAGTCTCCACCGGCCTGCCGGCGTACATCACCATGATATGGTCCGCCATGCCCGCCACAACGCCGAGGTCGTGCGTGATCATTACGACGGCGGCTCCGGTCTCCTCCTGCGCTTTATGCAGCACCTCCAGAACCTGCGCCTGGATGGTGACGTCCAGCGCCGTCGTCGGCTCGTCTGCGATGAGGACCCGCGGATTGTTGGCGATCGCAATGGCGATCATCACGCGCTGGCGCATGCCGCCGGAGAACTCGTGCGGGAAGGCCCTGAGCCGTTCCCTGGGACTGGGGATGCCCACCATGGCAAGAAGTTCGACGGCGCGGGCTTCTTTCGCCTGTTTGCTCATGCCGGGGTTGTGGATAGTCAGCGCTTCGATGATCTGGTTGCCCACGGTATAAACAGGCGTCAGCGAGGACAGCGGGTCCTGGAAGACCATGGCCAGCTCATTGCCGCGGTACCCGCACATGGCCTTGTCGCTCAGGCCCAGCAGTTCCTTGCCCTTGAGCCGCACGGAGCCCGTGACCTCTGCCGTGGCGGGCAGGAGGCCCATGATGGCAAGGGACGTCACCGATTTGCCCGAGCCGGACTCCCCCACGATGCCAAGCGTTTTTCCGGGCATGAGGTCGAAGTCGACGCCCCGGACCGCATGAACCACACCGTTTTCCGTGTTGAAGCGTACGTTCAGGTCCCGGACGGAAAGGATCGCATCCGCGGGGGCGTGAAGGCCCGCAACGTGCAGCCGCTCCACTGCTGACTGCGGCTGTTCCACCGGTCCTGTGGCGATTTCGCTGCTCATGAGGCGTTCCCCTTAACACGGGCTTTCAGGGCGTTGCGCTTCTTGGCGCTGCCGGAGGAGCTTGAGCTTGGATCGAAGGCGTCACGCAGTCCGTCGTTCATCATGGCCAGTGATCCGGTGAGCAGGAACATTACGGTCAGCGGCACCCAGAACATCCAGGGGAACGTCTGCACCTGGGAGGTGGCTCCGCCAATCAGCACGCCGAGGCTCACATCCGGAACCTTGATGCCGATGCCGATGAAGGAGAAGGCAACTTCCGCGAGGATGGCACCGGTGACGCCCCGGGTGATGTCCAGGACCAGCAGCGACCCGATGTTGGGCACCAAGTGGCGCCACACGATCCTGCGGGCCGGAACACCCATGTACTGTGCGGCCTTGACGAAGTCACGCTGCATCAGGGACATGGAGAGGGACCGGATGAGCCGCGCCGTTCCCATCCAGCTGAAGACGAGCAGCACAATGATCAGCAGCAGCCAGGACGGCAGGTCCCGCCGCAGGCCTTCACCTCCGCCGCTGGTGGCCACGGCCACGACCAGCAGGGCCGGCATCATGATGAGCGCCTCAAGGATGAAGAGCATCACCTTGTCCACCTTGCCGCCGAAGTAGGCCATGGTGCACCCGTAGACGGCGGCAACGAGGACCGACACCAGCCCCACGATCAGTCCGATCAGGATGGAAATGCGGGTGCCCTCCACGGTCATTGCGTAGAGGTCGATCCCGGCCTGGGAGGTACCCAAGTAGTGTTCGGCCGAGGGCGGCATTCCAATGTTGAAGGGGTCGATGGTCTGCTTGTCCCACTGGGTGAAGTACCCGCCCACGAAGGAGAAAACGGTCAGGGCGAGGAAGATGGCAAGCCCTGCGACGGCTGTCTTGTTCCGCATGAAGCGGCGGAAGATGATGGTGTTCTTGCCGATCACGACGTCGGCGCCCTCCAGGTGGGCGTCCTGGGCGACGGCGGCGGGGTCTACTGCATTGAGGTTGGTCACGGTTACTGCACCCGCACTCTCGGGTCAACAAGGGTGGTGGCGAAATCCGCCAGAATGGCTCCGAGGGCGAAGATCACGGAACCGTAGGCCAGCGTGGCCGTGGCGGCGTTGACGTCCTGGAGTGAGATGGCGTCGATGCTCCACGAACCCACGCCGGGCCAGGCGAAGATTTTCTCCGCGAAGAAGCCGCCGGCGAAGATGGCCGGGATGGTGAAGGCGATGCTTTGGGCCACCGGTATGAATGAGACCCGCAGCGCGTGCCGCGAAATGGCCTGGTTTCGGGTGAGGCCCTTGGCGCGGGCGGTCCGGACGAAATCGGCGTTGACGTTGTCCAGGAGGTACTGGCGCTGGGCAATCTGGTAGGACCCCCAGCCCACCAGTGTGATGGCAACCGTGGGGACGGCGTAGTGCGCCAGCATGTCGATGAACTGGGCCCAGCCCGGCTCCATCCCCGGGGTGGAAATGCCGGTGACAAAGAAGATGCGTTCGCCCACGGTCTCGTTGATGTTGATGGCGCCCAGCTGCACCAGGAAGTAGGCAATGGGGGCCGGCACGATGTACGCAAGGTAGCTGTACGAGGTGATGACGCGGTCCTGGAACTTGTACTGCCGGGCGGCGGAATAGACGCCGAGGGCAACGCCGATCACCAGGGTCAGGATGATGGAAGCCAGGAAAAGGCGGGTGGAGATCCAGACGCGGTCCCCGAACTCCGCGTTGATGTAGGCGCCGTTGGGGCTACGGCCCCAGTCCCAGCGCGTGAGGATCGCAGTAAGCCATTCGACATAGCGTTCCCAGGGGCTGAGGTCAGGGTCCAGGCCCTTCAGGCGCATCGAGTTTGCCACCTGCTCCGGGGTGGGACGGGGAATCCGTTCCTGTTCCAGCAGCGCGGGCTTGAGGGAACTGACCGCAAGGAAATATCCCGCTGACGTTGTCAGGAAGATCATGAAGACGTACGTGATGCCGCGCTTGGCGAGGTACCTGAGCATGCGGGAGCTACTTCTGGATCATCGCCGCCGGCAGCTGGACGGTCAGACACCGCGTCATCCGCAGGCGGGCCAGGCTGTTGGGCAAATCAACAATCACGTGCTGGATCCTTCCGTTTTCCCCGGATCAGCGGGGGGTTGCGCCGCCTCACCGGGTCCTTGCCAGCGGGTAGCTGGCGTCCCGCAGCCTTTCAGGCTTAGTCCTTGTGGACTATGTCGCGGGTCACATTCCAGAGGAAACTATCACAAGCCGGAACCGAAAATGCGGGCCAATGCCACGAAAGCTACCCGCCCGTATCAGATCGTTATGAATAGTTCTGTGAAGTTGGTGTGACTGGACACACATTCGGCCTGTGGCCTACTCTACGCGCCGCGGACCACCAGTGTGACAAGATCCCGCCAGGAAGCGGCAAGCCTGTCGGGCGAGATCCCGTGGACTTTGACAAGGCTTAACAGCCGCTCCGGATCGAGGGTGGCCGCCAGGGACCCGGCCATCAGCCAGGGGTCAGGCCGAAAGCCTTCTTCCCGCAGGAGGATCTCGATATGGCGGTGCCACAGGACGGCGGCGGGGGCTTCAAAACGCCCGCGCGAGGCATGCTCGGCGGCCAGCACCAGGTCCCCGAACTCCATGACGTAGGAGATCCGCTCCACCCCGAAGGCGATGAGGCGTTCCAGCCCGGACGCGCCGGGGCCCAGCGGTGGCGGCCCGAACATGAACCGGGACTGGAAGTCGGCCTCGGACTCGCTCAGCAGCGTCAGCATCAGCCCTGCCCGGCTGCCGAACCGGCGGAAGACCGTGCCCTTGCCCACCCCGGCATGCTCGGCCAGCCGGTCCATGGTCAGGCCTTCCGCCCCGCAGTCAGCGATGAGCTCCCGGGCAGCAGCAAGGAGGCGTTCCCGGTTCCGTGCGGCGTCCCGGCGCTCTGCCGCCGTTCCCGCCGGCAGGCCCGGCTTCGGTGGGATGAAGCTCACATCCGACATTCCAGACCTCGGGAATAATAAGCGGACCGTAGTCCGTTTAGATGGGTGAAGGCACTAACAAGCCTCAGCTTAGACCGGCCCGCAGCCCTCCCGCGGACCCAGACCCCAGGAGTTCCCATGACCAAGAGCACCGTCCTTACCCTTGTAGGCAGCCTCCGCGCCGAGTCCACCAACCAGAAGCTGGCGGAAGCCATCCAGCTGAACGCGCCGGAGCAGGTTGACGTGGTGATCCACGGGAACCTCGGCAACATCCCGTTCTACAACGAGGACATCGACGTCGAGGGCCAGGTCCCCGAGGCAGCGGCCGCCCTGCGCGCTGCGGCCAATGAGGCAGACACGCTGCTGCTCGTCACTCCTGAGCACAACGGCACCGTTCCCGCCGCACTGAAGAACGCCATCGACTGGCTGTCCCGCCCGTTCGGCGCCGGCGCCCTCGCCGGCAAGCCCACCGCCGTCGTCGGCACCGCGTTCGGCCAGTACGGCGGGGTCTGGGCCCAGGACGAGGCCCGCAAGGCAGCAGGCATCGCCGGCGCGCAGATCCTCGAGGACGTCAAGCTCGCCGTGCCGGGATCCATGGTCCGCTTCGCCGAGGTCCACCCGAAAGACGACGCAGAGGTTGTGGAGCAGATCAAGGGCGTGTTCGACGCAATCACCGCGTCCCAGCCAGCGGCTTAGCCGCCACCCCCCCCGGTACCCGGCGCAGCCAACGCGCCGGGTACTGCTTTTTAAGCCCGCCGACCCTGCGGATCCAGCCACCCGGCCGGCACAGTGGAGCTCTGGCTGCCGCACCTGATCGTTGCTACCGTGACCGCATGAGTCCCTCAAAGACCCCGGCCGAGATCCTCACCGTCGCCGGAGCCGAGGTCCGCATCTCGAGTCCGGACAAGGTGCTGTTCCCTGAACCCGGGCTGACGAAGCTCGACCTGGTGAAGTATTACCTGGCGGTCGAGGACGGCGCACTCCGCGGCGCCGGGGGCCGGCCGATGGTCCTCAAGCGCTTCCCCAAGGGCATTAACGCCGAGCCGTTTTTCCAAAAGCGCGTGCCCGAAAACCACCCTGCCTACGTGGACACCGCCACCTTGCACTACGCGTCGGGGACGTCGGCGGAGGAAGCCGTCATCCGGGACGCCGCCGGCTTGGCATGGGTGGTGAACCTCGGCTGCCTTGACCTGAATCCCCACCCCGTGCGCGCGGAGGACCTGGAGCACCCAGACGAACTCCGGGTGGACCTCGATCCGATGCCGGGCGTGGACTGGTCCCAGATTGTGGACGCCGCCTTTGTGGCGCGGGACGTGCTCGGAGACGCCGGCCTGGTGGGTTGGCCGAAAACCAGCGGTTCGCGGGGGCTTCACATCCTTGTGCGCATCGCACCGCGGTGGTCCTACCGGGACGTGCGGCTTGCCGCCGAGACCCTTGCCCGCGAGGTGGAGAACCGTGCGCCCGGCCTTGCCACCGCACGGTGGTGGAAGGAGGAGCGGGGCGAGAGCGTGTTCGTTGACTTCAACCAGAACGCCAAGGACCGCACCGTGGCGTCCGCGTACTCGGTGCGGCCCTTGCCCGACGCCCGGGTTTCCACCCCCTTGACGTGGGACGAGGTCCGGACCGCCAGGCCGGACCAGTTCACGGTGCTCACAGTGCCCCGGCGCTTTGCGGACAAGGGTGACCCGCACGCCGGTATTGATGACGAGGCGGGCAGCCTTGACGGGCTCCTGGCACTGGCGGCGGAGCTCGGACCCGCCGAAAAGGCGCCGCGCAGCGGTGACGGCTCCGGCCGCCGGCAGTCGGTGATGCCACTCATCGAAGTAGCCCGGACCAGGACCAGGCCCGAAGCGCAGGCTGCCCTCGACGAATGGAAGGCCCGGCACGCGGACCTTGTCCCCGCCCTGCATCCGGCAGATGTGCTGGTGGACGGGATGCGCGGATCGAGCTCCCTCTGGTACCGCGTGCGGGTGAACCTGCAGCACGTCCCCGAGCCGGAGCGTCCGCCGCAAGAGGAACTCATTGCCGACTACGACCCCTGGGCGGGCAGGGAGTGGCCTGGCCGCCCAGGGTCCTGACGGGTGTCCCGGGGGGAACCTGGCGCGGGCCCGGCAGGCGGCGCTCCCGTGATCAACTCTTGTCCCAACCGGTACCTTCCCGGCATTCCCGGGCCTGGCTGCCCGCCGTAACGTTAATCCACCAAACCGGACCGGGATGGCGGTGGAGGCATGCGGGCAGGGAGTGCAGGAAGACACAGGGCAGGGCTGCGGACGGTGGCAGCAGCCTTCCTGGCTCTTCCGCTGTGGCTCGGCGGATGCGTGGCAGAGGCGCCCCCGGAATCCACGCCAGCACCTGCGGCTCCGCTTGCCATCAGCAAAAGCACACCGGCCGGCCCGCGCCCCCTCACCCCAGACCCACAGCCTCAGGGTCCTGCCCGCACGGAGGCGGCCGCTCCCCCCGTCCGATCGCTGGACCAGGCATCTGCCGGACTCTCCGCCGCGGCCGGAGGGCCAAGCGCTTCGGTAGCAGGCACCTCCGCGCCCAGCACTCCGGATCCGGGCAGTGAGGATCCGGGCAGTGCAGGTCCCCGCACCCCAGCACCCCCGGACATCGGCGATGCTGCGGCACTGCGGCCTTCTGCCCGTCCCCTGCCCACCGGCAGCCCGGCCGCGGCGCCCGCGGTGACGGCCTACTACGTGCTCCTGGACGACGGCGGCCGGAACGGTGTGCGTTTCGGCTGCAACGACAGCCTGGTGGGCATACCCCACGAGAGTTCCACTGGCGGGGAGGCCCTTCCTGCCGCCGTCGGCGCGCTGCTGGACACCCCGGGAAACGCTGCTGTGGGGACGCACGAACCGGAGCTCTACAACGCCCTTGCCGGTTCGCGCTTGAAGTTCCTCTCGGGAAGCTTCGACGGGACCACGGTCACGGTCTACCTTGCCGGCACCCTGCGCCCGGGCGGCGCATGCGACCTCCCCCGGCTGGAAGCGCAACTGACGCAGACGGCCGTTGCTGCCGTGGGCGCCATCAGGGCGGAGATTTACGTCAACGGCCTAACCCTCGCTGAGGTGCTGGGACTCGATTAGCAGCGGAGGTATGGGAGTTGCCATTCCTCAACAGGAGCTTATTTGGAAACACCTGTTGCTTTTAGGGCAACACAACGCTGTATCCTGTGGGTGTGAGCCACGAAACACTCGACGCCGCAGCAGGGACGCTGCCAGCAGAAGCCATTGATGCCATCGAGCGGGCGGCTACCTCCGCACACCGCCACGAGGAACTCTTCTCGGAGCGGGCCGCGAATATCCGCCAGTCGGCAGTGAGGGACGTCTTCGACATCTCCATGCGGCCCGGCCTCGTTTCACTCGCCGGTGGAAGCCCCTACCTGCAGTCCCTCCCGCTGGACCGCCTTGCCGCCACGGCCGCGAAGATCATTGCGGAAGACGGCCTCACCGCCCTGCAGTACGGAAGCGGGCAGGGATCGGAGGAACTCCGCACCCAGATCTGCGAGGTGATGGCAGCAGAAGGAATCACGGACGCGCTGCCGCAGAATGTGGTCATCACCGCCGGCTCGCAGTCCGCCCAGGACGTGGCCACCAAGGTTTTCTGCAACCCCGGCGATGTGGTCCTGGTGGAGGATCCCACGTACGTGGGGGCGCTCAACACCTTCGAGGCGTACCAGGTCCAGGTGGAAACGGTGGAAATGGACGGTGCAGGCCTGGTCCCGGAGCAGTTGGAGGCCCGGATCGCCGCCCTTCAGCTGGCCGGGAAGAACATCAAGTTCCTCTACACTATCCCCAGCTTCAACAACCCCTCCGGCATCACCCTGGCGGCAGACCGGCGCCAGGAGATCGTGGACATATGCCGCAAAGCGAATATCCTCATTGTGGAGGACAACCCGTACGGCCTGCTCCGCTTCAGCGGTGAACCCCTGGCGCCGCTGCGGGCCGCAAATCCGGACGACGTCATCTACATGGGGTCCTTCTCCAAGATCTTCGCCCCGGGACTCAGGATCGGCTGGGCACTGGTCCCGGAACACCTCCAGCGCCGCTACTACCTGGCAGCCGAAGCCGTGACGCTCTGCCCGCCGGCCTTCAACCAGATGCTGGTCTCGGCCTACCTCCGCGACTACGACTGGAAGGGCCAGATCGAGACGTACCGCGTGCTTTACGCGGAGCGCTGCAGAGCGCTGCTGGCAGCCCTTGAGGAATACATGCCGGCGGGGACCACCTGGACACAGCCGGAAGGCGGCTTCTTCGTGTGGGTGACGCTCCCCGAAGGCGTGGACACCTATCCACTGCTGCGCAAGGCGATCGACGCCGGCGTTGTGTTCATCCCGGGAGCCGCCTTCACGCCGTCGGACGATCCGTCCAACAAGCTGCGCCTCGCTTTCAGCGCCGTACCGCCAGAGGCCATTGCTGAAGGCGTACGCCGCCTGGCGCCGGTGCTTCAGCAAGCCATCGCCGCGCTGTAGCCTTGGCGTGACCAGCGCCACAGAAAACCAAGCAAAGGAGCACACATGAGCGGAATCATCGTTGTAGGGGTGGACGGCAGCGCAACTGCCAAGAAGGCAGCCGAATCGGCCCGCGACCTCGCAGCAGCCCTTGGCGCTTCCCTCCACGTGGTGTCGGCCTTCGACAGTGACCGCACGGAGGTCTTCGGCAGCGGCAGCGACCGCTGGATCGTTTCCGATGCCGACGCAGCGGAGCATGTGGCGCGGACGGTTGCGGACTCGCTGGGCAGGGACATCAAGGTAACGTACTCTGCCGCCCGCGGCAGGCCGGCCGACGCCCTCATCAAGGAAGCCCTGAGGATGGACGCCCGGATCATCGTGGTGGGAAACCGCAGGATGCACGGCATCGGGCGCGTGCTTGGCAGCGTAGCCAACAGCGTGGCCCACAACGCGCCCTGCGACGTCTACATCGCCAATACCTACGACGCCGAATAGCAGAGTTTACGGACACCATGCGGAAGGCGCGCCCCGCATGGTGTCCGTTCTCACGCCCAAAAGGCCCTTTCCGGCTTTAACCCGGCGATAAAATTGAGCAAGCCCCCAACGGTGCGGACACCCAGCTTCCACCACCATCAAGGGGCCCCATTGATTACCCTCCAGCGCCGCCAGCTTGCCGGCCACGACATCCTCCTCGCCCGCCATGGCAACCACATCTGCTCCATGCGCGTTGACCGGAGCAACGACCGCGTCGTGGCGTTGCTGGACGACGGCAGCATGGACAGCGCCCCCAACCTGATTGCGCCCGGGATCAAACTCCCCGAGACCGTGGGCAGCGTGCTGCGGGAGGACTGGAAGCTCCTGACGGCCTGGGCCGGGATGGCAGCGGCCATGGCTGTCCTCATGACGGGCGCTGCCGTGGCCCTGGGCACCACCGCGGATCCGGCCACGCTTGAGATGCTTACCGCCTACACCGCCTACTGAGGGCGGCTAAGCCACCATCCTGCCCTGCAGGGCCCACCAGATCCCGGCCATCACCACGCCGCCGAACAGCGAACCCGCGACCACCTGGGCCACAGTGTGGGCGCGAAGCACCACCCTGGACCAGCCGACGGCGGGCACCAGGAGCAGCAACGGAAGCCAGGCCGGCCCCAGCACGAGTACGCTGATCACTGCCGCGGAGGACATTGCCGCTGCGTGCCCGCTGATCTTCCAGAACGGGCTGACTCCCGCCAGCACCACTACCCCCGCCACCACGGCGAGGACCATCACCACCACGCTTTGCGGGGCGTCCGCTGACGCCAGCACCAGGAGCCCGGCCATGATGGAGGCCAGCGCCATCAGCAGCACCGGGGCGCGCTGCCGCCGGTCGCTGACGTGGTGGTCGGTGACCTTGCCCCGCCGCACCAGCACCAGCAGCAGCAACAGCGGAAGCACGCAGACAAACAGGGCCGCCAGCGCACCGTATCCCATGGTTCCCGGGAAGCCGGGCTGCGATATGGGGCTGATCAGCAGCTGGATGGTGACCACCACCGGAGGCTGGAACACCTCCGTCAGCCACCGCGCGGTCCTGTTTTTCGTCCGGAGGGCGGTGCCGTTGATCGCCAGTGTCCTGTCCTAGTCGAGGAGGAGCGCAGGCTCCTCCAGGATGGCGGCGACGTCGGCCATGAAGCGGGCGGACAGGTCGCCGTCCACCACGCGGTGGTCAAAGGATCCGCCCAGGGTGGTGATCCAGCGCGGGATGACTTCCCCGTCGAGGACCCACGGCTTCTGCTTGATGGTTCCGAAGGCCACGATGGCAACCTCACCGGGGTTGATGATGGGTGTGCCGGTATCGATCCCGAGCGCTCCGATGTTGGTGATGGTAAGCGTGCCGCCCTGCATTTCGGCGGGCTTCGTCTTGCCGGACCGGGCCGTGACGGCGAGGTTGTTGAGCGCCAGTGCCAGTTCCTTCAGGGAAAGGTCCTGGGCGTTCTTGATGTTCGGCACCATCAGCCCCCGCGGTGT
Organism: Arthrobacter sp. AK04; assembly: GCF_021129155.1. GTDB lineage: Bacteria > Actinomycetota > Actinomycetes > Actinomycetales > Micrococcaceae > Arthrobacter > Arthrobacter quantipunctorum. The sequence goes on from NZ_JAJOMC010000026.1 coordinate 49,406, forward strand.
GGCGGCCGCGATTCCCAGGTTCATGTAGTGCTTGACCTGGATCTCCGCGCCGTCCGTCCCGTCGGCGTTGTCCACCCACGTGGCGTTGACGCTGGGGTTCCGGGCAGCTGCCCAGATCACTGCCTTGGCCAGGATGAGCAGCGGGGAAACCTTGATGCCCTCGAAGTCCCGTGACGACTTGAGCCTCTTGACGAATTCCATGGTGCGGCTGGCGTCCACATCCACGAAGATGCTGACGTGCGGGGCCGCGAAGGCGGAATCCACCATGGCCTTTGCCGTGGCCTTCCGGACGCCCTTGACGGGAATCCGCTCGATGCGCTGGTCCTGCGGCTTGCCCGCCTTGCCCCAGAACCCGTCAGCCTTGTCCAGTTCCGCGTCCCGCTGGGCCTGGTAGCTCACCAGGTCCTCACGGGTCACCTCGCCGCGGGATCCCGTGGCCACCACGTCCGCCAGGTCGATGCCAAGGTCCCGGGCGATCTTGCGGACAGGAGGCTTCGCGAGGACCCGGTTGACCAGGCCGGTGATGGTGCCGCCCAGGGTGGGGCGGTTGTCGACGGCGGCGGCCGGGCTGGTTGCCTGGCCCGGCTCCTGCGTCACTTCGGCTGGCGAATGGGGCTGGACCGGCTCCACTTCAGGAGCATTGGGCGACAGGGCGGAGGCGGGCGATGCCTTCCGCGGCCGCCGTTTGACGGCGTCGGCCTTGGGGCCGGAACCCACAAGGGGCCCGCTGGCCAGGGCACTTTCCGTGGCCTGCGCACTGTCTGCTGTGCCGCCGTCGGACTCTGGAAGCTTGCCGTAGAGCGGCTGCGCGGGAGCCTCAGGCGCGCGGACATCCGCGGGGGTGGGGTCTCCGGACACGTCGTCGCTGACACTGATGATGGCGGTGCCGACGTCGATGGTCACCCCTTCCGGGACCAGCAGTTCAGAGACGGTCCCGGCGAACGGCGAGGGCAGCTCCACGAGGGATTTGGCCGTTTCGATCTCGCAGAGGACGTCGTTGATGGCGACGGCGTCGCCCGGCTTGACCTTCCAGGAGACGATTTCAGCCTCGGTGAGACCTTCGCCGACGTCAGGCAGGTTGAACTTGTTGAGAGTCATGGTGTCCTCGGTTGGGAAGCCTCAGTAGGAAAGGGCGCGGTCCAGCGCCTCCAGGATGCGGTCGATGTCCGGAAGGTAGTCTTCCTCCACCTTGGCAACCGGGTAGGGCATGTGGAAGCCACCCACCCGGATGACCGGTGCCTCAAGCGAGTGGAAGGCCCGTTCGCTGATCCGGGCAGCGATTTCTCCGCCGATTCCGCCGAAGGTGGGCGCCTCATGGGCCACGACCAGCCGCCCGGTTTTCTGCACAGAGGCTGTGACGGTGTCGAAGTCCAGCGGGGAGATGGACCGCAGGTCGATCACCTCCACGCTCCGGCCGTCCTCCTCTGCCGCGTTGGCTGCTGCCAGCGCAACCGGCACCAGGGGGCCGTACGCCATAACGGTGGCGTCCGTCCCTTCGCGCAGGACATGGGCCTTGAAGGGATCCTCGGCCCGGCCCGGCGCGGCGGTGTCCACCTCGCCTTTGAGCCAGTAGCGGCGCTTGGGCTCGAAGATGATTACCGGGTCCTGGCATTCCACTGCCTGCTGGACCATCCAGTAGGCGTCATGGGCGTTGGAGGGGGTGATGATGCGCAGGCCGGCAGTGTGGGCGAACAGCGCCTCCGGAGATTCGGAGTGGTGCTCAACGGAACCGATGCCGCCGCCATAGGGGATGCGGATGACGACCGGGACGGTGAGGTTGCCGTTGCTGCGGGCGTGCATCTTGGCCAGCTGCGTGGTGATCTGGTTGAAGCCGGGGAACACAAAGCCGTCGAACTGGATTTCGCAGACCGGCCGGTACCCGCGCAGCGCCAGGCCAATGGCGGTCCCGATGATCCCCGATTCGGCGAGCGGCGTATCCACCACACGGTCGGGACCGAACTCGCCGATCAAACCGTCCGTCACCCGGTAGACGCCGCCCAGCGGACCAATGTCCTCACCCATCAGCAGGGACTTTGGATTGCGGGCAAGTGTTTCACGCAGGCCTTCGTTGATGGCCTTGGCGATGGTCATGGTTGTCATCAGTGGCCTGCCTTTGCTGCGGGCTGTCCGGCATCGGCTGGCTGCTCCCCGCCCGCGAACCCTGCGGTGTATTCCTCGAACCATGCAAGCTCCTCCGCCACCAGGGGATGCGCTTCGGCGTAGGTGTTGGCGAAGGCGGAGCGGATGTCGGGGGTCTCAAGGTCATGGGTGGTGCGGCGGACATACGCGGCGAGTTCATCGCCGTCGGCTTTCACCTTGGCGAAGAAAGCGTCGTCAGCCAGGCCTTCGGCCCGCAGGTATTTCTCCACCCGGGCCAGGGGGTCCTTCGCGCGCCACGCATCTTCCTCGGCAGACGGCCGGTACTTGGTGGGGTCGTCCGCGGTGGTGTGGGCACCCACCCGGTAGGTGAAGGCTTCGATCAGGACCGGACCCTTGCCCTGGCGGGCGTGCTCCAGCGCCCATTCGGTGACGGCGTGGACGGCGATGACATCGTTGCCGTCCACCCTAATCCCCGGGAAGCCGTAGCCCTTGGCGCGGTTGGACAGCGGCACGCGGGTCTGGACGTTGGTGGGTACGGAGATGGCCCAGTGGTTGTTCTGGCAGAAGAACACCACGGGGGCGTTGTAGGAGGAGGCGAACACCATCGACTCGTGGACGTCGCCCTCGGAGCTGGCACCGTCGCCGAAGTAGGCGATCACCGCGGCGTCCTCCCCGGCGCCCGGCGCTGCCAGCTTCTGGTCGCGCTGGATGCCCATGGCGTAGCCGACGGCGTGAAGCGTCTGGGCGGCCAGGACCAGGGTGTAGAGGTGGAAGTTCGTGTCCTTGGGGTTCCAGCCGCCGTTGGATACGCCGCGGAACTGCCGGAGGAGTTCGGCAAGGTCCACGTTGCGGGTGTAGGCGACGCCGTGCTCGCGGTAGGTGGGGAAGATATAGTCCTGCGGCCGGCTGGCCCTGCCGGAGCCGATCTGTGCGGCCTCCTGCCCGGTCAGCGGGACCCAGAGCGCCAACTGTCCCTGCCGCTGCAGGGCAGTGGCTTCCACGTCGAAGCGCCGGATGGCGGCCATGTCCGCATACAGGCCGCGAAGAATTTCTGGAGTGACTTTCCGGGCGTACTCGCTGAAGACGGGGTCGAAGCCAAGCTTTCCGTCCGGGCCCAGGAGTTGGACCATCTGCGCGGGGGGCTCGCCCATAACCGCTTCGGCATCAGCCTCACGCTGGTCGTCTACCGCTGTTCCGTCGAACTCGGTGGAAGGCAGATGTGTGCCCATACCGTCTCCTCGCTTGCCGCATGCGGATGCAGTGCAAATGTCGCTGGGATATATGCCTTAAGAGGAATAGATTCCCGGCGCGGCATATATATTGCTTTACTGATCCTAACTTTATCTTCAGTAGGTAGGCGCCGGGCCACTTGTTAAGCGCTAGGAACCCCGTGGCGCGTTTGTATAGTCCGCACACAGCCGGAGGAACCTGGTGTTGGCCTCCACTTCGCCGATACTCACCCTGACCCCTTCGCCCGGGAACGCCCGGACTGACAATGCTTGGGCTCCCGCAAGCTCAGCAAACCCGGCGCTGTGCTCGCCCAGGTCCAGCCAGACGAAGTTTCCCTGCGCGTCAGGAACAGCCCAGCCGAGGTTCCGCAGTCCTGCGGTGACACGCTCGCGCTCATCCACCAGGCTTTGTACCCTTTCTACAACCTGGGGATGGTTCCGCAGCGACACAATCGCCGCCGCCTCGGCGATCTGCGACACGGCGAAGGGGGTGGCTGCCACCCTGATGTGCTGCGTCAGCGCGGGGTTGGACACGCTGTAGCCGACCCTGAGCCCTGCCAGGCCGTGCGCCTTCGAGAACGTCCGGAGCACCACCACGTTGGGGTATTTGCGGTACAGGGCAATGCCGTCCACCGCGCCTTCGGCCCTGACGAACTCCTGGTAGGCCTCATCAATCACCACCACCACGTGCGGGGGGACGCGCCTGATGAATTCCTCGGTTTCGGCTGTGCCCAGGGCGGGCCCGGTGGGGTTGTTGGGCGTGCACAGGAGGACCATTTTGGTCCGGGCAGTCACGGCGTCCGCCATGGCCCGGAGGTCATGCCTGCCATCGGCAGCCACGGGAACGCGCACGCTGCTGGCTCCGGAGAGGCCAACGCTGATGGGGTACGCCTCGAAGGACCGCCAGGCGTAGACCACCTCATCCGGCGTGCCGTCGTCGTTCCCTCCGGCAAAGGTGGCCAGCAGCTGGTTCAGTGCGCCCAGGCTGCCCGCACCGGTGACGATGTCCGCCGCGGGGACGCCCAGGAAGCCGGAGAGCTCCGCACGCAGTTTGCTGCTGAGCGGATCGGGGTAGCGGTTGAAGTCGGTCTGGTGCGCTATGGCTTCGAGCACGGCGGGAAGCGGGGGCAACGGATTTTCGTTGGAGGACAGCTTGTAGCTGGCCATCCCGTCAACGGTGGCGGGGGGCTTCCCGGCGGCGTAGCGGGGCAGGCTGGCCACCACGGGACGGGGCTGGACACCGCCTTTGAGGGTCTCAGAAGACGTCATGCAGACCAGCCTACTTCCCCGGCTCCGGGAGGGAAGCAGGCTGGTCCAGCGCGATCAGGCCCGGCTGCCGGACGCCGCTCCGGTGGTGTCCGCTTTGGTGCCCGCCAGCTGCGGCGCCCAGCCGTCAGCTCCGCGCAGGTAGGCGTCCACCGTGTACTCCCCGGCCAGGCCCGGATCAAGCTGGGGCCGGGTGGGGGTTACCTGGGAGCCCGGACCATTGTTGTTGAATTCGTGGAAGCGCGCTTCCTGCCAGGAGAATCCGCTCATGTCCGTCCAGGGCGCGCTGGAGATGTGGGCGCCCAGCCAGGAGTCCCTGACGAGCACCTGGGCAATCGCGTCAACGTCTCCGCTGGGGTGCCAGGGGCGGCCCAGGTGCACAGTACCGGCCGCGGCATCCGAGACGAACCGGCAGCCGGTGAACAGGTAGCCGTGCTTGATCTGGATGTTGAGGCTGCCGGCCGACACGTATCCGTTGTTGCTTCCGGACCCCCGGTCCAGGGACCGGATTTCGCAGCCGGCGAAGACCGCCGTTCCCCGGCCGAAGATGAAATCCACATCCCCTTCCACGTAGCAGCCGGTAAAGAAGAACCGTGACTGCACTCCGCGGGAAGGCGAATCAACCAGCAGGGTGTCCTGGTTGCCCAGGCAACGGACATTGCGGAGGACGGCACGGTCGCCTGTGAGGAAGAGCGCCACGGCCTGCCGGTTCTTCATCTCCTGGTTGGCGGCTTCGTCGAAGTCGTTGCTGAACGTGAGGTTCGCGGCCGTGAAGTCCGGTCCGTCAATCCGCACGCTGGCGCTTCCGCCCGTGCCATAAGGGCCGGTGCCATCAGGTTTCGGAGTGCCGGAGGCGTTGTTGTAGACCAGCACAACGTCGTCCGCCTTCTCCCCCAGGCCGATAAAGGAGATCCTCGGCTTGTTGGCCGGAACCCTGATGAGTTCCCGGTAGGTTCCGGGTGCGATGCGTATCTGGGTGCGCTGGGTGCTTCCGGCCGGGACGGCGTCCACGGCCGCCTGCACCGTCCGGAACACCGATCCTGCCCCGACCTCCAGGACAACGGGCTTCTCAACGGGGCGTTCGCTGGGCCAGAAGATGCCGGCAAGGGCATCCAGTGGCGCGTCAACATGCTGGAAGTAGCCCGGCGGTACTGCCTGCTGTGCCTGCAGCCCGGCAGCCACCAGCCTTGCCACGGCAAGGGCGCCTTCGGCCTGGAAGTGCGTGTTGTCCTCCACCCCTTGCGGATATTGCGGATATTGGCCGGGCTCCGCGTAGAGGAAGTGCGATTTCGTCCCTTCGACGCCCAGCTTCTGCCACAGGTCCCTGGAGGACGCGGTGAGGTCCACGAGGGGTGTTCCGGTCGCTGCAGCGAGCTCGCGGACAGCCTGGGGGTAGGTGCCGTGCGACTCCTGGGCCACGCCGAGGGCGCTGAAGCGGCGGCGCTCCACCGGAGTGACCAGCACGGCCTTCGCGCCGCGGCCAACGGCACTGTCGATGTATTTCTGCAGGTATTCCTTGAACGTGGTCTGGGGGTCGGTGCCCCTGGCCGGATCCTGGACCTTTTCGTCGTTGTGCCCGAAGGAGATGAGCAGGTAATCCCCGGGCTGGAGCATGGCCGCAACCTCGTCCAGGAGGCCGGCATCGGCGAAGCTCTTTGACGAAGCGCCGGACCACGCGTAGTCCACTACGTCGGCCTGCGGCCCCAGCAGCAGGGGGAGCGCCTGGCCCCAGCCTGCGCGGGGACGTTCCGACTGCTGGTAGGCGGACGAGGTCGAGTCCCCCACCACGAAGATCACCGGATGGGTACGGCCCTGCGCGGTGACGGGGCGGACGGCGGCCTGCAAGCGCGCAGCGCCGGGTCCGGTAAGTCCCGTCGCGGCGGTTGCTGCTCCTGCTGCCACGGCAGCCAGGATGGAACGGCGGCTGGGCTTGAGGCGGCGCATCAGTTAGCCTCCCCTGCCGTGAAAACGGGCCCGACGGCGTCCGCGAGGAGGGCGGGAATGGCCTGGGCCGCATTCACATGTGTCCGCAGCAAGGGCGTCCAGCTGTCGTCGGAACCCAGCTGCCGGTCCGCCGGAGCGGCCGCGTTGTACGCTGCCCGAAGATCGACGGCTTTGCCATTGACGGCGTTTCCGGTGGCGGCGATGACCTTCCCCTTGAAATACGCGATGAGCGAGGAGACGGGAATATCTGCCGGAATGGTGAAAGCGTTGGCTTCCGCGTACAGGTGTGATTCCACGCCTGCTCCGAAGGTGTACCCGTAGGGGACCTCGGAGCCGGCGGAGGTCTTGAAGTGGTTGTTGTAGACGTCCACCTGGCCGTACCGGACCCGGGGCGCGCGCTGGCCCACGTTCTGGAACACGTTGTGGTGGATCGTTACGCGAAGTTTACCCACGTCCCCCCTGGTGGTGGAATCCGTGGATCCGATGAGCAGGAGCTTGTCGTGCTCGGAGAACCGGTTGTAGGACATGGTGACCAGGTCCGAGCCGTTGGTGACGTCAACAGCGCCGTCGTGCACCTGGTAGGGCCGGCCGAAATGGGTGGGTTGCGCGCTGTCCAGGTTGGGGGCGTCGGTGAAGTGGTTATGGTCAACCCAGACGCGGGTGGAGCCATTGATGATCTGCAGCAGGTCATACTCGCTGTTCCAGTTGCCGGTGGCACCATCGGTCGGGTCCCAGGCCGGGAAGCAGTCGGCAGCGTCCCGCACCGTGAGGTTCCGGAAAATCACGTTTTCTGCCCGATTGATCCTCAGGGCTGCGCCGGTAATGCTGCTGTCCGGCCCGGCTCCCACGATGGTGGTGTTGCTGGGGATATCCCAGCGGATGGTGGCTGCCTGTTGTGCCGCTGCTGCGCGCCGCGCAGTTTCCTGGGGCCCCTCGGGCTCCCTGGTTGTTCCATACCGGGCGGGATCGAAATCATAGAGGTACTGGGTAAGGGAATAGCCGGTCCCGGCAGCATAGTCTTCGCAACTGAGCGGAGAGCCGTTCGCGTCCACATTGGCGGCGATATCCCCGTGGACCCGGATGATCTTCGGGTCCGTGCCGCCACTTGCGAAGGCAGCCAGGAGTTCGGTTTTGCTGGAGACGTCGTACACGCGGTCAGCGCCGGCGGCGGACCCGCCCGTGGTGCCGGCACCCGCCGCCGCCCAGCCGTCGTTTTCCGGAAGCACCTGGCGTTCGAGCGGCTGCCGGGCGGTCTGGGCTGTTGGGTCCGCCTGTGGCGCGGGCGTGGCGAACGCGGGGACGGGTGCTGCGAGCAGCGAGACGGCAAGGGCCGCCGCCACAGACACGGATGTGAGGGGCTTTTTGTGACGCATGATCTCTCTTCCTCCATTGGAATGAACCACGCTTCGGCACAGGCAACGGCCTGCGCGTCGGAAAGCGATTTCTCTACTATGAGAAACCGTTTTCCCAATGTCAAGGGTCTAGTCGAACTTTGACAAGAATCTTTGTTTGTATGTCACACGGTGCCGCACCCGCATGACATCCTCCGGGTATGATCGCCGGGCTCCGCAGCGCATCCTGCCTGCAGCCGGCTCCCAGGCAGGTGTGAAAGCATTGGTGCATGCGCTCCTTTATTGGCCGGGTCCTCATCAATGGGTTGGCCCTGTGGGTTGCCAGCTGGGTCCTTCCCGGACTGGACATCTCCACCTCGGCAACAACAGACGCGGTAGCCCAGACCGGCATTTCCCAGGGAACGGATGTGGCCGGAACTGCCCTGGCTTACGTGTTCATCGGCCTGATCTTCGGCTTGGTCAATGCGTTCATCCGCCCGCTGGTGAGCTTGCTGTCCCTTCCGATCACCATCCTCACGCTGGGCCTCTTCACGATCGTCATCAGCATGGATCAGCAGTTTCACGCCGGTGCACTTCACCATCGATTCGTTCTTCTGGACGGCCGTGCTCGCTGCCATCATCATCACCCTGATCTCGCTGGTGGCCGGCCGGATTACCGGAGTCCGGCGGTAGCAGGCCGGGCTACCGCCCGCCGCTGGCCATGGCTGGCCGACCAAACAGCAGGACTACCGCGTGCCATGTCCGCGCTCCTGCCTGCGGGGATCAGCGGCCGGGAGATGAGGGGCGGCGGTCTTCGCCCTCGACAGGGAAAACCGCGTGGCTTTCGCGGTGCCGCCGGAGCCCAGGATGGCGCCCAGCGCCGCAGTGGATTGCACCAGCGAGGGGTCGCTGCTTGCTGCGACCAGCCGGGCACCGTGTTGGTAACTGTGTAGCTGGTGGCCAGGGCCAATGCCTACGTCCTCCCCTGTCTGAACGTACAAGTCATTGGTCATGGTGACCGTGACTTGGTTTCTGGTGTCCCGGTTAGGTGCGCCATCAGCCCCGGGGACCCAGTCCGTCCGGTGCTCCAGGTGGAGGCTGGTGACGTCCGGCTTCGACGCGATGTGGGCAACGGGCGAGCCTGCGGTCAAAACGTACTTCAAGTTGTACTCACTAATGAAGTCCTCGCTTGCTGCCAGGTTCATGGCGTGGATACCTCCTTGGCTGTAGCCAACTCCCACCACGGGGTCGCCCCTTCTGGCGCCGGCCGCTTGAAGCGCGTCGCGGACTGCCTTGTTGACGCTTTCTGAGTTGTCTCCCACGCCTTCGACTATTCCGCTCAGGTCAAAAGGATTTGTGCCCCCCGGTGGCGCGTGCAGTTGGGTTCCAGGAATCACCACCACGTAGGCCCTGCGTCCGTCGTTATCGACTTCGATAACTTCGATATATCCGGTGCCGCGTTCATCAATGACCCGGACACGTTCCAGCAGGCCCGACGGGGAAGCATCCAGGACAATCGGAACACTCTCTTCCTTCGTGGCTTCCACCGGGCGAGGCCTTATCGCTGGAAGCACGACGTCCGCCAGGGTCTTGAGGAAGGGAGAGACAAACGCGGCATTGCCGAGGATGTTCTCGGCGGCGCTGCGGTTGAGAAACCCTGTCCTCCAGAAATCCGCATGGCGGTCCAGCTCACCTGCGGTGTCCGGAATTCCGAGGGCGCGCGCAGTCGCTGCCACCGCCTCCGCCACCTCGTACTCCTGCCTGCACGCCCGGACCTGGCTGCTAATGCGCTGAAGTTCGGTCCGAACGGCCTGGAGGCTCCGCCCGGACTCGCCCACCGCCTCCAGCGCCATGGTCCCGGTCCATCGGGGCAGGTCCTGGAACGGGACGAGCTCTTCCCAGATGCGGCGGGCCTCGACCTCGATCGCCGCAAGCTGTCCCGCCAGGGCATCCACCTTTTCCGCACCTGCCGCCAGCTCCTCCAGCTGGAAGCTGATGCCACCCACACCGCCCCGAATTTCGAGGTGACCGTCCCGCGCCGGGCCCGTGACCCTTAGGGGGCCGCCGGTACCGGAAGGCGTGGCCTCGGCCATCCCTAGAACCTGCCGCCGTTGGAGCAGCCGGCAACCAGTGTCTCCCTGCTGTGCCGGTCCACGGCAGCCTTTGCTTCCCTCAATGATTCGAGGGAGCGCCGCAGGGCCGCCGCCTGCAGAGCCACAGTGTCCCGGTAGGCCCGCCCTGCCGGCGACTCCCACTGCAGCAGCTGGATGTCGCTGAAGCCTGCAAGCACCTCCTCTCCCCGAACCATGCAGGCCGCCACACGGGCGGCCAACTGGTCCACCTGGGAAACGCGGTGCAGGTCGGCCCGCAGGTCCACCCCTGCCAGCTCACTGCCCACCCTCCCAC
>NZ_JAJOMC010000027.1 GCF_021129155.1 Arthrobacter sp. AK04
CCCCCCCCCCCCCCCCCCCCCCCCCCCCCCCCCCACCAGAGACCTCCCTGCGGCGGGGCGCCCCCCCCCCCCCCCCCCCCCCCCCCCCCCCGGCCCCCCGGCGCCCCGCGGCGCCCCCCCGTCGTCCTTCCTGCGGCAGGGGTACAAAAACCTGGGGAGATGCAGCGGCCCGCACCGGTGCCCGGTGACTGGAGAGCCGGGCATAACAAACCTGAAACGTGGCGGAAACGTCCGCAACCTACTGTGGGTCCCACGCCGCCGCAAGCGGCCAGTTGAAGGGACCAACATGCATCTGATGCCGCGCGAGCAGGAAAAGCTTTTGATCGTGGTGGCCGCCGACCTCGCGCGCCGCCGCCAGGCCCGCGGCCTGAAGCTCAACTACCCCGAGGCTGTGGCCATCATCAGCTACGAACTGATCGAGGGTGCACGCGACGGCCGCAGCGTTGCCGACCTCATGAGCTACGGCACCACCCTGCTGGCCCGGGAGGACGTCATGGAAGGCGTGCCCGAAATGATCCACGACGTGCAGATCGAGGCAACCTTCCCCGACGGCACCAAGCTCGTCACCGTCCACGATCCCATCCGCTGAGAGGGCACGCCATGATTCCAGGAGAGTACGTCCTCCGGTCCGGGCCGGTGACGGCCAACGCCGGGCGCGAGGCCATCGAGGTTGCGGTCACCAACACCGGAGACCGCCCCGTGCAGGTGGGCTCGCACTTCCACTTTGCGGAGGCCAACGCCGCACTGGCCTTCGACCGGGAAGCCGCGTACGGACGGCGCCTGGACATCCCCGCCGGGACCGCGGCACGGTTTGAACCGGGGGATTCGCGCAGCGTCCGGCTGATAGAACTGGCCGGCGCCCGCGAGGTGTACGGGCTCAGCAATGCAGTCAACGGAAAGCTCGACGGCGGTACTCGCCTGGGCGGGTCCGTCACGGAAGGGGACGGCAAGTGAGCTTCGAGATTCCCCGCCGGCAGTACGCCGACCTGTACGGGCCGACGACGGGCGACGCCATCCGCCTGGCGGACACCGACCTGTTCCTGGAGATCGAGAAGGACCTCACCGTCTACGGCGAGGAGGTTGTCTTCGGCGGCGGCAAGGTGATCCGTGACGGCATGGGCCAGAACGGCCAGGTGGTGCGGGATGAGGACATCCCGGACACCGTGATCACCAACGTGGTGATCCTGGACTACACCGGGATCTACAAGGCGGACCTCGCCATCAGGGACGGGCATATCTTCAGGATCGGCAAGGCAGGCAACCCGCAGATCACCGACGGCGTGGACATCGTGATCGGCGCCAGCACCGAAATCATTGCCGGTGAAGGCAAGATCCTCACGGCCGGGGGAGTGGACAGCCATATCCACTTCATCTCCCCGGACCAGATCCCCACGGCGCTGACCAGCGGCATCACTACCATGATCGGTGGCGGAACCGGCCCTGCCGAAGGCACCAAGGCCACCACCGTGACGCCGGGAAAATGGCACATCCAGCGCATGCTGCAGGCAGCCGAAGGCTTCCCCGTGAACATCGGGCTGTTCGGCAAGGGCCACGCCTCCGCCGTCGAACCCCTGGCTGAGCAGATCCGCGCCGGGGCCATCGGGCTGAAAGTGCACGAGGACTGGGGCTCCACCACCTCCTCGATCGACACCTCCCTCACCGTGGCTGATGAGTACGACGTGCAGGTGGCCATCCACACCGACACCCTCAACGAGTGCGGCTTCGTAGAGGACACCATCCGCGCCATCAACGGCCGCGTCATCCATACGTTCCACACCGAAGGCGCCGGCGGCGGGCACGCACCGGACATCATCAAGATCGCCGGAATGTCCAACGTCCTGCCGGCATCCACCAATCCCACGCTTCCGTACACCCGCAACACCATCGAAGAGCACCTGGACATGCTCATGGTCTGCCACCACCTCAACCCGGACATCCCGGAGGATGTGGCGTTCGCCGATTCCCGGATCCGCGCCGAGACCATTGCCGCCGAGGACGTCCTGCAGGACCTGGGAATCTTCTCCATCACGTCCTCGGACTCCCAGGCGATGGGCCGGGTGGGTGAGGTGATCACCCGCACGTGGCAGGTTGCGGACAAGATGAAGAAGCAGCGCGGGGTCCTGGAAGACCCCCGGGAGGACAACACTGCCGGCGCGCACGGCAGTGCGGGCAGCGACAATTTCCGCCTCAAGCGCTACGTGGCCAAGTACACCATCAACCCGGCCATCGCCCAGGGCATCGCGGATTCCGTGGGGTCCGTGGAGGTGGGCAAGTTCGCGGACCTGGTCCTGTGGGATCCTGCCTTCTTTGGTGTCAAGCCGGAGCTGGTGATCAAGGGCGGGCAGATCGCCTATGCCCTGATGGGCGACGCCAACGCCTCCATCCCCACCCCGCAGCCGCGCACTATGCGGCCCATGTTCGGGGCATACGGGAAGGCGTTGCAGCAGTGCTCCATTACCTTCCTGTCCAAGGCCGCGATCGACGCCGGCGTCCCCGCGGAACTGGGGCTGGAAAAAGTCATCCGGCCCGTTTCCGGCATCCGCTCCCTCACCAAGGCGGACCTGAAATACAACGACGCCACGCCGGACATCCAGGTGGACCCCGAAACGTACCAAGTGACCGTCGACGGCGACGATGTCACCTGCGAACCGTCCGACGTGCTGCCCATGGCCCAGCGCTACTTCCTCTTCTGATTTCTTCCAAGCCCTCGGAGACCCAGTGATCATCGAAAAAGTCCTCGGCAACCTGCACGAACTCCCGGACCCGGAAACGTATGCCACCCTGCACCAGGAGAAAGTGGTGCTTCCCAGCGCCCAGCTGGTCAAGCGGATCCAGCGCGTCACAACGGACCACGGCAAGGAAATCGGCATCCGGCTCCCGTCCGGCTCCGGCGACCTGCGCGACGGCGACATCCTGCACGTCGGGGACGCCAACATGATCGTGGTGTCCGTGCTGCCCACCGACGTCCTGGTGATTGCCCCGCGGACCATCCACGAGATGGGCGTCGTGGCACACTCCCTCGGCAACCGGCACCTCCAGGCCCAGTTCTTCGACGCATCGTCGGAATACGAAGCTGAAGTCATGGTGTGCGCCTACGACCACACCGTCGAGGACTACCTTCTCCACGTGGGTGTGCCCTACTCCCGGCAGGAGCGCGTCATGCCCGTTCCTTTCCGCCATGCTGAGCACTCGCACTAAACCCCTCCCCGTTTCCCCGGCTTGGGACGCCGCGAGGGATATGGGGCCGTGCCCGTCCCCTGGCGCTCCCAATCCTCGCAAGCTCGGATCGGGGCCCTCGCGCCAGTGGGCCCCCCACGAGGCCGGCCACGCCGCGGCCCCATACCCCTCGCGTCGCTTGCGTTTGTCACCTTGGGTGCGCCTTCAGTGAGCGGGTACCAGCTTGCACTGCAGCAGCTTGTCGATTCCGCTTTGCCTACTGGGGCCTTTGCTCACTCTCTTGGTTTCGAGACTTATGTCGACGCTGGTGTGGTCGCTGATGAGGCTGGTTTCGGGGTGTGGCTCTCTGCTTTTATCTCGCAGTCGCTGTCTTACTCCGATGGGCTGGCCATCCGGTTCTTCTATGAGGGTGTTGACGTTGGGGAACTGGATGAGCTGTTGTCCGCCTCGCTGCTGCCGCGGCAGGTCCGGGAGGCCAGCCTCAAGATGGGGGGCCGTTTGCTCGAAATTGGTGCGGAAGTGTATCCCTCGCCGGAGCTGGAACTGTATCGGGACCTGGTGACCACCGGCCGGGCCGCGGGGCATCAGCCGCTGGCGTTCGCCGTCGTCGCCCGCTCCGTGGGGGTGCCGCTGCCGGAAGCGCTCGCCGCCTACCTTTTCGCCGCCGTCACGTCCCTGACGCAGAACGCCGTCCGCGCCATCCCGCTCGGCCAGAACGCCGGGCAGCGGCTGCTTCGGCACGCGGCCGACGGCGTCGCTGCCGCCATCGAGCGGGTCTCCCACCTGACGCCGGACGACTTTGGGGCCGTGACCCCTGGACTGGAAATTTCGCAAATGCGGCACGAACGCCAACGTGCCCGGATGTTCATGAGCTGACTGCACGTTTCACTAGGAGGAACAATGACTGAACCCATCAAGATCGGCATCGGCGGGCCCGTTGGCGCAGGGAAGACCCAGCTCGTGGAGCGGCTCACCAGGCACATGAGCGGCGGGATCTCCATGGCCGCCATCACCAACGACATCTACACCATCGAGGACGCCAAAATCCTCGCCGCCAACGGCATCCTCCCCGTGGACCGCATCATCGGCGTCGAAACCGGCGGCTGCCCGCACACCGCCATCCGCGAAGACACCTCCATGAACACAGCGGCCATCGAGGAACTCAAAGCCCGCCACCCGGACCTCCAGGTCATCTTCGTTGAATCCGGCGGTGACAACCTCTCCGCCACCTTCAGCCCCGAACTTGTGGACTTCTCCATCTACATCATCGACGTGGCCCAGGGCGAGAAGATCCCGCGGAAGGCCGGCCAGGGCATGATCAAGTCGGACCTCTTCATCATCAACAAAACCGACCTCGCACCCCACGTCGGCGCCGACCTCAACGTCATGGAACGGGACTCGCGGGAATTCAGGGGCGCCAAGCCGTTCTGCTTCACCAACCTCAAGACCGACGAAGGGCTCGACAAGGTCATTGATTGGGTGAGGCGCGACGTCCTGATGCTCGACCTCGCGTCATGACCACGACGGCGGCCGCCGGACCCATCCACGGAGTGGCACCTAAGGGGGTACTTCAGCTCGTCATCAGTGAGCGCAGGGGCCGTTCCGTTGCGTCAAGCCAGTTTCATGAGGGTGCTCTTCGCGTGCTTCGCCCTCACTATCTCGATGACTCGGGACAGGTTTGCTACGTCGTGGTGAATCCTGGCGGGGCCTATCTTGGGGCTGATCTCTTTGTGCTTGATGTGGAGGTGCAGGACGGGGCTGACCTGCTGCTGACAACCCAGTCCGCTACGAAGGTGTACCGGACTCCGGGGTCCTTTGCCGAGCAGCGGATGACTCTCCGGTTGGGGGAGGGGGCCCGGCTGGAGCTGATGCCGGACCAGCTCATCGCCTACCGGGAGGCCAGCTACCGGCAGCGTACGCACATTACTGTACGGCCGTCGTCGTCCCTGGTCATGGCTGAAGTGGTGACTCCGGGATGGTCGCCGGACGGAGCCGCTTTCCGGTACGAGGAGGTCCGGCTGCGCAGCGATATCCGTGTTGACGGCCCTGGCGGAATCCGGCTCCTGGCCCTCGATAATCTCCTGATCAGGCCGCCGGCCGGAGATGTCACGGGAATGGGATTCATGGAGGGCTTCAGCCACGTGGGCTCGCTGCTGGTGGTGGATCCCCGGGTGGACCAGGCGCTCGCCGACGACCTGCACGCGCTAACCCTGGACCACGATGCCCGCGCAGGCGTTTCCCTGACCCGCAGGGTCTCGGGAACCACCGGGCTGGCACTGCGCGCCCTCTCCAACAGCACCGGCGAACTGAACTGCCTGCTCAATGCCTGCGCCAACCTCCTCCGGACGCGGTGGCACCGGCAGGAACCTCTGAATCTGAGGAAACACTGATGACAGCCCTCACGAACATCGCCACGCTCTACCGCCGGCGGGAATCGCTGCCGCTGCGGACCCGCCTGCTGTTCACCTTCGGTGCCGTGGCTGCCCTGCACGCGGCCGCCGTCGTCATCCTGCTGGCCGGCAACGCCGCAGGCTCCGGTGCGGAGCCGCTCATGTGGGGGCTGGTGCTCACGGCCTACCTGGCCGGCGTCAAGCACAGCTACGACTGGGACCACCTCGCCGCGATAGACAACTCGACGCGCAAATTCGTGGCGCAGCACCAGGACCCGGTGAGCGTGGGCTTCGCCTTCAGCCTCGGGCACAGTTCGGTGGTGACGCTGGCGGGGATCCTGGTCATTGCAGGAGCCGGCCTGGTGGGCCAGTTCATGCAGGACGGGACCACGGGCAACCTGGTGCTTGGCTTGATTGGAAGCGGGGTTTCGGGGCTGTTCCTGCTGGCCATGGGCCTGTTCAACGGCTCGGCCTTCGCCCGTTCAGCGCGGGCCTACCGCCGGGCCCGTGCCGGGGCGGCGGTAGACCCCAGCGACCTTGAGTCCCAGGGACTGGTGGCGCGGCTGCTGGCCCGGCCGCTGTCCGGGGTGCGGCGGCCCCGGAACATCTACGTGATCGGCTTCCTGTTCGGGCTGGGCTTCGACACGGCCACCACCATCGGGCTGCTGATGATGACGACGGCGGCGTCGCTGGCGGGAGTGCCGCCGTTCGCGCTGCTCGCCCTGCCGCTGGCGTTCACAGCGGCGATGACGCTCTGTGATTCCTTGAACGGGGTGGCCATGATGCGGATGTACCGTTCCGCGCTCGATGACCCGCAGCGGCGACTGGGCTTTAATGTCCTGGTCACCGGCATCTCGGCGGTGTCGGCCCTGTTCATCGCGGCAATCACGCTGGGCGGGTTCGCCAATGCCGCCTTCGCGCTGGAGGATCCCCTGACGGTATGGCTGGGATCAATAGACCTGGGCGACGCCGGCCTGCTGCTGGTGGCGCTGCTGCTGGCAGTGTGGGGGGCGGCAGGAGTGAAGGGGCGCCTGGCGGGCAGCCGCAGGCGCTGAACTGGCATAGCGCGTAAGAGGGCGGCGCGGCTCAGGCGGCCACCCGGCCCCTGGTCTGCTGGCGCTGCCTGCCCTTCCCCTGGGCCCGACGCGGCACGCGCTTCCCGACGGCGAGGACCTCCCCGCCGTCGGGAATTGCGGAGTCTGCGTGGACCTGAACCCCGTGCTCGATCAGGACCCCGGAGCCGATCCGCGAATGGCTGCCGATGTTCGCGCGGTTTCCAACCACCGTTCCCCGGCCGATGCGTACGCCGTCACCAATAATGGCACGCTCGCCGATCGTGGCATCGCGGTCAATCCAACTGCCGTGGCCGATCCGGCACCCGGAGCCCACCTTTGCGCCCGGCTCCACATACGTCATGGGTCCGATGCGGGTAGTTTCCGGGACCGAGGCTCCCGGGGCAACGAGCCCGCCGCCGTTGGCATGCCGAACGTACCGGGTGACCTTCCCGGCGTCGTCCTCCACTGAAACAAACTTCGCGTTCATTCAATCCCTCGTTAACCGGAGCGGCACTTCGGCCGCACATTGGGTTAACGGTTCACAACTCAAAGGGATTCCCGAACGGCGCCGGGCGGGCCTTCCGCTACGGCAAGGCCTCCCCGTGCTGGGCGCCTTCTTCCTGGTCAGGGGCGGCATCCTCCTCTGTCAGCAGCAGGGCGGTCCCCTGGTAGGCAGGCAGTTCGAGGAAGAAACTGTGCAGGTCGTCAACCTGGCCAACCGCTGCGCCGCTGAACAGGTCATGGACGGTGGCGCCGGGAACCAGGTGGCTGGACTGGATGCTGCCGGAAATATCCTGGTCGGAGAAATTCAGCACGGTCACCTCCAGAGCCCCGCTTCCCAGCCGGACGACCATCACCAGCAGGCCGCGGTGCGAAACGTCCGGCACGTCCAGTAGGGCCCCGGTGGCGATGCCGTGTTCTTCGCGGACAGCCAGGATCCGCTGGAGCCGCCTGGCGTAGGAATCAGGGTTCTCCAGCTGGTCGGGGAGCGCGCCATAGAGGCTGCGGGCGCGCGGCATGCCTGAGGAGGAGTATTCCGCATCCGGGCTGGTGCCCATGATGTCGTGCGCCCCACGGTTGATCCAGCGGGTGTCGCCCTGGGCCGTGAGTTCCTCGACGCGCTTGCGGTCCAGCGCGGTGATGCCGGCAAGGTCCCAGCCGGACAGGGCGAAGACTCCTGGCTGCAGGGCGTTGTACATGGAGAGGAGGATGTGCACATCAAGGACCTGCACCTCCTGCTCCGGAGTGATCGCGTCAGGGTCCTGGACGCCCAGGGCGGCCATGATGAAGCTGACCGTCGTGCAGGCGATCCCGTTGGTGGTGAACACAGCGTTGTAGGGTGCGTTCTCCCCGGTGAGGCGTTCCCGCATGGTCTGCTGGACCTGCTCCGCGAGCTGCGCGCCTGTGAGTTCCTGGCCGTTGAGCTCAAAGACCTCGTCCCGGTGCCCGGCAGCGAAGTGCATCAGCTCGTAGGTCAGTTCATCGTGGTTTTGCAGTGCGTGGACCAGTGACGCCTGGTCTACTCCGATCTCCATGGACAGGCGGAGGGTCAGGCGCAGCAACTCGGTGTCGGCGGTGACCAGCGCGTAGTGGTAGGCCGGCCGGGTGATGAAGTCGTAGGAAAGGTCGGGGCCCGCTTCCGAGGTCGCCTTGATGTCGTCGATGGTCAGGTTCAGCTCCTGGAAGGAGAACCCGCCCACCTTGCGGATCATGGACCCGATGAGCTGGTTGGCTGCCTCGGACAGGGGATGCCCCTCGGACCAGCCGGGCTGCTCCTCCGCACTCTTTTCCACGCCGAGGAACCCGTTCGCATCGAGCCTGAGTGCGCCGGTGCCAAGGTCAACCAGGGAGTGCAGTGCGTCGCCGACCACCAGGCGCATGCCGGCAAAAGTGGGATCCAGCCAGTTGATGGAGGGCTGGCCTGCCTTGAAGTAGTGGAGGTAGACCCAGCGGCGGGTTTTCCCTGCGGTGTCAACGATCGCCCGGGTTGCGCTCCAGTTCGTCTCCTTGACGCCGGGCTCATAGAAGATGACCCGCTGCAGCCTGCCGATGATGTATCCGGCCTTCTGCAGGGCCTGTTCGGAGTCGGGGCTCAGGTTTACCGAGTCCTGCCCTTCGGGGACGTCCGGCAGCAGGTGCCAGTCCTCCTCCGGGATATCGATCATGTGGTAGATCCCCGGGTAGTCCCGGAAGTTCATTTCGGCAAGGCGGAAGTCGGCGCCCTTTCCGGTGTGCCCGGGAACAATGTCATCGATGATCGTCCCGCCGTGGTCTGCGGCCACCTGGCACATCGAGCGGAACTCGTCCTCCGTACCAAACACCGGATCGATCGCCATGCTGATCCGGTCAAAGTGCCCGTCCACGCTGGGGGTCTGGGACCAGCCGCTGATGCCGCCGGCCAGTTTGACCGGGCCCGTGTGGATGGCCCTGATTCCAATTTCGCTGAACGCTTCCCACATGGCCGGATCGCCCAGGGCGGAGAGGAAGGACTGGCTGGACCTGGTGATGAAGGACAGGGGATAGGCGGTGAACCATACTGGTGCACGCTCAACCGCAGCCCGGGGGTTGGGATGCGCGTAGGAGTTCTGCCACATGCTGGCCTGCCCTGAGAGCTGCCGGGCAAGCGTGTTGGCGTCTCCCAGCATGGCCTGGTTCCGCAGCCACTCAACGTAGGCCGCATTGCGCCCGTCGAATTCGAAGGACGGCCTGGTGGCAAAATATTGGCGCCGCCGCGCAGTGGGCCTCAGCGCCTTGGGGCGGGCCGGATACAGATGTTCATCGAAATTGACGTCCGGGTCCACTGACGGTTCAGCAGCTGCTTCCTCGTTTTCGCCGGCAACGGTCTCCGCTTCAAAAACTCCGTCGCTGGTCTTCGGTTCCCGCATTGAGTCCTCTTTCTACAGTTGGTCCCGCGGTCCCAAGGCGTAATGCCCGGCCACCCGGCTCTTAGTCCAACGTACCCGGGGGCGGCCGGACTATTCGCGCGAATTACGAAACTACCAAGTAGAAACTAAGACACAAGGTTCGCGGCGGCCGTGTTCATATGCTCCAGGATGGTCTTGCGCGCCAGGGTGGCGTCGCCCGTGTCGATGGCGGCCACGATGTCCCGGTGGCGGTCCACGCTCATGTTGCTGACGCCTTTTTCCAGCCCCGCGAACATGATGGACATCCGGATGGACCCTTCAAGGGACTCCCACGAGTGGAGGAGTGTCTCGTTCCCGGTCAGCCTGCACAGGGTACGGTGGAATTCAAGATCGGACTCGATCCGTTCCTCCAGCGTCCCGCTGGCAGCTGCTGCCATTGCGTCTATGGCTTTGTGGAGGGATTCGGTGACATGCTGCCGCTCCGGCAGCTCGCACAGGGTGCGGGCAGCGAGTGACTCCAGGGCTGCGCGCACCGCGTAGATGTCCCGGATTTCCTTCTCGTCCAGGTGCCGGACTGACAGCCGGCCGCGCGGCCCGGCGGCGAGCAGGCCCTCCTGTTCCAGCTGGCGGAGGGCCTCACGGAGCGTGCCCCGGCTGATCTGGAGCATGTCCGAGAGTTCGGTTTCCACCAGATGCCTGCCGGGCTCCAGCTCCCCGCTGGTGATCGCGGTCCTCAGCGCTGCGAGGGCCTGCTCCCGCAGGCTACGCTTTTGCAGTCCCAGCAGCGGTGCTGTCACTCCGGCCATCGTTTTGTCCTCAATGTTGGAAGTCGACTGTTTACAGTCGGCGTAGTTTCGATAGTACGGCAGAAGCACGGCCCCGGCCGGAACCGGTGCCGTGCTTCCTTGCGCCCCTGGTATCAGCCGAGCTCGGCCAGCACCTTGGCGACGATCCGGTCTACGGCCAGGCCGTAGCGGTCATGGAGGGTGGGCAGCGCCCCGGCATCCAGGAACTGGTCCGGCAGGGCCACGGGGACCACGCGCTTGCCCACCCCGGCGGTGACGGCGGCGGAGGCAACGGTCTCGAACAGGCCGCCCACCACGGAGTGGTTCTCCAGGGTGACGGCCAGCCGGTCGGTGTTGATTTCCGCCAGGACGGTGGCGGCGTCGAACGGCTTGATGGTGGGGGTGTGCACGACGGCGACATCCACTTTGTGTGCCGCCAGCGCCTTGGCTGCCTGCAGCGCCCGCATGGTCATCAGGCCCGACGAGATGAACACGACGTCGTTGCCGCCGCGCAGCACCTTCGCCTTGCCCAGCTCGAACGTGTAGCCGTACTCATCCAGGACCGTGGGCACGTTCCCGCGCAGCAGCCGCAGGTAGGTGGGACCGTCGCTGGCAGCCAGTTGCGGGACGGCCTGTTCGATGTCCACCGAGTCGCAGGGGTCCACGATGGTCAGGTTGGGCATGCCGCGGAAGATCGCCATGTCCTCGGTGGCCTGGTGGCTGGGCCCGTACCCGGTGGTCAGGCCCGGCAGGCCACCCACGATGTTCACGTTCAGGTTCGGTTCCGCGGCGTCCAGGCACAGGAAATCGTAGGCCCGGCGGGCGGCGAATACAGAGTAGGTGGACGCGAACGGCACCAGCCCGGTCTCGGCCAGGCCGGCGGCTGCGCCGAAGAGCAATTGCTCCGCCATGCCCATCTGGAAGAACCGCTCCGGGAACGCCTTGGCGAAGATGTGCATGTCCGTGTACTTGCCCAGGTCAGCGGTCAGGCCCACAATTTTGTCGTTTTCCTGTGCGGCGTTGACCAGGGCGTGCCCGAACGGGGCGGATGCCGTCTTCTGGCCGGGGTCGGCGAAGGACGCGATCATGGCCGAGGTCTTCAGCTTAGGCCTGGCGGCTGTTGTGGTGTCGGGAGCCTCGGTGGTGGTGCTCACTTGGTGTCTCCTTCAGTGGCTTTGTAGCCGGCGGTCAGCTGCTCCCGGCAGATCTGCCATTCGTGTTCGTCGATGCGCATGAAGTGCGCCTTTTCGCGGTTTTCCAGCAGCGGAACGCCGCGGCCCACCTTGGTGTCGCACAGGATCACCGAGGGACGTCCGACGGCGGCAGCCTGGGCGGCCGCGTTGTCGAACGCCGCCAGCAGCGCGCCGACGTCATTCCCGTCCACCCGCTGCGTGTACCAGCCGAACGATTCCCACTTTTCGGTGACCGGCTCGGTGCGGAGCACGGTGTCTGTCTTGCCGTCCGCCTGGAGTGCGTTGATGTCCACCATGGCGGTGAGGTTGCCCAGCTGGTGGTGGTGGGCGCCCATGGCCGCTTCCCACGTGGAGCCTTCATCCAGCTCGCCGTCGGACAGGAAGTTGAACACCCTCGCCTCCGAGCCCTGGTACCGCAGGCCAAGGGCCATGCCGACGGCGATGGTCAGGCCGTGGCCCAGGGAGCCGCCGGAGATCTCCATGCCAGGCGTGTAGGTGGACATTCCGGACATCGGCAGCCGTGAATCGTCCGAACCGTAGGTCTCCAGCTCCTCCACCGGGACGATCCCGGCTTCGGCAAGGGCCGCGTAGTGGCCGATTGCGTAGTGGCCTGTGGAGAGCAGGAACCGGTCCCGGGCCTCCCAGTGCGGGTCCTCGGGGCGGAAGCGGAGCTGGTCTGCGTAGACCGTGGCCAGCATGTCCGCCGCGCCCAGGGCCTGGCCCACATAGCCCTGGCCCTGGACCTCGCCCATGTTCAGGGCGTGGTGCCTGATCCGGTACGCGGCGCTGCTGATCTTTGCGAACCGTTCCTGCGTCACCCCGTTCCGGACGGTGTATTCCTGGACGGTATCCGTTGGCATTGCTTGCTCCGTGGTTGTCTCGTGGGTGGCGGTCATTAGACGCTCACCGTGTTCGGGGTGCTTTTGGTGGCTTCCTCAGCCAGTTGGCGTTCGCGCTTGCCCCAGGTTTCCCGGGTGACCACGGCGGCCCAGAGTCCGATTGCCGCGTAGAAGCTGAAGAGTAGTGCAGGGCCCATCCAGCCCAGGGCGACGAACAGCAGGGTGGTGACGAAGGGCGTGAAGCCGGAGACCATGGCCGAGATCTGGTACGCCAGGGAGGCTCCGGAGGAGCGGGTCTTGGCCTGGAACAGTTCGGGGAACCATGGGCCCTGGGCGCCGGCAAGGGAGTTCTGGCAGACGGCGTAGGAGATGACGATCGTGGCGATGACGAAGATGAACATGCCGGTGTTGACCAGCAGGAACATCGGGATGCCGAACAGGGCGGCGAAAGCGCAGGACCAGACGTACAGGGGCCGGCGGCCGATGCGGTCCGTGAGGCGGGCCCACGCCATGGTGGCGAAGATGCCGATGAAGGATGCGATGCAGAGGGCGACGAGGGTTTCGGTCTTGTCGGCGAGCTGCTGCGTGTGCAGGTAGGAAATCATGTACGTGATTGACACGGCGTAGCCGGCAGTCTCGGCAATGCGCAGGCCTATGCCGCGGACGATGCTGCGCCAGTCGGTCTTGATGACCTCGATGATGGGCGACTTCACAATGGAGCCGCTCTCCTTGACCTCATCGAAGACGGGGGACTCAGGAACCTTGGACCGGATGATCAGGCCGACGGCGACGAGCACGATGCTTGCGAGGAACGGGACGCGCCAGGCGAGCTCGCCGCCGAGGTTCACGCTGACCAGGAAGACGAGGTTGGCCAGCAGGAGGCCCACCGGGAAGCCGGCCTGCACAATACCCGTGTACTTGCCCTTGGACTTCCACGGCGCGTGCTCATAGCTCATAAGGATGGCACCGCCCCATTCAGCACCGAAGGCCAGGCCCTGGACGATGCGGACAAACACCAGCAGTGCCGGTGCCAGCAGGCCAACCTGTTCGTAGGTGGGGAGCAGGCCGATGAGGAATGTGGCCACACCCATCAGGATCAGGGAGGCAACCAGGACGGGCTTGCGGCCCACCTTGTCGCCCAGGTGGCCGCCGATGATGCCGCCGATGGGGCGGGCCGCGAAGCCGACGCCGAGGGTGGCGAAGGCAGCCAGGGTGCCGGTGACGGGGTCTCCGGTGGGGAAGAAGGCAGTCCCGAAGTACAGCGCAGCGGCGGTGCCGAAGCCGATGAAGTCATATGTCTCAATGACAGCGCCGACACCTGAGCCGATGGCGACGCGCTTGGCGTCCTTGGTGCCATGCACATGCCCGCGCATTTTCAGAGCTTCATTGCTCATGGTGGTTCCCTTTCGAAAAGCGGCTGGATCGGATCCCCGCTGTCGACTGTTAACAAAATGATAGCTCCCAGTGTGACCCAGGCCATGCCGACTGTCAACAGTCGACTTCGAGAGTTGACTGTTGACAGTTAACTAAACTAATGTGGTCCTTATCACTAGTCCTGGGCATGGCCCAAGGCTTGGCACGAACAAGAGGATCAATGATGTTCCATTCGCGGCTAGGGTGCTCGTCCATCAGCTTCCGGCACCAGGAACTTGCTCCGGCCCTGCGCACCATGAAGGAATTGGGCTTCGAGGAAATCGACCTGGGCGCCCTTCCCGGCGTGTGCGACCACGTGCCGTACAGCCTGGATCCTGCAGCGGTGGCCGCCGTTGCCGCTGAGGTTTCGGCGTCGGGCCTTCGGGTGCGCTCAGTGAACGGGGACATCGGGGACCTTAACGCAGTGCTCGACGCCGATGCCCAGTCAGCACGGACCCAGCACCTCGATGCCCTGCTGGCCTTGGCCGCGGACACCGGCGCCAGGGCACTGGTCCTTCCTTGCGGCGCCCTGGACCACACCCCGGTCCGAGGCCTCGACGAGGACCTGGACACCATCGCCGGCCAGTTGGTCAACGCCAGCCAACGCGCTGCCGGCTTCGGCGTTGAACTCTGGACTGAATCCCTGCACTTCCTGCGGTTCTGCTGGAACCTCGAGCGTGCAGGACTGCTGGCTGACCGGCTGGCGGGATCCGGCGTCGGAATCGTCATGGACTTCAGCCACATCACGGCGGCCGGCGAGGACGTCCACGCCTACCTCGACCGGCACCGGGGACGCATCAGCCACGTCCACCTCCGCGATGCCGTCCCGGGAAACATCAACCTCAGCATCGGCAATGGCGCAGCCGACTTCGCAGGCGGCCTCAAGCGGCTGGCTGCGGAGGGCTACGCAGGGCACTTCTCGCTCGAGCTCGAAACCCGGGACGTCACCAACGACGAGCGCCCCGCGGCGGCCGCCAAGGCCGCCAGCTTCATTACCGACCTCATCTGACCATCGACTGTTCCGTACCTGCCGTTTTGAACGTCCAGAACGACATCTACGGAGCAATCGATCCATCCAAAGAAAACCCAAGGAGCAATCATGACCGCCATCCAGCGCACCGCCGTCCTCACCGGGGCCACCTCGGACCGGGGGATCGGCATCACCACCGCCCGCCGCTACGCCAGCCAGGGCTGGGCCGTTGTCATCCTGGACCTCGACGGCGAGAAGTCCGCCAAGGTCGCCGCCGAGATCGGCAATGAATTCAACGTTCCCGCCTTCGGCCACGAGATCGACGTCGCCAACGAAGCGTCCGTGACCGCCGCGCAGGCCGCCGTGGCAGCCGAAGTCACCGCCGGCAACCTGCCGCCGGTGGGCGCCCTGGCCAACATCGCCGGCATCACATCCCCGGTCCCGTTCCTGGAAACCACCCTGGAGCTGTGGCACAAGGTCATGGACGTCAACGCCACCGGCACCTACCTGGTCACCAAGGCATTCCTGCCGGACATGATCGGGAACGGCTGGGGCCGCATCGTGAACATGTCATCGGTCTCCGCCCAGCGCGGCGGCGGCGTGTTCGGCAAGGTTCCGTACTCCGCAGCCAAGGCCGCCATCCTCGGCTTCACCAAGGCGCTTGCGCGCGAGCTGGGAGCCACCGGAGTCACGGTCAACGCCATTACCCCGGGTGCCGTGGACACCAACATCCGCGTGGGCAGCACCGAGGAACAGGAAGCCGCCATCAACGCCGGCATTCCGCTGGGCCGCAACGCCACCACGGAGGAAGTCGCCGCCGTGATTACCTTCCTGTCCTCCGAGGACTCTGCCTACCTCACGGGCACCACTGTGGACATCAACGGCGGAAGCCACATGCACTAGCAGTCCACCGGAAACCATCTTCCACCCGGATGACCGCACGTCAGAGAGCCCACCATGACAAAAATCTTCAATGACCCCTCAGATTTCGCCGAGGAGGCCCTGGCGGGCTTTTGCGACGTCCACGCGGACCTGGTGCGCCAGGTCCCGGGCGGCGCGGTGCGGCGCTTCCGCCCTGCGCAGCCCAAGGTTGCCGTCCTTGCCGGTGGCGGGTCAGGGCATTACCCGGCTTTTGCCGGCCTCATCGGAACAGGATTTGCCGACGGCGCCGTGGTGGGCAATATCTTCACCTCCCCCTCGGCGCAGCAGGCGTACGCCGTGGCCAAGGCAGCAGAGTCCGGAGCCGGCGTCGTCTTCACCTACGGGAACTACGCCGGCGACGTGATGAACTTCGCCATGGCCAGCGAACGCCTGGCTGCAGAGGGCATAGCCGTGGAGAACGTCCTGGTGACGGACGACATCGCCAGCGCACCGCCGTCGGAATCAGCCAAGCGCCGCGGCATCGCCGGCGACTTCACGGTCTTCAAGGTCATGGGGGCCGCCGCCGAGCGCGGCGACAGCCTGGCCGACGTCGTCCGCCTGGGCCGCAAGGCCAACGATCTCACCCGCACTATCGGCAGCGCATTTGCGGGCTGCACGTTCCCCGGCGCGGATTCACCGCTGTTCTCCCTGCCCGACGGGCAGATGGGGCTTGGCCTGGGAATCCATGGGGAACCCGGACTTTTCGATACTGACCTGCCGCCGGCAAAGGCGCTGGGTGAAGAGCTTGTGGCCCGCCTGCTGGCAGAAACCCCGCCCAACGCAGGCGGGCGGATCGCCGTCATCCTCAACGGGCTGGGGTCTACAAAGCACGAGGAGCTCTTCGTTCTCTGGGGCACCGTGGCCCCGCTGCTCCGGGCCGCCGGATACACCCTGGTGATGCCGGAAGTCGGAGAACTTGTCACCAGCCTGGACATGGCCGGGGTTTCGCTCACCGTCACCTGGCTGGATGGGGAGCTGGAACCGTTGTGGCTCGCCCCGGCCGAAACGCCAGCCTACCGCCGCGGCAACACCGTCCGGGAAACCGGAGCCGCGGCCGAGCAGGGAACGTCCGACGCCGACGCAACTTCCGCCCCGTTCGTGGCCACCGGTGCCTCCCGGGACTACGCCACAGCGTGCCTCGCCGCGCTGGAGGCCACGCAGTCCCTGCTGCACGACGCCGAGGAACGGCTCGGCAGGATGGACGCGATTGCCGGCGACGGCGACCACGGACGCGGCATGGTGCGGGGGATTGACGCTGCCACGGCAGCTGCTTCCGCAGCCTGTGGGCACGGAGCGGGTGCCGGCGATGTGCTGGCGGCCGCCGGTGATGCCTGGGCCGATAAGGCAGGCGGGACCTCCGGCGTCCTTTGGGGAGCCGGCCTGCGGGCCTTCGGCGAAGCTGTGGGCAACAGCTCCGCGCCGGAACCTGAACAGCTGGCAGCGGCCGTAATGGCCTTCGCGGACCGGATCGTGCAGCTCGGGAAAGCCGAGGCGGGCGACAAGACCATGGTGGACGCATTGTTGCCGTTCGCGTCCGCCTTTGCCGGCCTGGTGGCAGCAGGTGCGGAACCGGGCCGGGCGTGGGAGGACGCCGCCCGCGACGCCACGGCAGCAGCCCAAGCCACGGCCGGCCTCATGCCCCTCAAGGGCCGGGCCCGCCCGCTGGCCGAAAAGAGCCTGGGCACACCGGACCCGGGCGCAACCTCGCTGGCCATGATCTTCACCGTCATGGGCCCGCACCTCACCGCCGCCGCATCCCGGGAATCCGTTGGAGTGCGGCAATGAACACTGAAGGAAGAACCATGGGACTGAGACTTGTTGTTGGTGCAGACGAGGCGGGAGTCGATTACAAGGACAAGGTCCTTGAGGACCTCCGGCAGGATCCCCGGGTCAGCGAAGTGATCGATATTGGGGTCAACCGTTCCGACGCTCCGGATGACTTCACCAGACCGTACCCGTATGTGGGTATCGCGGCCGGAGAAATGATCAGGGACGGTGCCGCGGACCGGGCCATCCTCTTTTGCGGCACCGGCATCGGTGTGGCCATCGCCGCGAACAAAGTGGAGGGAATCAGGGCCACCGCGGCGCACGACTCCTTCTCCGTGGAACGCTCCGTCCTGTCCAACGACTGCCAGGTCCTGACGATGGGCCAGCGTGTGGTGGGCATCGAACTCGCGCGCCGGCTCGTCCGGGAATGGATCGGCTACACCTTCGACCCTGCCTCCGCATCCGCGGGAAAGGTCAAGGTCCTGACGGACTTCGAAGCCTGCTAGGCCCTGTGCTTCTGCCAGGGCCTGTCCAGCTGCAGGAAGGATCACGATGGAGACTTACCGCTTCAGGGACTGGAGCCGCCTGATCGGCATTCCGGTGGAGGTCCGGAAGGACTTCGAGCACGTCCGGTCAGGCGTGGTGGACGATGCCATGGAGGATTCTTCAGCCCTGTGGCTCGCCGCGGATGCTTCCGCAGGCCGGGCGCTTTTCGCAGCTGCCGAGGGCTACGAGGTGTGGATCCGGCCCCGGGAGCTGGAAGGAAGGCTGTGCTACAAGATGGCCGCTGCCCTGCGGCCAATTCCTGCCGGTGCCACAGGCCGGGCTTAGCCACGAGTGGGAGTGTCCATATGCCCAAGGGCTGTGATTCGGGGAGGCCTGTTCCTACACTGGGGTGATGATCACAGTCACCGGAAGTGTGGAAACCAAACTGTCCGCCGAGAAGGCCTTTGCCTTCCTGAGCGCGTTCGAGAACACCAGCGAGTGGGACCCCAACACCCCGGTCATGGATAAACTGACGCCCGGTCCGGTCGCCGTGGGGCACCGGTACCACGCCGAGTCCGAATTTCGGGGCAAGCGCCAGTCGCTTGAATATGAGGTTATCGAGCTCACCGAGAACCACATCAAGCTCCGCGGCCACAATAAAACGGTCACGGCCTTCGACTCGATCGACGTCAGCCCCAGCGGCACCGGTTCAGAGGTGAAGTACACGGCCGAGTTCAGCATCAACGGCCCGGCCAAGATCATCCAGCCACTCCTTAAGCCTGCGTTTATGTCCTTGCGGGACCCGGCACTGAACGGAATCCGGGACACGCTCAACTCACTGGCGGCAGCCTGACGGCTTCGAAGAACTCCCGAAGGTCCCGCCGGGGATCCTCCTCCACCCGGAGCTCCTGGTCCAGGATCGCCGTGGTCCGCAACGGTTCATACTCCGGCCATTCCACCCCAGGCAGCCGTGGAATCCCGGTCTCCGCGAAGGACGCCCACGCACCGCTCATGGCCTCGCTCAGGGAGGCCGGCGCCTTGCCGCGGGTGAGGAAGGCTGCCGGTGGGCTGTCCACGTGCCGGAACACGAACGGGATGTCCAGCGCGTGGCAGGCCCCCAGCTTTCCGCCCATGGCAGGGCTGTGCCAGGTGAAAAGGTAGGAGAAGTTCCGGCCCTCGGATCCGCTCCGCGCCTCGAGGAGCCTGTTGCTTGGCTGCCGGTACACGGAATCGGCAATGGCGGCCTCCAGCAGCTGCCTGCCGCTGGGTTCGGCGGACAGGACCTGCCCGAGGGCGGCCGCGTAGCCCGCGGTTTGCCCCGGCTGGAGGCCCCCGGTGCTGGCCAGCACGGCCGCTGCCCTGTCCCGGTAGCCGGGCTCTCCAGGTGCGGGTGGCCGCATTTCAACCGCAAAGGAGCCCTCATTGAGGTTCGTTCCGAGCAGCAGGTCCACGCCTGTGTTAAGCCCGCCGCGCACCGCGTCCAGGGGCGGCCGCGGAAGCGAAGGGGTCCCGGCAGCGGGCTGGAATGGCAGGGGGACCGCGAAAGTCGCGGCCGCCGTCCGCTGCACCAGTTGTTCCTGGGCTTCCAGGATCCGTTCAATGGGCAGGGCAAGAATCTCCCCGGCCCGGTCCCGGTCCAGGCCGCACAATTCCAGGAACTCCGTACACACGCGGGCGGCCTCCTGCGGGCTCCGATAGCGTTCCGCGGTGCCGCTCTGCATGATGGCGCGCCTGAAAAGGCCGGACGACGACGGCATGCCCAGGAGGGTGCCGACGGCCGCCGCCCCGGCCGACTCCCCAAACAGCGTGACGTTGCCGGGGTCGCCGCCGAAAGCCGCGATGTTGCCTTGCACCCACCGCAGCGCTTCCAGCAGATCCAGGAGGCCAAGGTTTGAGGAGTCCTCGTAACCGGCGCCCAGCACGTCCGCCAGATGCAGGAAGCCCAGGGCGCCCAGCCGGTAATTGACCGTAACCACCACGGTGCCCGTCGCAGCGGCGAGGCCGCCGCCGTCGTACATGGCATCACTGCTGGAGCCGGAGAGGTAGGCGCCGCCATGAACCCACACCATCACCGGCCGGGCAGTGCCCCCGGTGCCGGGGGTCCAGATGTTCAGGTTGAGGCAGTCATGCTCGCTCCACGTCCGCGGTTCCTGGCCGGGCGGGGCAGGGGATTCGGGGTTCTGCGGCGCTGCCGGACCGGGCGCCGTGCAGTCGCGCACCCCGTGCCACGGCGCGACGGGCACCGGCGGACGGAAGCGGTTGGCTCCCGACGGCGGCCCTGCGTAAGGAATCCCCAGGAAACGGTGGACCGGTGTTCCTTCCGCGCTGACCGTGGTGCCGCGGACGGCTCCCGAACGCGGTTTGGCGTCTGTCATGGTTGTCACCCTAGGGCCTTCCCGGGACGTAGCGGCGGGAACGGTTCTTGATGAGGACGTCGAGGTCGGTGGCCGCGATGTCCCGCAAGTGCTTATCCACCGCTGACGCTGCCTTGGCCAGGAACGCATTAGCGGACCGTGCCTGGAGGCTGCCGGGTTCTTCCAGCACTTCGTCGAGCAAGCCGTCCTGGAACATAGCCGAAGCACTTACTCTTTGCTGCTGGGCCATGGCACCCGCATGGCGGGTGTTTCCGTGGACAATGGCACTGGCCCCTTCGGGTAGCAGCGGTGCGAGCCAGCTGTTGCTGAAGGCGACGATTCGGTCTGTGGGAAACAGGGCCAGAGCTCCGCCACCCGCCCCTTGGCCCAGGAGCAGCGTCATGGTGGGGACACGCAGATCGAGCAGCTTTGCCAGGGTGAGGGCGATTTCCTGTCCGAGGCCGCCCTCTTCCGCTTCTTTTGACAGGTCTGCGCCCGGGGTGTCGATGACGGTGAGCAGCGGCAGCCCCAGACCCTCGGCCATGCACATCCCGCGCCGGGCCTCCCGGAGCTCCGCGGGGCCAAAGGTGGCTCCGCCGTCGGCCCCTTTGCGGTCGAGCCCGACGACGACTGTTCCCCGGCCCCCGATGGTCGCCAAAGCGATCGCAAGGGTTTTGGGGCTTTCACCGGCGGTTCCGCCCAAGGGGACCAGGTCCCCAGCGGCCAAGCGAAGAAAGTCGCGCAGGCCGGGGCGTAGCGGGAGCCGCGAGGCCGTGACGGCGGACCATGATTCGGTTTCCCTGGCACCGGTGTCCGCATCATCAACAGTTGGCGCAGTGTCCAGATGGTTCCCTGTCCGCAACTCACTGGGACTGGCGTTGAGCACGGTGAGGATGCCAATGATGAATTTTCGTAGGTGGCGGGGGTGGATGACCGCATCGATTTTCCCGTGGCGTTGGAGGTTCTCGGATTGCTGAACCCCGGCCGGGAATTCCTTGCCAAAGAGCGCTTTGTACACTTTCGGTCCCAGAAACCCGATCATTGCCTGCGGTTGGGCAGCAGTGACGTGTCCCAGCGATCCCCAGGACGCGAACACTCCGCCTGTGGTGGGGTGCCGAAGGTAGACCAGGTACGGGAGGCGGGCTCGCTTGTGGGCGTTGACCGCGGCGGTGATCCGGGCCATCTGGACGAAGGCTGCCGTCCCTTCCTGCATCCTGGTTCCGCCCGAGACAGGGGAGGACAGCAGGGGTAAACCCAGGTGTGTTGCCTTTTCAACCGCCGCGGTTATCCGGGTTGCTGCGCTAACGCCGATGGAGCCGCCCAAGAAGGTGAACTCGCTGAGGATGACGGCCACCCGCCGGCCCTCGATGCTTCCTTCGCCGGTGATGATCGATTCATCGCGCCCGGACTTGGCTTTCGCGGCTGCCAGTTCCTCGGCGTAGCCCTCTTCGATGGCCAGTCGGGGGAGTGGCCGGTCCCAGGTACGGAAGCTTCCAGGGTCGAGGGCCAGGGCAATGAGTTCTCCAGGGCTGATGCGGTCCGGTGCATGCTGGGTCATACAGTCACCGTCTGGTCCAGCCAGTGCATGACGGATGCGCGGTGCTGCCCCAACAGCGGCGGAGCCTCATGATCGCGGTTGGTGGTTTCAATGCCCCCGTGATCGAAGAACCGCAGGGGTGGACCGGGGAGCTCGATGGGTCCGAGGGTTGGATGCTCGACTCCAACCACCAGCCCTTGGGATCTGGTTTGGTCCCAAGCGTACACTTCGTCGATGGTCCGGACTTTCCCCGCCGGTATGCCGGCCGCCTTCATGGCAGTGAGCAGGTCCTCGGCCTTATGGGCTGCGAAATGTCCTTCAATCTCAGCAACGAGGCGGGCGTGGTTTTCCACGCGGGCCGCGTTCGACGCAAATGCCTGGTCCTCCGGGTCCAACCCGGCGAACGCTGCGAACCGTGACCACAGACCCTCCGAACCGACGGCGATCTGTACCGCCCCGTCCGCGCACCGGAACAGGCCATACGGGGCGATGGATGGGTGATGGTTTCCCTGCGCCGCACCGGTTTCGCCGGCAACAGTCCAGCGGGTGCCCTGGAACGCGTGGACACCGATGAGGGACGCAAGCAGCGAGGTGCGCACCACTTGCCCCCGGCCAGTGCGCTCCCGCTCAAACAAGGCCGCCAGCAGCCCATACGCTCCGTATATCCCGGCCAGCAAGTCACCAATTGGAACCCCCACCCGCTGCGGATCATCAGGCCCTGAACCGGTGAGGGACATCAAACCGCTTTCTCCCTGCGCGATCTGGTCGTAACCGGACCGGCCACCTTCGGGCCCGTCGTGGCCAAATCCGGAAATGGAAAGGATGACCATGCGGGGATTGAGCTCCTCGACAGCCTCCGGGCTGAAGCCGAGGCGGTCCAGGGTGCCGGGCCGGAAGTTCTCCACCAGCACATCAGCGTTCCGGATCAGCCGGCGCAAAGTCTCCGCGCCGTCGTCGCTCTTCAGATCGACGGTAATGGATTGCTTGTTCCGGTTGCAGGACAGGAAGTACGTGGACTGGCGCTCATCTGCACCACCTACGAATGGCGGCCCCCAGCCCCTGGTATCGTCGCCGCCATCGGGAGATTCGACCTTGATGACGCGGGCGCCCAGGTCAGCCATCATCATGGTGGCGTGGGGTCCGGCCAGGGCGCGGGTGAGGTCGACGACGGTGATGCCGTCCAGTGGTCCGGGCATGGAAGAAAGCCTTTCGGGAAGTGAAGGTGCTAGGGAGGGAGGTGCGCGACGGCGGTCAGGCGGGCTGGGGTGCCCTGCCGGCCCCGGAAGCAGGTGCTGGGTGGTCCTGGCCGGTGTGTTCCTGGTCTGCGTGTTCCTGCGCCTGGCGGCCCAGCCAGCGTGCGCTCTCCTTGGGTGTCCGTTCCTGGGTTTCCCGGTCCACTGCAATAAGTCCGAACTTGGGTCCGTAACCGAACACCCATTCGTAGTTGTCGAAGGCTGTCCACGCGATGTAGCCGCGGACGTCGATGCCGTCAGCAATGCAGGAGGCAACGCCGTCGACCGCTGCCTTCAGGTACGCCACGCGCTGCGTGTCATCCTCGGTGGCCAGGCCGTTTTCCGTGACGATCACCGGGATGCCGGCGATCCGGTGTGCCTCCCTGATGGTCGTCTCGAGGGCCTGCGGGTAGATTTCCTCACCCATCTGGTTGGTTGCCGCGCCCTCCGGCGCCGGCGCGTGACCATCCGGGCCGTAGACAGTGCGGCCGTAGGTCTGGATCCCCACGAAGTCGTCGCCGCGGGAAGCTTCCAGGAAGCGCTCGTTGACGTTGCGGCGCACGCGGTCAGCGATTTCCTGGCCGCCCTCGATGGACTGGATGTCAGAGTTCGCGAGCGTCCAGCCCACAAGGAGGTCGGGGCGGTAGGCCTTGATGGCAGCAGTGGCGGCCCGGTGTGCCGCCAGCTTCACGTCGAATCCGGCCTCTGTGGAGCAGAACTGGAAGGGTGCAACGGTGCTGGCGTCCACGCCGAGGCGCTGGGCTGCTGCGGCCCAGACCGGCACGGAGATGCGGTTTTCCGGGGCTTCGCCGCCGATGCCGAAGGACTCCAGCAGCCATGGGAGGTTGGGTTCATTCAAGGTGCAGGCGACGCCGATGAGGTCTCCCAGGTGCGCCATCACGCGGTCGCAGTAGCGGGCAAAGAGCTCCGCCGTCCGGGCGCCTTCCCACCCACCGAGGGCCAGGAGCCAGCGCGGGGACGTGAAGTGGTGGAACGTGACCACGGGGGTGAGGCCGTGCTCGTGGCAGGCCTCGAGCATGCGGCGGTAGTGGTCGAGCTCGGCCGTGGAGAACAGCCCTTCTTCCGGCTCGATGCGTGCCCACTCGATGGAGAAGCGGTAGGTGGTGAAACCGAGGCTGGCGATCAGGGCGATGTCCTCGCGGTAGCGGTGGTAGTGGTCCACCGCATCTCCGGACGGTTCGGAGAACATGCTGCCGGGGAGGTGCTCCAGGAACCAGGTGTCGCTGTTGACGTTGTTCCCCTCCACCTGGTGGCCGGCGCTGGCGACGCCCCAGAGGAAGTCCTGCGGGAATGGTGATGCCGTGGTCATGTGGTTCCTTTCGGGTCAGCGCCGACGAACAGCGCACGGGGCCTCTCTGCCCTGGCTTCCAATCCTTTCCCGTGAGGTGACCGGGGCCACAATACTTTTCCAATCAATGACATTCTCATGTGAGCGCCCAGTACGCCCGGCCGATGCTGATGGAGAGCCGGCGAGCAGCCAGCCCCCAAAACTGTTCTTCTCCGATGTCACATCAGAATGCAAAGGCGCACTACATGAAACTCCTGAACTCCACTGCCCGTGCGAGCTCCGCCGTTCTGGCCGGCGCGCTCCTGCTGGGATCGTTGACCGCCTGCGGCGGCGGCTCCAGCCAGGCCACTGCCCAGGTGGGCACCAGCACCCTGACCCTCGCCATCGACAGTGACTCGGCCTCGTTCGGCTTCGACCCGCTGCGCGTCTCGGCTGCCCAGCGGCAGTTCTTCGAGGGCCTCTACGAGAGCCTGATGACACTGCAGCCGGACGGCTCGACCGGTCCGGGCCTGGCCAAGGAGTTCAGCTACAACGCAGACAACTCGGTCCTGACGCTCACCCTCAAGGACGATGTGACCTTCACGGACGGCTCAAAGCTCGACGCCGAACTGGTGAAGGCTAACCTGGACCGCAGGTCCGATCCTGCCCTGAGCGCCTACTCCGCAGTTGCCAAGGGCGGCGCCCAGGAGATCACATCCGTGGACGTGGTCAGCCCCACCCAGGTGGCCCTGACTTTCGCCAAGCCGCAGCCGGGATTCGAGAAGAACCTGGCATCCACCACCGGCATGATCGTGGGCAAGAACGGCGTCACCGACGCGGCCAGCCTCGCCGCGACCCCGGCAGGCTCGGGCCCCTACACGCTGGATCCCTCCACCGTGAAGGGCAACAAGTACGTCCTGGTGAAGAAGGAGGACAATCCGGAAGCTTCCAAGTACGCCTTCGACAAGGTCATCTTCAGCGTGGTCCAGGATCCCCAGGCGCGGGCAAACGCTTTGGTGTCCGGCCAGGCGGATGTGGCAATGCTGACCTCAAACACCGTTGACTTCGCCAAATCCAAGGGCGTAGGTGTCTCCCAGATCGGCGGCACGGTCAACACCATGATCTCCTTTGACAAGATCGGCAAGACCGCCCCGGCGTTCGCCGAGGAGAAGGTCCGCCAGGCGATCCAGTACGCCATCAACCGCCAGGCCCTCGTGGATGCCCTGCACAAGGGTGACATCCCCGCGTGGAACGCCCTGCCCAAGGACTCCGCGGGATTCACCAAGGACCTCGAAACCACGTTCGCCTACAACCCGGAAAAGGCCAAGGGCCTGCTTGCCGAGGCCGGCTACCCGGACGGCTTCGACTTCACCATCATCGCCAGCGCCCAGACCCAGACGGACCTGCAGGCCGTCCAGAAGGACCTCGCCGCCGTCGGAATCACCATGAACGTGAAGATGGCTTCCTCCACCGACGAAGCCTTCGCCGCCGTCGCCACAACCCCGCTGGGCTACGCGCCGCTGAACTGGGACAACCCCGTTGGCGTCATGTACGGAGCAGTCCTCAACGGCTTCACCAACGTCCAGAAGGCCACCGACGAGCAGCTCAGCGCCGCCACGGGCGAGCTGGCCGCCGCCAAGGACGACGCCGCCGTCAAGGCAGCAGCCACCAAGCTGAACAAGCGGCTGGTGGAATCGGGCTGGATGATCCCGCTGTACGAGGCACTGACCAACCAGGGCTACAACACCAAGAAGGTGGCTCCGGTGGAGTTCGCCGGGACCAACGCCTACCCGCTCCTCTCGTCCTACACGCCGGCCAGCTAATTCCCGCTCCGGTCGGGCGGGCTCGCATAAAGAGTCCGCCCGGCGGGGCCTGACCGATGGAGGTCACCATGGCACTATTCATCACCAAGCGCCTGCTGATGGCGCTGGCCACCGTGCTGGTGGTCGCGGTGCTGGCATTCCTGCTGGTGCACGCAATGCCCGGCAGCCCCGGAGCCGTATCCCTCGGCGCCGGCGCCACCCAGGAAGCGATTGACGAGGTCAACCAGCGGCTCGGCTGGAACGATCCACTGGTGGTCCAGTTCTTCAGCTGGCTCGGCGCGGCAGTCCAGGGCGACTTCGGAATCTCCCTCATTGACGGACGGTCCGTCGGCGCGGATTTGGCGAGCAGGCTTCCGGTCACGGCGTCCTTGGCTGCCGGGGCCACCCTGCTTAGTGCCATCCTTGGCATTGCGCTCGGCGTCACCGCGGCTGTCCGCGGCGGCATGGTGGACCGCATCATCGGCGGCGTCTGCGGCATGGCCGTGGCCCTCCCGGCCTTCTGGATCGGCATCATTTTCGTCTATCTCCTGGCCGTCCAGTCCTCCGTCTTCCCGGCCACCGGCTATGTTCCGTTCGAGGCCTCGCCGCGGGACTGGGCGTTGTCCCTGGCACTGCCGGTGATCACCCTGGCCGTGGGCGGCGGTGCGTTTATCGCCCGCCAAACCAGGGCCTCCATGCTCGAGGCGCTGCAGCAGGAACACATCCGGACCCTCCGGGCCACGGCCACCCCCACCTGGAAGATCCTGTACGTCCACGCCCTGCGCTATGCCAGCCTTCCCATCGTGGCCGGCATTGCGCTGCAGTTCATCCAGCTTTTTGGCGGCTCCGTCATCGCCGAGCAGCTGTTCGCCATGCCCGGCCTGGGCCAGGCCGTCCAGAACTCCGTCAGCACCCATGACGCCCCGTCCGTGCAGGGCGTGGTGGTGATCGCCACCGTGGTGGTGGTCGCGGTGAACCTGGTGCTGGAACTCGCCACCAAGTTCCTCGACCCGAAGTTGCGTGCCTCATGATCCCCAACGTTGCCCCCGCACCCGCAGACTCAGCTGAGCCGACGGCGGCTGCCGTCCCGCCCAGAGCCCCTCGCCAAAGCGCGGCGAAGAAATTCGCCGGCAGCAAGCTGTTCGCCTCACCGGCAAGCGTCGCCGGGGTCCTCTGGCTTGCCGCCCTGGTGGCCGCCTCCCTGACCGCACCGCTCTGGCTGCCCTACAAGACCGAGGACCAGGACTTCACCGCTATCCTGTCCGGACCCACCGCAGCCCACTGGCTCGGAACCGACGAACTGGGCCGCGACCTCCTCAGCCGCATCTTCGCGTCGGCCGCCGGCACGCTGGGAACGTCCATGATCACGGTGATTGTCGCCGTCGGGCTCGGCACCCTCCTGGCAATGCTGGCGGCAGCCGCCGGTGACCGCGTGGAAGCTGTCATCAGCCGCGTCACCGAAATCGTGATGTCCCTGCCCGGCACGGTCATCATCCTGGCCGTTATCGGTGCCGTGGGAACCAACATCCCCCTGATCATGGCCATCCTAGGAGTGCTGATCTCCGCGGGCATGTACCGGGTGATGCTGGGCCAGGCGAAGTCCCTCCAGTCCCAGCTCTACGTGGACGCAGCCAAGGTGGACGGTGTCAGCACGCTGGGCATCAGCCTCCAGCACGTCCTGCCCGGACTGACGAACACCATCGTGGTGCAGAGCGCCCTGATCTTCGCTGTCGGCATGCTCATCCAGGCCGGCCTTGCGTTCATCGGCTTCGGCCCGCCCATTCCCGAACCCAGCTGGGGCGGCATGATCCAGGGCGCCTCCCAGAACGTCTACAACGCCCCGTGGCTCATGGTTCCCACCGGTGCCGTGCTGGCGCTGACGGTCCTCGCGGCCAATGCGATCGGCAACGCCCTCGGCAAGGCACCCAACGCCACGGTGTCGCACCTGCCTTCCGCCGCTGCCCGGCGCCGCCGGGCAAAAGCGGTGGCCGCAATCGCTGCAGCAGCCCCGGCAGCACTAGATGTTCCGAAGAACACGCTCAGCGTCCGCAACCTCTCGATCGGCGTGGACTCTGACGGTGCAGGCCGCGGCGTCCGCCTGGTCACCGACGTCTCCTTCGACGTCGAACCCGGCACCGTGCTGGGCCTCGTGGGGGAGTCAGGCTGCGGAAAGACCATGACCGCGCTGTCCCTCCTGGGGCTTCTGCCCTCCGGCGTTTCCGTGACCGGCGGCCAGATCCTCTGGAACGGCAGGAACCTGGCCGCGGCAACAGACAAGGACTTGGAAGGCGTCCGGGGCCGCGAGGTCGCGCTGATCTCGCAGGAACCCATGCGTGCCCTGGACCCGATGTTCACCGTGGGCTACCAGCTGACCGCCGCCATCCGGCGCCTCCGCGGGATGGGCAGGGCTGAGGCGAGAGTTGAAGCCCTTACCCTGCTGGAGAAGGTGGGCATCGTGGACGCCGCCCGGATCCTGAAGACCTACCCGCACCAGATCAGTGGCGGCATGGCCCAGCGCGTGGCCATTGCCCTGGCACTCTCCGGGCGGCCCCGGCTGCTCGTGGCGGATGAACCCACCACAGCGCTGGATGTCACGGTGCAGGCCGAAATCCTCTCGTTGCTGCGCGGCCTGGTGAAGGACACCGGGATGTCCGTGGTGATGGTCACCCACGACCTTGGCGTTGTGGCCGACCTCTGCGACCAGGTGGCGGTGATGTACGCCGGCGAGGTGGTGGAGAACGGCCGGACGGACAGCATCCTGGACAACCCGCGCCACCCCTACACGCTTGCCCTGCTGGCCGCGGACCCGCACGCCAACCACGCCGCGGACATGCCCAAGCGCCTTGCCACCATCAGCGGCCAGGTTCCCCAGCCCAAGGACTGGCCCAGCGCCTGCCGCTTCGCCGCCCGCTGCCAGTTCGCCGGCTCTGCCTGCATGGTGCCCATCCCGCTGCTTCCCTCCGGAACCGGGGACGGACTGGTGCGCTGCGTCAAAGCGGACGAACTCGCCGTCGAGGGCCTGGACTGGGTGGCCACCGACGTGCCCAGCCACCACGTCTTGAACCTGATTGAAGTCGGAACCGCCCCGGCCGGACCGGCTGAAGCACCTGCCGGACTGGACCGCCGGACTGTAGAAAAGGACCACGCATGAGCACCGCAACCTCAGTCCGCCCTGACGCGCAGCGGCCGGCTGCCGCCCAGCCGTTGCTGGACGTCAAGGACCTGGTGGTCCGCTACGGCCGCGGACGCAAGGCAGCCGCGGCCCCCGCCGCCGTCGACCGCGTCAGCTTCAGCATCGCGCCCGGCGAGACTGTGGGCCTGGTGGGGGAGTCCGGTTCGGGCAAATCCACCATCGGCAAGGCCATCCTGGGGCTGCAGAAGGTCTCAGGCGGGACCATCACCTATGAGGGCAAGGACGTCACGTCCGCCGGCGCATCCCAGCGCAGGGCCCTGGGCAGCGAACTGCGGGCCATCTTCCAGGACCCCAACTCCTCGCTGAATCCGCGGAACACGGTGGGCTCTTCGCTGGCAGAGCCGCTCCGGCTCCGCGGCGTGGGCGCGGCCGGTGCCCGGCAGCGCGCGGAGGACATGCTGGAACGCGTGGGGCTCCCGCGGGACGCCGTGGACCGGTACCCCAGCCAGTTCTCCGGCGGCCAGCGGCAGCGCATTTCCGTGGCACGCGCCCTGATCTGCGACCCAAAACTCGTGGTCTGCGATGAAGCCGTCAGCGCCCTGGACCTCTCCACCCAGGCGCAGGTGCTGAACCTCTTGGCCGACCTGCGCGACGAGCGCGGCCTGGGCTACCTCTTCATCGCCCACGACATCGCCGTGGTCCAGTTCCTGGCCCAGCGCGTGGTGGTCCTCTACCGGGGACAGGTCATGGAAAGCGGGCCCGCCGCCGCCGTCACCGAGAACCCCAGGCACCCCTTCACGCAGGCGCTCGTGGCAGCGTCACCCGTGCCGCGCCCTGCCGAGCAGGCTGCGCGCCGCGAAGCCCGGGAGTCGCTCGGTGTCCGCACGGGAGCGGCCGCCGTGCCAGCGCCCGGCGGCTGCCCCTTCCGGCTCCGCTGCCCGCTGGCCACGGACCTTTGCGCCACCGAACGCCCAGCCCTCCGCACGGTGGGCGGATCCGCCGTCGCCTGCCACTACGCCACCTGACTCCCGGCGCAGGCACCCAGGCTTCCCTGCGCCAACGCTGAGAACGTCGATGCTTACGAATACAGAAACGGAAAACATCCCATGACACCCACCCCCTGGCAAGCAGCCATGATCACCCCCGCCGAGGACTTCGACGGCGCCCCACTCCTGCGGAAGGAATTCCAGCTTGCGGAGGGACACGGCGACGTTGCCCGGGCCACGCTGCGTGCCACCGCCTTTGGCGTCTATGAGGCGCTCATTAACGGTGTTCCCGTGGGCGAGGATGTCCTGAGCCCGGGCTGGAGCTCCTACGAATGGCGGCTCCGCTACCGCAGCTACGATGTCACGTCCCTGCTGGGGCCAACCACGGTGATCGGGGTGTCCCTGGGCAACGGCTGGTACCGCGGGCGGCTGGCCTGGCACGGCATGTCCAACCTCTACGGCAGCGAGCTGGGCTTCTTCGGGCAGCTGGACATCGAGTTCGAGGACGGACACATCCAGTCCGTGGGTTCGGATACCACCTGGCAGTCTGGACCCTCCGCAACCACCTTCAACGACCTCTATGACGGGCAGACCATCGATGCCCGCCGGAACCGGATTGGTTGGGCCGAACCGGGCTTCGACGACGGCACTGGTCCCGGAAGCTGGGCGGGCGTGCGTGCGCTGGAGTTCGACGTCGACAGGCTGGCTGAGCCGGTCAGCCCACCTGTGGTGCGCAGCGAGGTCCTCAAGCCGGTCGAAGTTTTCGCCTCGCTCAGCGGCAAAACGCTGGTGGACTTCGGCCAGAACCTGGTGGGCTGGCTCCGGTTCACCGTCCAGGGCGAGGCAGGGCACACCATCACGGTGCGCCACGCGGAGGTGCTGGAAGACGGTGAGCTGGGCGTGCGGCCGCTCCGCTCCGCCAAGGCTGCGGACACGTTCATCCTCTCCGGCGGCGAGGACTTCTTCGAGCCCACCAAAACCTTCCACGGCTTCCGCTACGCCGAAATCACCGGTTGGCCCGGGACCCTCACCGAGGAATCGGTTGAAGCCGTAGTGGTCCACTCGGACCTTGAGCGCACCGGCACCTTCGAGTGCTCCAACGAGCTGGTCAACCAGCTGCACCGCAACATTGTCTGGGGCCTGCGGGGCAACTTCCTGGACCTGCCCACCGATTGCCCGCAGCGGGACGAACGGCTTGGCTGGACCGGGGATATCGCCGTCTTCGCGCCCACCGCGGCATTCCTTTACGACGTCAAGGGCTTCCTGCAGGACTGGCTCCTTGACCTTGCCGCCGAGCAGAAAGCGGCCGGCGGACTGGTGCCCATCACTGTTCCGGACGCCCTGAAGTACTGCCCGCAGCCGCCGGAATTTCCGTCGCCGGAATCGTCCGCGCTCTGGAGCGAGGCGTCCGTCTGGGTGCCGTGGGCGCTCTGGGAGGCGTACGGGGACAGAACCGTGCTGGAGAACCAGTACGAATCCATGGCCTCGCACATCCGGCGGGTGGAGGGCCTGCTCTCACCCACCGGACTCTGGGACACAGGTTTCCAGTTCGGCGACTGGCTGGACCCCGACGCCGAGCCGGACAAGCCGTGGGACGCGAAGGCGGACACAGGCGTGGTAGCCACTACCTGCATGTTCCGCACCGCCTCCATCACTGCCCAAACGGCGCGGCTGCTGGGCCGTTTGGAGGACGCCGAGTACTTCGAACACTTGGCCGCACGTGTCCAGGCTTCGTTCCTGAAGCACTACGTGTCCGGCGACGGCACCATCCAGAGCGACTGCACCACGGTCTACGCGCTGGCGATTGCCTTCGGGATCCTTCCCAGCAGCGGGCTCTGTGACTTTGCCGGAGTACGCCTCGCCGAGCTGGTCCGGAAAAACGACTACCGCGTCTCCACGGGCTTCGCTGGGACCCCGTTCATCACCCACGCC
Source organism: Arthrobacter sp. AK04 (assembly GCF_021129155.1). Classification (GTDB taxonomy): domain Bacteria; phylum Actinomycetota; class Actinomycetes; order Actinomycetales; family Micrococcaceae; genus Arthrobacter; species Arthrobacter quantipunctorum. Next base: position 32,125 of record NZ_JAJOMC010000027.1, read on the forward strand.
CTGACCGACACCGGACACGTGGACGAAGCCTACCGGCTGCTCCTGGAGGAGGGCTGCCCGTCCTGGCTCTACCCCGTGACCATGGGCGCCACTACTGTCTGGGAGCGCTGGGATTCGATGCTTCCGGACGGCACCATCAACCCCGGCGAGATGACCAGCTTCAACCACTACGCCCTCGGCGCGGTGGCCGACTGGATGCACAAGACGGTGGGCGGTATCAAACCGTTGGCGCCGGGACATGCCAAGGTCCTCATCGCACCCGTACCTGGGCAGGGCATCGACTGGGCCAAGACCTCACTGAAGACCCCGCACGGAACCATCCGCGTGGAATGGAGGCTCGACGACGGCGCGTTCCACCTCGAGGCGACCGTACCTGAAGGGGTGGAGGCCGACGTCGTACTTCCGGGCGGTGAGTCCCGCACCGTCCAGGACGGCACCCACAGCTTTGATCACCGTATTGCGGCCGCCAACCTGGACAACAAGGGAAGCCGCTGATGGGCCGGAGCGGCCAGCCGGAGACCGTTCAACAACTGAGTCTCGGAGAGATTCGGATGCGCGACCCGTTCATCCTTGAGACGGTTCCAGGAGAGTTTGTCCTGTTCGGGACCAGCGACGAGAACGTCTGGGGCGGACCAGCGACTGGCTTCGACTGCTACATCAGTAGCGGCCTCGATCATTGGGATGGCCCCATCGCCGCGTTCCGCCCACCATCGGGCTTTTGGGCGGATACCCAGTTCTGGGCGCCGGAGGTTCATGCTCTGGAAGGACGGTTCTTTATGTTCGCCTCCTTCGCTACCTCCACCGGTGCGCGCCCCCGTGGAGTCGCAGTCCTTGTCTCGGACCATGCCACAGGCCCTTACCAGCCATGGAGTGACGGGCCGGTGACACCGGCGAACGAACCGTGCCTGGATGGAACCCTTTACGTCGATGATGACTCCACGCGCTGGCTTGTCTACAGTCGCGGGGCGGAAGGGACATCCGACAGCCTGGGGATCGCCGACGGTGAAATGTACGCCCTCCGGCTGTCACAGGACCTGCGCGCCGGCGTTGGTGAGCCGATCCTGTTGTTCGCCGCCTCCTCGGCGGGCTGGACCCGGCCGCTGCGGTTTCCAGAAGGGGTGGAACCTCCGAAGGGCCTGCACCTTGCCAAAGATCCCCTGTTCACCGACGGGCCCTTCCTGCTCCGCTCAAACGAGGGGACACTGCTGATGCTTTGGTCGAGCCATGGTGAGGCAGGGTACGCGATGGGCGTCGCCGAGTCGGAGGGCGGAACCATCACGGGGCCCTGGATTCAGCACGAGGACCCCCTGTGGTCCAGCAACGGAGGTCACGGCATGGTTCTCCGCGCGTCCACCGGGCGAGACTACCTGGCCTTCCACTGGCCGAACAACACCCCGGACGAACGCGTCCAGCTCACCGAGGTCCACATCAACGGGGCCACCATAAAGATCCTGTGATCAAGGCCCCGTACTGAAGCCAGGCTTGTCCGGATCCCGGCAGGCAGGCCCCATGCCACACCGCTTTCCCGATCAGGAGACGCCCACCCTATGTACTCCAACCCCATCCTTCCCGGCTTTAACCCGGATCCGAGCATCGTCAGAACGCCGGACGGCTACTACGTTGTCACGTCCTCCTTCGAGTACCTTCCCGCGCTTCCCATCTATCACAGCATGGACCTGGAAAGCTGGCGGCTTGTCGGCCACGTGGCCACGCGTGAGCACCAGGTCCAGCTTGCGAACGTACCCACGCCGGGAGGTGTCTGGGCACCAACACTGCGGCACCGCGATGGTGTGTTCTACTTGATCGTCTCTGTGTTCCTCGGCGGCCGCGGGTGCGTCCTGTTCACGTCCACCGACCCCGCCGGGCCTTGGAGCGACGGAACGGTCATCGCGTCCGTCGACGGCATCGACCCCGATCTCGCCTGGGACGATGAGGGAACCGCGTATGTGACGTTCGCCCGGCACCCTGATGCGATCCAGCAGGTCCGGGTGGACCTCGCCACCGGTGAAGCGCTGGAAGCGCCACGCCCCTTGTGGCCCGGCAGCGGGCTCTATGCGCCCGAAGGCCCGCACCTCCACCGGCGCGGCGAGTGGTGGTACCTGCTCGCGGCTGAAGGCGGGACCGACCGCGGCCATGCCGTCACAGTCGCCCGCTCACGCCGGCCGGAAGGCCCCTTCGAACCGGCACCGAACAACCCGATCCTCACTGCGGCGGGGACAGGATCACCGGTGCAGAACACCGGACACGCGGACCTTTTCGAACTTCCCGACGGCGGAACAGGCATGACCCTGCTGGGCGTCCGTCCCGTAGGGCTCACGCAGGCATTCTCACCCCTGGGCCGGGAGACCTTCCTGACCACGGTGGAGTGGATCGACGGCTGGCCCCATGCCCGCCTCCCGCACGTTGCCGGCACAGGCCCGGAACAGATCGAGTACGACTTCGCCAACGGCGCAGGCCTGGAAGATCCTGCCTGGATGGCCGTCCGCAGGATGCCCTCAGAATTCGCTCACCCCACACCCCACGGCCTGGTTGTCCGGGGCGAAGGGAACACGCTGGACGCACCCCGGCCCAGCTTCCTCGCCCAGCGGCAGCGCCACCTCGGCATCGAATGCAGGGTGGTGCTCGATGTCAGTGCCGGCACTGGCGGCCTCGCCGTGCGCAACGCCGAGGATAACTGGTTCGGCATTGAAGCTGCACGGGAAGGCGAAGCCATCAGGGTCACGGCCCGCGCGGTCGTGGCGAGCTTCGAACGCTCCTGGGAGGCCGAGGTGCCGGACGGGGACCTTGAGCTGGCAATTCTGACAAGCCCGCCACCGCGGGATTTCAGCGCGGGTGCCGTAGGCGGCGACAGAATCCGCCTTCTCGTCCGTTCCTCAGCGCCCCACTCCAGCACAGAGGAGGTGCTGCTCACCGAACTCGACGGCAGGCACTGGTCCTTTGAAACCGCCAAGGCGTTCACGGGTAGGGCCTTCGGTGTTTTCGCCATCGAAGGCGAAGTCCTGGTACGGCGGCTGGACTACTGCGGCGCAGACTGACCAGCCCGGACAACCGGGGCCAGCGCATCCTACCCCTGGGAGTGGGTCCGCACGTCGGGGCTGACCTCCGCGTGATGGCCCAGGTTCCTCGAGACGGCGCGTGCCGCGGCGCGGACTGCCGGGGCCAGGACGTTCGGGGGAGTGGACCCGTCCGGGACCACGATGGACAGCGCGGCCACCACCGAACCCTGGGCGTCGAATACGGGCGAGGCAACCGAAACGGTCCGGGAGGGCAGGCTGCGGCGGATCATCGCGATCCCCGTGCGCCGAACATCGGAGAGCGTGCGGCGCACCTGGCCCTCGGGCATGTCCGGAACTCCGGGCTCCTTTTCGGGAGGCTTCCGCAGGATGGCCTCCTGGAATTGTTGGTCAGCGCCTGCCAGCAGGACCAGGCCGACGGCGGTGGACCGCAGCGGAGCCCGGCCGCCCACCCGGTACGCCACCTCGGTTGCGTCCTTGGAGGACAGCCGTTCGATCAGCACCGCCTGTTCGTTGTCACGGACGGCCAGCAGGACGTGGTGCCTGGTCACCTCGAAAAGGTCCTCCAGGTAAGGGAGCGCGATTTCCCGCACGCCATGCCCGCGCGGCGACAGCGACGCGACCTCCCACAGCCGGACCCCCACAACGTACCGGCCGTCGTCGAGCCTTTCCAGGGCGCCCCAGGCAACCAGCCGGGCAATCAGCCGCAGCGCGGTAGGTGCGGGCATGCCGGCGTAACGGGCCATCTCGGACAACGTCAGGGCGCGACGGCGGTCGGAGAAGACTGCGAGCAGGCTGAGGGCGCGGTCCACCACCGGTTCGCCCTGCTTGGGCCGCTTTCCGCGGGCGGGGGTGGTTTCGGTGTCCGGCTGGACGGTCATGGCTTGCTTCCTTGCAGTGTTTGTACGTGAGCTGCGTTGATACGTGAGCTACCCCACAATACTATTCCAACCAATGAAAGTCGGCTGTGGGGTGCAGGTGCCCGCGCAGGAAGCTGTAACAGTTACCGCCATATGTTCAGGAGCCCGCCCGCAATGACCTCCACCAGCCTCGACGCCGACGTCGACACTTCGCTCCGCGCGCGGCCTGCACCCACCCGGCTCCGCGTTGAACACCTGAAAGAGGCCTTTGGAATCACGGTAAGTGCACCGCGGATGTGCTGGGCCCCGCCGGCCGGCACGGTGCAGCAGACGGCATACCGGATCACGGCGGACAACGGCTGGGACACGGGAAAGGTCACCTCTGCCCGGCACCAGTTGATCCCCTACACCGGCCCGGCGCTGCACTCGCGCAGCCGGTTCGAGTGGCGGGTGCGGACGTGGAACACAGACGCCGACGGCTCAGAAACCGAAAGCGCATGGTCCGATCCGATGGCAGTAGAGCTGGGACTCCTGCACGCCTCTGACTGGACGGGGCAATGGATCGGCCCGGAAGAACCGGACGTTCCGGCCCCCGAAGAACGCCCCGGTTACGCCCTCCACAAGGCCTTCACCCTGGACACGGTTCCGGAAACTGGCCGCGCGTACGCCACCGCCCACGGGATCTATGAGCTGTTCCTGAACGGCGAGCGCGTCGGTGACCAGCAGCTCACCCCCGGCTCCACCAGCTACAACACCACCCTCCAGTTCCAGGCCTACGACATCACGGGACTGCTCCGCCCCGGCGCCAACACCATCAGGGCCGTCCTCACCGACGGCTGGTACCGCGGAACCTTCGGATACATGCGTGACGCCGACATGTACGGCAGCAGCACGGCCCTCCTTGCGCAGCTGGAGATACAGTCCGGGGACAGCAGGACCGTCATCGGCACCGACGGGTCGTGGCGGGTGTCCCGGACGGAGATCCTGGGCGCGGATCTGATGGCAGGGCAGCGGACGGACTTCCGCTCGCTGGAGGGCAGGGCCGACGACGGCGCACCTTGCGCAAGTGCCGCGGCGGAGGCCGGTGCCGCCGTCGTCCTTAACTGCAGCTACGGAACACTGACCGGCCCGGTGGCCCCGCCCACCCGGATCGTGGAGGAATTCCCGCCGGTCTCCGTCACCAGGCTGGCCAGCGGCCGCCAGGTGGTGGACTTCGGCCAAAACATCCACGGCTGGGTGCGGCTCTCCAGGCTGGGCGGGCCGGGCAAGGCGGTAACCCTCGTGTACGGCGAAGCTCTTGATGCCACAGGCGATGTTACCCAGGACCACCTGCGCCCGCACGACTTCCAGCGCCCCGGCCAGTTCCTGCCTGCCGGCCAGGTTGACGTGGTGACCGCCTCGGGCGCTCCGGGGGAAGTGTTCGAACCCCGCCACACCACCCACGGATTCCAGTACGTGTCCGTCCAGGGCCTCACCACGGACCTGGCGGCGGAAGACATCACCGCCTGTTTGGTCCACACGGACCTGGAACCCGTAGGCAGCTTCACCTGCAGCGATCCGCGGCTCAACAAGCTTCATGACATCGTCCAATGGAGCTTCCGGGACAACGCCTGCGAGGTTCCCACCGACTGCCCGCAACGCGAAAAGGCCGGCTGGACCGGGGACTGGCAGCTGTTTGTGCCCACCGCCGCGTACCTCTACGACGTCACCGGTTTCTCGCGGAAATGGCTCCGGGATGTCCGCGCCGACCAGTGGGAAAACGGCGTCATCGCGAACATCTCACCGTCGGCTGGGCCGGGGGTCACTTCGGCTGAGTTCATGGCGTTCACGAACGGGTCCTGCGGCTGGGGCGACGCGATCGCGATGGTGCCGTGGGAGCTGTACCTGGCTACCGGTGACGCCGGTCTCCTGGCTGAAAACTGGGACGCGATGAACCGTTGGCTTGGCTTTGTCCGGACCACTGCGGAAACCCAGCGGCACCCGTCAGTCACCGCTGCCGGCGCGGTTCCAGCGCCGCACGAAAAGTACCTGTGGGACACCGGCTTCCACTTCGGCGAATGGATGGAGCCGGACGGTGCGGAACCGGACCTGTTCGCCGCCCGCTCCGCAGACCACGGCATCGTGGCCACCGCCTATTACCGGAACACCACTGCGGTCATGGCCCAGGCTGCTGCGGTCCTGGGCAGGCCGGAGGAAGCGCGGGCGCTGGCAAACCTTTCGGAAAACATCCGGCAGGCGTGGGAAAAGGAATACCTGGACCCGGCCGGCCAGGTAACCCAGCCAAGCCAGGCGAACTGTGTCCGGGCGCTCGCCTTTGACCTGGTCAGCCCGCAGCACCGTTCCAGCGTTACCGCCCAGCTGGTTTCACTCATCCGGGAAGCCGGCACCCACGTGGGCACAGGCTTCCTGGCCACGCCCTACCTGCTGCCCGTCCTGGCGGACAACGGTGAACTGGACCTCGCCTACGAACTCCTCATGCAGGATTCCGAGCCCTCATGGCTGGTCATGGTGGACCGCGGTGCCACCACCATGTGGGAGCTGTGGAACGGCCTCGACGCCGGCGGCGCCCCGCACCAGTCCCTGAACCACTACAGCAAGGGCGCTGTGGTGTCCTTCCTGCACCGCTACACGGCCGGCCTCCGGCAGGCGCCCGGCAGCGCGGGGTACCAACGGATCATCATCGAGCCGCGGCCGGGTGCCGGCCTGTCCTCCGCTGCGACGTCCCATACGGGTCCGCAGGGACGCATTGACGTGGCATGGGAGATCGACGACGGCGTGCTGGCACTTGGCGCCACGGTACCTTCCGGCACCACCGCCGAAGTCCGGCTTCCCGGTGAACCTGTAGCCGTCGTCGGCCCGGGGACCCATTCCTTCCTTGCCGCCGCCGGCAGCAAGAGTCCACACTTCCACCCAGCAAGGAGCACACTATGACCGCGGATCCAGCCACCGAGACGCTTGACACCACCCGCCCGGGCGGGGTGGACGTTCCGCTGTTTCCCGTCTTCGACGCACCGGGTGTTCCCGAAGACGCCTCGGACGTTTCCGCGGTGCACCGGGAAGTCACCTACGCACGTGCCATGGGTTTCCGGCCGTTGAAGATGGACATCTGGCTGCCCCGGCAGGCAACCGGCCCCGTTCCGCTGGTGGTGTGGGTGCACGGCGGCGCCTTCCAGCTGGGGGACCGTCGCGAGCTGCCGCCCACCTTTGCCCCCGACTCCGTGTTCCGGCTGCTCAATGAGGCCGGCATCGCCTGCGCCACAGTCGACTACCGGCATTCCCTGGAAGCTGCATTTCCGGCGCAGCTGCACGATCTGAAGGCGGCCGTCCGCTACCTGCGGAAATTCTCGGCGGACCTCGGCGTGGACCCTGCCCGCTTCGGAGCCTGGGGTGAGTCTGCCGGCGGCCACCTCGTGGCCATGCTTGGGCTGACAGGGAACCGGGAGGACCTTGACGGCGGCCTGGGTGCGCAGGGGCACCCAAGCGGCGTCAGCGCCGTCGTCGACTTTTATGGCGTCTCCTCACTGGTGGATATCCCGCCCATGGACACTCCGGACGGACTCTTTCCGCCAGCTTTGACGGCAGCGGTTCCGGCAGGGATGTCCCTGCAGCCTGAACAGATGCTGGTGGGCGGCTCCGCCAACCGGGACCTGCTCGCGGCCGCCAGCCCGGTCAGCTACGTGGCGCCCGGTGCGCCGCCGTTCCTGCTGATCCACGGGGACAGGGACGGCCTGGTCCCGCACTCGCAGACAGACCTGCTCTCAGCCGCGCTCGCGGACGTCGGCGTGGAACACCAGGTGGTCACCATCGAAGGCGGGGACCACTGCTTCTTCGGGGCCGAAGACCAGATGGACACCATCCTGGCCGCCGCCGTCGACTACTTCTCCCGGAAGCTGGGAACACCATGACACCACGAACAGAACCAGCACCTACTTCCCCCGAGGCTGCCCCGGCCGGGACGCACGGACAGATCGCCGCCGGTTTCGCCGAATACCTTGCCAGCCCCGAGGGGCCGCAGTTCCTCAACCCGGACGCCGTCCGGACCCCGGGGCCTGATGTCCCCATCCGCACCGTAGCGGCCGACGGGCGGCACGGTCCGGTGGCCGTCCGGATCTATGGCGAACCCGCCGGCACGGACAGCCCCGCCCTCGTGTGGTTGCACGGCGGCGGATTTGTCAGCGGCAGCGTGGACATCCCCGAATCCGATTACCTGGCACGGGTACTGGCGGACCGGGGCACGCCGGTGCTGTCGGTGGACTACCGGCTGGCCCGCGACGGCGTGTCCTTCCCGATCCCGCACGACGACGCGTTGGCCGGGTGGTTTTGGGCCCGGAAGAACGCCGAATCCCTGGGGCTGAATCCTGGTTTGCTGTGCCTGGGCGGTGCCGGTGCCGGCGGCAACCTGGCCGTGGGCGCAGCGCTCTACCTGATCGACGCCGGCAAGCCGCTGCCTGCCAAGCTGCTGCTGGCCTACCCCTTCCTGGATGCCGAGCTCCCGCCGCCGGCCGGCGGACTGGACGAGGCGGTCATGGCGGGGCTTCCGCGCCACCTGCGGTTCACCCTGGAGGACTGCATCCGGACGGCGGAAAATTATGTTGGCGGCCCTGTCAGCATGGCACCGTCCTACGCGATGCCCGGCTACGCCGATCCCGCCGGGCTTCCACCCACCGCGCTGCTTGCCTGCGAGTACGACGACGCCCGCGGCTCCACCGAGCTGTTTGCCTCGGCTTTGGAGCGCGCCGCGGTTCCGGTGTCCCTCTTCCTTGCCGAAGGCGCTGTGCATGGCCACCTCAACCACACCGCCGGCCTGCCGGAAGGGCAGGCGGCCCTGGACTTCCTGGCCAGGGAACTGGCTGCCGCCACGGCAGCGTGATGCTGTTTCATTCAGTGAAACCGCCCACGCGGACACCGCCAGCCATGCCCCACAGTTGAGAGAAGACGCGGTCTGCAGCAGCGGCCGGCGGGGATAGAAACGGCGCGGCACACAATGGAGTCAACGATGACGGCAGGGCAGGTCCTGAAGGGGATCGAGTTTTCCCATCCGGGGGGTGCAACCCCGTTGCTGCTGGACCTGTACCTGCCCGCCGGTTCATATGCTGGCGCTGACCAGGACTCGGAGGCAGGCGGCCCAGGATTCCCCGCTGTCATCCACTTCCACGGCGGCGGATGGCGGACGGGGGAGCGGTCATCGCTCGGACCCACCGTGGATGGCTTCGGCCTGAGCCCCATCGAGCAGCTGGTGGAAGCCGGCTTCGTGGTGGCGTCCGCCGACTACCGGCCCAGCGCCGCTGCCACCTTCCCGGCCCAGCTTTTGGACGCCAAGGCCGCAGTCCGGTGGCTCCGCACGAATGCTGCCGAGTACAACGTGGATCCGGACCGTATCTACGCATGGGGTGACTCTGCGGGCGGCCACCTGGCCAGCCTGGTGGGGCTCACAACAGGAGCCGTCGAGAAGGGAACCAGTCAAACTGACGACCGCGTCGCGGCCGTCGCCGCCTGGTACCCGCCCACGGACCTGACCCGGATGGGCGAACAGGCCCGGCCCGATGCCGTGGCCAGCGCGGACGACCCCGGCTCCCGCGAAGCGCTGCTCATCGGTGCCCAGCCCGCGGATGCGCCGGACTTGGCGGCGGCGGCCAGCCCCATCACCTACGTGCGTGAGGATGCACCGCCCTTCCTCCTCGTCCACGGCACCGCCGACCGGTTCGTCCCGGTGGCCCAGTCCGCCAGTCTGGCCGAAGCGCTTCAAAAGGCGGGCGCCGGCGTCGAACTTCTCCTGATCGAAGGTGCGGACCACATGTGGTCCCTGCCGGACGGGAGCCAGGCCGCCGCACGGCAGGCCACCGCGGCCACCATAGATTTCTTCCGCCGCCAGGCGCAGAAGCACTGATCTCTTCGCAAACCGCCGGCCCGCTCGTGACCGGCAAGACCTGAAAGGCCCCTCCATGCAGTTCATCGGCATCACCCACCACGGCGAACCCTGGGCAGCAGCCCTCGTGGACTCCCGGGTTTTCCCGCTCGCCCCGGTCAACGATTTCTGGTCCGACCCCAGCGGCTGGCAGGACAAAGCCGCCTCGCTCTCACCTGAGGCGCCCGCTTCCACTGAGTCCGCTTCCAGCGCGCCCGACGCCGACAGCTGGCTGGAGCGGAGCAGCGTCACTGAAGTGCCCCTCGTCCCCGCCTCCGCACGGGTCATCTGCGTTGGCCTGAACTACAAGGCCCACGCAGCCGAGGGAAGCTACAAGGACCAGGAGCTGCCGCCGTACCCCACCCTGTTCGGCCGCTGGACGGCGTCCTTGTCCGTAGGCAACGTGCCGGTCCCGGTACCCGCCGGTGAAGCAGGCCTGGACTGGGAGGGCGAAGTTGCCGCGTACATCGGGCAGCGGGTGGAATCCGCGGACGAGGCAACCGCGGAGCGGGCCGTCTTCGGCTACTCAACCTTCAACGACATCACCTCCCGCACCGCGCAGAAACTCACTTCGCAGTGGACACTGGGCAAGAACGGCGACTTCAGCGGCCCCCTCGGACCGCTGGTCAGCCGGGACGAGGTGGGGGACCTCCGCGGCGGGCTCCAGGTCCGGACCCGCGTCAACGGCATCGAGGCCCAGAACGGCAACACCCGGGACATGATCTTCTCCGTTCCGGAAACCATTGCGTTGATCAGCCAGACGTTCACCCTGCATCCTGGGGACGTGATCGCCACCGGCACCCCGGAAGGCGTCGGTTACGCCCGCACGCCGCAGTGGCTCCTGCAGCCCGGGGACACCGTTGAGGTGGAAATCGACAAGCTCGGCACCCTGGTCACCCCCGTGGGAGACACCTCGCTCCGGAGCCGTGCCTGATGGGGACCCTGGACGGCACGTCGCCGGAGCAGATCCCGGGGAAGGTGCAGGTCCTGATTTCCGGCGGGGGGCCGAGCGGACTGTTCCTGGCCTTGGACCTCGCGGCGCGCGGCATCCCCAGCACCGTGATTGAACCCCGCAGCGCCGTGGACCACACCAGGCCGCGGGCCAAGACCACCAACGCACGCACCATGACGCACCTGCGCCGGCTCGGCCTGGCGGACGCACTGCGCGCAGCGGCGCCGCTTCCGGTGGACTATGCGCAGGACGTCATATTCTGCACCCGCCTGGCCGGACCCGCAGCCCATGAGCTGCGCCGGTTCCGGAACGCATTCCAGCTGGTTCCCGGCCGTTATGGCCCGCAGCCCGAATGCGGGCAGCAGGTCCCCCAGCCTGTCCTCGAGGAGGTGCTCCGCGCCGCCGCAGCCCGCAACCCGCTGGTGACTTTTATTACCGGGTGGAGCGTCCTGGACGTGCACGCGCTGCAGGGCCCGGATGTCCAAGGCGCCGCAGCTCAGGGTGCCGCGCCGCTGTACGCCGTGGTAGTGGCGGACGCCTCCGGCAGCACGGCAACCATCCGGAGCAGATACGTGGTGGGGGCGGACGGCGGGTCCTCCGCGGTGCGCCGCAGCCTGGGTATCCGCCTGGAAGGCAGTTCTGCCGCCCTGTCCAACATCAGCATCCTGTTCCGGTCGAAGGAGCTTGGCGCGGCCATCACCCTGGATTCCGCCGTCCAGTACTGGGTGGTTGGATCAGAGGCCGCCGGCATGGTGGGACGGATGGACCTGGCTGAGACCTGGTGGGCCATCATCCAGGGCGTGGATCCCGGCAAGGATGTAGCCCCCGGCGACGCCGCGGCCCTGGTCCGTTCCTTGGTGGGCGCGGACGTGGACGTGGACGTGGTGGCCACTGATCCGTGGACAGCCCGGATGCTGCTGGCCCCCGAGTACAGCCGCGGCAACATCTTCCTGGTGGGCGATGCGGCCCACCTGAACCCGCCCTGGGGAGGGCATGGCTTCAATACCTGCGTGGGCGATGCCGCCAACCTGGCCTGGAAGCTTGCAGGGGTCATACAGGGCTGGGCAAACCCCCGGCTCCTGGACAGCTACGGCCTGGAGCGGCGCCCGGTTGCGGCGCGGACCATCCGCGACGCCGCGGCAAACGGCAAGGCCCTGGCCTACCACTTCGCCGATCCCCGGCTTGCCGGCCACGGCCCCGAGGGCGTTGCGGCACGGCAGGCGGCGCATGAAGCCCTCGCTGTTAAGCAGAGCGAGTTTGATTCCCTGGGCCTGGTGCTGGGCTATGCCTACGCTGATTCCCCGGCAGTGGTGCCGGACGGGGCCCCGGTCCCTGCCGCGGACCCGATCCGCTACGTTGCTTCCGCCACCCCCGGTGCACTGCTTCCGCACGCCTGGCTGCAGGATTCCACGTCCCTGTACAGTCGGCTGGGCGGCGGCTTCACGCTTATGGCCGACGACGGCGCGCCGGGCGGGATGCACGGAGGCCATGCCTTCGCCGAGGTTCTGGAGGCCAGTGCCCGGCAGGGCATTCCGCTAACAGTAGCCGTGGTGGGGCCGGCCGACGACGGCACCCCGCTGTCCGAACTTTGGGACGCCCCCGCGGTGCTGGTCCGTCCCGACCAGCACGTGGCGTGGCGCGGTAGCTCAGCCGAGGCCGCAGCGGCAGCCCTGTCCGTTGCAGCAGGCTTCACACCAGCCGGGGCTTTACCGCAGGAAACATCTTTAAGCAGCCAGGACGAAGCCAGGAGCAGCTATGTCGACGCCGTCATTCCGTGATTACCTCTTTGCCCCCGATCATCCCCGCGTCGCGGAAATCAGGGGCCTGGATGCCCGCGAGTACGCGGAGGCCGCCACGCGGGACTCCTTTGCCGGTCCCATGATCGAGGGCTGGAAGAAGCTGTACCCGCAACCCTTCGTGGGCATCACCAGCGACGGCGTGCGGCGTGGGGGTTTGTTCCCGCTGGCGCCGGCCCGGTCCGGCGAGGAGGCACCCACCGCGGAGATGGTGGCAGCAGCCCGGAAGCTCCTGGGGGTGGCGGCTCCCGAACAGGCGGGAAAGCTCACCTATGCCGTGGACGCCCCGGAATGGCAGAGCTGGGCGAACCCGGAATTCATGCAGCACGACACCGGCCTGCGGCTGGATGAGCTGGAAACGACGGTCCGCGACGCTGCCCTGGCCGTGGTGGAGGCGTCCCTGAGCGCCGAGGGCTTTGACCTGGTCCGCAACCTGATGCGCATCAACGGGTTCCTGGGGGACCTGGTGGATCTGCCGCTGCTGATGAACGAGTTCAGCTACAACTTCGCGCTGTACGGCGAGCCGTCCGAAACTGAGCCCTGGGGATGGCAGATCTTCGGCCACCATGCCGCGCTCAACTGCCTGGTGGCGGGGACCCAGATGGTGATCTCCCCGGTGTTCATGGGCGCCGAGCCGGACATGATCGACGACGGCCCGCACAAGGGCGTCAGGGTCTTCAAGGAGCGGATCGCCCTCGCCCGCGAAGTGATGGCAGCGCTGCCGGCGGACCTGCGGGCTGCGGCCACAATATATGAAGCAATGGTGGATCCGGCAATGCCGGAAGGCCGCATCCATCCCGGCGACGAACGCCATTTGGGCGGGTGTTTCCAGGACAACCGGGTGATTCCCTACGAAGGCATCCGGGTCAGCGGCATGCCGGCGGAAGCCCGCACCATCCTGGACGCCGTGGTGGACGACTTTATTGCCTACTTGCCTGCAGGCCCCCGCGCCGCCCGCCGTCGGGAGATCCGCGAGCAGTACGGCGAAACCTTTTTCAGCTGGATCGGCGGCTGGGAAGGGCAGGACGCGTTCTACTTCCGGCTGCAGAGTCCCGTGGTGGTACTGGAGCTCGACCACCACACCGGCGTCTTCCTGGACAATGACCAGCCTGCCCCGTTCCACATGCACACCGTGGTCCGCACGCCCAACGGGAACGACTACGGCCGCGAACTGGTGAAGCAATATCCATCCATTGCTCCATAACTGCCGTTTTCAGGGTCCATAACGACACCTACTCAGCAGTCGATAGCTCTTAAACCCCAATGGCCCGGACTTCCTTTTCGAGGTCCGGGCCATTGGTTTTTGAATGGGTTACTTGGAGCGCTAGGAGAGCTCCAGCGCGGTGCGGCGCTGGGGCGGTGGGCCCACCACGGTGAGGTCCATCTCTGCCTGGGCGCGCCCGAAACCCTCCATGTCCATGTAGGGGGTCCCGCCTTCGGTGTACATGTAGTCGTCAGTGGGCTTGTTGAAGTACTCGAAGAACCCGTTGAACACCGACGGTGTGAGGAAGCCCAGCATCTGGGTGTTGTGGGAGTCCAGGGCGAAGGAGTGGACGGTGCCGGCCGGGGCGTGGACAAAGTCGCCCTTGGTCAGCAGCATTTCCCTGCCGTTGGCGTACAGCCACATGCGGCCTTCCGTGCAAATGAAGTTCTCCGTGTGTTCCGAGTGGAAGTGCAGCGGAATGTAGGGCGTCTTGGCTCCCTTGGTGTGAACGGCGAAGTAGTTCGAGCCGGTGTTGGCCGGCCGGGACAGGTAGGTGAACATCGTCTGGTAGCTGGCCAGCCGCTCGCCTTCGTGGGCGCTGAGGAAGTAGGGGCTCTGCGTGGGCGGCAGGCCGGCGTCGTGCTTGAAGGAAGGTTCCACGCGCTCAACGTCGGGGAAGGCGATCCCGAACTCCGCCCCCACCTCAGCCTGTTCCTGGAGGCCGGCCGTCCGGCCTGCACGGACCGGGGGCACGTGCGAATCGATGGGGGTGCCCACCCGCTCGTAGTAGGCCTCGGCCCCGCCCGGCGTCATCCAGTTCAGGAAGCGGGTGTAGTGGCTGGCCATCCGGTACGCGTGAGGCGTGTTCGGGGGAATGACTACGGAATCCCCAGGGGTGAGGATGCGGCTTTCGCCGGGCAGCCAGACGTGAAGGATCCCGTCGAAAACGTAGAGCGTCTTGTGCTCCACCTTGTGGCTGACGAACGGCGACGCCGCCCCCATGCCCCCCGAAATGTAGGCGGCACTGAAGATTCCGCCGGTATCCGCTGCACGGGCAATGACAGTCACCAGCTGGCCGTTGATTTCGTAGCGTGCGCCCTCGCCCGAGGCCATATAGTAGGGGACGGCTTCGCCGGGCAGCGCGTTGGCAACCGGCAGCTGCTTGTTCATTTCCTCAACGCTGAGGGACATGGGTTCCTTCTTTCCAGTCGGCCGGCCATCGCCGGAGCGTGACCTACATCATGGCTGGCTGGCACCTCCAGTCACGAGATGGGATTCCAATGAGTGAAAGCCCCATGTGGCTTAAATCGTGGCGGAAGCGGTGCAGCTTCGCTTCCGCCTTGTCTGGCAATCCTAAGACTCACACTCTTTGCAGTACTTCCTGCCGTCCTTTTCCCTGGCGAGCTGGCTTCGGTGGTGCACCAGGAAGCAGGACATGCAGGTGAACTCATCGGCCTGGACTGGCACCACCTGGATCAGCAGTTCCTCGTTGGACAGGTCCGCTCCGGGCAGCTCGAAGTTGTCCGCGAGGTCCGTTTCGTCGACGTCAGCAATGGCCTCCCTTCGGCCCGACTTCTCGGTTTTCAGCTCCTCGAAGCCGCTGTTCGGCTCTTCCTCGGGCGTTACCCGGGGAGCGTCGTAGTCAACTGACATTGGTGCGTTCTCCTGTCGGCTGGAAGCAGTTCGTCCTGAACAGAGCAACAACAGAACGTGGGGCACGGATATTCCCGAACCAAATTCTAGGTAGACTGACCTACCTACTGTCGTTCCGAAGGAGCCTTTTGTCTGCCCGGAGTACCGTTGCGCACACCCCTGCGCCGTCAAAGCGCCCGGCCCGCGCGCTGCTGCTTGAGGCTGCGGCGCGGCTTTTCTATTCGCGGGGCGTCGCTGCCACCGGCATCGACGCCATCACCGCCGAAGCCGGGGTGGCCAAGAAGAGCCTCTACAACAACTTCGCTTCCAAGGCTGAGCTGGTAGCTGCATACCTCGAAGCCCGGCACGCGGAATGGCTGGAGCTGTACAGGCGGCGGCTCGAAAACGCCCGGAATCCGCGCGAACGGGTGCTGGCGGTCTTTGACGCCTACGCGGACCATGCCAACGTTGCCTACCTCAACGGCTTCCGTGGATGCGGACTGCTCAATGCAGCAGCGGAGCTGCCGGCAGGTGCGCCCGGCCGGCTGGCGGTCCGGAAACACAAGGAAGAGGTTGAGGACCTGCTGGCACGGCATGTTGCCGAGTTGCTTCCGGGGGAGGATCCGCGCGCTGCAGGGCTGGCCCGGCACCTGGCCTTCCTCCTGGAGGGTGCAATGGCCCGGGCCGGGCTCGAGGGCGACGACGCGTGCCTGGAAGAGTGCCGGATGATCGCTTCCCGGCTGCTGGCGGACCTGTGAATTCGGCGAACGGTTCGGCCAATGCGCCGCTCTGGGGCGCCCTGTGCGTGGTGGCGGCTTCGGTGCTGTGGGGCACCACGGGCACGGCTGCCACCTTTGCGCCATCCGTGAGTCCGCTGGCCGTCGGTGCGGTGGCAATGGGAGTCGGCGGGCTGCTGCAGGCACTGTACGCAGCCAAAGCCATAACGGGGCAGTGGCCGGGCCTGCTGGCCCGCTGGCGTCTGGTGTCCCTGGGCGCGGTGGCGGTGGCCGTCTATCCGTTGGCCTTCTACAGCTCCATGCGTCTTTCCGGCGTGGCGGTGGGCACGGTGGTATCCATCGGCTCGGCGCCAGTGGCGGCCGCACTCATCGAGCGTTTCGCCGACGGCAAACTGCTCACCCACCGGTGGATGGCGGGGGCGGTATTGGGCGTTTCGGGCGCAGCCTTGCTGTCCTTCGCCGGGCACGCGCCCGCCGGTTCCCCCGGCGGTTCCTGGGCGTCCCTAGCCGGGATAGCCCTGGGCCTGCTCGCCGGGGCCGCTTATGCCCTCTATTCCTGGGCAGCCCACCGCCTGATCGGCGGCGGGCTGTCGTCGCGGGCGGCCATGGGGGCCGTTTTTGGGCTCGGCGGGTTGCTGCTGATGCCCGTGCTTGCGGTCACAGGCAGGCCCCTGCTTGAGTCATGGGTAAATTTTTCCGTGGGCGCCTATATGGCACTGGTCCCGATGTTTGCCGGGTACGTCCTTTTCGGGTGGGGCCTGGCCAGGATCCGGGCCAGCACGGCCACCGGGATATCCCTGCTTGAAACGGTGGTGGCCGCGCTGCTGGCGGTTCTGGTGGTGGGTGAGCGGCTGCCCCCGCATGGCTGGCTTGGCGCCGCCGTCGTCCTCTTCAGCCTCTTTATCATGGCGCCGCGGCAGTCAGCCCGCGTGACGCTCCGGCCGCCGTCTCCGGCCGGGGAAAGGCTTGCTCAGCAGCAGGCCGGTGCCCAGCCCCACGAGTGAAAGCCCCAGGACCACCAGCGCAACGATCTGGCCGCTGACGCCGGCGATCAGCAGCACCAGCCCGGCAAGCCCGACGAGCGCGCCGAAAAAGAGGTCTGCCCTGAACCGGGGCGCGGGGTAGCCGGAGAGCAGCTCCATGGCCAGATGGGGGTCGTCGGCGATCAGCCCCAGCTCCAGCTCATTGAGCAGCCGCCGTTCCTCTTCGGACATTGGCACGGGATGCCCCCGGTTTTCGGCTAAACGGGATATCGGTATTGACGCTAAAACTCCCGTGCCGCTGCGTCAAGAGGCCCGGCCGCATAGCTGCAAGCATCAAGTCAGGACGTCGTACCGCAGCACATTCCCCAGGACCCTCACGCCCTGGGTGGGGACATGCGGGGTGGCCTTGGTGGGCGGCATCAGGTGGGCAACGGGCAGCCCGGCGAGCAGCAGGCAATGGTCCGCGACGAGCCTGCGGTGGCAGCGCCACCACACGGTTTCGCTGCACATGATGGCAGTCTGTTCCGATTGGGCGGCAGCAACGAGCTCTTCCGCTGCAGCGCCGAAGTCCGCGGTGCGCATGTAGGCGGCGTAGGCCCGGAACGACTCGTTGCGCAGGGCGGTATCGGGGGAGTCTGGAGGAAGCTTGCGAAAGCCGCCCAGCCGCCGTTCCCACCGGTAGCTGATTCCCGCTTCCGGCAGCCACGCCTCCAAGCGGTCCTTGCCGAAGTGGGGGTGCTTCCTGCTGCCCGGCCCGATTCGGACATCCACCAGCGACGTCACGCCGGCATCCTGCAGGCGCGAGGCGAACTCCGCCTGGGAAGCGGTCCCGTGGCCGACAGTGAACAGGGCCCTCACGCAGGCAATGATAGGCACGGCTCCCAGCCGTCTCCCAACGAGCCGGGGTGGGGAACCAGCTGCTGGGAAGCAGTGAGGCCCTGCGTATGACCAAGCTGGCCAGGCCTGGTTTCGTCTCTGCGCCGCCCTGCAATAATCTGAACCAATCGGTTGTGCGCGGGGGTGCAGGCGCCCGGTGCAACAGGCAGCACTGTAAGTTCGGGCCACATCACACCAGACGAGGCGGACACGCATGACGGCTTCAGACCAGCAGCACCCACAGCGCACAGGGATGCCAACAGACCCTCCCGGGCTTTCGCCCGCCGCGGGCGGTGCCGCTGCCGGCGCGGCCGTGGACCCCCATCTGCTCCAGAGGCTGGCCGATGCGCATGGCGTGGGTACCTCGTTCCAGGGCTGGGATGGACTGCCGCATACGGTGGCTGAAGAGACGCTGATCAAGGTCCTGGCCGCCTTGGGCGTGCAGGCGGACACCAACCAGGCCATCGAGGCCGCACTGGCGGAAGCTGAACTGGCCCCCTGGCGGCGGATGCTGCCTCCCGCCGTCGTCATCCAGCAGGGTGAACCCGCGCTGGTCCCGGTCCATGCGCGTGATGGCGCTGCCGTGCAGCTGGGCATTGCCCTCGAGGACGGTTCCGGTATCGATGCGGTCCAGGAGGACGTCCGGGAACAGCCGCGGGATGTCGACGGCGTGGCCACCCGCCGCCTTACCTTCGCCCTCCCGCAGGACCTGCCCCTCGGCTGGCACACCCTGACCGCCCGTTCCGGCGACGTGACCGCGGAGGCCACCCTGGTGGTGACGCCGCGCCAGCTCACCACCGCGCAACCGCTCGAAGAGCGCCGCGGCTGGGGCTTGGCCACGCAGCTCTATTCCGTCCGGTCCAGGCGCTCCTGGGGAATCGGCGATTTCGCGGACCTCGCCGACCTCGCGGCCATCAGCGGCGAACGCGGTGCCGACTACGTGCTGGTCAACCCGCTGCACGCGGCTGAGCCCGTGCCGCCGGTGCAGCCGTCCCCTTACTCGCCGTCCACGCGCCGGTTCTTCAACCCGCTCTACATCCGTATCGAAGCCATTCCCGAGCTGGGCTACCTGAAGCCGCGCCGGCGCGCGGCGGTGGAGAAGCTCCGTGAGGAAGTGTCCGGGCTTAACAAGGATGGCGCACGGCTGGACCGGAACGCAGTGTATGCGGCCAAACTCCAGGCCCTGGAAATGCTCTATCATGCGCGCCGGTCCCCGGCCCGGCAGGCCGCCTTTGACGAGTTCTGCCGGATTTCCGGCAAGGGGCTGGACGATTTTGCCCTCTGGTCCGCAATCCGTGAAGACCTTGCGCCGGATGATCCGCTGTGGACCGATCCCGCCTTCGCACTGGGCACCCGGGAGGCGGAGGCGCTGCGGGAGAAACTTGGGGACCGGATCGGGTTCCACCGGTGGCTGCAGTGGATGTGCGACGAGCAGCTCGAAGAGGCCCAGCGGGCCGCCCTCCGGTCCGGCATGCGGCTCGGCGTGGTGCACGACCTCGCCGTCGGCGTGGACCACAGCAGCGCCGATGCCTGGACACTGCGCGACGTCTTGGCTCCCGCCACCAGCGTGGGTGCCCCGCCGGACATGTACAACCAGCAGGGACAGGACTGGGGGCAGCCGCCCTGGCACCCTGCCCGCCTGGCCGAGGCCGGCTACATCCCGTTCCGGAATATGCTGGCCACGGTGCTGCGGCACGCTGGCGGTATCCGGGTGGACCACATCCTTGGCCTCTTCCGGCTCTGGTGGATCCCGGTGGGAAACGCCCCGGGTGACGGCGCGTACGTCCGTTACGACCACGAGGCGCTGATCGGCATCCTCGCCCTGGAGGCGCAGCGTGCCGGAGCCGTGGTGATCGGCGAGGACCTGGGCACCTTCGAGCCCTGGGTGCGGGACTACCTGGCTGCCCGCGGCATCCTGGGCACGTCCATCCTTTGGTTCGAGTACGACGGCGACTCGCCCCTTGCGCCCGAAAAGTACCGGACGCAGGCGCTCGCCAGCGTCAACACCCATGACCTTCCGCCCACTGCCGGTTACCTGGCCGGGGACCATGTGGCGCTGCGCAGCGGGCTGGGCTTGCTGGAGCGGTCCGAGGCGGAGGAGCGGGCCGAGCACAACGCCGCCCTGGAGAAAATGCTGGCCATGGTGCGGGAGCGTGGCTACCTGCCCGGAACAACCGCGGGCGGGCATCCGGAAACGGAAGAACAGACCATCGAGGCGCTGCACCTCCTGCTCACCCAGACGCCGTCGGTATTGCTGGGCGTTGCCCTGGTGGACGCGGTGGGGGAGCGGCGGGTCCAGAACCAGCCCGGCACCACCGAAGCGCTGTATCCGAACTGGCAGGTTCCGCTGGGCGGGCCGGACGGCAGACCGGTGTTCCTTGACGATCTTCCCGCGAATGCCCGCTTCAACTCGCTGCTGGCGGCGGTGGAAGGAGCCCTGCGCAGGTAGCCGCCCGCCGGCTACCTGTTGTCACTCACGGCAACCTGTCAGCCAGCAACGCGAGGCCACCCCCTCGACCGTCCGGAATCCGGAACGGTGAAGGAGTGGCTTCGCGTTTGACTGCTCGTGGACGGGTTCCGCTAGCCGGCCGTGATCACGTGCGTGAAGTGGTCGTAGCGGAAGGTGGCCGGGCCGCCGTCGTGCTTGAACACGATGTTGGAACCCGGTGAGGCGCCGCCGGCGCCGTAGCTGACATTCCAGGACCGGTCCAGGGCGGCCTTGAATTCATACGTGCCGGCAGGCAGGGCCAGCGCGGACAGCTTCCATACGAGGTCGGCCGGGTCGAGGATGAGCTGTGCCTGGTCGCAGGCAGGTTCCCAGTCCGCGGCGCAGCCAAGCTCACTGTTCATGCTCCCCGCAGCCGCCACAGCCCCGGGCTGCTGGGAGGCGTAGACGGCGCTGAGCAGGTGCGTGCTGTTGTCGTAGCGGAACGTCACCGGGCCGCCGGGATGGTCCAGCGTGATGTTCGGCCCGTTGAACGCGCCGCCTGCACCATAGTTCTCGTCCCAGCCGCCGTTCAGCGCTGCCTTGTATTCGTACTGCCCCTCAGGAAGTTCCACCGTGAGCCGCCAGACCTTGTCGGCGGGGTCGAGCACCATCATTGCCCGGGAACATGCCGGATCCCACGGTTTGGTGCAGCCCATTGCCTGGTTCAGCGAACCCGCTACTGTCACGGACTGCGGCTGCGGTGCTTCGCCCACCGTGACGGTCCGGGTTTCGCTGACCACGCTGAAGCCTGGACCGGTCATCGCGGCCCGGTATGCCACCTTGGTACCGTCGTCGAGGCCGGAGACGTCGTCCTCTGCCGAGTACACGGGCGAGGAATCATCCGTCGCTACCGCAGTCCAGTCGCCGCCTGCCACGCTTCGTTCGAACGTAACTGTGTGGCTTGCCTTCTCGGGGTCCGCAGTGGCGCTGAGCTCCACCTGGCCCTCGGCGCTGCTGCCTTCCGCCGGCTTGTTCAGCGTCACCACCGGAGCGGGCACGCTGGCCGTACGGGGCTGCGAGCTGGCGGTGTGCCCGCCGTTGTCCAGCACGGTGGCGCGGTACTCGACCGGCGTGCCGGCATCCAGCGCCGCCACGTCATGGAACACCTGGTACGGCGCGGTGTCGTCGGTGCCGATCGGCGCCCACCCTCCGCCTGCCGTCTTGGCTTCAAAGGTGACCTCATAGAACGAAGAACCGCCGACGTCGGCCGTCACCTTGAGGCGCCCGTTATCGCCGGGAGCCGCTGCCGGGTCCTGGAGGACGACGGCGGGCGCGGCCTTGGAGTGCGGGATCCGCCCGGAGGACTGGTACACCACGGCGGAGAGCGGCGGGACCGTGACGGTCAGCGTGCCGGCCTCCGACGTCTTGGTTTCAGCGGCAGTGTCCCCGTAGATGCGGGTGTAGTTGCGTTTGGAGATGTAGGTGGGCACCTCTGCGGTCTGCGCCTGCTCGCTGTTGTTCAGCGCCACGACGTACTCGCGCTGGTCCGCTGCGTCCGTGCGGGAGAAGGCATAGATGCCCGGACCCTCGGAGGCGTAGCGGTGCTGGTGTGCGCCGTCGCGCAGGGCCGGGTGCTCCCCGGTGAGCGTGGCCAGTTCGCTGATCTTGTTGTACAGCGGGTGCGCGGTGTTGAAGTTGTCGGTGGCGTGCGTGGCGTCCGTGCCCAGCAGGTCGTCGTCGAGGTACTCCGGCACCTGGCTGGCGAACAGCGTCTGGCGGGCGTCCTGGTCACCGCCCGGGCCGGTGAAGCCCTGCTCGTCGCCGTAATAGATGACGGGGTTGCCGCGGGAGAAGTACATGAGCTCGTGGGCCAGCTGGTCGCGGGCCACCTGCTCGGCGTCCGACGATCCGGGGTTGTCCGCGGCGATGAAGCTGCCGATGCGGCCCATGTCGTGGTTCCCGAGGAACGTTGGCAGCTGGTAGACGTTCGAGTCCGCGTCCGTGTACCAGTCATCGCCGGCGAAGAAGGTCTCCAGCGTGCGGGCGTCCTGGCTCTTGGAGGCGAAGCTGCGGGCTGCGTCCTGGAAGGGGAAGTCCAGGACGGCCTGCATCTGGTTCCGGGTTGTGAACTGGGAGGTGAAGCTCTTGGTGGTGTCGAAGACCTCACCAAACATAAAGAACTCGTCCTTGCCCTGGGCTTTGGCGTAACTCAGGACATCCGGGCCGAAGTCCTGCCAGAACTCGTTGTTGACGTGCTTCATGGTGTCGATGCGGAAGCCGTCAACGCCGAAGTCACCAATCCAGGTCTTGTAGATGTCCTTCATGCCGTCCACCACGGTGGGGTGCTCGGTGAAGAGGTCGTCCAGGCCGAAGAAATCGCCGTAGTAGGCGTCCTCGCCAACGAAGGTTGTGTCGCCGCGGTTGTGGTAGAGCGTGGGATCGTTCAACCAGGCGGGAACCTTCAGGTCCTTCTCGCCCTCCGACAGCACCGGAACGTAGGGGAAGGAGGTTTCCGGGTCGAGTTCCGGGAAGCTCTCCGAGCCGGCGTAGTCGCGGTCGTCGAACGGCTCGCCGTCCGCGGTCTTGTACGGCACCTCGTCCTTGGAGGTGTATCCCTTGCGGACGTCTTTCCCCTCGCTGTCCTCATAGCCGATGACATCCGCCGTGTGGTTGGTGATGATGTCGAAGTAGACCTTCATGCCACGGGAGTGGGCCTCGTCGATGAGGGCCTTCAGCTCATCATTGGTGCCGAGGTGCGGGTCGATTTGGGTGAAGTCCGTAATCCAGTACCCGTGGTAACCGGCGGATTTGTCCTCGGGCTGAACCGCCTTGTTCTTGAAACTTGGGGTGAGCCAGATGGACGTGGTTCCCAGCCCCTGGATGTAGTCGATTTTGTCCAGCAGGCCGGCCAAGTCTCCGCCGTTGTAGAACCCCTTTTTGGTGGGGTCGAATCCGGAAACCATGGGGTCACCGCCCAGGCCGCCGTCGTCATTTGCGGTGGTCCCGTTGTTGAAGCGGTCAGCCATGACGAAATAGAAGTTCTCGTCCGTGACGGGAGCGCGGAGTGAATGGAAGGCCGACGCCGTGCCGGGGTCCTTCGGGCCGGGTGCGGCCTGGGCGGGGAGGACTGCCGCTGAAACCGCGACGGCAGCTGCCAGCAGCCCGGCGGCTGAACGGAAGGCGGTGGTTTTGAGGGACGTGCGGGCGGGTGGTGGCGCGGCGGAGGGG
>NZ_JAJOMC010000028.1 GCF_021129155.1 Arthrobacter sp. AK04
GGGTGGGGGCCGGCATCTGCTCGGCGGCCGGCGGGTCTGCCGGCTCGTTGGCCTGTGCCGAGGGAACGGCCAGGAAGGCCGAGGCAGCCACGGCTGCGGCCAGTGCTGCGGCGGCGGGGCGCCACCGCAGCATCCGGGGTGATTGGGGGTGCTTGTGCATTGTTGCTCTTCTCGCGGAGTTATAACTGTTCGTGGAAGACGGGCGGATGCCCATGCCCTTCGAACTCCGGCGGCCCCGTGGACACGGCAGGCGCCATCGGGGACGCCGTTGTATCAAGGGGGAACGGGGTTGGGTAGTCCCCGTAGAAGAGGCCCGGACTGTGGTGCTTTCCTGGCCGTGATTCCACCGTAGACAGGCTCCAAGGCAGAGATCAAACCAGGTTTCATCGCCCGATTCCGGGCATTGGCCACCTTTGCGCAAGCGCTTACACCTAACCCCTAACGCGCGCGTGCCACAACATTCTGCCAAGATCAAATGTTGCCTTTTGGCCGCGCAAAGGTGAGAAATGCCACCCCTTGGCCGGGACCGTTTTGTGGTCCGGGCACGGAAAAGGGAAGCACCTGCCCGGCTGGACAGGTGCCTCCCTTTTGCCCGGAACCGGGACCTGGGTGAAGGCCGGGGGCTACGCCTTGGGCGTTCGCGCAGCCGTAGCGTCTGCGGCCTCGCCTGCAGCCAGGCGTTCGGTCAGATGGGCCTCCACGGCTTCGCTGACCTGGTCCTGGACCTGGTCCGCCAGGTGCTCCTGGTAGTGTTCCTGGACCGAGTCGTGGATCTGTTCCGCGACGTGCTCCTGGTAGTGCTCCTGGACCGAGTCATGCATGGAGTCCTGGACCTGCTCCGTGACATGGGCGGCCATCTGGTCGCGGGCCAGCTTGCGCTGTGCGCGCATCAGGGTCTCATGTTCCCGGTGGAAGGCCTTGGCCGTGGAGATACACATCAGGATGATGACCACGCTGAAGGGCACGGCGGTGAGGATGGCCGCGGTCTGGATGGCCTGCAGTCCATTGGCCAGGAGCAGGGCGATGGCAACAGCGGCGGCAGCCAGCGCCCAGAAGATGCGCAGCCAGTTGCGGGGTTCCACGTCTCCCCCGGTGGAGATCATGCCCATGACCAGGGCACCGGAGTCTGCCGACGTAATGAAGAAGATGGCGATCAGGAGAATCGCGCCGGCGGTGAGGACAACCCCGCCGGGCAAGCTGCCCAGCAGGTTGAACAGGGCGCCCTCGGTATCCACGGTGCCGTCGTCGCCGATGAGCCCGCCGCTGCCGAACAGCTCGCGGTGGATGGCGGCGCCGCCCAGGACGGAGAACCACAGGAAGCCCATGGCGGTGGGTACCAGGAGCACGCCGGCGACGAACTGCCGGACGGTGCGGCCCTTGGAAATACGGGCGATGAAGATACCGACGAACGGCGCCCAGGAGATCCACCAGCCCCAGTAGAAGGTGGTCCAGGCGGCCTGCCATGCCTCGCCCTCTGCACCGGAAAATGCCAGCGTGTTGAAAGTAAGGCCTACAACGTTCTGGAGATAGTGCCCGATCGACTGCACGAACTCGCGCAGCAGGAACAGCGTGGGGCCGGTAAACAGCACCACCAGCATCAGGAGTGCGGCCAGGACCAGGTTGGTGTTGGAGAGCCACTTCATGCCCTTGCCCACACCGGACACCACCGAAATGATGGTCAGCGTGATGATGCAGAGGATCAACCCGATCTGCGTCATTGTGGTGGCCTGGACAATGTTGGCCTGTTCAAGTCCGGCGGAGATCTGCAGGACGCCTAGGCCCAGGGAGGTGGCGACGCCGAACAGGGTGCCCACCAAGGCCACGACGTCGATCAGGTTGCCCCACCCGCCGGAAACGCGCTTGCGGCCCAGGAGCGGCTCAAGTGTCCAGCGGATAGAGATGGGGCGGTTCCTGCGGTGCACTGCGTAGGCAATGGATACGCCCACCACAACGTAGATGGCCCAGGCATGGAGGCCCCAGTGGAGGTAGGTCTGCGTCATCGCCTGCTGGGCGAGCTCCAGCGGGGATCCCTCCACACCGGGCCGGGGCGCGGCAAAGTGGTTCAGCGGCTCGGCCACACCGAAGAAGACCAGGCCGATGCCCATGCCCGCCGCGAAGAGCAGGGCGAACCAGGACACCACGGAAAATTCGGGCTCGTCGTCGTCCTGGCCCAGCTTGATATCGCCATAGCGGCTGAGGCCGATCCAGAGGGAAAACGCCACGAAGAGTGCAACGGCGGCAACGTAATACCAGCCGAACCAGTTGATGACGTTGCCTTGGATGGTGGTGAAGATCTCTGTGGCAGCCGCAGGGAAAATCGTAGCGAAGAGGACAAAAACAATGATGGTTCCGGCTGCGGGCCAGAAGACCCATCTGGCGAGTTGCTGGCCGCCGGTTCCGGGCGGCCGGTCCGCCGCTTTCTTATGGGCGGGAGGTTTTTCCCCCGGTGGTTGGCTGATGGTCCTGGTGCCAGGTGTGGCGGACATTCCCAGTTTCTCCTTATGCGCTGCGTGCGCTCAGACTGCGTTGTGCAGGTTCGTCTCGTGTACGTTCGTCTGTTCGTATGTGTTCTCTTATGCCGCTGCCGCGTGTCCACGGCTGTGCAGCCAGCAAGTTTACGGAACCCGAAAAGCCGCGGGGCGGGAAATTGGCCGGCCCCGGGGGTATTGATGCCGGATCGAGACGTGCTCCATGCGGGCCCATTAACTGTAGGCCCGGAAAATAAGAAAAGCACCAGTTCCGAAGAACTGATGCTTCCCAGTGGTGGCTCCGAC
This sequence comes from Arthrobacter sp. AK04, assembly GCF_021129155.1. Lineage (GTDB taxonomy): Bacteria > Actinomycetota > Actinomycetes > Actinomycetales > Micrococcaceae > Arthrobacter > Arthrobacter quantipunctorum. Next base: position 2,775 of record NZ_JAJOMC010000028.1, read on the forward strand.
CGGCGTCGATCCGGTGACCTTTCGATTTTCAGTCGAACGCTCTACCAACTGAGCTACAGAGCCTAGGTGACTAGTCACCATGACAGCCGGAATCTCTTCCAACAATCAGAGCGACCCTGACGGGACTTGAACCCGCGACCTCCGCCGTGACAGGGCGGCGCGCTAACCAACTGCGCTACAGGGCCTTGCGTTTCTTGCTTCAGCAGTATCTCTACCGCTTTTTTCAAGGCTTCCAGCCTACCAGACATTTTCAGTCTGTTTGACCAGTTCCTTGCGTACCCCCAACGGGATTCGAACCCGTGCCGCCGCCGTGAAAGGGCGGTGTCCTAGGCCGCTAGACGATGGGGGCCAGAACCCGTTCGGAACAAAATAAAAGGCGTCAAGCGGGGCTTTCCGTCTTTGTCCTTTGCGTTTCTCCGAACTGGACTCTAAAACTATAGGGCCTAGGCAGGAATTATCCAAAATCGGCCAAAAACACCGCCACGGAGCGGGCGGAACAGGTGAAGATGGACGGATGGATGCCGTAGCAGCACTCAACGAGATCGCCTTCTGGCTGGAGCGCGGACGCGCTGCCACCTTCAAGGTCCAGGCATTCCGCAAGGCGGCGGCGGCCATCAGCCCGCTGCTGCCGGAGGAAGTGGCCGCGCGCGCCGTGAACGGCCGGCTGAAATCCATGAAGGGCATCGGCGACCGGACCTACCAGGTGATCCGCCAGGCCGTGGACGGCCAGGTTCCGGATTACCTGGCGGATCTCCGGGAGAAGGGTGCCCGGCCGCTGGTCTCCGGGGGCGCAGGGCTGCGGGAGATGTTACGGGGAGACCTGCACAGCCACAGTGAATGGTCCGACGGCGGCTCCCCCATTGAGCTGATGGTGGCGGCCGCCGGCGTGCTGGGAAGGGAATACCTCGCACTGACCGACCACTCCCCCAACCTCACCATTGCGAACGGACTGTCCGCCGAACGCCTGCTCCAGCAGCTGGACGTGGTGGATGCGCTCAACGCCGGGCCCCCTCCGGGCGGCGATGGCACTCCGGGCACGCCGGTCCGGCTGCTGGCAGGCATCGAGGTGGACATCCTGGAATCGGGGGAACTGGACCAGGACCCGGAACTGCTGGACCGCCTGGACATTGTGGTGGCCAGCGTCCATTCGAAGCTGCGCGCTGACAGCAGGACCATGACCCGCCGCATGCTCGGCGGCATCCAGGACCCGCACACCAACGTCCTGGGCCACTGCACCGGGCGCCTGGTGGAGGGGTCCCGCGGCACGAGGCCGCCGTCGGACTTCGATGCCAAGGAGGTGTTCGCCGCCTGCGCTGAACACAACGTGGCGGTGGAGATCAATTCCCGGCCGGAACGCCAGGACCCGCCCGATGCGCTGATCCAGCTCGCCCTCGACGCCGGCTGCCTGTTCTCGATCGACAGCGACGCGCATGCACCCGGCCAGCTCGACTTCCTGCAGTACGGCGCCGAGCGCGCGGAGAAGAACGGCGTTCCCGCCGACCGGATCATCACCACCTGGCCCCTGGAACGCCTGCTGGAATGGGCGGCGCCGCGCTGAACCTGGCGGGGCACGGGCGGTCACCACATCCCGCGCCCCGGCCCGGGAAGGCACCCGGGAACGTCCGCTGGAACTTTTTGGCAGGAATTTGCGCAGACGTGGCCGATTTCCGCCAGTCAGCTGTCCTTGCCCCCGGATAGATTTGCTGCATGCCTCCAACCAGCCCGGCCAAGCCGACAGCCCCCGCACCTGCCCAGACCGCTGCAACCCCGGTCAGGGCCCTCGGCGTGGCAGCGATGGTGGTCACCGTGGTCCTCTGGGCGTCGGCCTTCGTGGGGATCCGGGCGATCGGCCCCCACTTCTCCCCCGGCTCCCTGACGCTGGGCAGGCTGGCGATCGCCGCCGTCGTGCTCTCCCTGCTGGTCCTGCCGCAGCTGCTGAAGACCCGCCTCCTGCCGAGGGGCCGGGAATGGTGGCCGATCCTGGCCTACGGGGTGATGTGGTTCGGCGGGTACAACGTGGCGCTGAACGCCGCCGAACACGTGCTTGACGCGGGCACTAGCGCCCTGCTGATCAACGTCAACCCCATCCTGGTGGCCATCATGGCCGGCATCTTCCTCAAGGAGGGCTTCCCGCGCTGGCTCATCATCGGCAGCCTGGTTGCCTTTGCCGGCGTGGCGTTGATCGCGTTCGGATCAACCCAGTCCTCAGGGCCGGGGGAACGGCCGACGACGGACGTGGCAGGCGTGTTGCTGTGCCTCCTTGCCGCCGTGCTCGCCGCCGTCAGCGTCATCATCCAGAAGCCTGTGCTGCGCAAGTTTCCGGCCGCGCAGGCTACCTGGTTCGGGATCCTGGTGGGTGCGCTCTGCTGCCTGCCCTTTGCGGGCCGGCTGGCCAGCGAAGTGCAGGCGGCACCGCCGCAGGCAACATGGGGGCTCGTCTACCTGGGGATCTTCCCCACTGCCATTGCCTTCACCACCTGGGCGTACGCGCTCTCGCTGGTGGACGCCGGAAAGCTGGCCGCCACCACCTACCTGGTTCCCGGGACCACCATCCTGATTTCATGGGTCCTGCTGGGCGAGGTTCCTGCCCCGCTGGGCCTGGTGGGCGGCCTGGTCTGCCTAGTGGGGGTGGCGCTGACCCGGCGCAGGAGCCGGAATCCGCGGGGAGCCGGGGTGGCCGGTTCCCGCTAGAGTCGGAGTATGCCAGCCAGCCTGCCGCCGGGCCTGCCAATTGTTCCTGCGGGCCCCAGCGAGCCCCTTCGCTTCACCATGTCCGAGGACGAATTCGAGGCTGCCGTCCAGGACGCCCTGGACAGCATCCCGGACAAGCTGGCCCGCGCCATGGACAACGTGGCGGTGTTTATCGAGGACGACTATGTGCCGAAGCCCGGGGAGGATCCGGACACCGTCCTGCTGGGACTCTACGAGGGCGTGCCCCTGACCGAGCGGGACTCCTGGTGGGACGCCGGGTCCCTGCCGGACAGGATCACGATCTTCCGGGAGCCCATCCTGGACATCTGCGCATCCCGGGAGGACGTCATCCACGAAGTGGCCGTGACGGTGGTGCATGAGATAGCCCACCACTTCGGCATTGATGACGACCGGCTGCACGAGCTCGGCTGGGGCTAGCCTTGTAGGCATGGGACACGACCACAGCCACACCCACGGCATCACAGCAACAGGCCGGCACCGGAAGCGGCTTGTTGCCGTCCTTGCCATCACTCTGGCCGTGGTCCTGGTCCAGGTTGCCGGCGCGGTCCTCTCCGGCTCGCTGTCCCTGCTCGCCGACGCTGGCCACATGCTCTCCGACGCAGCGGGCGTAACGATCGCCCTGCTGGCTGCGTGGATTGCGGGTCGGCCCGCCAGCGACCAAAGAACCTACGGGTACCAGCGGGCCGAGGTACTGGCTGCGCTGGCAAATGCCCTGATCCTGATCGTGATCTCCGTGGTCATCTTCAGCGAGGCAATCCGCCGGATCGGTGCCGCGCCTGAAGTCCAGACGGACATCATGCTGTTCGCCGCGGTCCTCGGCGCCGCCGCAAACGTGGCGTCCCTGGTGATCCTGCGCGGAGCACACCAGGAGAGCCTCAACGTGCGGGGCGCCTACCTGGAAGTGCTGGGTGACCTCCTGGGTTCCTTCGCCGTCATTGCCGCGGCCGTGGTGATCATGGTGACCGGCTTCCAGGCGGCGGACACCATTGCCTCCGTCCTGATCGCCCTGATGATCCTGCCCCGCGCCTGGAGCCTGCTCCGCGACGTGGTGGATGTGCTGCTGGAAGCCAGCCCCAAGGGCGTGGAAGTGCAGATGATCCGGGAGCACATCCTCTCCGTGGAGGGAGTCACGGACGTGCATGACATCCACATCTGGACCATCACCTCCGGTGTCCCCGTCTTCTCCGCGCACGTGGTGGTGGAGGACGGGGTGCTCAACGCCCGCGGCGCCGACCAGTTGCTGGACAAGCTGATCACCTGCCTGGGTTCGCACTTCGATACGGACCACTGCACATTCCAGCTGGAGCCCGCCAGCCATTCTGAACATGAGGCGCACCAGCACGCCTGAGGACACGTGCGGGCTGGGATTCCTGCGCCCGGCTAGCTCAAAACGTCCTTGGTGACGAAACGCCCATAGGCGAGGGCACCGAACACGGCAACGTACCCCGCCTGCAGCAGCGCATTGCTGGCGAAGGAGTCCCACAGCACCGGCTGCCGGAGCAAGTCCCCGAAGCCCAGCCAGTAGTGGCTGAACAGCCACGGGTGAAGCCACTCAAGCTGCGGCAGCTGGTCGAGGACCTGGGAAACCACCGAGAGCACCACCGTGGCAGCCATGGCGCCCACCGGCACCACGGTCCAGGTGGAGAGGAAGAGCCCTATGGCGGACAGCCCGGCCAGGGAAACGGCCAGGTACGCCGAGATCAGGAGGAGCCGGAGCACGGCCTCCGGCGGCTGGATGACATCCCCTGACAGCAGGGTCACCGGGCCCACGGGGAAAAGCGCTGCCCCGATGGCGGCCCCGGCGAGCGCAACAGTGAGCGGTGCGGCCAGGCAGAACGCCAGGGCGCCTGCGTATTTCACCAGGAGCAGACGGACCCGGCCCGCCGGCGCAACCAGCAGGTACCGCAGCGTTCCCAGGTTGGCCTCGCCCGCGATGGTGTCACCCGCCACCACACCCACCGTCAGCGGCAGGAACAGGGGGACGGAGACCAGCATTGCCGTGAACGCGACGAACAGGCCGTTCTGCGTGATCCGGTCCAGGAAGGCCGGGCCGCGCCCGGGGGGAACCGCTGAGGAGAGCCTCACGGCCACCGCAATCAGCACCGGAATGGCGGCCAGCGCGAGCAGCAGCGCCCAGGTGCGGCGACGCCGGAACAGGACCGCGATTTCGGACAGCAGGAGCGATATCCCGGCTCCCCTCGGCCCTGCCACGGCCGCCATGCCCTCCGCCTTCGGCTTCACGCTACTGGGCAACGTCGAACCCCTCCCCCGTCAGTTCAACAAACCGGTCTTCGAGGCTCTCCCGTTCCACCGCGAAACCGCGGACGCGGACGCCTGCCTTGACGAGCTCCGCCACGATGTCCTCCGGGGCAGGATGCGGGGCAGCGGCCTCCGGTGGCAATCCCGGCTTTGCCAGTGCTGCCACCACCACTTCCCCGTCCGGTTGGTGTGCTCCTGCTTCCGGCGACAGCCCCAGCGTTGCCAGGACCGCCGACGCCGGGCCGGGGTCCGGGGTGAGCAGGCGCAGGCGCGAGCTCCCGGACCGCCGCAGTTCGGCGAGCGGGCCTTGCGCCACCAGCCGGCCGGCGCTCATGACGGCCGCGTGCGTGCAGATCTGTTCAACCTCGGCGAGCAAGTGGCTGGAAACAAAAACAGTGGTCCCGTCTGCCGCCAGGGACCGGACCAGGTTCCGCACTTCACGGGTGCCCTGCGGGTCCAGGCCGTTTGTGGGTTCGTCCAGCACCAGCAGTTCGCGGGGGGACAGGAGGGCGTTGGCGATGCCCAGCCGTTGCTTCATGCCGAGCGAGTACGCGTGGACGCGCTTGCCGGCGGCATGGCCAAGCCCTACCCGTTCCAGTGCCAGGCCCACCCGTTCCCGGCGCGTGGCGGGATCCGCGTGCCGGCCGGCGGAGTCGAGCCGGTGGAGGTTCGCGGTCCCCGAAAGGAAGGGATAAAAGGCGGGCCCCTCCACGAGCGCCCCCACCCGTGGCAGGACATCCTGGAAGCTGCCGGGCATTTCCCTTCCCAGCAGCCTGACGGTCCCGGCTGAGGCGGCCGCGAGGCCCAGCAGCATCCGGATGGTGGTGGTCTTCCCTGAGCCATTGGGGCCCAGGAAGCCGAAGACTGCCCCTGACGGCACCGCGAGGTCCAGGCTGTCCACGGCCACCTGCTGCCCGAAGCGCTTGGTCAGGCCCTGCGTCTCTATGGTCAGGCCGTACGTCCGTTGTCCCGGAACCCCCGCGGGTTCCGTCACGGGGTGGAGGATGCGGCTTGCAGCCTGTCCGCGGGGACCATGCCCGCATAGACGCGGCCGTCGTCGGTCAGCAGGACGTTGAAGAGTGCGCTGGAGAGCAGCCGTCCGCCAGGAACGACGACGGCGGCCTGGCCCAGCAGCGGATTCTGCGCCAGTGCGGTGCTGAGCTTTGCCCCGGCTCCGGTTTCCGCCGGCAGTTCCACAACGGTTTCCCAGCCGGTCCCGGACAGGTAGGACCCGGCCTTGTCCTTGATACCGGCCGCAAGCTGGTCCGGATCAGTGTGCGTTTCCGGGTAGCCGGAAGCCCCTGGGCCGGGGGCCTGGTGCGTTGGATGCTGGAACTGCAGTTCTTCAACCGTGCTGCCCGGCGGCGGCACGAAGTTGAAGAGAGCGGCATCCGGTGCATCAAGCGACAGGCTGGTGAAGCCCGTCCTGAAAGCAGGCTCTCCTGCCCCGCGTGCCGTCACCTCCACGGAGAGGGGCATGCCGGTTTCACCATCGACGGCGATGGAGATCATGCCCACCAGCGTGTTGCCGGTGCGCGGCTCAAGGACCAGGTTATAGGCGGCGCGCCCGGCAACCTGGACGTCCGGGCCAACAGAGACAGCAGTTGAGCTGTCTGCCGCGGCGAGGAACTTCGCGGCGAGATCCTGGGGCGTCGGCGGGACGACGTTGCTGTCGGGGCTGGTGCTTTCAGGGCTGGCGCCAGGCACTGCCGGGTCGCTCAGCGGGAGGTCGCGGGCGTGGGCCGGCAGCGTCAGGTGCGCTGTCGAGTTGTCCTTGGACGAGTAGAACCACACATCGTTGTCCCGCCGGATGACGTCCCGCTCGGCGAACCTGTCCACCACCTGGATGCGGACCTTGGACTTGCCGTCCATGAAGATCCTCGCCGTGTGCTCACCGGTGAGCATCTCGATGGCGGATGCGGCGGGGTCATCCGATGCGGGACCGGAACCCTGACCGGTTGCCGGCAGTTCCGGCAACCCCAGTTCGGAGGCCTGCTCAACAGTGCCCGAGAACGTGTGGGTCTTGTGGCCGGCCAGCAGGGCAAGAACATCGGCCGGGGTCTTGTCCGCCAGGGCGTCTCCGGCGCGTGCAGGGATGGATCCCACCAGCACCCCGGCGGCGATCACTGCCGGGGCGGCAACCGCAGGAACCCACCGCAGCCACGCGCGGTTCCGGCGCTGAGTCGCAGCCCCCGTCCTGTGGGGCCCGCCTGTATTCGGATGGTTCATTGTCCGGCCGTCTCCTTGATGGGAGTCCATAGCTCAAGGGTACGCCTCGGCGCGGCTCCCCACACCTGCCTGCGGCGCAGTCCGGGGCCGCGGAGGCCTAACCGGGCACTATGGTTCCAGCGCCGCCGTCGACCGTTATTCTTTGTCCCGTGGCAATCCGGACCGTTGCCTCCGGGACCCCCACCACGGCCGGGATGCCGTACTCCCGGGCAACCACGGCGCCGTGCGAGTTGGGCCCGCCCATCTCCATCACCAGGCCGCCGGCTGTCAGGAACAAGGGAGTCCAGCCCGGATCGGTGGACGGGGCCACCAGGATCTCCCCCGGTTCGAGGTGGGCACCGACAGGGTCAAGGATGACGCGGGCCCGGGCGGTGGCTGATCCCGCTGATGCCGGGCTGCCGGACAGTGTGGCGCTGCCCGCCGCACCACCTGCGGCGGCGTACAGCATTTCGGGTTCGGTGCCGTCCGAGAGCAGGGCCCTGGGGATGTGGCGCCGGCCCAGCTCGCTGGCGTAGGCGCTGCGCCGTTCGACGACGAGTTCACGCAGTTCCCGGAGCCCGGGCCCTTGTGGGTCCGGGCCCTGGAGCGCCTGCCTGGCCTCCCCGAAGTCGAGGAAGAAGATGTCCCCGGGGCTGTCCAGCCTGCCGTCGGCCGCAAGCCCGGCACCCACCAGGGCCACCTGCTTCCGGACTTCCGCCAGTCCCAGGACCAGCTGGTATTTGGGCAGTTCCCGCAGTCCGGCGTACAGCCTGGCCCGGCGGAGGGCTGCACCCACCAGGAGCCCGCGGACCCGGCCCCGGCGGCGTGCTTCCGCAACCAGTTGCTGCACTGCCGCCTCGGCCTCAGCCTGGGCGCGGCTGAACTGGACGTCCGGTGCCATGGCGGGATCCGTGAGGCGCAGGTAGTTGGCCAGGACGCCCAGGATATGCGTGGGATCATCGGACCACCGGGGCATGCCCACATCGATTTCGGCCACGGCCCGCTGCCCGTAGCGTTCGAGGAACCGCACCAGCCCTGCGTGCAGGGCAGGTGGCAGGGTGCCGTTCCTGAACTCCACCGCGAGCGCGGACGGTTCCCGAGCCTCCAGTGCCGCCAGCGAGTCCCTGTCGTCCTTTGCTGCCGAGGCAAGGCGCCACAGCTCGAGGTCCATCTCGGTAGTCACGTTGCCCGGCAGGCCGCGGAGCACCTTCTCCAGGTCCTCCCGGCGGCCCTGGCCTCCGAGCAGCCTTCCCGCCAGCCACAGGGCGGCGAATCCCATCGCGGGCAGGGGCAGGACGGCTGGCACAATCGCGAAGAGCCTGCCTCCGAGGAGCCGCTCGGCGTGGTCGAGCCTTGCAAGGTGATCCGCTCCTCCCCCCAACTGCAGGTCTTCGGCATATTGCCGGGTGAAGGAGTCCAGGCGGCGGAGCGCCGCCCGGGGCCGGAACAGTGCCCGGAGCGCGGTCTCCGGCACCCGGGCCTGCACCGCTGCCGGCAGGACATGGCGCAGGAATCCAAACGGCGTCCTGCGCGTCACCGAAAACTCCGGATCCTCAAAAACCTGGCGGACCACCGCGGCGGACCGGGCCTCCATAAAGTCGAACACCCGTGGAAGGATGCGTCGGCCCACGCTGCTCCGGACCGGCGTGGTGAGGTCAACGTAGATGCGCTGGGCGGCCTCCGCATACGGCGGCGGGCCCTGCCGGGGCTCCGGAACAGGGAACCTGGCGGCTTTCGCCACCGAGGAAGCAATGAGCCGCAGTGACGCCAGCCCCATGGGGGTCAGCGGGCGGGTGAGGCCCTGGGCCAGGCTGAAGCACATGTACAGCCGGGGCCCTGGACCTGCAGACCGGCCCTGCGGCGTCGGATACAGCGTGGTGATAGGCCTGGACTGCGTCAGCCAGGGGGCACCCCCGGCGTCGATGGCCCACTCGGTATCCTGTGGCGAGCCGAAGTGCCGTTCGGCCTGCATTCCCAGGGCTGCAAGGCCAACGGCCTGCTCATCCGTAAGGCTGGAACCGCCAACCTGGCCGCGCACATCCAGCTTTTCCGTTCCGCCGCCTGGACGCGGGCGGACCACCACGCGTTTGTCTCCGAGCTTGCGCTCCAGGACCCGCCCATTTTCCGGGTCCACCACAAAGTGGTCCGGATTGACGGCTCCGGACACTACGGCCTCACCGAGCCCCGGGGCCGCATCGATAACCGCTTCCCGACGCCTGCCCGTCAGCGGGTTGGCCGTGAACATCACCCCCGCCGCTTCGGCGTCAACCATCCGCTGGACCACGACGGCGAGGGCTACTTCGTGCGGCGCGATCCCCAGCGCCGCGCGGTAAGCGACTGCGCGGTCCGTCCACAGGGAGGCCCAGCAGTTGCGGACGGCGTCCAGGACGGCGCCGCTGCCCACCACGTTCAGGTAGGTGTCCTGCTGGCCCGCGAAACTCGCGAACGGAAGGTCTTCGGCGGTGGCGGAGGACCTCACCGCCACGGCGGCATCCTCGCCCAGGGCCGCATACGCCTGCTCCACGGCAGCTGCGGTCCGCGGCGGAACCGGAAGGGCGCGGATGGCCTCGCGTGCCCTTCCTGCCATGACGGCGAGCTGGGCGGAGCTGTCCGGGTCCGCAGGCTCCAGTGCGGCCTGGAGACGGCCGAGGTCCGCAAGCACCCCGTCCCGGACAGTCCCGGCAGCCTCCCGGTAAGCCACCGTGGTCAGGCAGAACCCGTCGGGTACAGGCAGTCCCGCAGCCGTCAGCTCACCAAGGTTGGCCGCCTTGCCTCCCACGAGGGGCAGCATACTGCCGTCGATCTGGCTGAGGCGCAGAATCAGGGCGGGGGCGGAGTTCCCGTCCGGTGGGCGGGAGTCCTGCCTGCCGTTTCCTGTGCTTTCCGGGCGGTCAGCGGCCATCGTGACGCTCCCCTGCGGCGGGGTGCGGTCAGGCTGCCCCGAGTACGGGCCCAAACCGGGCGCGGTCCGCCAGGCGCGGGTCCTCCCGGTCAGGTACCACCATGACGGGGCCCTTGGCGTGGTGGAGGACCCCGTCCGACGTTGATCCCAGGAGCATCCCGGTGAAGCCGCCGCGGCCGCGGGTACCCACCACCACGAGTTCCACGTGGCGGCTGGCGTCCACCAGGACGTCCACAGGCGAGCCGTCCCTCAACTCGGATTCGGTGGGGAGGTTCGGGTAGTGGCTGCGAAGCCATGCCATTCCCGCGTCAAGGGTCACCTGGATGTCGGCGAACAGCGCCTTGCGGTCCATGGGGGCAGGAACCCACGCCAGGGAACCGCTATATTGCGGCACCGCGCAGACCACGCGCAGGGTGGCACCCAGCCGCTCCGCCTGGGCTGCGGCCTCCAGCACGGCCACCCGTGCCTGCTCCGAACCGTCCACGCCCACCACCACAACGTTATCCACGCGCTGGTGGCCCGCCTTGGCCTGCTCGGCCTTGATGTGCCGGTCCTCGGTTGTCTCGCCAAGCCGGTCGGAGCAGACCAGCGGCACCGTCACGGTGGGGCATTTGGCGTGGGCCGGCAGTGCACTGCTCACCGACCCGAGGAGCCGGCCCACAAAGCCGCCGCGGCCGCGGGTACCGAACACCAGGAGCTCGGCAGTCTGGGACATCTCCAGCAGCACGCCGGAGGCGTCGCCGTTCTCCACGGACGCGGTGGCGTCGATGTCGTAGGTGGCCACCTTCTCCAGGGCCTGCTTGGCGATCGCCTCCGCGCCTTCGCGAATGACGGAGTCATCCACAGTGGCGTAGCCGCCGTCCAGGCCCGAGGCCGCAAAGATTGGAACGGAATAGGCGGTAACGATATGCAGCGGACGACGCCGGCGCTGGGCCTCGCGTGCCGCCCACACCAGTGCGCACTGGCCGTGGTCCGAACCGTCCACGCCGACAACGATTCCCCCGGGAGCGGCAGGACTGCCGCCGTCCTGCGGGTCCGGATGCAACTCTTGTGCGCCCATGGGGCCGCCTCCTTGCGATACTGCCTGATGTTGCGGCTATTCTGCCAGAAGCGGGCCGTTCCCCGCGCACCCGAACCCCTGCCTGAGCTGGGAAGAAAGGCTTGCTTCCGGTTCTCACTATTCTCCGTGGGCACTGCCTTAGCAAGCCTCTTCGGCCCGGGGAAGCGGCGCTTGTCCACAGGCCGTGGGCAGTCTCCGGGAAAGCGCCTTCACCCGGCTGAAATTGTTTCGGGATTGGGCTATCCCTGGCCGTGAATCTTCTGTAGTCTTCAGGACATTGTTGGTCCGGGACGCCTACTGCCTCTTTCCGTCAGAGCTGCCCGGCCACGCACTGCGGCCGGGCTTTGGGGGTAACGGGACGCGCGCGGGCGAGGACGCCCGCACCTGCCGAAACTTCGAAGGAGGGAAACTGTAGTGTCAAGCATGCCTGGGAATGCCGGGACCGAACAGACCACCACAGTCATTATTGGCACGGGCCTGTCCGGCCTCGCCGTGGCTGCCGAACTGTGCCGCCGCGGCGTGGATTCGATAGTGGTGGACGGACTGGACCTCCTTGGCGCCGCACAGCCGGCCAACACAGCTTCCCTCCAGCGGTGCGATGCGGCGGACTCCGTCAACCTTCGCGAACGCAACGAAATCCTGCGGCACCTGCGGAACTATGCCGCCAGCCACGACGTCGACGTCCGCAACACCACCCGCGCCATCCAGCTGACCATGGTGAACGGCGGCTCCCCGCTTGCTTCGGCCCCGCAGTGGGAAGTGCACACGCCCACCGGAATCCTGGTGGCGGACCACATTGTCCTGACCCGTTGCGCCCACAGCCAGCTCCGGCGCATGGTCAATGACTTCGGCATGGCCGTGGGCCGGAACCTCACCGCAGCCATGCGGGCCATCGGAATCTACCTGGTGGGCGTGGGCGAGCTCATCACGCCCTCACCCAAGGAAGTCCTGCGGCAGGCCAAGACAGTCGGCCAGGCGATCTCCGCCAGGGTGCACCCGGACAGCGTGGCTTATCCCGCCACCGGGAGCTTTGCGGCCCTGTCCTGCTAGCGCCGCCCAGCGTCCCTGCCGGCGGTCCGGCCGGCACCCGTCACCGTTCGTCGTTCGAGCCCGCCGCGAGCCGGCGCCGGGCCAGGATGGCAAGGGTGGCCAGCAGCCCCACCGCCACGACGGCAAAAATAACGATGCTCCACTGGAACGGCTCCCCGGATCCCACCTGTTCAGGCTGGCCCGTGGTGCCCGGCTGGGCCGTCCCCATGGCGGGAGCGGTGCCGGCACCGGCGCCGGGGGCGGGGGCTGTACCCGCCGCCGTCGGACTTCCTGCGGCCGCTGGACTTGTAGCCGGCGCTGGAGTTGTAGCCTGCACGGCACCCTGCCCGGCAGAAGCAGCCGTAAAGGCGAACGTCCCCTCGATGGGGTGCGAGTCAGCGCTGACCACGCGCCAGGCCACCGTGTACTCCCCCGCCGGGCCTCCGGCCTTCAGCTTCTGGGATGCCACGTTGTCCACGATCTCCACAGGCCCCTCCGCCCACTCGGTGCCGGCGGCGTCCTTGACGGAGAACGCGGCGCCGATACCCAGCGGATTGTTGTTGAAGGTCACCGAAACCTGTCCGGGCGGGGCGGGCACGGACGCGCCCGCGGCGGGGCTGCTGGATTCCGCGGCATCATGCGCGGCAGCGGGACCGGCGAGGCCCAGCACCGCGGCGGCGAAAACGAGGAGCCCGGGCCCCAGGGTCAGGATCTGGCGGATGGGACGCATGCTGTGGCGGCTCCTTGTGTTGGCTTCCTTACAGACTAGGCGAAAATGCCTGCCGCCCAGCCGCGGCCCCCATAGGATGCAGGTATCCCCACAGACTTCCCCGGAGGACTAATGCTTAAGCAAGGCTCTGCCCTGGACCGGTACTTCAAGATCACCGAGCGCGGTTCCAACCTTTCCCGCGAGATCCGCGGCGGCTTCGCCACGTTCTTCGCCATGAGCTACATCGTGGTGCTGAACCCCCTGATCCTCTCCGGTCCGGACTCCAGCGGCACCACCCTGGGGTTCACCGCCGTTGCCGCCGTGACCGCCTTCGTGGCAGGCATCCTGACCATCCTGATGGGAGCCTGGGCAAAGCACCCCTTCGCGCTTGCCACCGGCCTGGGCGTCAACGCGTTCGTGGCCGTCACCGTGGCCACCAACCCGGGACTGACCTGGCCGGACATGATGGGCCTGGTGGTGCTCTCCGGCGTCACCATGCTGATCCTGGTCCTCACCGGATTCCGCACCGCGGTGTTCAAGGCCGTTCCGGACGGGCTCAAGACGGCGATCGTGGTGGGCATCGGCCTGTTCATCGCGCTGATCGGCCTGGTCAACGCCGGCTTCGTCCGCCGCATCCCGGATGTCGCCGGCACCACCGTGCCCGTTGGACTCGGCTACGACGGCAAGCTCCTGGGCTGGCCCACCGCCGTGTTCATCTTCGGCCTGATCCTGACCATCGCCCTGGTGGTGCGCAAGGTCAAGGGCGCCATCCTGATCGGCATCATCACCTCCACCATCATCTCGGTGCTCCTGGAGATGACCCTGCACATCGGACCGAGCTTCGACGGCGAGACCTCCAACCCCCAGGGCTGGTCCCTGGTGGCGCCGACCTTCACCGGCTGGGCCGCCCCGGACCTGTCCCTGATTGGCAAGGCAAACCCGTTCGGTGCCTTCGAACACCTGGGCTTCGTTGCCGCCACCCTGCTCGCCTTCGTCATCCTCCTGAGCATTTTCTTCGATGCCATGGGGACCATGGTGGGCCTGGCCAACGAGGCCGGAACAGTTGACGAACACGGCAATATCCCGGATGTGGACCGCGTGCTCCAGGTGGATGCCCTCGGCGCGATCGTGGGCGGCGGCGCTTCGGTTTCCTCCAACCAGATCTACGTGGAAGCCGGCGCCGGAATCGGCGAAGGTGCCCGCACGGGCGTGGCCTCGATCGTCACCGGACTGCTGTTCCTGGTGGCCATGTTCTTCACCCCGCTCATCAACCTGGTGCCCTTCGAAGCGGTGGCCCCCGCCCTGGTGGTGGTGGGCTTCATGATGGTGTCCCAGGTGGGCAGGATCGACTGGCAGGACTGGGGCATCGCCATCCCGGCCTTCCTGACCTTCACCCTCATGCCGTTCACGTACTCCATCGCCAACGGCCTGGGCGCCGGCTTCATCGCCTTTGTCCTGATCCGCACCGTCCAGGGCAGGGTCAAGGAGATCCACCCGCTCATGTGGGCCGTAGCCGGCGCGTTCCTGCTGTTCTTCGCTGTGGGTCCCATCGAGGCGGCACTCGGGATGTAACCCGCGGCCCCGGCTGCATGGAAACCCGGGCCTGGCGCCTTACACGGGAGTGTTCGGCGCCAGGCCTTCATCACCGGTCAACGCGCGGGCTTTCTTTTCCCGGAGCTTGTCCAGGCGGTTCATGAGCGGCGAGGTGGTGGCGCCATGGATCACGATGGACAGCGCTACCACCAGCCCCACAAAAGCCCACAGCTCCTCCGCCTGGCCGCCGAACTCGCCTTTGCCCAGCGCGTAGGAGAGGTAGTACAGCGAGCCGATGCCCCGGATCCCGAAGAACGAGAGGGCGATCCGTTCGCGGGGACCGGTCTTGCCGCCCAGCAGCCCCACCCAGCCTGCCAACGGCCTCACCAGCACCAGGAAGGCCAGCGCCACCAGCACCTCGGCCCAGCCGATCCCGGCAAGCAGCCCCCGGGCAATCGCGCCGCCCAGCAGGACCAGGATCACCACCGTCATGAGCCGCTCCAGCTGCTCCACATAAGAGTGCAGCACCCGGTGGTAGCCGTGCGTGTGCTCAGCGGCACGGATGGTCACGGCGCAGACAAACACGGCGATGAAACCGTAGCCCTCGATCATCTCGGTGGCGCCGTAGGCCAGGAAGGTTGCGGCGAGCGCCACGAAGCCCTCCGAGTGGTTGGACAGCCGGAGGCTGTCAACGCGGGCAGAGAAAAACAACCGCGCCAGGAGCTTGCCGGTGAGGAACCCCAGCAGCAGCCCGATGGCCAGCCGCCACAGGACGTCCACCCCAAACCATTCCGGGAACCAGGCCCCCGGGGATGAACCCACGATGCTGATGGCGATGGCCAGGTAGACAAAGGGAAACGCCAGCCCGTCGTTGAGGCCGGCTTCGGACGTGAGGCCGAAACGGACCTCATCTTCCTTGTTCGCGCCCTCTTCCTCGTCCGCGGGCTCGCCCACCTGCACTTCGGAGGCCAGGACCGGGTCCGTGGGCGCCAGGCTGGAGGCCACCAGCAGGGCAGCGCCGAGGCCCAGGCCCAGGAACCACAGGCCCAGCAGGGTCAGGGCGACGATGCACAGCGGCATGGCAATTCCCAGGAGCCGCCAGGTGGTAGCCCAGCGCTTACGGCCCACGGGGCGGTCCAGGGCAAGCCCGGCACCCATCAGCGAGATGATGACGCAGATCTCCGTCAGGTGCACAACAAAGTCGCTGTGCACCATGGGGTCCGGGTCCGGAAGCGTTGGAATCAGGGCGAACGCCGCCATGCCGGCGCCAAGGAAAACCATGGGCATGGAGAACGGCATGTTGCGCAGGAGCTTGGGGAGGACAGCTGCGGTAAACACGGCCGCGCCGGCGGCAGCAAAGAGGATGCTGGGGGCTTCAAACACGGGACTGTTCTCCGGCCTAAATCTGATGCGCCGTCCGGCGCAAAAAGGTGATGGGGTCCCCCGGGGGAAGGGATTGCTCCACAATAGCCCCTGCCGCCCCCAGTCGATGACGATCTTGAATTCCAGACAGGGTGGCGGCGGTGCTGCTGGTTTTCGCCGCCCGCATGCGGTGAGCTTGGAGCATGGCCCTTCCGATCCCTGCCGTCGACCTCCCGCCCCAGCCCTGGAAGGGGAGGTACGACGGCGACGACGCCGCACAGCGCCGCTGGTGGCAGGCAGTTACTGCGTACGACGGCGGGACAGCAGGTACCGGCGCGGAGGACCCGATGGGCGCTCTGGGTGATGCCGACGGGGATTCCAAGCCCGCCACCCTGTTGGGCTTCGCAAGCGATGAGGGGGTGCGCCGGAACAAGGGCCGCACCGGCGCGGCGGCCGCACCCGCGGCGATCCGCAAGGCGCTGGGCCCCCTTGCGTTCCATCTGGACCGGGCCGTGCACGACGCCGGGGATGTGGTGGTGTCAGGCGGTGACCTCGAATCCGGCCAGGAACGCGCCGGCCGGGCCGTGGCGGCACTGCTCGACGCCGGACACCTGACGGCGTTGCTGGGCGGCGGCCATGAAACCGCCTTCGCGAGCTACCTGGGGGTGGCCGCCTCCGAGGCGGTCCGGGGCGGGAAGCGGCTGGGCATCCTGAACCTTGACGCCCACTTCGACCTGCGGAAGGAACCGTTGGCCACGTCCGGGACGCCGTTCCTGCAGATGGCCCGTGCGGAAGCGGCCGCCGGGCGCGACTTCCGCTACGCCGTCGTCGGAATTTCCGAACCCAACAACACGCGGGCACTTTTTGACACGGCGCGGGCGCTGGGCGTGCGCTACCTGCTGGACGAGGACTGCGAGGCCGACCGTGTCCGCGCCTTCGTGGCCGGGTTCCTTGACGGGATCGACGTGCTCTACCTGACCATCGACCTTGACGTGCTGCCGGCCGGCGTGGCCCCGGGCGTCAGTGCGCCGGCGGCGTACGGCGTGCCCCTTCCGGTTATCGCCGCGGTGTGCCGGCAGGTGGCCTGGAGCGGGAAGCTGCTGCACCTGGACATTGCAGAGCTGAACCCCGCCCTTGACGTCGACGGCCGGACCGCCCGGGTGGCCGTGCGCCTGCTGGACACCCTGCTGCGCTGATCCAACGCACGTTCCGGCTCCCAAAAAGGTAAGTATGCTGTCTATTATTGGACCATTACCGATGGAAGGGAGTGGGCCGATGCGGCGCCGAGGAGTGATGGCAGGCCTGCTGCTGGCCGTCCTGATGGTCCTGCCCGGCTGCGGATCCAGCTTCCCGGCCGACCCTGAGGGGACCCTGGAGAGGGTGCGGGGCGGAACCGTGCGCGTGGGCGCCAGCATGAACGGCGACTGGGTGCGGATTAACGCTTCGGGCAGCGGCGGGCTCAGCAGCAATGACGTCCAGGGCACGGAGGCGGAGCTGGTGAAGGACTTCGCAGCCCGGCTTGGGGCTGAGATCGAGTGGGTGGCAGGAACCGAACAGGTCCTGGCCGATGAACTCAAGCACGGCGGGCTGGACCTGGTGATCGGCGGCCTGGACGACAAAACACCCTGGGTGACCCACGCCGGAACGACCCGGCCCTACGCGGAATCCCGGGACGGGCGTGGAAGCCTCCACAAGCACGTCATGCTGGTACCGCTCGGCGAGAACGCCTTCCTGCTTGAACTGGACAAGTACCTGATGGAAGTGAAGGCAGGGCAATGACAGACCTTCGAAGCGGCGGCACCGTGCGGTTCGGGCACACCGAACTTCCGGCGGAGCAGCGGGATGCGCTGCGCAAGGCCGCCAGGCTCGAGTGGGCCACCATGGGTTTCCTGGCGGTGACCACCACCCTGGTGTTCCTGGTGCTGGGCAACTCGCAGGCCATGAAGGCGGCCTGGATCGAGGACCTCCTCTCCTTTTTGCCGCCCATCTCCTTCCTCATTGCAGCCCGCATCATCCGGAAGCCGCCGTCGGAGGACCACCCCTACGGCTACCACCGGTCAACGGGGGTGGCGCACCTGGTGGCGGCTGTTGCCCTGACGGTCATGGGCGGCTACCTCCTGGTGGAGTCCGGGCTCGGCCTGCTGAAGGCCGAGCATCCCACCATTGGGGGCATCGAGCTTTTCGGCAGCACTATCTGGCTGGGCTGGCTCATGATGGCCGTTATGTTACTCACCGCTGCCCCGCCGGTGTTCCTGGGCAGGGCCAAGATGAAACTTGCCGAGAAACTGCACGACAAAGTGCTGTACGCGGACGCGGACATGAACAAGGCGGACTGGATGACCGCCGTTGCGGCGGTGGCTGGCGTCGGCGGAATCGGCCTTGGGCTGTGGTGGGCGGACTATGCCGCGGCACTGCTGATTTCTGCCAGCATCCTCCACGACGGATTCAAGAACACCCGCGCCGCCGTCTCCGCACTCATGGACAAGCGGGCCATGACCTACGACGACGGCGAACCGCATCCGCTGGGCCGGCAGGTGGACGCCTACCTCCGCAGCCTGGACTGGGCAGCCGAGGCGAGGTCGCGGATCCGCGATGAAGGACATGTTTTCCACATTGAGTCCTTCGTGGTTCCGGCCGGGGGTGCCGTGCCGTCGCTGGAACAGCTGGAGGCAGCACGCAAGGACTGCGTGGCCATGGACTGGAAGGTGCAGGACATGGTGATCATTCCGGTGGCGGAACTGCCCTCGGAGTTCCTCCCGGGCCCCACCTCCGGCGGCGAGCACTGAAGGCCGGCTAAAGGCCCTTGAGGACGTAGCGCCGCTCCGGACGCCCCACCCCGTACTTGAGCCTCACGTCCAGGGTCCCTTCATCGTGCAGGTACTCCAGGTAGCGCCGGGCGCTGACCCGGGACGTTCCCAGCTGTTCGGCCACCTCGGCCGCAGAGAGATCCCCCGCCGCGGCGTTCAGGGTGGCCTCCACGAGCTTCAGGGTCTCGATGCTGCAGCCCTTGGGAAGCGGCCGCTCGGTCCGGTCCAGGCCGAACACCCGGTTGACGTCCGACTGCTCAGCCACATCCTTGGCTGAATCCAGCCCCTGGTATGCACTGCGGTAATGTTCCAGGCGCTCCTGCAGGTCCGATTGGGAAAACGGCTTGATCAGGTAGTGCACAATTCCGCCGCGGAGGGCCTTGCGCACGGTCTCCACCTCGCGGGCCGCACTGATCACCAGCACGTCCAGCTCCGGGGCAACGTCCCGCAGCCGGTGCATGAGGTCCAGCCCGTTGATGTCCGGAAGGTGGATGTCCAGCAGCACCAGGTCCGGCTTCAGCCGTTCCGTCTCGATCACCGCCTGGGCACCGGTGTGGGCCACGCCCACCACGGCGAAGCCCGGTGTCCGCTGGATGAACCCGGCGTGGACCTTGGCCACCATGAAGTCGTCGTCGACGATCAGCACCTTGATCATGGCTGCGTTGCACCTCGTTCTAATCGTGCGGTGAAGACTGCTCCGTTGCTGTTTGCCACGGTGAGGTCCCCGCCGGAGCGCCGGCAGACCACCCGGGAGAGCGCCAGCCCGAAGCCGCGGCTGTCCCCCGGGCCGGCTTCCTTGGTGGAGAACCCCTGGCGGAAGATGTCCTCCACGGCCTCGTCCGGGACGCCGGGGCCGGAGTCCCGGACCGTGACTTCGACATGGTCCGTACTGTCTTCCACCAGCACCCTGACAGCTGCCTCCGGACGCCCCGTGACGGCGTCGAACGCGTTGTCCACCAGGTTCCCCACGACGGTGGTGAGGTCCCGGGACAACTCGTCGCTGACCGGAGCCAGCGACGACTGCGGGTCAAGCTGCAGTGCCACGCCGCGCTCGGTGGCGAGGCTGGATTTGGCAATCAACAGGGCGGCGAGCGCGGGGTCCTGGATCCGGCTGGTCACTTCATCGTTCAGCCTGGTCCGGTCCACCGTTGCGCCGTTGACGAACTGCACCACGGAATCGTATTCGCCGATCTGGATCAGGCCGGAAATCACGTGCAGCTGGTTGGCGAACTCGTGGGCCTGGGCGCGCAGCGTATCCGTCGCGGTCCGGGTGGCGCCCAGTTCACGTTCCAGGGACGAGAGCTCTGTCCGGTCCCTCAGGGTTGTCACCGAGCCGATATTGCGGCCGCGGGAGCGGATGGGAACACGGTTCAGCACCACCAGCCGCTCCCCCACCAGCACCAGCTGGTCCGGGTCCGGCTGGTCCCGGGTCAGGACCTTTTTGAGCGCCGGGTCCACCGGGAGTGAGGCAAGTTTCCTGCCCACGCAGTCCGGCGGCAGGCCCAGCAGTTCCCGGGCACTGTCATTCGCCACCGTGACGCGCTCGTGCGGGTCCAGCGCCACCACGCCCTCCTTAAGTCCGTGCAGCATGGCCTCGCGGTTTTCCACCAGCCCGGTGATCTCGCTCGGTTCCATCCCCAGGGTCTGGCGCTTGACCCGCCGGGACAACAGCAGGGAGCCCGCCACACCCAGGACGCTGGCCACGCCGAGGTAGGTCAGGAGGTTGGGGACGGCGTCGCCCAGCCGCTCGAGGGTGGACGGGTAGTTGCGGCTGATCGAGGCGATGCCGATCATCTTTCCCGAATCGTCAAGGACCGGCACATGGGCGGACAGGACGGCGGTCCCGCTTTCATCCAGCACCCCGGTCCATGCCCTGCCCTCCATCACCCTGCTGGCTCCGAGTTCCAGGGGCTGGCCCAGCAGCCCCGGATCGGAGGCAGCGACCACCGTCCCGTCCAGCTTCGCCAGGGTGACGTGCGACGATCCCGAGACGGTCCGGATGGACTCGGCCACCGCCGGCAAGGCGGACCCCACCCGAGGCTGCGCCTCGGGCAGCAAAGCCCGTACGGTCGGGTTGTTGCCGAGCGCTTCGGCGGCGGAGAGCGCCCTCCTGCCCTCGGTGCGCTCAAAGGCGGCAGCGGACTGGGCCAGGGAGATGGCCACCACGGCCACGAGCACTGCCAGGACAATCAGCAACTGCAGCACAAGGTACTGCCCGGCGAGGGACATTCCTCTTCGTCGCGTCACTGCGTGGATTCCTTTAGTGATGGTTCGGGTGCCTGGGGGCAGGCACACGTAGCTCAGACACGCGGAGTGCGGTGCCCGCCCCCTCCCGGCGTACCGGAACTATACCGCAGCCTGCGGGACAGTCAGCGGGGACCGCCGTCGTCCCCTTCCCTGCCGGCGCGACGCAGCAGCACCAGCCGGGTTGCATGGAACGTGATGAAACCTGCGCCGGCCAGGATGAACAGCGCCTCCGGCCAGCCGGCCTGTCCTTCTGCGACCCGCACGGCTGCCGGCACCAGCGCCAGCAGGACCACCGCCATGCCGATCCACGCTGCCGGCACGGTTCCGTAACGCCCGCCCCGCTCTGCCATGTCAGTCCCCCGTTCCGTAGCCAGCTTCCAGCCTAAAGCGCGATGCACACCGGGGCGAAAGGCGATGTGAACCGGGGCGTGGTGGGGAGCCGGAAACGTGAACGCAATGAACTTAACTTTCTCTGCGTACACAAGAGTGATCGCCGTCACGGCCGGGCCTAGCATCGAAGGACAGATCAGGTCCGCTGATCATCCTGTAGAGAATTGCATTACTGAGAAGAGGAACACCATGCGCCAGATCCGCGCATTGCGAGTCGCCGCCGTCGCCGCCGGCATCGCCCTGATGGCCACCGGCTGCGGTGCCACCGGCAGCAGCTCCACCAGTACCTCCACCGCCGGTGCTGATGCCGGACCGGTGACCGGCCTCCAGATCATGGTCCCCAACACTCCCGGCGGCGGCTATGACACCACGGCCCGCGTTGCGGCCAAGGTCCTCGACGACGAGAAGGTCGCCACCAACACCGAGGTCTTCAACCTTGCCGGCGCGGGCGGCACGGTCGGCCTGGCCCGCATTGTCAACGAAAAGGGCAACGGCGACCTCACCATGCTGATGGGTCTGGGCGTGGTGGGCGCGAGCTACACCAACAAGTCCGAGTCCAAGCTGACAGAGACCACCCCGCTGGCCCGGCTCATCGAAGAGCCCGGTGCAATCATGGTCAGCAAGGACTCTCCCTACAAGACCATCGATGACCTGATCACTGCCTGGAAGGCAGATCCGGGTTCAATCGCAGTAGGCGGCGGCTCCTCCCCCGGCGGCCCCGACCACCTGCTCCCCATGCAGCTTGCAGGAGCCGTAGGAATTGACGCCACCAAGGTGAACTTCGTGTCCTACGACGGCGGCGGAGACCTCCTCCCGGCAATCCTTGGCAACAAAGTGGGCTTTGCCGCTTCCGGTGCGGGTGAATACCTGCAGCAGATTGAATCGGGCGACGTCCGTGTCCTGGCAACCAGCGGCGAAGAGCGCCTGGAAGGTGTGGACGCACCCACGCTGAAGGAATCCAACATTGACCTGGTGTTCACCAACTGGCGCGGCATCGTGGCTCCCCCCGGAATCAGCGACGAGGATAAGGCCAAGCTGATCGCAGCCCTGGAGAAGATGCACGCAACCGACGCCTGGAAGGAAGCCCTGGTCAAGAACAGCTGGACGGACGCCTTCATCACCGGTGACGAGTTCGAAACCTTCCTGACCGAGCAGGACACGCGGGTGGCGGACGTGCTCACGAAGCTTGGCCTGGCGTGAGCTCCTCACCAACTTTGACTTCCAGGCTCAAAGGCCGCTCCGAGCTGGGGGTAGCCCTCCTGCTCGGAGCGGTGGGCGTCCTCGTCCTGGTGGATGCCATTGCCCTGGTAACCCCATATTCCCAGTCAGACCCGGTGGGACCCAAGACGCTGCCGTACATCGTCTCCGGCCTGCTCCTGGTGTGCGCCGTCCTGCTCGCGGTCAATGTGCTGCGTGGCGGACAGGGCGAAGCCGAAGGCGGCGAGGACGTGGATCTCTCACACCCCGCCGACTGGAAAACTATCCTGCCGCTAGTGGGAGCATTCGTGGCCAACATCCTGCTGATCGACTGGGCCGGATGGGTCGTTTCCGGCACCATCCTGTTCTGGGGCAGCGCCTGGGCCCTGGGCAGCCGGCACTATGTCCGTGACGGACTCATTTCCGTTGCACTCGCCGTACTCACCTTTTACGGCTTCTACCTGGGCCTCGGTATCCCGTTGCCCGCCGGCCTCCTGGAAGGGATTCTCTGATGGATGTCCTCTCCTCCCTCATGGACGGTTTCGCCACCGCCCTCACCCCCATGAATCTCCTCTACGCCGTCATCGGCGTGATCCTGGGATCCGCCGTCGGCGTGCTCCCGGGCCTCGGCCCGGCCATGACGATTGCCCTGCTCCTGCCGGTCACCTATGTCCTGGAACCCACCAGCGCCTTCATCATGTTCGCCGGCATCTACTACGGCGGCATGTACGGCGGCTCCACCACCTCGATCCTGCTGAACACACCTGGTGAATCGTCCTCGGTGGTGACGGCGATCGAAGGCAACAAGATGGCCAAAGCCGGCAGGGCTGCCCAGGCCCTTGCGACGGCGGCCATCGGTTCCTTCGTCGCCGGCACGATCGGCACTGCCCTGCTCGCCGTTTTCGCCCCTATCGTGGTGGAATTTGCCGTCAGCCTCGGCTCGCCAAGCTACTTCGCCATCATGGTCCTCGCGCTTGTGGCAGTGACTGCTGTCCTTGGATCTTCCCGGCTCAGGGGCTTTGCCTCGCTGGGCCTCGGCCTGGCCATCGGCCTGGTGGGCATGGACTCCGTCACCGGCCAGCGCCGCCTCACGTTCGGGCAGCCCCTTCTGGCCGACGGCCTGGACATCGTTGTGGTGGCAGTGGCCATCTTCGCCGTGGGCGAAGCCCTGTGGGTTGCCGCGCACATGCGCCGCACTCCTTTGCAGGTCATCCCGGTCGGTCGCCCCTGGATGGGCAAACAGGACTGGAAGCGGTCCTGGAAGCCCTGGCTCCGCGGCACGGCGTTCGGTTTCCCCTTCGGTGCACTTCCGGCCGGTGGAGCCGAGATCCCCACCTTCCTCTCCTACGTGACAGAGAAGCGGCTCAGCAAGCATCCCGAGGAGTTCGGCAAGGGTGCCATCGAAGGCGTTGCCGGCCCGGAAGCTGCCAATAACGCAGCCGCTGCCGGTACCATGACGCCCCTGCTGGCGCTGGGATTGCCCACCAACGCCACGGCTGCCGTAATGCTCGCAGCGTTTGTCCAGTTCGGTATACAACCGGGGCCCCTGCTGTTCGCCAACGAGGGACCCCTGGTGTGGGCGCTGATCGCCAGCCTCTTCATTGGCAACTTCCTGCTCCTGCTCATCAACCTGCCACTGGCCCCGATGTGGGCAAAGATCCTGCAGCTTCCGCGGCCTTACCTCTACGCCGGCATCCTGTTCTTTGCGACGCTGGGTGCCTACTCGGTCAACCTGCAGGCATTCGACCTGGTCCTCCTGCTGGTGCTGGGTGCTTTGGGATTCATGATGCGCCGCTTCGGACTGCCCGTGCTGCCGCTTATCCTTGGCGTCATCCTGGGACCGCGGATCGAGGGACAGCTCCGCAAGAGCCTGCAACTGAGTGCGGGCGATCCTGCCGGCCTCCTGGGCGAACCCATCGCCGTCAGCATCTACGTCATCCTGGCGATCATCCTGGTATGGCCGCTGATCTTCAAGCTGGTCCGGCGCAACCGCCCGGCCCTGGCCGGACCTGCGATGGCCACGGAAACGGCTCCGGCCGCTCCGTCAGGCAGTTCCGCGCATGCAGACCTGCCCGTTGACCCGGACGGTGCCACTCGGCCAGGCAGCAGTGTTCCCGCAGACCACAGTGTCCGCCCGGGCAGCCCGGCCCACCCTGGCAACTCCGCCCACCCAGACAAGAAGGAGACACCATGACCATCGTGGTGGGATACGTCCCTACCCCCGAGGGCGAAGCAGCCCTGACCCAGGCCATCCACGAAGCCCGGAAGAGCAACACCAGACTGCTGGTGATCAACTCCTCCAAGGGTGACGCACTGGTGGACAACCGCTACGCCCAGGAGCCGGAGATCCAGAGCATCGAGGACCGGCTGGCCACCCAGGGCATCGACCACGTGATCAAGCAGCCGGTCCGTGGACACGATGCCGCAGCGGAGGTGCTGGATGCCGCGGAGGAAAACAACGCGGAGCTGATTGTGATCGGCCTGCGCCGCCGGACTCCGGTGGGCAAGCTCATCATGGGCAGCGTATCCCAGCGGATCCTGCTGGAAGCCGACTGCCCGGTCCTCGCCGTGAAGGCAGGCTAGCCGGACTCTCCAGCGCGGAACAGTTCAAGGCGTTGGCGCCCCAGCCCCACGACCTCTACCTCCACCACGTCACCCGGCTGGAGGTAGGGGAAGCGGCCGCTGAGCGCCACGCCTTCCGGCGTTCCGGTCAGGACAACGTCCCCTGGTTCCAGGCGCATGTACTGGCTGCAGTGGTGGACAAGCGTGGCAGCATCGAAGATGAGCTCTGAGGTTTTGGAGTCCTGGCGCGGCTCCCCGTTGACCCAGCTCCGCAACCGCAGGTTCCCGCCGTCGATTCCGTCTGCCGGAACCAGCCACGGGCCCAGCGGCGTGGAGCCGGGGAGGGACTTGCCCTTGGTCCACTGGCCGGCCGCCCCGGGGAGCTGGTACTCACGCTCGGAGAGGTCGTTGGCGGTGACGTAACCGGCGATGCAGTCCTCCGCCTCGCTTACGGATTCCAGGTAGCTGGCCTCCCTGCCGATGACGATTCCCAGCTCCACCTCCCAGTCGTACCTGCTGGAGTTGGGCGGAACGGGTGAGGGATCGAACGGTCCCGCAACAGTATTGCTCGGCTTGAGGAACACCACCGGAACCTCCGGGGGCGGGGAACCTGACTCGGCAGCATGCGCGGCGTAGTTCATCCCGATACCCACCACCGAGCCGGGCCTGGCAAGCGGGGGCCCGATCCGGAGCGTCTCGGCTCCTTGCAGTTCCGGCAGCAGCCCGGCTTCCAGCGCGTGGCGGATCTTGCCCATTCCTCCGGATGCCAGGAAAGCCCCGTCCACGTCCTGGGTCAGCGGCAGCAGGCTGTAATACCGGCCGGGCCCGCCTGCGGACGGCACCATAACGGCCGGCTGTTCCCTGCCGATTTCACCCAGGCGCATGATTTTCATCCGGTTCTCCTTCGAGCTGACGTTGCACGTTCGTACCCATGGTTGCTGATGCGCCGGCCCGCCCGCCAACGCGCCCCATTGTGACTGAAAGCCTGCCTCCCCTGCTGCGCGGGAAGCCCTCCTCGACACTCCAAAGGGCAGACATCTGACATTTACACGGACCAGCGGGTATGATTGGGATGCCCTCAGGCATGGAACACAGAAAGTTTGGACATGACTACAGCAACCATGGAACGCGCCAGCGCCGATTCCTCCCCCGCCGACGCTCCGGTGCTCCGGTCGATCGACCTGGAGTTCTCCACGGCGGGCGACGTCCACACGGGCCTGGAAGAGGCCGTTGCGGAACTCATTGAGGTTGCCGCCCAGGACGCATCCTGCGGCATCCTGGTGACCAAGCTGCACCCCGGCCGCTACACCGTGGCGCTGGATGAATCGGTCCCCTTCGGCGAGACCTACGAGGCCATCGCCGCCTGACAGTTTGCGCAGGACGCCTCTCCTCGCATAGACAAAAGTCCCCGGCGCGGGCGCCGGCGGGGGGGGGGGGGGTTTTTGGGGGGGGGGGCGGGGGGGGGGGCGCCGGGGCGCCGCGCGCGGCGCGCCCCCCCGCCGCCGCCCCCCCCCCGGCCCCCGCCCGCGCGCGCCCCCCCGCCCCGCCGGCCCCCCCGCGCCCCCCCCCCCCCCCCCCCCCCCCCCCCCCCCCCCCCCCCCCCCCCCCCCCCCCGCCCCGGCCCCCGCCCCCCCACCCCACCAAACCCCCCCCCCCCCCCCCCCCGCCCCCCCCCCCCCGGGGGACTTTTGTACCTGCGGTTACCGGGGCTGTCAGCCGCGGCGGACCTGCACGCCGTCGGACTTCAAAAAGAGCTGCTTTTCGGACGGACCAGCCGGCACAAGCCACAGAACGTTTCCGCTCTGCGACACTTCTTCCACCTCCCCGGTGGCCACCACATGCGCCTGCTTGATGATCTCGACGCGTTCCCCGGCCTGGAGTCCCCTCCAGTCGGAAATAACGGCGGAATGGGCATTGCGCCTCGACAGGACTGCCCCACGTGCTTTCATTTGAACTTCTACCCCTTTGTATATGTTCCGCGCCACAGCCTCTTTGATGTGACTTTCACTACACCTACAGTTCTACTACACTCCGGGTCCGCCTGATGTCTGTGTCGCTGGAAATTTCACCAGGCGGACGCTTTGTGCCGATGCGCTGAAGATTCTTCGCCCGTCAGGCCAGCGGGCCCACCGCTGATTCGACTGCGCGGCGGACATCCCCTGCTGCCACCAGCCTGTCCGCTGCTTCAAGCTCAGGGGACAGGAAGCGGTCCGTCCCCGGGCCGTCCACCACGCTCCGCAGTGCATGGACGACGGCGGCCCCCGCCGGCCCCGGAGTCAGCACACCGCCGGAGAGCTGGCTGCGGATGTCCAGGGCCCGCGCAGACGTCACCAGCTCGATCGCCAGGACGCGCCGCAGGTTCTCCACGGCCTTGCGGAGCTTGCGGGCAGCGTGCCAGCCCATGGAGACGTGGTCTTCCTGCATGGCCGAACTCGGGATGGAGTCCACCGATGCGGGGACCGCGAGCCGCTTGTTGTCCGAGACCAGCCCGGCCTGGGTGTACTGGGCGATCATGAGCCCGGAATCGACGCCGGGGTCCGCTGCGAGGAATGCGGGCAGGCCATGGGACCGCGCCGGGTCCAGCATCCGGTCCGTCCGCCGCTCAGCAATGGAGCTGAGGTCCGCGACGGCGATGGCCAGGAAGTCCAGGACGTACGCCACAGGGGCGCCGTGGAAGTTGCCGTTCGAGCTGACCCGGCCGTCGGGCAGCACCACCGGGTTGTCGATGGCCGCGGCCAGTTCGCGGGACGCCACCAGGTCCGCGTGGTCCAGCGTGTCCCTGACCGCACCGGTGACCTGCGGGGCGCAGCGGAGCGAGTAGGCGTCCTGCACGCGGGAATCGCCCACTTTGTGGGAAGCGACAATCGGTGAACCGGACAGTACGCGCAGCATGTTGTCAGCGCTGGCTGCCTGCCCCGGGTGGGGGCGCAGGGCTGCGTGCAGTTCCGGGCGGAACACCTGGTCGGTGCCCAGCAGCGCCTCGACGCTCATCGCC
The DNA here is from genome assembly GCF_021129155.1 of Arthrobacter sp. AK04. GTDB lineage: Bacteria > Actinomycetota > Actinomycetes > Actinomycetales > Micrococcaceae > Arthrobacter > Arthrobacter quantipunctorum. The sequence goes on from NZ_JAJOMC010000028.1 coordinate 30,747, forward strand.
GCGGTGATGTCCGCCGTCGTCAGCAGCTGCCGAAGGTCTGCGATGGCCATGAGCAGCATGCCCAGCATGCCCTCCGTGCCGTTGACCAGGGCCAGGCCTTCCTTCTCCGCGAGGGTGACCGGCTCGATGCCGTGCGCTGCAAGCAGTTCAGCAACAGGCCGTTCTCCCCGCCCGCCGTACGTGGCGCCGTCGGGCCCTTCCGCCTCGCCTTCACCCATCAGCACCAGGGCGCAGTGCGACAGGGGCGCAAGGTCGCCGGAGCAGCCGAGGGACCCGAACTCGCGGACCACCGGCGTGATGCCGGCGTTGAGGACGTCCACAATGGTTTGCAGGACCACGGGGCGGACGCCGGTACGGCCGGAGGCCAGGGTCTTGGCACGGAGGAACATGATGCCGCGCACCACTTCGCGTTCCACGGCCGGCCCCATGCCGGCGGCGTGGCTGCGGATCAGGCTCTTTTGCAGCTGGGTGCGCAGCTCGTTGGGAATGTGGCGGTTAGCAAGGGCGCCGAAGCCGGTGGAGATTCCGTACGCCGGGACGTCGCTGGCAGCAAGATCGTCAATATGGGCCCGGACCTTGGCAACGGTTTGCAGTGCTTCAGGGGAGATGGCCACCTTGGCGTTCCGGCGCGCGACGGCGACAACATCTTCGGACGTGACCCCGCTGGTGCCGAGGGTGACGGTCAGCGGTTCGTGGGTTGTTAATGTCATGATTCCTACTTTTTGTGGTGTGTGGGGATCGATTGCTCCGTAACTGTCGTTTTCGGGGCTCTAAACGACAGGTACGGAGCAATGGATGGACTAGTTGGTCCCTGAAGACTCGTTCATGGGGATGCGGACGCCGCGTTCCCTGGCAACCTCAAGGGCGCGGTCGTAGCCGGCGTCGGCGTGGCGGATGACCCCCATGCCGGGGTCGTTGGTCAGGAGGCGTTCCAGCTTTTCGGCGGCGAGGTCGGTGCCGTCGGCGACGGAGACCTGGCCGGCGTGGATGGACCGGCCGATTCCCACGCCGCCGCCGTGGTGCAGGGACACCCAGGTGGCACCGGAGGCGGTGTTCAGCAGGGCGTTCAGCATGGGCCAGTCGGCGATTGCGTCGGAGCCGTCGGCCATGGCCTCGGTTTCGCGGTACGGGGAGGCAACGGAGCCGGAGTCCAGGTGGTCGCGGCCGATCACGATGGGCGCCTTGACCCTGCCTTCCTTGACGAGCTGGTTGAACAGGAGCCCTGCCTTGGCGCGCTCACCGTAGCCGAGCCAGCAGATGCGGGCGGGCAGGCCTTCGAACTCCACCCGCTCCTGTGCGGCGTCGATCCACCGGTGCAGGTGCTTGTTCTCCGGGAACAGTTCCTTGATGGCCTCGTCGGTGACGCGGATGTCCTCAGGGTCACCGGAGAGGGCCACCCAGCGGAACGGGCCCAGTCCCTCGCAGAACAGGGGGCGGATGTAGGCCGGGACGAATCCGGGGAACTCGAAGGCCCGGGTGTAGCCGCCCTTGCGCGCCTCGTCGCGGATGGAGTTGCCGTAGTCGAAAACCTCGGCGCCGGCGTCCTGGAATTCCACCATGGCCTGGACGTGCCGGGCCATGGACGCCTGGGCCTTCTTGGTGAAGCCTTCCGGGTCCGCCTCGGCTTCCCGGTGCCATTCCTCCACCGAGATGCCCTCGGGCAGGTAGGACAGCGGATCGTGCGCGGAGGTCTGGTCCGTGACGATGTCCACGGTCAGTTCGCCGGCCCGGTGGCGGCGCAGGATCTCGGGGAACACCTCGGCGGCGTTGCCCACATAGCCCACGGACCAGCCGCGCCGCTCCTCCTTGGCCTTGAGGACCTTGGCGATGGCGGCGTCAAGGTCCGTTTCCACCTCGTCGAGGTAGCGCTTGCCGGCGCGGCGGCGCAGTCGGGTCTCGTCGACGTCGACAATCAGGCACGCGCCCTCGTTCAAGGTGACGGCGAGCGGCTGGGCGCCGCCCATGCCGCCGCAGCCGCCGGTGAGGGTCAGGGTGCCGGCAAGGGTGCCGTTCTCGTCCCCGGTGAGCTTGCGGGCGATCGCGGCGAAGGTCTCGAAGGTGCCCTGCAGGATGCCCTGGGTGCCGATGTAGATCCAGGACCCTGCGGTCATCTGGCCGTACATCATCAGGCCCTCGGCCTCGAGCCGGCGGAACTCGGGCCACGTGGCCCAGTCCCCTACCAGGTTGGAGTTGGCCAGCAGCACCCGCGGCGCCCATTCATTGGTGCGGAACACTCCCACCGGCTTGCCCGACTGGACCAGGAGCGTCTCATCCTTCTCCATGGTTTCCAGGGTGCGGGTGATCGCGTCGAACGCAGCCCAGGAGCGGACAGCACGGCCCGTTCCGCCATAGACCACCAGGTCATCAGGACGCTCCGCGACCTCGGGGTCCAGGTTGTTCATCAGCATGCGCAGCGGCGCCTCGGTCTGCCAGGACTTGGCGGTGAGCTCGGTGCCGCGGGCTGCTTTGACCGGGCGGGCACCGGTGGTGAAATCGGCGGGTGCCATGGGGGCTCCTTCAGGTAGGGGTGTACTGGAAGTTCTGTATCTACTAAAGCCTGTCCGCAGCGGCAGAAACAGGGCATGCACGAGGGTGCTGTCCGGGATACCGGACGCTCCCCTTCCGCCTTTGCCCCGTCCCCGACTGCCCCTTAGGCGAAGGTTTGCGAGCTCCCGGTGATGGCGCAATCCGGGTGGGGACGGGACTACTTGGCGGGCCGGCCGTGGAGCCGGACCGAGAGCTCATCGGCGGCCTTCTGCACGCGCGCAGCAAGCGCCGGCCACTGCCCTGCCGGCACTTTGTCCTCGAGGAACGTGACGGCGACGGCCGCTGTCGGCCATCCCAGGTGGTCCGTCACTGCGGCGGCGATCGAGCCAAAGCCCGGTGTGACCTCGCCATGTTCCGTGGCATAGCCGCGCTGCCTCACCTGGTCCAGGTGGGACGACAGCGCCGAGTACTTCATGATGGCCCCTTCCACCTCATGCCGGGCGGTGAAGGCAGCAGCGTTCGGATAGAGCGCGCGGACCTGGGACTTGGGAAGGGCTGCGAGGATGGCTCGGCCGCTCGCGGTGAGGTGGCTGGGCAGCCGGACGCCGACGTCGGTCACCAGGGACGGCCGGTTCTTGGCCCGCTCTTCCACGATGTAGAGGACATCCCGCCCATGCAGTACGGCAAGGTGCGCGCTCTCGCCCAGCGCATCCACGAGGGAAGCAAGCAACGGCCGGCCCAGGCGGGACAGCGGTTCCTGCCGGGAGTAGGCGGAGCTGAGCTCGAACGCGCTGATGCCCAGCCCGTACCGCTGCTCCTCATGGAGGTGGAGGACAAACCCGTTTGCTTCCATGACGCCCAGCAGGTGGTAGACGCTGGAACGCGGCAGCCCCAGGGTGGAGGCGATTTGCGACGCCGCCATCGGGCCACGCCGCGATGCCAGCAGTTTGAGGATGCGCAGGGTGTTCTCGGCAGCGGGGACTTTGGACGTCGGCTTCGATGCCGCCTGTGGTGCGCCGCTGGTTCCAGGGCCGGCCTCAGTGTCCAACAGCATGTTTCCTCCATTGCTTCTTGCGGGGCCTCGCGGCCCTGTCCGGTATCCCGTACTTAACTTTGCGCCCTGAAGGGACCCCTGTGTGCCTTCAGACCCTGCGTGGTGTCTGGAATGCCAGACACAGCAGGGGCGGCGACTGTGAACGCTTACGTGGAGTCCCCGCCATGGATGAAAAACAAACCCTGCTGCTGCAGGGCAAAGCCAGGATCAGATCCTGACCACTACTTTCCCGAGGCTCCGGCCCTCCCGGAGATAGGTGATGGCGGCCGGTGCTTCCGCAAGCGCAAAGACCTTGTCCACGGCTGGCTTAACGCTCCCGGCTTCAATGAGCGATGCCAGGGCTTCAAGGTCAAGGTGCGTCTCCTTCGACGCCAGGCCCATGAATTTCTGCCGTGAGAAAAGCGAAAACAGGGGTGCTGCGAGTGACCTTTCGAAACCACCGGTCAGCTTTCCACCGCGCTCGCCTCCGACGAGCACCAGCGTGCCCCGCGGGCCGAGGGCGCGCTTGAGGACGGAGAGCGGACGGTTGCCTGCGGTGTCCAGGATGACGTCGTACAGCACCCCGGCAGCAGCAAAGTCCTCCCGCGTGTAATCCACCACTGCGTCAGCGCCGAGGGACCGGACCAGTTCAACTTTGCCGGTGCTGCATACCCCCGTCACGTCCGCACCAAAGGCCTTGGCTATCTGCACGGCGAAGGACCCCACTCCCCCGCCGGCCCCAATGACAAGCACCTTCTGGCCGATCGTAACCTGCCCGGCGTCCCTTACAGCCTGCAGGGCCGTGACCCCGGAGATGGGTGCCACTGCCGCTTCTTCGAATGAGAGGTTCCGGGGTTTCCTGGCCAGCCTGCCCTCCTTAGCACACACGTACTCGGCAAAGGACCCTTCCGACGTGCCGAAGACCTCGTCACCAGCCTTGAGGCGGGTCACGCCGGCTCCAACCGCCTCCACAACGCCGGCCACTTCCCGGCCCCGCACGGGCACTTTGGGCTTCTTCAGGCCAAAGCCAAAAAGCCGGATCAAGTAGGGCAGCCCGGTCATCAGGTGCCACACGCCCTGTTCCACCCCGGCGGCCCGCACGCTGACCAGGACCTCGCCCTTGCCCGCTGCAGGCCGGGCAATATCCCGCAGCTCAAGCACGTCCGCGGTCCCATAGACGTCCTGCACGATAGCTTTCATGCTTGATCTCCTTTGGGCCGCCGCAGGTACCGGAACGCATTCCCCGGCGGCCTGTCCCGCACCGTCCGGCGCGCTGGCAGCAGGCCCCCAACCTAGGGAAAAGCCAGCACCGAGTCAAGGGGGGCTGCCGACGGCGGGACCACCTTTTGCGCGCCGGCCCCACCGACGCCGTGGTCATCAGAACCCGCCGCGGATTCTGCGGTTCCCCTGCGCCTCCGGCCGGCAGCAGTTGCCGGCTGCCGACCGGAGGCCTCCGCCCAGTGCCAAACGCAGAAGCTCCGGCCGCTACACGGCGGCAGCGGCAGCCTGCACGGCCTCAGCCAGCGAGGTGGCAGGCCGTCCAAGCAGCCTGCGCAGGTCTCCGCTGCTCACCAGCAGGTCCCCGCGGGCGATGCCCAGATCCGAGTCGGCCAGGATCTCTGCGAACGCCTCCGGGACACCCACCCCGGCCAGCAGGTTTGCATAGTCATCTGCAGGCAGGTCGTTGTAGGCGATGGTTTTTCCGGTGGCCGCGCTGATTTGGGCTGCGAGGTCCGCCATGCTGAAGGGTTCGTCCCCGCCCAGTTCATACACCTTGCCCGCCTGGCCCCCAGCCACGAGCACGGCAGCGGCGGCGTGGGCGTAGTCCGCACGCGCGGCGCCGCTGACCTTGCCGTCGCCGGCGCTCCCGGCCAGCGCACCCTGCGCCAGGGTTCCCTGCAGCTGGTCGGTGTAGTTCTCCAGGTACCAGCCGTTCCGCAGCAGAACGAAGGGAACCTCCGAGTCCCGCAGAATGGCCTCCGTGGCCTGGTGCTCGGCCGCCAGCTTCATCCCCGTGCTGTCGGCGTTGGCGATGCTGGTGTAGGCCAACAGCTCCACGCCTTCGGCCTTCGCGGCTTCGATCACGGTGCGGTGCTGCTCCACGCGCTGGCCAACCTCGCTGCCGGAGATGAGCAGCACTTTCCGCGCGCCTTTCAGTGCCGAGGCCACGGAGGACGCATCCGCATAGTCCATTGCCTTGACCTGCACGCCGCGCCCGGCAAAGCCGGCCAGCTTTTCCACTGAACGCCCCACGGCCACGATCTCCCCGGCCGGGACGCTGCGCTCCAGCAGGGCCTCGACGACGTGGCGGCCCAGCTGGCCGGTTGCTCCGGTGATGACGATGCTCATGAAAATTCCTTCCGTAGGGTGTCTGTCATCAAGCACAACCCCAAGGCTTTTTCATTACTTCCCCAAAGAGAGTACGCACTTTCAAGTAAGGTACTAACATGAAAGTTAGTGCCGCTGACCGTGCTACCCAGGCAGCACCGCTTCCGGTCGACCTTGCCGACGGCGTCTTCCCGGCCGGGTGCCCCAGCCGGACCGTGCTGGACCACGTCACCAGTAAATGGGGAGTGCTGATCCTGCTTGCGCTTTCCGAGGGCGAGCAGCGGTGGAGCGACCTGCGGCGCCGGGCTGAGGGCATCAGCGAAAAGATGCTGGCACAGACCCTCAAGACCCTGGAGCGGGACGGCCTGGTGCGCCGGGACGCGCAGCCGGTGATTCCGCCCCGCGTGGATTACAGCCTCACCGAGCGCGGGTACGAGCTGAGCGCCCTCCTGGTTCCGCTGGTTGCGTGGGCCTTCGAGAACGCGGAGGACATCGTCATCGGCCAGCGTTGAGCCTCACTGCCACAGGCAAGTACCGGCCTTGCCAAAAGCGAGTACCTGTTACTGGTGTGACTGGTGTGAATAGCGCCTAGCTTTGACGTAAGGTGCCAGCCGGAATGGGAGGGCCGCCCTCTGCTGGGAACGTTCCGGTTAACCTGCACCACAAGTGGGCGGCCTGCGCCGCTTCCGAGGAGTTGGTACATATGGCCAAAGCCGTTGTCCGGGACCCGTCGAGCATGGGCCGGCCCATCAGCTTGACCAGCGTTGCAGCCCAAACATGGAACCGCATGCTGAAGCCCTTCGCCCCGCGGTCACCCTACAAAATCGGTGACGCCGTGATGGCGGATGACCCGTTCAAGGGCCGCCGCGAGGGAGTGGTGGTTTTCCAGCAGGGAACATCCGTGGGTGTGGACACCGCCCACGGCGTGTTCTTCTATGACCACCGGCAAATCAAGCAGCTGGATTGAGTTTTTGTCCAGATATGCAGGGCTGACGCCCGCGGAAGCCTGCATATCTGGACGAAAACTCCTGTGCTAGGGGGCTAGCGTGCCGACCAGCCGCCATCCATCGTGTAGCTGGCGCCTGTCACCATGCCCGCGTGGTCCGACGCGAGCCAGGCAACCAGTGAGGCCACTTCTTCCGGCTCCACCAACCTCTTGACGGCAGACTCGGTCAGCATGACTTTGGCCAGAACCTCCGACTCCGGGATCCCGTGCACCTTGGCCTGGTCCGCGATCTGCGACTCCACCAGCGGCGTGCGCACATATCCGGGGTTGATGCAGTTGGAGGTAACGCCGTGCTCCCCGCCCTCAAGCGCCGTCACCTTGCTCAGCCCCTCCAGGCCGTGCTTGGCGGAGACGTAGGCGCTCTTGAAGGGAGAAGCCCGGATCCCGTGCACCGAGGAGAGATTGATGATCCGGCCGAAATTGTTCGCATACATGTGCGGCAGCGCCGCCCGGATCAACAGGAACGGCGCCTCCAGCATCAGGGTGACCAGGCGGCGGAAATCGGCGGGATCGAAGTCCTCGATGGGACTGATGCGCTGGATCCCGGCGTTGTTCACCAGGATGTCGCAGTCAAGGCTCAGGGTTGCGAGCGAATCCACGTCCAGCAGGTCAACGGCCCAGGTGGTGCCACCCACTTCATCCGCAAGTGCTTCCGCCGCGGCCGCGTCGACGTCCGCGATCACCACCTTGGCGCCCCGGGCGGCGAGGGCCCGTGCGCTGGCAGCGCCGATCCCGCCGGCTCCCCCGGTAATCAGTGCCTTGCGGCCGTTCAAAGTGTTTTCCATGGCAGTCCCCTCGGGCTTTCTAACAGAATTTCCGGTCGCTCACGCACGCAGCGTCTACCGGGGCAGGTCCGGCAGTGCTATCTGCCGGGCGCTGTTCAGCGCTCATGGGTTTCTCCTCCGTGTCCACGGCGACACGTGCTGTGGCGTCCAGCACTAATGGCTCCACTGAGTCTTACTGCACGGACATGCGCCTTCAATAGCCAATGCAGCACGTGCTGTGTGCAGAATTGCAGATATGAACGTCAATCCGGATGACCTGCTGGTACTCCTTGCGGTGTCCCGCACCGCCAGGTTCACGGCCGCCGCGCAGGCACTGGGCCTGAACCACACCACCGTTTCCCGCCGGATCGCTTCCCTGGAGAAGGCACTCGGCGGAAGGGTCCTGGCCCGTGCCCCCGGAGGATGGGAGCTGACCGTCCTCGGAGCGCAGGCGGTCCAGGCCGCTGAGCAGGTCGAAGCGGTGGTGGGCGCCCTGGGGCCCTCCGGACGGGCACCCGACCCGATTACCGGCGTCGTACGCATGACCGCAACCGACGGCTTCAGTGCCTACATCGCCGCGCCCGCGGTGGCGCGGCTGCGGCGGGACCATCCCGGGCTGAGCGTTGAGGTGGTGACCATGACGCGGCGGGCGCTTCAGCAGCGCTCGGGCCTGGACATCGAAGTGGTGGTGGGCGAACCGCAGGTGCACCGGGCCGAGGCCATGCGGCTGGGCGAATACATGCTGGGGATGTACGCCTCGCGCGCCTACCTGGCCGAGCACGGCACGCCGGCCACGGTGGCGGAGCTCAATGACCACCCGCTGGTCTATTTCGTGGACTCGATGCTGCAGGTGGATGACCTGGACGCGCCCCGCCGGCTGGTGCCGGCCATGCGCGACGGCCTCACCTCCACCAATGTTTTTGTCCACGTGGAGGCAACGCGCGCCGGCGCGGGGATTGGTTTCCTGCCCTGCTTCATGGGCGACCTCCACCCTGACCTGGTCCGCCTGCTGCCGGCCGAGATCGCAGAACTGCTGCCCTACTGGATGGTGCTCCGGCCGGATTCGCTGCGGCGCCCGGCCGTGGCGGCGGTGGTGCAGGCACTGCGGGAACAGATGGCCGAACACCGGGAATGGCTGCTGGGCCGTGGAAAAACCTCGCCGGCTGCTCCGTAACTGTCGTTTTCGGGGGTGGGAACGGCAGTTACGGAGCAATCGATGGGGTTGCGGGCGGGTCGTGCCGCACAGGTGCCCCTGCCGCGAATGCCCGGACCTGGGCGTCGTCCCACAGGTGTGCAGGGACGGCACCGCCCAGGAGTCGCCGGTGGAGCTTGGGGTCGTCACCGAACAGGGTATCGCTGCCTGCCATCACCATGTTTCCGTAGCGGCGGCCCTTCAACATTGCGGGGTCCGCGATGATCACGGTGTGCTTGAAGGAGGCCGCAATGGTGGCGGCATCCTCCCGGGCGTTCTTCAGGTCCGGCGCGTCACCCGAGTTCACTACGTAGACTCCGCCGGGGGCGAGGACGCGCCTGACGTGCTGGGTGAATTCCGCGGTGGTCAGGGGACGCGGGGTGACGGCCCCGGCGAACACGTCCCGGATGATGAAGTCCCGGGTGTCCGCCGTCAGGGTCTCGGTCACGTCGCGGGCCTCCCCCACGCGGAGCCGCAGCAGGGGCGCCTTGGGCAGGTCGAACCAGCCGCGGACGTATTCCGCCAGCTTCCCGTCCAGCTCCACCACCACCTGCCGCGCGTCCGGGTAGGCGGCATGGAAGTACCGCGCCAGCGAGCAGGCTCCACCGCCGAGGTGCAGGCCGCGAAGCTTGGGTCCGGGTGACGCCCCCGACGGCGGCCAGCGCGACTCGATGAGCGCTGCCATCCACCGCATGTATTCAAAGTCCAGGAACAGGGGGTCGGCGAGGTCGATGTGGGAGCTCATGACGCCGTTGATTTTCAGGAGCCAGCCGGTGGAGTTGTCCTGGTCCGCGATCAGCTCGCAGTCTCCGGTGTCAATGTAGTAGACGCCTTCAACCGGGCCGTCCGGCCGGGTTCCCCGGGGAACCTCCACCACACCCGCCGTTGGACGGCTGCCGCGGCCCCCCGGCTTCCCGCGTTTCGCCATTACCCGTGCCCCGCTTCACTCAAACCAACCAGTCCAGCTCTCAACCCTAGTTGGTCTGCACGGCCCCCTCGCCGTCCCGGATCTTGTTGACCACGGCGGTGGTGGAACGGTCCGCCACGTAATCCAGGATGGCAACGCGGCCGCCGTATTCCTCCACGGCCGGGGTTTCGGCCAGCATCTCCGGGGTGTAGTCCCCGCCCTTGGCGTAGACCTCCGGACGCAACTGGCGGATCAACGGCGCCGCGGTGGGCGTATCAAAAACCGTCACGTAGTCCACACAGCTCAGCGCCGCCACCACGGCGGCCCGGTCCGCCACCGCATTGATGGGGCGGCCTGCGCCCTTGAGCCGCCGCACGGATTCGTCACTGTTGAGCGCCACCACCAGGATGTCCCCCAGCTGCTTGGCCTGGTTCAGGTAGCGGGTGTGGCCGCTGTGCAGGACGTCGAAGCAGCCGTTGGTCAGGACGATGCGCTGGTCCTGCGCGCGGTGCAGCTCCAGCTGCCGTTCGAGCTCGCCGGCCTCCAGCGCCGTGTCCGCGAACGCCTTCAGGTAGCGGCTGAGCTGCGCCGTGCTGCAAACCGATGTGCCCGGCTGGTGCACCACGACGTCGGCGGCTGACTGTGCCAGGTCCAGGCTTGCCGTGAGGGGCAGGCCTGCCGATCTGGCCAGGGTCAGCGCGGCCACGAAGGTGTCACCGGCTCCCGATGCCTGTTTTTCGGCAGCCGGGCGTGCCCACGTCCGGTGCGTCACGCCGTCGGGCCTCAGCAGCACGGTACCGTCACGGTCCAGGGTGACCACCACGGCACCCGCACCCGTTGCCTCCAGCAGCACATCCGCGTGCCGGCTTACGTCCGCCGCCCTCTCCTGTCCTTCCGGGAGCCGGAGGTCCAGCATCCGGGCCGTTTCCTGGGCGTTGGGGGTTACCAGGTCCGGGCGAAGCGGCGCCCACGGGCGGGGATCGTGGGAGTCGACCACCAGCAGGGGCCGGACGCCGGGCTCCCCGCGATCCCTGCCCGCGAGGGCGTCCACCAGGCCCCGGCGGACAGGGTCAGCCAGGACACCGGTGCCGTAGTCGCACACCATCACCGCCTGCTGGTGTTCGACGGCGGAACGCACCGACGCCGCAAGCTCGGCCAGCGCTTCGGCGGGCACGGACCTGGCTGAGTCATCGATGCGGAGCATCACCTGGCCGCCGCTGCTGATGCGGATCTTGGTGGTGGTGACCATGTCCGGGTGGTCGAGGAGGTAGGTGACATCGATCCCGGCCGCCACCAGCTGGTTGCGGAGGTCCACGCCGGCGTCGTCGGTTCCAATGATGCCCGCAACGGAAACACGGGCCCCCAGGGCGGCCAGGTTCATGGCGGTGTTCGCGGCCCCGCCCGGCACAGACTCGCGGTTCTGCACGTCCACCACCGGTGCGGGGGCCTCCCGGCACAGCCGCTCGATGCTGCCGCTCCACCAGCCGTCCAGCATGACGTCGCCAAGCACCAGGATGGCCGGCTGTTCGGCGGCGAGACGCCCCGGCAACCAATCCGCGAGGGCACGCTGCTGCGAAAGGTCCACGGCATCTGGGCTCGGGCTCATGGCCGGTCCTTCTGTGGGGCCGCTTCCGGCGGCGCCGCTATGTGCACCACTTTGACCCGGCTGAACTCATTCAGCAGTTCGGGGCCGTACCCGAAGCCGGCGCCGCTGATGCCACGCGGCTGGGCAGCACCGCCGGGGGCACCGCCGAACACCTCGTTGATTTTCACGGTGCCCACCGGGAGGGCGGCCACTGCCTGCTGGATGTGGGCGATGTTGCCGGACAGCACCGTGGCGGCGAGGCCGTACTTGCCGCTGCACGCCAGCCGCAGGCCGTCGTCGAACGTTTTCACCACCTGGACCGGGGCCACCGGCCCGAACGTCTCCTCCGTCATCACTTCCATACTGTCCGTGCATCCGGTCAGGACCGTTGCCGGGTAGAACGCGCCCGGCCCGTCCGGGAGTAAACCGCCCTCGAGCGCATGTGCACCCTTTTCCAGCGCGTCGGTGACGTGGGCGTGGACGGCATCGCGCATGCGCTCGTCCACCAGCGGGGCCAGCGTGCCGTTGCCGTTCCGGAGTGCTGCCTCCGCCTCCAGGGCAGCGCAAAACTCCGCGGCGATGGCTTCATGGACATAGATCCGTTCAACCGCCACACAGATCTGGCCGCTGTTGCTGAAGGCGCCCATCGCGGCCTGTTCTGCCGCCCATACGGGATCGACGTCGCGGTCCACCAGCAGGGGATCATTTCCACCGTTTTCCCGGATGACATGTGCACCGGACTGTGCCCCTGCACGGGCAAGATGGGCACCGGCAGCACTGGATCCGACGTGTGCGATGACGTCCACGTCAGACTGTGCCAGAAGCGCGCCGACGCCCGCTCCACCGGTGATTGTCTGGAACACCCCGAGCGGGAACGCCGGGGCCAGGACCTCCCCCAACGCCTCACCCAGGCGGGGGCAGCGCTCGCTGGGCTTGTGGACCACCGTGTTGCCGGTAACCAGTGCCGCGCCGATCAGCCCGCAGGCCACCGCCACGGGATCGTTCCATGGGGTAAGAAGCGCAGCGACTCCCCGCGGTTCCGCCACCGTGTAGTCCGAGGCCAGCTGATTGCCGCGCAGGCTGAGGCCGCGATGGACAGGGCCAAGCTCGGCATACTGCTCCAGGGTGGAGACTCCGGCCGCGATCCCCGCCAGCGACTCTTCCACCGGCCGTCCCGTTTCGCTGGCGTTCAGTCCGGCCAGTTCCCGGGCGGCGGCGTCGAGCGCCCGCGCGGCGTTACGGAGTGCGGCTCCCCGCTCTGCCGGGGCAGTGGAAGCCCAGTCCGCAGCGGCGTTCCGGGCAACCTCGACGGCGCGGGCCACTGCACCGGGCTGGGCCTCGGGCACGGTCCAGAGGACCTCACCGGAACGAGGGTTGCGGATGGTGATCCCGGAGCGGTCTGCTGCTTCGGCGTCTGTGGGTATTTCAGTGGCAGTGGTGGGCATGGTGTTCCTCCCGTCGGTTTTCCGGTCTGGTGGCCTGTTGCGTTTAGGGCCAGGAGCCCTCTTCCTCGTGGCAGATCAGCATTTCCCGGACCTCGCATCCGGTGGGCTGTGACAGGGCAAAGAGGATTGCCTGGGCCGTGTTGGCGGGATCGTTCAGGCGGGAATCGTCCTGCGGCTTATACTGCTCCGTGCGGTCGTCGAAGAACCGGGTTTTCATGCCGCCGGGGATCATGGTGGTCACGCCGATTTCGCCCCCGGTTTCCGCTGCGAGCGCGTGGCTGAATCCCACCACGCCGAACTTGGACGCGCAGTAGGCGGTGGCATCGGCGACGGCCCGCTTGCCCAGGGTGGAAGCGACAGTCACTACCCGGCCGTGGCTGGCCTTGAGGTAGGGCAGGGCGGCCCGGACCACTGAGACGGTGCCCATGAGGTTTACCCCGATCACCTTTTCCCACTCAGTGGCCTCGACGTCCGCCAGTTTCCCGCAGCGGTCAATGCCGGCGGCGGTGACCACGGCCTCCAGGCCGCCCAGTGATTCGGCGGCTTCCTTGACGGCGGCCTCCACTGCCGCCCGGTCCGCGACGTCCACTTCGAAGGCCTTCACGGCGGAGACATTGCTGATGTCGCGGTCCAGCACCACCGGGGTGCCGCCTGCCTTAAGGACGGCGTCGACGACGGCGGCCCCCAGTCCGGAGGCACCTCCCGTGACGAGCACGCGGCCGGGGGTAGTGGTTCCAGGCACATTCACTTCTACAGTCATGGTGTTCCTTTCGGTGGGAATACAAATCAGTGGGAATACAAAGACGTGCGGCAGGGCCGCGGTCAGCTCACCTTGGCAAGGGCATCGGCCAGCCCGGTGGTGGAACGGGCAGGATGGTAGGGGACGGTAAGGCAGCGGCCTCCCCATTTCTCCACGAGGTCGGCCTCCGGCAGGCGGGCACCCTTGTAGTCGCCGCCCTTGACCCAGATGTCCGGGCGAAGGCGTTCCAGGGCGGCTTCCGGGGTGTCCTCATCGAAGACCATCACCGCGTCCACGCACTCCATGGCCAGCAGCAGTTCTGCCCTGTCCTGCTGGCTGATGATGGGACGCTCCGGCCCCTTGAGGCGGCGGACAGAGTCATCCGAGTTGAGGCAGACGATCAGGCAGTCGCCCAGTTCGCGTGCCGCGGCGAGGGAGCGGACGTGACCGGCGTGCAGCAGGTCGAAGCAGCCACCTGTGGCCACGACTGTCCCGCCGTTGTCCCGCACCGCGCGGGCCAGCAGCAGCGGTTCGCTGGTGCGGAGCCTGCCGGCTGCCTGGTTCCGCGGCTTCGGGGCGGCTGCAGTGGGGCCGGCCGGGTCCGGCAGCGCGGACACTCCCCCGCTGGCCAGGAAATCCGCGGCGTCATGGACTGCCAGCCTGGCTGCCTCCCCAAGCTCGCGGCCTGCCAGGAGGTGGACTGCCAGGCTGGCCGCAAGCCTGTCACCTGCACCGCAGGGATCACCCGCTTCCACCCGTGGCGCCGGCACTGCCTGGGCAGAGTCGCTGCCCTGTTGCAGCAGGACTGCTCCCTGCTCGCCCTTGGTGACCAGGACGGCGCGGCTCTGCCACTGCCCCATCAGGATCCGGCCGGCCTGGACTGCCGGGTCCTGCGTCGCTGTGTCCTGTGTCCTTGGGTCCCGGAGGTTGGCGTAGGCCCCCGCCGCCTTGCTGGCCTCGGCGAGGTTGGGCGTCACCACGGCCACACCCGGGACCGGGTCCGGCCCGGAAGGGTGCGGGTCCCAGATGATGGGCACGCTGTCAGCCAGCCGGGCCAGGAGGTCCCTGAGCTGCGGATTCGCCGCCAGGCCCCTGCCGTAGTCGGCCACGATGATCACGCCTGCCTGCTCAACCGCACGGAGCATGGCCGGGCTGGCATCCGGTACAGGCGCCTTGCCGCAGCCCTGGTCAAAGCGCACCACCGGGTGCGATCCCGCCCTGACCCGGGTCTTGACCGGAGAAGCATGGCCGCTGGGGCCGGACACAAGCCGCACCCCGGCGAGGTGCGATTCAAGCTGCCGCCCGGCGTCGTCATCGCCCAGGACCGTCACCAGGGTGACGGGCCAGCCGTCCTCCGCCAGCATCCGCGCCACCAGCCCGGCGCCACCGGCCCGACGCTTGACCCCGGAAACATCCACCACCGGGACAGGCGCGTCGGGGCTGAGCCGGGTGGCTTCCCCGGACAGGTCCACGTCCAGCATCACGTCGCCCACCACGACGATCCTCATGACCGGCCTCCCCTGCCCGGCAGTCCGGCGTCGGGAGTGCCGCGCCGCCCCACTTCAAGGTCAAAGGCGCGGCACATGGCATGCAGGGCGATCAGGTGCCCCTCCTGCGCGTTGGCGTTGAGGGCATCGATCATGACGGCCTCGTCGCAGGCGTCGGACAAGGGGTTGGGGCCCACCCCGGTAAGCGCCCAGGTGGTGATGTTGAGCTTGGCGGCGATCTCCGCTGCCCGCAGCAGGTTGGGGCTCTTGCCGCTGGTGGACAGCAGCATCAGCACGTCACCCGAGCGGCCATGCGCGCGGACCTGTCGCGCAAAGACGTCGTCATACCCATAGTCGTTGGCGATCGCCGTGACGGCCGAGGACTCGGCGTGCAGCGAGATCGCGGAGAACGGGACGCGCTCGCCGTCGAACCTGCCCACCAGCTCGGCAGTGAGGTGCTGTGCCTCCGCGGCTGAACCGCCGTTCCCTGCGGCCAGGAGGCGCTGCCCGCGCAGCAGGCGCTGCGCCAGTTCCACTCCCCAGGCGCCTAGGCGGCCGGACTGGCGCCGCAGCGAATCCAGCGCCGGCACCACGTTGTCCAGGTGGGCCTCGACGATGTCCGCGGTGGCCGGGTCCACACACCCGGAACCGGGCAGGACGGGCGGCAGGGACACGGGGGCGGCCAGAGTCCGCAGACCGGCGTCACGAAGGGACCATTCCGGAGTCACAGCGCCGCTCCTTCCATCGGGGAAACGCCGGCAGGAGCCCCTGCCACCGCCAGCTGGTACGCCTTTTCGGTTTCGGCGGCCACCCGGTCCCAGGAGTACCGGGTGCGGGCGCGCACCTTGCCCGCGTTTCCCAGCTCCGTCCGCAGCGACGGATTGTCAAGCAGCATGGCCAGGGCGGAGGCGATGGCTTCCGGATCGCGGGGCGGCACGTGCAGCCCGGTTCCGTGGTCCACCACCGTGTCGCGGAGACCGCCGACGGCGGCAGCCACCACAGGGACGCCGCAGGCCATGGCTTCCAGCGGGACAATGCCGAAGGGCTCATACCACGGGGCGCACACCACGGCGTCCGCGCTGCGGAAAATGCCAGGCATCTCGCTGCGGGACACCTGTCCCTGCAGCCGCACCTGGTCCGCCACCCCAAGTTCGGCCGCAAGGCCCAGCAGGCGGCGCACCTCCGGATCCGCGTCAAGCACCCCGGAGTCCCCGCCGCCGCCCACGATCAGCAGCTCGACGCCGTCGAACCCTGCCTCGCGCAGGTAGGGCAGTGCCCGGATCACCAGGTCCACGCCCTTGCGCGGCACCAGGCGGCCCACGGAGAGGATCCGGTGGTTCGCCGTCCTTGCCGCCACGGGACCGTCAGCCGAGAAGAAATCCAGGTCCACGCCGCAGGGGGCAATGGAAATCTTGCCGGTGTCGATGCCCATGGCCTTGAGCTCAAAAACCTCGTCCGAGCAGGTGGCAATAATCCTGTCCGCGGACCGGCCCACCCCGGGCTCCAGCCAGCGGCGTTCCGCCGGGCTGGTGTCCTCGGCCCCCTGGTGCCTGCGCTTGACGGTCCCCAGCGCGTGGAAGGTCTGGATGACGGGGACCCGGCACCCCGAGTCCGGGCGCCGGGCCGCGTCCAGGGCAGCCAGGCCTGACATCCAGAAGTGGCCGTGCACCACGTCCGGCGGCCGCTGGCTCCAATCCCTGGCCACGCCGTCGGCGAGCTCACCCATGAAGGGAAGGAGTTCGTCCTTCGGAACATGGCGGGCCGGCCCCGCATCCACATGGACCACTTCCAGGCGCCGCCCCACCCGTACCCTGGCGGGAAGCTCCGTTGCGTCCCTGCGGGTGTAGACGGTGACGTGGTGGCCGCGTTTGGCCAGTGCCTCCGACAGTGCCGCAACGTGCACGTTTTGCCCGCCGGCGTCCACCCCGCCCAAGGCCGCCAAAGGGCTGGCGTGTTCGGAAATCATCGAGATTCTCATGGGGTCTTCCTCTCTCGCGCCGGAACAAGGATCCGCTCGTCCACGCCGTTGGTGCTGGCGGTCCGCGGGCGCCTTGGCCCGCCGGCCAGGTCCCCCAGGAGCTCATCCCAGCGGTCCTGGAACTTCCCCAGCCCGTACCGTTCCAGTGCCGCTTCACGCGCGGCGGCTCCCCGCCGTCGTGCTTCCTCCGGATTGGCCACCAGCCGCCGCGCACAGCGGAGCAGCTCATCGATGTCGGAGGACACGGCACCCGCTTCCGGCGGCACGGCCCGCGGCGCTTCGGTGCTTGCCAGGGCAACCACGGGCATCCCCAGGTGCATGGCTTCCAGGAGGGACAGGCCCAGTGACGTCCAGCGCATCGGGTGCACGTAGACGCGGCACCTTGCCAGTTCGCGGTGCAGTTCCTGTGTCTTGAGGTCGCCGCGGGAGGTCACCCTGGAGGCGTCAATGCCTGCGGCGGCAGCCAGGCCGTCCGTCTTCATGCCGAAGACCTGCAGCGGCGCCACGGAGGCGAAGGACGGCAGCAGGTCGGTTCCCGTGACGCGGCCGCGGCGGACGGGTTCATTGACCACCACACCCAACTCCGCCAGTTCGCCCGTGTAGAGCTGCCCGGGGTCCGGTATTCCGTGCTCGATCACCGTCGACACCGCGGAGCCGTTGTCCCAGGCGAGCCGGTTGAAGTGGGTGACGTGAACCAGGGGGATGGCGGACTGGTCCGCGAGAGGGTGGCGTGTGAAGGGGAAATCGCCCTTGGGGGTGTTGTGCTCCACGTACACCGCCGGCAGGTCAATCCCGGGCCGGCGGCCCAGCACGCGCCCTACTTCAGCAATTTCTTCCGGTCGTTGCAGCACGACGGCGTCGACGGCGTCCGCGTCCAGCGCCGCCAGGTCCACCTCCCGCACCGATGCGGGCCAGTCCCTGCCGGCACGGCCAAGGCCCCAGGGCCCACCGGCGGGAAGGACAGGGAGCAGGTATTCATGGCGTCCGCGCACGAAGGCGTCCGTCCAGGAACCGTGGACATGCCAGAGCAGGATTCTCATCTGTTGCGGGCCTTTCTACGGGTGCTGACGTGGGTACTGAAGGAGCTCACTCCACCCATCAGGCGTTCCACTGCCGCCACCACTTCCTCGGGTGAAACGGAGTCCAGGCAGGGGTGTCCCGGAACCGGGCAGACGCGGGCGCGGGTCATCCGGCAGGGAGCGTTCTGGTCCCCCAGGAGTTCCAGCGGAACCCCGTAGGGTGCCCAGCGGATGGCCGGGACCACCGGGGAAAACAGGCAGGCAACGGGAGTGCCTACAGCCGCCGCGAGGTGGGCGGGACCGGTGTTGCCGGTGATGACTGCCCCCGCTCCTGCCATGACACCGGCCATCGTCTGCAGGTCAGTGCGCCCGCCAAGGTCCAGCGCCGAGGGTCCGGCAACGGTTGCGGTGAGGGAGGTTTCATTCGGTCCGCCGGTGACCACCACACGATGGCCCGCACCCTGGAGGAGTTCGACGGCGGCCGCGTGGTGCAGCGGGGGCCACGCCCTTGCGGGCACGGCCGCACCGGGGTGCACCACCACGTAGGGTCCGTGCCCCACCAGGTCGCGGACGTCGGGGACGGAGGCCACCCGGAGCTTGCCGTCGTCGCCCGCCGGCAGCCGGAACCCTGCCGCCTCCGCGATGCCCAGGGCCCGTTCCGCCTCGGGCTGGTCTTCCGGAAAGTCCTCCCCCGGTTTGAGCCGGACGTCCAGCAGGGACCCGGCGTAGTCGGTGGACGCCCCGGTGATCCGTTCGACGCCGGCCAGCCGGAGCAGCAGCGCAAGCGGCAGCGGGGACTGGTGGAAGGAGGTCAGGATGACGGCTTCGGTGATCCTGGAATTGCGGACGTACTCGATGAGCCTGTCGGCGTGCGGGCCGGTCATTTTCGGTGCGGGATTCATGATCCAGGGGCTGTCCCAGCTGTAGACCTCCGCCACCCCGGGCAGCAGGCCAGCGGCAGCCTCGCCTTGCCTGCCGCACAGCATCACCACGTGGTTGGTCCTGCTGCCGTCCGGGATCCGGCCGTTCGCCACGGCCCGGACAGCAGGCCCGGCCAGCAGGACATCGCCCATGCTGTCCAGGCGCGCCACCAGGACGCGGCCCATTACCGCCGCTCCTGCAGCAGGCGCACGGCGCCGGCCAGGTCCTGCGCCACCAGCGGGGCGTCAGCCACCTCCGCGGCAAGCGTGACAGGGGTGGGAACCAGGACGCCGGTGGCGCCTGCTGCTTCCGCGGCCCTGACGTCGGCGCCGATGTCACCGATCAATGCCGCCTCGGACTCCGGGACCCCGAGCTTCCGGCAGGCGCTGTGGACCATTCCCGGTGCGGGCTTCCGGCACGGGCAGCCGTCCTGCTCCGCGTGGGGACAGACTTCCCACACGTCAAAGGGGCCAAGCAGTTCCTCAACCCTCCCATTTACCCTGGCGACGTCGTCGGCAGTGATCATGCCCCGGGCGATGCCGGACTGGTTGCTGACCACCCCGGTGGCGATTCCATCAGAGCGCAGGGCATCGAGGACGGCTTTGGCGCCGGGCATCGGCCGGACAAGGTCCGGGTCCCCGTTGTACGGCACATCGACCACCAGGGTCCCGTCCCGGTCGAACAGGACAGCCCTGAGCCTGGATGTTTCGGTGCTTCCCATGTCCTCCCTGTTCCCCTCTGCTGCTGCTCCTAAACGGGGCCGGATGATTTTCCCGGCTTTCGGTGACGTGTGGCTCCATGGCGCTGAACAGGCAAGATAGCGCCCACCTTGCCTGTTGGCGGTCTTTCTTCGGTCTTTTGGCGGGTTACGGAACGCCGCGCCCAGGAGCTGCGGATTCCCCCGCCACGGGTTCGGGCGGGCGGACTCGCGCGCAGTGGATTAGGGCGCGGCGGACTCACGTTTTCCGGGGAGCCTGGAGGCTAAATTGTCCCCGCCCGTGTGGCGCCCCTGCGGGCAGCCGTCCTGCCGGACGGGGCAGGGCTGTCCAGTCCATGGGCGGTCCGCAAGGACGCGCCGGTCATCGGTGCCATACGGGCCCCATGGCCTGCATTTCCCCGGGCAGTGTTCGCTTGCCTTTCGTTCCCGGGTTCCGGGATGGCACTGTCCTCCAGCCTGCGCTGGAGGGCCACCAGCACGCGGGCAAGCCGGCGCGAGACCTGCATTTGGGACATGCCCAGCCGCTTTCCCAGCTGCACCTGGGTTTCCTCGCAGAAGTAGCGGCGGTACAGGAGCTCCCTGTCCGCAGGGTCCAGGTCCTGGATGGCATCACGCAGGCAGGCGAGCTCCTCCAGGCGTTCCAGCGGCGTCTCGGGGCATGCCAGCACCTCGCCAATGGACGGCGCGTCGGAGTGCGGATTGACGGCGTCCAGCGAGTCGGGGTGCATGCTGCTTGAGGCCGAGATGGCCTCCTGCACGGCGGCGGGATCTTCATCCAGGGCCCCGGCCAGCTCGTCAACGCTGGGACTCCTGCCCAGCGACTGGGTGAGCTCCGGCTCCGCCCGGAACATCCGGGTGCGCAGGTCCTGGATGTGCCGTGGGGGCCGGACCACCCACGTGCGGTCACGAAGGTACCGCTTCAGCTCCCCCGTGATGGTGGGGGCTGCGTAGGCGGGAAAGCTTTCACCCTTGGACTGGTCGAAGCCGCGGGCGGCCTTGACGAGTCCAAGGTAGGCAACCTGGTTCAGGTCGGCGCGCTCGCGTCCGCGGGCTTCAAACCGGGCAGCCAGGGCCTCGGCCAGGTCCAGGTAGCCGAGGACCAGATCGTTTTCGAAGGTCTGGCGCAGCCGTCCGGCCTTGGTACCGGAAGGGCTGTTTCCCAGGAGTCCTGGCTGGGTCTGGTGAACGTGCATCGTATCCACGGCAAGCGCGGGAAAGTTTTCGGGCATTGTCGTTGGTTCCCTCGGGTAGGGGTCCGAAAGCCTGCGGCAAGACTTAGAAGTAGGAAATCATAAGGTTGCTTATAAAACAATGCTCCCCGGATATAGGCTCGGTGTGTCAGCCGTACCGGGAAGCCCAGCCAAGGAGTCCTTGCCATGCACATCGCCATCACCGGTGCCAGCGGAAATGCTGGAACAGCACTCCTCCGCAAGCTGCAGGCCAAGCTGTCCGAAAAGCCCGGAAGCTTCAAGCTGACGGGGATCAGCAGGTCCCGCCCTGACACGGGCCGGGAACCCTACTCCGGCGTTGAGTGGCACACCCTGGACGTCGGCCTGGAGAGCGACCGGCCCCTGCTTGACGCCGCCTTGGAAGGCGTGGATTCCGTGGTTCACCTGGCCTGGCAGATCCAGCCCAACCGGGACCTGGAACAGCTGTACCGCACCAACGTGGCCGGCACCAGGAACGTGCTGGCGGCAGCGGCCAGGGCAGGGGTGAAACAGGTGGTCTGTGCCTCGTCCGTCGGCGCCTACAGCAAGGCACCCAAGGATCAAAGACGCGACGAATCATGGCCGGTCCGCGGCATGGCGGGCTCACACTACAGCCGGCACAAGGCGGAGCAGGAAGAAGCCCTGGATGCGTTCATGGCAGCGGAACCGGGCATCTCGGTGGCACGGCTCCGGCCAGGCCTGATTTTCCAGTCCGACGCCGGAAGCGAGATTGGACGGTATTTCCTGGGGCGGGCCATTCCACGCCTGCTGCCGGGGAAGCTCCGCATTCCGCTGCTTCCCGCCCCGGACGGCCTGGTTTTCCAGGCGGTTCACGCCGACGACGTGGCGGACGCCTACTGGCGCGTTATCGACCAGCGGGCTTCAGGGGCCTTCAATATTGCGGCAGAGCCCGTACTGACGCCGCGGGAAATCGCCCGCATTGTGGGCGCCCGGAGGATCCTCCCCATTCCCATGGGGCTGCTTCATTGGATCGTCGGGCTGACGTGGCGGCTGCGGCTGCAGCCCACCGACTCCGGATGGGTGGACATGGCAGCCGGCGCTCCCATCATGGACACCGGCCGGGCCCGCCGAATCCTCTGCTGGGAGCCGGCGATACCGTCCACCGACGCCGTCAGGGCCGTGCTCCAGGGCATGGGAACGGGGGAAGGAGTAACTCCCTCCCCCGTGCTCAAGCCAAGGAAACCGGCACCGCCCGTGGACTAGATTCCCGAGTGCGGATCCTTTCGCTCACGGCGGCTGCCCTCGGCCGGATTGATTCCTTCATCGGTAAGGTCCCCACGTGCCGGGCGGTCCCGCCGCGCCGCATCGTCGCGGACGCCATCGTGCGCAGCATCGTCGCGGACGCCGTCGTGCGCAGCATCGTCGCGGACGCCGTCGTGCGCCGCATCTCTCCGTCCGCCGTCGTGGCCGGCAATGCCGCGGTCTCCAGCTTGGGCGACACCTCCACCGTCACGGGCATCGTCGCGGCCAACAGTGCCGCGGCCTGCCTCAGCGGGGCCGCCGCCCACAGCTTCGTGGCTGGCTCGCTCGCGGTTGCTGCGGTCGCGGCGGTCCGGATGGACATCGCCGCGGCGGTCGCGGTCGACGTCGGGGTCAAGCTCGTCCGCCTTCCGCGCCCGTTCGTTCACATCGTCGCGGAGCGCCTTGGCCTCCATGGCCTGCTGGTCTGCCTGCTGGCGCAACCTGGCCGCATCCACCTGGGCCTGCTCCGCATCAGCCCTGGCACGCGTAGCTTTCGCTTCGCGCTCCCGGGCGTCAAGATCCTTCATCTCGGCCTCGCGGCGGATTTCCGCTGCCTTGGCCCGCTGTTCGTCATCACGCTTCTGCTGGACAGCCTTCCTGCGCCGTCCGCCCGCCAGCAACAGCAGCACAACCAGCACCACCACAATGACGCCGACTACCACCCAAACCCATGGAGCTGTTTCCATACCACCCACCACTTTCCACTTGATGTGACCGGACCGGCCTGCGCCTTTCCGGCTGACTCTGCTGGAACCGTTTATAACTCGCTTAGCAAGGGTACTTACCTTTTATTAGTAATCATGCTTATTATTTTACGGCCAGTACTGCTGGTTCTTGATCAACAACCGGCCTTCTTGGAAAGAGAGAGCGAAGATGACAGAGAACCAATGGCCCGAGGATCCCGCCACGACGGCTCCGCCGGCCTCTACAGGAATTCCGGGTGAGCGGTCCGCCGCCACATTCCCGTCAGCCGCCACTCCCCAATACGGCGCGGTCCAGCCCGGCGACAGCTCCGGGACGTCCCGCAAGGATGCGGCGAAGGAAGAAGCAGCTGACGTTGCCCGCACGGCGAAGGGCTCTGCCCAGAACGTTGCGCAGACCGCCAAGGAAGAAGCCGCGCATGTGGCGTCCGAGGCGAAGTACAGTGCCCAGGAACTGCTGCACCAGGCGAAGTCGGGACTGACCAGCCAGGCCGGGACGCAGCAGCAGAAGGCCGCAGAGGGCATGCGCAATATCTCCAGCCAGCTGCACAGCATGGCCACCGCCCCGGACCAGCAGGGCGTCGCCAGCGACCTTGTCCGGCAGGCTGCCGAGCGCACCTCGTCAATGGCGTCCTGGCTTGAGAACAGGCAGCCGGGCGACCTTCTCGGCGAGGTCCAGAGGTTTGCCCGCAACAATCCCGGCACCTTCCTCCTGCTTGCAGCGGGTGCAGGCGTCCTGGCAGGCAGGCTCACCCGCGGCCTCACCGCCGGGGCACCGGAATCTTCATCCACCAGCGGCACCACAAGCACCGCGGGCCTGCACTCCGGAACGCCATACGGCGACCGGTACACAGAGTCCTATGTGCCGGGGGGCGGCACGGTTCCTCCGCCTCCGGTGCAGCTTCCCGGGCCGGCCACCACAACGGCGGGATACGACGGCGGCGCGCCGGGCAGCAGCTACGCCGACCCCACGCGTCCCGCCAGTCCCCTGGACAGCCCGCAGCTGGTCGAAGAACCGTGGTCCGGAAACCGGATCGCCAGTGATCCGCTGGGCGACCGCGACCTGGCCGACGATCCCATGGCAGGCGATCCCCTCACCCGGGACCGTTCCAGGGATGGCCAGTCTGGCGGTCTGTGATGAGTAGTTCGATTCCGGAACCCGCTCCGAGTGTGGCGCACGAGAAGGCTGAGAATGCCTCGCTGGGTGAGCTGCTCGGGGATGTGACCCGTGACCTGTCCACGCTCATGCGCCAGGAAGTCGAGCTGGCCAAGGCCGAACTGAAGCAGTCGGCCACGAAGGCCGGCAAGGGCTCGGGCATGCTCGCCGGGGCAGGCGTGGCAGGACACTTCGTCCTTCTCTTCCTGTCCCTGGGCCTGATGTTCGCCCTGGGCGCCCTGATGCCGCTGGGCTGGGCCGCGCTGATCGTCGCCGTGGTCTGGGGCATCATCGCCGCGGTCCTGGCCTCGATC
>NZ_JAJOMC010000029.1 GCF_021129155.1 Arthrobacter sp. AK04
GCCTCCGCCTCCGCCCCCGCCGCAGGCCCGGCAGGCAGCCATGCCCGCAAGCACTGGCGCCTGGCCCACCCCATCACGGGCGGTGTCCCGGCGGGACGGCACAGGGGCATCAGGAAGCTTCGCGGGTAGCCCGTTCCCACCACACTCCCTCAACATCGTTGCTGTCCGACGGCGGCGTCCGGCGCCGGGATCCCTGTTGCCCGGGTGCGTGCTGCTTGCGCTTTGCTGGCGCGCCGTGTTTTACCGCGTGCCCTGCTTCCGGGCTGCGTGCTACCTTCCGGCGGCGAGGGAGGGAAGGGAAGCGTCAGCCTCCGGAAGGGTCAGGACTGCGGTGGTTCCCTCTCCGGGGCTGCTGGTCAGGCTGATGGTTCCGCGGTGGTTTTCGATAATCGATTTGGTGATCGCCAGCCCCAGGCCCGCACCGGGAATGGCGGAGGAGTGCGCATTGGCTGCCCGGAAGAAACGGGCATAGGCCTGGCCCAGTTCATCTCCGGTCATGCCGACCCCGGTGTCGGTGACTTCGCACCTGAGGTATTGTCCTGCGGCACTGACCCGGACGGTAACCCTTCCGCCCTCCGGTGTGTACTTGATGGCATTCGAGACCAGGTTGTCGATGGCCTGGCCAAGGCGGTCAGGATCGAACCGTCCGGTGGCAGGACCTGCCGACTCCAGTTCAAGGGTGATGCCGGCGGCCACGGCGTGCGGCTGTGCAGCCTGGATGCTGGTGGCGGCAACGTTGGTAAGGTCCGCCGAACGGGGAACGATGGTCAACGATCCGGACGCGATGGTCAGCAAGTCACCGACGAGGGTCAGCAGCCGCCCGGCATTGCGTTTGGCAACCTTCAGGCAGTCTTCCAGGCCCGGTTCAAGGTCCTCTTCGTCCAGGGCCAGATCCAGGTAACCCAGGATGGACGTCAGCGGCGTCCTCAGCTCGTGGGAGACGCTGGCCAGGAATTCGTCCTTGGCGGACAGCGCCGTCACCAAGGCTGTGACATCCGTAAAGGCCAGGACCGCCCCTGAATGCCCTCCGGTGGAAGTCCTGATGAGCCGGCAGGTAACCGAGTATGCGCGCTGGGCGGTTCCGCTGCCAACCCAGACCAGCTCGTCGGTGAAGGATTCGCCCCGGGCAGCGCGTGTACGGGGATGCCGTTCAGGGGGAAGCCGGAGTTGCCTGTCCACGCCGTAGACGGGCATATCCGTCACGCTGCCGGGAGTCGCTTCGCCGCCGATGGCGTCCGCGAGGCGGCTGCCGAGATGCCGGTTCACCAGTACAGCCTGGCCCTGGCTGTCGAGGGCGCATACACCCACGCTGACCGTGTCCATCACGGTGTTCAGCAGCTGTTCGCGGTCCTCGCTGGCCGCCAGCAGGTCCCGGAGGTCAGCTTCGTGTTTGGCCAGGAGGCGCCGCTGCATGGTGATGCCGTTGGCAACCCCGTAGGCCGTGAGCGCGACGGCCCCGAGAATGACCGGCAGGAGCACCACCCGGATGAGGGAAGCACTGGTAAATCCGGTGCCGAGGATTACCGGCGGAAGTGCGACGCTGAGGATGGTGGCCAGGACGGCCAGGACAACACCGGCGTGGCGCAGCCCCACGGCCAACCAGACCACCGGAAAAACGAGCAGGAAGCTCAGGACGGTGAGGTGTTGCCCGCCTGATTCGCGGGACAGCCCGATAGCCAAGCAGTCCAGGAACGGAATCAGGAAGACGGCCCAGGCGGGAAGGCGTTCCCATGGCACTACGGCGCTGGCTGCAAGCAGCATCAGGTGTGCTGCCAGGCTGTAAAGGAAGGGCTCCGACCACTCGAACCCGGGGTGCAGGAGCGCCACCAGGACTGTCACCAGCAGCACCGTGACGGACAGCGGAAGCTGGAACAGCACTGTCCGCCCGCGGGACCCCAAGGTCCGGAAATACCGGTCTGTCGATTCGAAAAGCATGGTTCCCCCTAAACCACTAGCCAGCCTGGCGCGTGAACCCCGTTACTGATTCCGGCCGCCGTCGGCATCACGTGTTTCCAGCCATTCGCTGAACGTCTGGCGTCCGACGGCGGCACCCGGCACCGGGATCAGGGCGCCACTGCGCATGGCCTTGCCCATGGAACCGGGCAGCACTGCCTCAAGGATCCTTTTACGCTGGCCAGTCCTGGCGAGATAGGCGCGGACCAGGTCCGCGAGTTGTTCGGTCCGGGGCCCGCCCAGGTCTGTGATCCTTCCCTTGGGTCCTGCCTCTGCCGCCGCCACGAGTGCCTCCGCCACTTCCCGGGCAGCCACGGGCTGGGTGAACATTTTGGGAACATTCACCAACGGACCCACGGTCCCGATCTTCACCGCCAGCGGCACGAACTCATGGAATTGCGTGGAACGCAGCAGGGTCCACGGGATGCCGCCGTGCCGGACCTCGTCCTCCTGCACCAGCTTCCCGGCGTAGAGGCCGGAGGTTGAGC
The DNA here is from genome assembly GCF_021129155.1 of Arthrobacter sp. AK04. GTDB lineage: Bacteria > Actinomycetota > Actinomycetes > Actinomycetales > Micrococcaceae > Arthrobacter > Arthrobacter quantipunctorum. Next base: position 2,442 of record NZ_JAJOMC010000029.1, read on the forward strand.
CGTCGATCCCCACAATGGAGAGGGCCACGTGGTGCTTCACCCCCGCCTGCTTTTCCGCTGCCAGCAGGTTCTGGGTGGCGTTGGTGAAGAAGTCCACGGCCTTTTTGGTGGACGTGGTCTGGATGCCGGAGACGTCGATGACTGCCTCCACACCCTGGAGGGCCTGGGCAAGTCCGCCGCCGTTCACCAGGTCCACGCCGTCGGCCCGGCTCATGCTGGAGACCTCATGGCCGCGTGCTTCTGCAACCTCCACCACGTGGCGGCCAACAGTACCGGTTCCCCCTGCGACGGCAATCCTCATGCAGCAAATCTTATGCCCGGCAGGGGCAGGTGTGTCAGCGGCTGGATGGATGCAATGCCTGAACCGCGCCAGGGGGTGGCCGTGGGCCCCTTGTTTTCCAATGCCAAGTTCCCATGTCTAGGCCCGTGCCTATGCCCGTGCCGATGCCTGTGCGAAGCCCGTTGCCAGGCGCCCGGGCCAGTGGCGGGAGCGAGGGGGAGGGCCGGCGGCTATTTGCGGAACCACGCTGTTCCGCCGCCTCCGCCGCCGGCCCTGGCCTGTTGCCGGGCCCAGACCCCAGCTGCTGCTGCCTTATGCTTCAGGCCCCTCGCACACCAGTGTGCGGTGGAGGGATCAAGGACCGGCGAGGATTGCCTCAAGATCAGCCAAGGACCGGCAGGACCCATCCACCGGTTCCCACGGGGTGGGCCCTACGTCTGGCCTGTAAACGGCGAATTCGGAAAGATACTTCCGATACTCGGCTTGCTTTGCTGGTAAACGGGGTCCTGGCCACTTTTCCGCAATATATTGCGGTTTCACCGCTGGTGGAGGATCCTCATGGTTGGTGGGCTGTTAATCAGCAAGATTTTGCGGAAAGGCAATGATGGAAGACGTTCAGGCCATTGGAGCCAGCATCCGGCGTGCCCGCAGGGAAGCCGGCATAACCCAGGGAACGCTGGCCGATCTGGTAGGCACGTCCTCCCGAACCATCCACGCCATTGAAACCGGGACGGGAAATCCGTCACTGGGCACTGTGGCCGCCGCTGCCAACGCGGTGGGGCTCCACCTCCGGGCCGCTGATGACTGAAGACCTGCAGCGCCTGAAGTTCGTCCGCGGCGCCGACGTCTACAAGGCCGGGGCACTGGCCGGGCACCTTTCCCGCACGGACCGCGGCAGTGTGGCCTTTTCCTACACTGATGAATACTTTGCTGCCGGCGCGCGTCCCGTGGCGACAACACTGCCTCTTTCCAGCGAGCTGGTGGAATCGCCCAGCGGTGCGCTGCCGGCCTTCTTCTCCGGGCTTTTGCCGGAAGGCCACCGGCTCACCGTGCTCAAGGACGCCGTTAAGACGAGCCTGGGCGACGAGCTAAGCCTCCTCCTGGCCGTGGGTGCAGACATGCCCGGCGACGTGCAGGTTGTCCCGGCCGGCGAGCCTTTGGTGGAACAGCGGCCGCTGGCGGACACATCCCGCCCGGAGGACCTGGACTTCGCATACCTGGCGGACGCAGTGGACCCCCACGGGCTGCCCGGCGTGCAGCACAAGGCAAGCGCCTCCATGATGACCACTCCGCTGGCGCTCGCCAACCGCCGCTACCTGCTCAAGCTGGATCCCCCCAGCTACCCGCATCTGGTCCTGAACGAGGCAGCCCATCTCACCGGAGCCAAAGCCCTGAAGATCCCTGTGGCCAGGCATAGCGTGGTCACTGACAGGCGCGGCATGCCCGGGCTGCTGGTGGAGCGGTTCGACCGTGCCCATTCCGATGGCCTGGTGCGCCTGGCGCTGGAGGACGGGGCGCAGGTGATGAACCTGCCGCCGGCGTCCAAATACGCAGTCACCTCCGAGCATCTGGTGCTGGCGCTGGCCGGACTGTGCAAGGCCAAGGCTGTGGCGGTTCGCAACCTCTACCTGCAGTTCGTCTTCGCCTGGCTCACCGGAAACGGGGACCTGCACGCCAAGAACGCCGCCGTCCTGTCGGGCAGGAACGGCAGTTGGGCAGTGGCCCCCATGTACGACATCCCATGCACCCTGCTCTACGGTGACGACAGCATGGCGCTTCCCCTCGCCGGCAAGGTCAAAGGGCTCAAGGCCAGGCACTGGCAGGAGTTCGCGGCTGCCATCGGACTGCCCCCTCGGGCAGCGGCAGCCGCCAACGCCCTGGCCCTTAAAGCGGCAGCGGACATAGATCTGGACGCCCTGCCCTTTACCGGATCGCCCCTCAACGGTGCCCGGAGGGAGCTTCGGTTCCGCCGGGACCAGCTGGCTCCCTGACGGTTGCGCAATTATCCGCGCCTATCGATTGACTTTCGATAGTTAGTAGTTGAAGCTCGATATATGAAATTCACCCGCCTGGCAGTCACTGCCCTCCGGATCGTCCTCGTAGTGGCGTTCCTGCTGCTGCTCCTGTTCCAGGTCATGTCGATTCCCGGCCAGTTCGCACACATGGCGCAGGAGAACCCGGACCGGGCCCAGCTTCAGTGGCCGCTCACCATCTTCTTTATCCTGGAGGTGGCCTGCGTCCAGGTGGTGATCGTGGGCACCTGGAAACTGCTGACACTGGTCAAGAACGACCGCATCTTCAGCAGAGGAGCCTTTGTGTGGGTGGATGCCATTGTCTGGGCCATCGCCGCCGGCTGGACCATGCTCGCGGCGCTCTCCGCCGTCGTCGTCCTTAATGCCGACGATCCCGGGGTGCCGCTCCTGCTGTTCCTGGTCCTCGTGGCCGGGGCCGCCCTGGGCCTGGTGGTTGTGGTGCTGCGCGCACTGCTGCGGCAGGCTGCTGATCTCCGGGCGGATATGGAAGCGGTGATCTGATGCCTATTGTGGTGCGCATCGACGTTGAGCTTGCCAGGCAAAAGATGAGTGTGGGGGAGTTCGCCGAGCGCGTTGGCCTGACGCCCGCCAACGTAGCTGTGCTGAAAAACGGCCGCGCCAAGGCCGTCCGCTTCAGCACCCTCGAAGCCATGTGCCGGGTGCTGAGGTGCCAGCCCGGCGACCTGCTGGAGTTCGTGGAGGAATAGGGGACAGTACCCAGCCCCTGTACGTGCTGAGGAGCGGACGGGCCGCCAGATAGGGGAGCTGGACACCTTGACATGGCGGGCGTCCCGGATCCTACGCTGGATGTGGTCTGGCAGTGGGCCATCCGGTCCTTGTGGGAGCGACATGGCGCACAACAAGATCGAATCCGAAGAACCCCAGCAGCCCGAGCCTGGGAAGGACAAACCTCCGCAGCACGAGCCCGAGTCCGAAAGCGCGCAGGAGCCGGAGCCGGAAAGTGAACAGGAGCCCGGAGCTCCTTCCGGCCCATGGGAGGACCCGCCCAGGCCTCCGAGCCCCAGCGGCTTCAACCCGGACTACTGGCCAAAGTACTGACGTAGGGTTCACCGCAAGCCGCTGTAGTCAGGAAAGGCTGCACTCCCGGGCGGCGGGTCAAAGGGTTCCAGCAAACTGGGAGGGCAGCTACCCGTCTATTCGGATACGGCTGCACTCGCAGTCCCTGGACATCTTGAAAAAAGTTTGCGGCTGGCACCCTGGCCCGACGATTGGGCTCTTCGGGTGCCGTTGCCTGGGTGCCTAGGCGGCGATCAGTGCCGGCGCATGGGTCCTGCGGGCCGCAGTGCGCGGAGCGAGGACACTGATGGTGCACGGCGCCTGCTGCGGATCGATCCTGGCGGGCAGGTGGTGTGTTTCGGAGGACGCATGGAGCATTTCCAGCGCTTCCTGGTCCACCCGGGCATGGGAAATATCCAGTTCCACGCCCAAGCCCTCGCGTAAGGAATTGGCACGCTTGACTACTACATACAGTGCATTGACGCTGTGGACGGTGACATGCCCCTTTGCAATCACCTGGGCCCTAGCGTGGTCGAGATCTACACGGACAACAACGTTGAGCTTAGAGTTCAAAATGTAAAGCCTTCCCCGGCATTGGCTGCGACGCTGCAGCTTCTTGCTTATGGCCGTTTGCATCAGCCTCAACCAGAGTAGGTACTGAATGTGATCCACGCAACATAAGGCCATTTATTACAGCGTTTGGGCTTTGTGCTCCACGCGCACCGGAACAACCGGGCTGCCCGCACGGACCGCCCTGCAAGAATTGCTGCTGCGGCACCACGGTGCCTGCCGCCGTCGTACTTGTGCCGCCGCCGTCGAACACGGAGAACGCCGGTCGAACCGCCCGCCGTCGAACAGGAGAAACGGCCGCCGTCTCACCCCATTGCTTCGGAAAGCCTTCCGGCTAACACCGTGACCGGCGCCGCGGACCATCGCTCACGCTCGGGCTCATAGGAGATGACCACGGCGGTGTCGCTGTCCCGGGCCTCGTCCATGGCGAGCAGCAGGGCGTCCTCCACGTGCCGGGCGTATTCCAGCCGGTCGGCCAGCGGGCCCTGCAGTTCGTCGTCGTCAATGAGCACGTGGCCCTTGCCGTCCACGATGACCTTCAGCGAATAGCCCTGGTCCTCCTGGAGGGACCCCCGGGTGGATGAAATTTCGGTGACCCTGTCTGCCCGGACCAGCCCGTTGCCGAGCGTTCGGATCCACACTTCACCCATCGAATGACCTCCCCTTTGGTACGGGCGCGGATCAGCGCCCCATAAGGCGAACGCTACTCCTCCGCGGGGCGTTTGTGACCCCCGGATTTGCGCTGTCCCGGCATCGGTGGTTGTGAACCGTGCAGTGCTGCGCAGTGAGGTCCGGGATGGGTCCGCAGGAGCAGTTCCTGCGCGCTGACGCCAGGCCTCAAGCCTCTGGGGCGGCGCGCTGCCTCGGCTGCCGGGGACCTTCGGCACTTCCTTGCGGCGTTGAGCCGATGGCACCCTGATGGCAGGCCGCAAGGTTCACTTGTGCCGGCCGTTCACTGGCTCCGGGAGATTGCATGGCTGACAAGACGGTGACCAGCCGCGGCGGCAACGTTGGCTCTGCCCTGGTCAACGCCGCGATGTTATGGGGGATCAACATTTGGCCGGGCTGGCAGGTGCTGCCGTTCCTGACCTCGGACATGACTCGCGTGCTCGGCATCATTAACGCGTCGCTGACCGCAGGGATCGTGGTGAACCTCGTCTTTGTGGTGTCCGCAACAGGGGCATGATGGCGCTGGCCAACCTGGTGGTCCTGGGAATAGGGCTTGCCGCCGTCCTCCGCCTGTGGGAGGTCTTCCCCTTCGACTTCGGGGACAGCTGGTCGGGTTGGCCCGTGGTGGCGCGAGTGCTGCTGGGGATGGGAATCGCGGGTTCGCTCATTGGTGCGCTCGTGGAAATCGTGGCCCTGTTCAGGTCCCCGGCCGGCTTGGAACGGCGGACGCTCCAGTAGTTTCCCGGCATGAAGTCGTACGGTGCTGCGCTCTGAGACCCGCGTCCGGTCCGCACAGGCAGTCCCTGCGCGCTGACGCCTCCCCTCGGTGCGCGGGCCGGGCGGCGTTCCCGCGGCGGACTGCTGCCCGTGCATCCCCAAGGCTGGCGGCCCGCCGGCCATAGGATAAATCTGATGACTTCCCCCGATGATCCCGAGCCCTTCAGCCTGCGCAGCATGGCGGTGGCCGCGTTCGGGCCAACGCTGCTGTACGGGATCGGCACGGGTGCCATCCTGCCGGTGGTGGCCCTGACGGCCCGCGATCTGGGTGCGTCGGTGGCCGTGGCGGCCCTGGTTGTCACCCTGATCGGGCTGGGATCATGGTTCTTCAACCTGCCCGCCTCCCTGGTAACCCTCAAATTTGGTGAGCGCTGGTCAATCGTGGGCGCCGCCGTCGCAGCCGGCCTGGCGCTCGCCGCCGCCGGGCTGACGTCGCTGGTTCCGGACGGGCTGTGGCTGCTCGCTGCGGCGATGGCCGTCGTCGGAATGTCCGGTGCCGTGTTCGGCCTGGCCCGGCAGAAGTACCTCACCGAGGCCGTGCCCGTGGAATTCCGGGCACGTGCGCTGTCCACCCTGGGCGGGGTGAACCGGATAGGTGTGTTCATCGGCCCGTTCCTGGGCGCGGCGGTGATGCAGTTTGCCGGCATCAGCGGCGCCTACTGGGTGGGTGTGGTGGCCATGGCGGCCGCCGCGCTGCTGTCCCTCACCATTCCGGACCTGGCCGTTCCTCCAACGCCCGACGGCGGCCACAAGGGTCCGGAGCCCACGCTGCGGAGCGTCGCGGTGTCCCACGCGGGCGTGTTCCTTTCGCTGGGCGTGGGGATCCTCCTGCTCAGTGCGCTGCGCTCGTCCCGGCAGGTGGTCATCCCGCTGTGGGCGGACAACCTGGGAATGGACGCCACCTCGGCTTCCCTGATTTACGGGCTGTCCGGGGCCATCGACATGCTGGTGTTCTATCCCGCGGGCAAGCTCATGGACCGGAAAGGCCGGCAGTTCGTGGCCGTCCCCTCCACGCTGATCATGGGGGCGGCCCTGCTGCTGATCCCGCTGACCGGCTCCTTTATGGGGCTGCTGCTGGCGGCACTGCTGATCGGGTTCGGGAACGGGATCAGCTCCGGTCTGGTGATGACCCTTGGGGCGGACTTCTCGCCGGACCGTGGCCGCGGGCAGTTCCTGGGGCTGTGGAGGTTCATGGCGGACGCCGGGTCCACCGGCGGTCCCGTGCTCCTCTCCGCGGTGACGGCCCTTGCCACCCTGGGCGCGGGGGTCTCAGCCACGGGCATCCTGGGGTTCGCGGCGGCAGCCGTGTTCGCCGTCGTTATTCCCCGGCTGAAGCACCGCCGGAACTACTGACGCGCTATCCTCGACAGATGGGTGAACGGGACGTGAGCACTCGGATCAGTCCGCTGCAGAAAGCCGTGTGGTGGGCGCAGGACTATGCCTACGCTGCGGTCTGCCAGATCCAGGGCCTGGTGTCGCGGGTACAGCCGGGGTCCTTCCACCAGGGCCACCGCACCCCGGTGCTCATCATTCCCGGCGTGTACGAAAACTGGCAGTTCATGATGCCGCTCATCAGGGCGATCCACGACGAAGGCCATCCCGTCCACGTGGTCACCGTGCTGCAGCGGAACAAACTGGACGTTCCCGTGGCGGCGCGGATGGTGGCGCAGCACCTTGAAGAGGCGGGGCTGCGGGACGCGGCGATTGTGGCGCACAGCAAGGGCGGGCTGATCGGGAAGTACACCATGCTCAACCTGGACCCTGAGCACCGCATTTCCCGGATGGTCACGGTATGCACGCCGTTCTCCGGATCGCGCTACGCCAGGTACATGCTGCTGCCCACCCTGCGGATTTTTTCGCCGCGCAACGCCCTGACGCTTGAGCTGGCCCGCGAGGAGACCATCAACAGCCGCATCACCTCCATCTACGGGCCGTTTGATCCGCACATTCCTGAGGGCAGTATCCTTCCCGGCGCCACCAACATCGAGCTGCCCACCGCTGGCCACTTCAGGATTTTGGGTGATTCTGAGACGGCGCGGATCATCGTTGAGCAGCTGAACCTTGACGAGCCGTGACCCGGTTGAACGCAGTTCAGCTGGGCGCGGATTCCCGTGGCGCCGCACTGCCGGGGGCTGTTTCCGCCGCCGGTTCCGGGGCGGCCGGTCTGCGGGCGGCAATAGACCGGGCAAGATAGGCCGCGTCCCTGCCCACTCCGTGGATCATCGAGGATGCCAGCGAGTGCTGGAAGAGTGAGCCCAGGAAGAACAGCCCCGGCTGGTTGCGGGCTACGCCGCGGTCCTGCACCGGTTCGCCGCGCTCATCAAAGACCGGAAGATGGATCCAGGCAGTCTCCGGGCGGAAGCCGGTGCACCACACCACATTGGATACTGCGAGGGTCTGTCCGTCGGCCAGTTGCGGCTGGCTGTTCAGGGTCCCCTCCGTCCTGGGGACCCGCCGGACGCCGGCCGCCGCGAGGTCGCGGTCCTTCACGCGGATCAGCGGGCCGCTGTGAGCCAGCACCTGCGGCCGCGCTTTGCGTCCCAGAGGAGTGCGCCGCGTCAGGAGATGGCGGAAAGCGAAGAAGACGGCGAGGGTCAGCGGCCTAAAAGCCGGAGCGTCGATCCGCCAGGGAAGCTCGCCGGGGTGCCTGCCGGAGAGGTACGTCTGGTGGGTCCGGGAGACTTCAAGTGCGATGTCCGCGCCGGAATTGCCGGCTCCCACCACCAGGACGGCGCCGGGGGAGAGCTGCGCAGGGTTTTTGTACTGGCCTGCATGCACCTGCCGGATGTCCGGGCTGAGCCCGGCGGCGAAGGACGGAATTTTTGGCTGCAGGTCCCACCCGGAGGCGACCACGACGTTGGCGGCCTCGAAGGCCTGGCCATCTGCCTCGATCACGAAGCGCTGGCCGTTGTGGCGCAGCCCGGTGACGCGCACGGCGTTCCGCACGGGCAGGGAGAATTCGGCGGCATAGCCGCTGAGGTACTGGGCGAAGTCCTCCCTGCCTGGGAAGGACCAGGGCGCGGCAGGGTAGCGGCTGCCGGGCAAGGCGTCGTATCGGGCTGGTGTGAACAGGCGGAGTGAGTCCCACCTGTTGCGCCAGCTATCGCCCGTGCGCGGGTTTGCGTCCAGGATGACGAACGGGCGCTTGAGCCTGGCCAGGTGGTAGCCCATAGCCAGGCCGGCCTGGCCGCCGCCAATCACCACCGTGTCGAAGCTTTCGGCCAGCATGATGCCCTGCCTTCCCGCCTTGAGCTGCCGCACCGCCGCTCCTGGCGCCCTGCTACAATTCATCCGAAACTGCTTCGGATGAATAAAGGGTAGGACCGACCATGAGTGAAGTCAATCCCTCTGCCCGCCGCTACAACTCCCTTCGCAGGAAGGAGCAGGCCTCCGCCACCCGGGACGCGGTACTTGCCGCAGCCCGGGAGCTGTTTGTGCGGGACGGGTACCGTTCCACCACCGTGAATGCCATCGCCCGGCGTGCGGGAGTCGCCGTCGATACCGTCTATGCCGCCATCGGCCGGAAGCCGGACCTGCTGCGTGAGGTGGTTGAAAGTGCCATCTCAGGGACCGGCCAGGCGGTTCCCGCTGAGCAGCGCGATTACGTTCTCCAGTTGCGTGAGGCAAAGACGGCCAGGGAGAAAATCAGCATCTACGCCCATGCCCTGGCCCTGATCCAGCCGCGGCTGGCGCCGGTGTACGTTGCGCTCCGGGATGCGGCCGGCACGGACCGCGACTGCGCCGCGCTCTGGGAGCAAATCTCAACCAGGCGGGCCACGAACATGCGGAAGTTCATCGAGGACCTGGCATCAACCGGCGAGCTGCGTACGGACCGGCCTTCGGCAGAACTGGCGGACGCGGTGTGGAGCATGAACGGCCCGGAGTACTGGGTGCTGCTGGTGGACCAGCGTGGCTGGGCGCCGGAGCAGTTCGCCGGCTGGCTCACCGATGCGTGGTGCAGGCTCCTGCTTGACGACGGCGGCAGGTGAACGCCGCCGGCGCTGCCAGGATTCACCGCGCGCCGGGAACGTATTATGGGCCGGTACTGATGTAGGGCAATGAAAATGCAGGGGCCGGGAGGACGTGGGTATGACATCTGGTGTGGACGGGAACCAGGCCGTTCCCCAGGAGCCGGACCATTCGCGGATCGAGAGTCCGGTGGAACGGCGGCAAAGCAGGTGGGCCACGGTCTTGGCGGTGCTGCAGCGGGTGCTGTACCTGGTGGTGACGGTCGCCGTCGGCTGGGCTGTGTGGTTTTTCCTGCTGTCGCGGCTTTCGCGCGGGCCCGAGCAGGCGTGGGTGTTCCTGCCGGTGTGGCTGATCCTGGCCTACGCCCTGCTGCCGCGCATCCATAAGATCCTGAGCAGCCTCTACATCCCGGACTACTTCATTGGCAGGGCCAGGACGGGCGACGGCGTCCTCGGCGATCCGGTGAACCTCGCCGTGGTGGGGACGGAGGAGGAGCTGCGCCGGGCCATGCGCACCGCCGGCTGGGTGGAGGCCGATCCCATTACCCCGGCCACGGCCTGGCATACCCTCACCTCCACTGCCCTGGGCCGCAGCTATCCGGCAGCGCCCGTCAGCTCGCTGTATGTGTTCGGCAACAGGCAGGACCTGGCGTTCCAGCGGGAGATCGACGGGAATCCGCGGAAGCGGCACCATGTCCGGTTCTGGAAGTGTCCGCCCGGGTGGATGCTGCCCGGCGGCCTGTCCGTGGACTGGGTGGGCGCGGGTACGTACGACCGCAGCGTGGGCCTGTCCCTGTTCACCTTCCAGATCACGCATAAGATCGCGGACCGCACCGATGAGGAGCGGGACTTCATCATCGCCACGCTGGAGGCTGCCGACGCCGTGGAATCGGTCCACGTCATCCTCAACTATTCCAGCGGCTACCACCACCGCAACGGCGGCGGCGACGCGATCCGTACCGACGGGCACCTGCCCATCATCGACCTATACGAGCCGGGGCGGCCGGGCGTGGTGGGGTCCTAGGATGCGTTGAAGGCATTGCTGGTTGCTGGAACTAGTGTTCCGCTCGTGGCGGTCAGTGTGCAGCCGCTGGCTTTTCCTGCAACTTCAAGGTCGGGAAACAATACAGCACCCCGGGATGCCACCGGGAGTGTGCCCTTGATACAACGTTTCCGCAGTTCAGGGCTATATGGTGCCGTAGTGGCCTGCTAGTTTCCGGCACTGTCCAGGGCGCCATCGGCGTCGGACCTGGCGTTGCCGAAGTCACCCCTGAGGACTTTGAGGGCGTACTTCTCCAGGTCAATCTCCTTGCGGCTGCGGACTCCCATCCGCCGGAAAAGGGGGATGGGCGGGCACCAGCCCTGGATGGCGTGCTGTACAAGGAAGGTGAGGACAACCGCGGGCAGCGCCAGCCACCTCTTGTTGACTGCCGCAGCCAGCACGGTGCCGGTGAGGGCAAGGGAAGAAGCGTTGAGCTCCAGCACGCGCTCGATGTCCCATTCACGGTCAAGCTCCCGGATGCGCGCCGAAATCTCTGATTTTGACCGTGCTTCGTAGGACCTAATGTGCTCTTTGATTTCGTGGTCAAGATGCGCCTGCACCGCGTCGGGGGTCGCAGCCCGCACCGGTTCTGGAATGTTGAACTGGGGTTCCTGGTCTGCCACGACATCTCCTTTGATCCGATGTCCTCATGCTACCGTCCATGTCCGTATGGGTGGTTAGCGGCCCCGCGGCCGACAGTTGACGCCACGAGTGCCGGCGGACCGTGGACCCCCGTAGCCATAAACACCCCCCGGGGGTATACGATGGCGACATACCCGTCAGTAGGAGCAACCGCCTGAGGAGGCATCATGAGCTACACGCACACCATCACCGTTCCACTTGCCTGGGACGAGGCGCTGCAGCAAGCGAAGGAGGCCCTGGCCGAGCAGGGTTTCGGCATCCTTTCGGAGATCAACGTCCGTGCCACCTTCGAGGCCAAACTGGGGTCCGAAGCCGCCGCATCCCTTGGCGACTACGTCATCCTCGGCGCCTGCAACCCGAATCTTGCCAGCCGCGCTCTCGCCGCCGATCCGGACATGGGTGCCCTGCTGCCCTGCAACGTGGTGGTCCGCCGCAGCACCGAGGCCGGCGAAACCACCATCCAGGCAATCGACCCGCAGACCATGGTGCAGTTGAGCGACAACCCTGCGGTCAAGGAAGTAGCGGACGACGCCGACACGCGCCTCCGCGCGGCCCTCGCCAGCCTTACTGGCAGCGCCGGTCCGGCGAACTGAGCAGCGTGACCGGCGGCAGCCAGGGAGCCGACCCCGCGATGGAACGCGGGCCGGCGGAACTGCAGCACCCCCGCTTCGCCCGTGCCTACGCCCGGGTGGTCGGGGAGATGAACCGCCGCGGCGCTACCGAACACCGCCGTGAGCTGATGGCCGGGCTGCGCGGTTCCGTCGTCGAAATCGGCGCGGGCGACGGGTCCGGTTTTGCGCTGTACCCGCCGGCCGTAACCCACGTGCTGGCCATCGAACCGGACGACTACCTCAGGAGCATCGCCGCCGCCAAGGCAGCCTCCGCCCCCGTGCCAGTGACGGTACGCGCCGGAGCGGCCGAGCATATTCCTGCGGCGGATGCCAGCGTGGATGCCGTGGTGTCCAGCCTGGTCCTGTGCAGCGTCAGCGAGCAGGCCCCGGTGCTGGCCGAGATCCGACGCGTCCTTCGTCCCGGCGGAACCCTTGCCTTCTACGAACACGTCCGTTCGGAAAACCGGCTGATCGCTGCGGTGGAGGATCTGCTGGCCCCTGCCTGGCAGCGGTTCGCCGGCGGATGCCATCCCAACCGGGACACCGTGGCGGCCATTGGGGAGGCTGGCTTTGCGCCGGCAGGCAGCCGGCGCTTCAATTTCGCCGTTGGCCCCTTGTCGCCCGCCTGGGCCCACGTGCTGGGCACGGCCATCAGTCCCGGGCAACCCGCCGGGGACTGACCCGGCACAAGCGTGGAAATCCCGGCGCCGCCGTTGGGGGGAAGGGCGGCGCCGGGACGTTTGAGGAGCACGCGGTCCGGTTGCAGGGGGACCGACGCGCTCGCCGTCTCACGGCTGCCAGGAGCCGGGCGGAAGGCTGCTGATACCTGGCGGGGCCCACTTCAAAACTCCGCCAGGAGAGTGATGGGCTGCGGAACCATCCGGCTGGATGGCCTGCCGCCTGGCTGCTGCCGCCCGTCTCCTGATAGCCACTACTATCTACCGGGCCCATCAAAATACTCACCAGTAATACGTCAAGGTTCGGTCAAGGTTTCCCGGGGCTATGAACGCTGTTTCGGCCCCGCCCGGGCCCGTGCGGCGCAGGAGAAAATTCCTTAGGCTTCCCCGGGAAAGGTGGCCTCAGCGCCTTGCCGGGACCCGTCGTCGTGCGGCGTATGCGAACAGGGACGTCGTGGCCACAGTGGCCAGGTATCCGGCGATCACAATCAGTGAGATTCCCGCCCAGAAATAGTGGGTGGTGCTGGTCTCCTGCCAGGGGCTCGGGGCGATCCGCGCCAGCGAGTACAGCGCCACCGCAGCAGACGCCAGCCCGATGAAAACCGGCAGCGTCAGCCAGATCCGGGCCGAACCGATGTGCCCGCCAAAGCCGTCCCATGCATTCCACGTCCCGCGCCGGACGATGAGCCAGCCTGCAGGAATCATGAACGCGCCCACCAGCAGGAACGCTGCCACCACGTCCGCAGGGCGGTGCCACTGGTTGATCAGCGTGGACACCCCTGATGCGATGGCGAACGTGCCGCCGACGAATCCGGCCATCGGACGCCAGCGTGGCGAGGCCATAAGAAACACCGCAGCCGCCGCCGACGCCGCCAGCGTGGTGTGGCCGGAGGGCAGCGAGTTCAGCTCCAGGGTCACCACGCCCTTGTCCGGGCGGGCCGGCAGGAGGTCCTTCAGCACCTGCGTGGCTATGTTCGCCCCGATGCAGGCGGCCACGGCAATCCCGGCCTCCGCCCAGTGCTTCCGGATCACGGTCACAAACAGGACCACGACGGCGGCCATCACCAGGGAGACCGTGGGCAGCAGGTCCAGGAACTTGGTGGTCGCCTTGCCCGCCGGTCCGTGCAGCTCCACAGCTTCCACCAGCGCGGACTCATCAATGAACTGGCCCGTGGTGGTCTGGACAAAGTAGTAGTAGGTGGCCGCCAGCCCGGCCACGCACGCCAGCGTGGCAAGCACGAACAGGAAACCCGACCCCGTTGCGGGTTGGGCTGCGGTCCTGCTCGTTGCCTGGCGTTGAAAAGTCATCGGGATAAGGGTGTCACAGAAAGCTGGGATCCCGCCGCACGCGGGGCCCCGCCCACCGCGCCCCGTGACCGGAATGCGTAACGTTTGCGATGGTGCCGAAACTGAACCCGCGTGATGGCTGCGAGACCGGGATGGGAACGCGCCAAAAGCCGCGCATTTCTGGACGCTTGTACAGTTGGATCCATGCCTGCCTCCACGCCGCACCCGCCCGCGCTCGAGGAACTCCTGGCCGGCGCCCACGTTGTCAGCCTGCCCATGCGGGTCAAGTTCCGCGGCATCATGGAGCGCGAATCGCTGCTGTTGCGGGGCCCGGCAGGCTGGGGTGAGTTCTGCCCGTTCCCTGAATACGGCGATGCCGAGGCGTCGCGCTGGCTGGCCGCCGCAATCGAGGCTGGCTGGGAGGGCTTCCCCGCGCCGCTGCGTTCCGCTGTCCCGGTCAACGCGACTGTCCCCGCCGTGCCTGCGGACCGGGTGCCCGAGGTGCTGGCGCGCTTCGGCCGGGTGGACGCCGTGAAGGTCAAGGTTGCCGAGCGCGGCCAGAACCTCGACGATGACGCCGCCCGGATTGCCGCCGTGCGCGCGGCGCTGCCGGACGCCGCCATCCGCGTGGATGCCAACGGTGGCTGGGACGTGCCCGTGGCGGTCGAGGCACTTACCCGGCTTGCCGGCGTCGGGCTTGAATACGCTGAGCAGCCGGTGCCCACCATTGACGGACTGGCCGAGGTGCGCCGCCGGCTGCGGGCCGCGGGCACGCCGGTGCTGATCGCTGCTGACGAAAGTGTCCGCAAGGAGTCTGACCCCCTGCGCGTGGCGCGGGCCGGCGCGGCCGACCTTCTTGTGGTCAAGGTGGCGCCGCTCGGGGGAGTGCGGCGCGCGCTGGACATCGTGGCACAGGCCGGGCTGCCCGCCGTCGTCAGCTCCGCGCTGGACACCTCGGTGGGCATCCGCGCCGGCCTTGCCCTGGCGGCCGCCCTGCCCGAGCTGCCGTATGCGTGCGGGCTGGGGACGGTGTCCCTGTTTGAATCGGACATCATCACGGATCCTTTGGTGGCCGACGACGGCGCCATCCGCCTCCGCGACGTTTCCGCCGACGCCGGGCTGCTTGAGCGGTACGCGGCTTCTCCGGAGCGCCGGGACTGGTGGCTGGCACGGCTCCGCCGCGTCCACGCACTCTTGGCCCCCTGACACCCTCTCTCGGTTGATGCGGGTTTTCGTGACACCCTCTCTCAGTTGATGCGGGTTTTCCTGGCACCCTCTCTCACGTTTCTGCAGGTCACGGGCGGTTAACCGGAATTTCACCTGGGATACTACTGCGCGTAGAAACCGGCTGACAGGGTGGGCGGGACCTCATAGAAATTCCTTGGAAGGCCCCCATGTCTGAAACGACTGCCCGCAAGTTCACCCTGCTGCCGATGCTCGGCCATACCAAGGGCAAGCGCAGCGCCGTTACCTGCGCTTTGAAGTGCGACAACGCCTGCGCCGGCGACGTCTGCAACACCAGCTCCAACAGCTACTTCCGCGACATCGCCTCCGCCACCATCTCCCGGCGCGCCGCTCTGGGCTTCGGCGCCGCCGGTGCCCTCGCCGTCGTCCTCGGCTCTGCCGCAACCTCCCCTGACTCCGCACACGCCGCCGGCCTGTCCAAGGCCGCGAAGGAGGGCTTCGGTAAATCCAAACTGCAGTTCACGGCCATCCCGTCGATTGATGCCGCCGTGGACGCTGTGACCGTCCCGGAGGGCTTCACCTGGCAGCCGGTCATCCGCTGGGGTGACCCCATTTTCAATGGTGCGCCGGAGTTCGACCTGAACAACCAGACGGCCGCCGCGCAGGAGAAGCAGTTCGGCTACAACAACGACTACACGGACATCCTGGAGATCCCGGGCAGCAAGGGCCGCCGTGCTGTGCTCTTCGCCAACCATGAGTACACCAACGAGAACATCATGTTCCCGGCCACCATGCCCGCGGACCAGATGCGCACTGTGGGGGCGGCCGCGCACGGGCTGTCCGTCGTGGAACTGGAGCGCAAGAACAAGAACAAGCCGTGGACATACGTCAAGGGCGCGCCGCTCAACCGCCGCTTCCTCAACAACACCGTCTACGAACTGACCGGCCCGGCCGCAGGCTCGTCACTGATCAAGACGGTGGAGGACCCTGCGGGCCGCTTCATCAAGGGAACGCTGGGCAACTGCGCCGGCGGCACCACCCCCTGGGGCACCATCCTGTCCGGTGAGGAGAACTTCCAGAGCTACTTCGTGGCACCGGGAACTTCCGCCGGGGACAAGCGGTACGGCATCACCAGCAAGCCGACTGCCCGCCAGTGGGAGCTGGACGAGCCCCGTTGGGACACCCGCAATCCCGGCTACGAGAACGAGGCCAACCGCTTCGGCTGGATCGTCGAAGTTGACCCGTTCGACCCCACCTCCACACCCAAGAAGCACTCCATGCTGGGCCGCTTCAAGCACGAGGGCGCCAACGTCATCATCGCCGAATCCGGGCATGTGGTGGCCTACTCCGGGGACGACGAGCGCTTCGACTACCTGTACAAGTTCGTTTCCAAGGACAAGTACCGCGAGGGCGACCGCAAGCACAACATGACCCTGCTGTCCGCGGGCAGCCTCTACGTTGCCACGTTCACGGGCAACTCGCCGGCCGCCGAAATCACGGGCACCGGCGCCGTCCCCGCTGATGGCGCCTTCGATGGCATTGGCGAGTGGCTGCCGCTGGTGGTGGACGGTGCGTCCGCTGTTCCGGGCATGACCGTCGAGGAGGTCCTGGTGTACACCCGCCTGGCCGCCGACAAGGTTGGTCCCACCAAGATGGACCGCTGCGAGGACGTGGAGCCCAGCCTGCACACCGGCAAGGTCTACGTGGCCTGCACCAACAACTCCAACCGCGGCGTTGGCTTGAACGAAGGCGCCACCGAGGTCAACCCGCGCAACCAGAACCGCGACGGCCACATCGTGGAGATCACCGAGACCGGCGGCCAAACCTCCACCACCTTCAGCTGGAACCTGCTCATGGTCTGCGGCGATCCGGCCCAGGGCGATGTCACGTACTTCTCCGGCTTCCCGGTGGACAAGGTTTCGCCCATCTCCTGCCCGGACAACCTCGCGTTCGACTCCGTGGGCAACCTCTGGATCTCCACGGACGGCGCCCCCTCCGGTATCGGCCGCGCAGATGGCCTGTTCAAGGTCACCCTGGACGGCGCCGAGCGCGGCAAGGTGGAGCAGTTCCTGGCGGTCCCGCGCGACGGTGAGACCTGCGGCCCCATCATCCACGACGAGGAGCGCACCGTGTTCGTTGCGGTGCAGCACCCGGGCGAGGACGGCACCTTTGACGCGCAGGTTTCCTTCTTCCCGGACTACGTAGCGGAGGGCACGACGCCGGCACCCGGCCAGGCGCGCGCACCCCGTCCGTCCGTGATCCAGGTGTTCCGCACGGACGCCTAGGCCCGACGGCGACGCTCTATCACTTAACACCGGGTTTTCGGCAACGCTCTATCATTTAACACCGGTTTCTCGGCAACGCTCTATCACCTTTTCGTCCGGCCTTGGGCGGCAGGTGATAGAGCGTTCCGGTGAAACCCACATCAAGTGATAGAGCGTTCCGGTAAAACCCGCATCAAATGAGAGAGCGTCCGGGGTGGCAGACTGGTTTGGTGACTTCGCTGAACGAGCCTTCCCCGGACACCACGCCTGACCCCGCTTCTAATACCGCACCTGACACCTCTTCTGAGGACGCACCTGACAGCACGCCTGGCACCTCGTCGGTCAGCACACCGGACGCCGAATCCGGTGCCGGAACCCAGCTGAGCGCGCTGGCGGCGGCGCGAATCGCTGTCGGGGTGTTGGTCGACGGCGGCGTGCAGCACGTTGTGGTCTCGCCTGGGTCCCGCTCGGCCCCCATGGCGTACGCCCTTGCCGAGGCGTCGGCCGAGGGCAGGGTGGAGTTGCTGGTCCGGATTGACGAGCGGTCGGCCGGGTTCACGGCGCTGGGCCTGGCCTTGGCCACGGGATCTCCCGCGGCCGTGCTGACAACGTCCGGGACCGCCGTGGGGAACCTGATGCCCGCGGTGATGGAGGCCAATCATGCCGCTGTGCCCCTGGTGGTGCTGTCCGCCGACCGGCCGGACGAGCTGCGCGGAACCGGTGCCAACCAGACCACCGTCCAGCCTGACCTTTTCGGCGAGCAGGTGCGATTCGCCGTCGATATACCCGCCGGCACCGACCCCCGGCGCGCCATCCAGACGGGCCTGTCCGCCGCCACCGGAGCGTTCCCGGACCTCCCGCCCGGCCCGGTCCAGCTGAACCTGGCGTTCCGTGACCCGCTGGTTCCGTCGCCGGGGGAGGAGCTGCCGCCTGCAACTGAGCGGCCGCGCTACCGGATCGGCACCGAGCCGCTCATCATGAGCCTGCCTCCAGCATCAACGGAATTGCCGGAGCGGCGCACCGTAATACTCGCAGGGCACGACGCCGGGCCCGTCGCCGAGGCGTTTGCCCGCGCCCATGGCCTCCCGCTGCTGGCAGAACCGTCCTCCAACGCCCGCTTCGGGCCCAATGCGGTAGGGCCATACCGGCTGCTGCTGGAGCACTTCGGTCCCGGCGCGGACATGCCGATTGAACGGGTGGTCCTCTTTGGCCGGCCCACGCTGTCCCGCCCGGTGGCAGCACTTCTGGCCAGGGCAGACGTGCAGGCAGCCCTTTACCAGCCTGTTCCGGTGGCCTGGTACGAGCCCGGCCGGCGCACAGAGCTGCCGCTGGAAAACCTCGCCGACCTGGCAGACTTCGCCGGCCGGGGGGCCGCAGAGTGGTTGGATACCTGGCTGCTCGCGGGCTCGGCAGCCCAGCATGCCCTGGACGGCATACTTTCGGCCGAAGCTCTTGCGAGTGGTCCGGCAGTGGGTTCTCTGGTGTGGAAGCACACCCGCGGACAGCTCCTCCTGGGTTCGTCCAACGGCATCCGCGACGTGGACCTCGCCGGCCTTCCGGCCCCTGAACCTGCCGCTGCCGTGTATGCCAACCGTGGCCTCGCCGGGATCGACGGCACCCTCTCCACCGCCACCGGCATCGCCATCGGGGGCCGGCAGGAAACCACCGTCCTGCTGGGCGACGTCACGTTCCTGCATGACGTCGGCGGCCTGCTCCTGGGTTCCGGGGAGGAGCAGCCGCAGCTGCGGATCGTTGTCCTCAACGACTCCGGCGGCGCCATCTTCGACCTGCTGGAACATGGGACTGTGCGTGAGGCGGGAACATATGGCGACGCCGTCGAACGCCTCTTCGGCACCCCCCACACAGTGGACATCGCCGCACTTGCGACGGCGTACGGCGTTGGGCATTGCTCGGTAAGCACGACGGCGGCACTCGCCGAGGCGCTCAAGCAGCCGATCGAGGGCCGCAGCATCGTGGAAGTCCGCACGGACCGCAGCAGCCTGCGCGCCCTGCACACCCGGATCAAAGAGGCCGTCGCCGCCGCAGTCGGGGGAGTACTGGCGCGCTAAGAGGGGGAGTCCGGCTCAAGTTTCGCCATGACACGGGAGGACAGCTCGACCAGCATGCGCCGCTCCTCCGGTTTCATCAGCTCAAGGAAGTTCTCCCTGACCCAATCGATGTGTCCTGGAGCAGCGGCTCGCAGGGCTGCCCTGCCGGCCTGCGTGAGATGAACCAGAATGCCGCGGGCATCATCGTGCGCCGGTTCCCGGCTGACAAGCCCACGTTCTTCCATCCGTCGCAATTGATGCGCAAGCCGGCTGCGGTCCCAGCCGGCACTGTGGCCGAGGTCCCGGGCCCGCATTCCGCCGGCGCCGGCCGCGGCAAGGGGAGCGAGCATCTGGTAATCGGCGCCTGATACGCCGCTTCCGGCCAACTGCCTTTCCATCCCGGCTGCCAGTTGCCGGCTGAAGAGGATGTAGGCAAACCACACTTCCTCTTCGTCCCGGGTCAGGCGGCGATACTCAGGCAACGTGCATCCTATTCCTGGAGGAACCATATAGTTGTTGACACGTCAGCATAACAGGGGCAGTGTTGTTGACACATCAGCAATTTCCCGGCGCGGGGGAAGCGGGCCAAGCCCTAAGGAACAACGCCATGACCACGCAATCAGTCACAGACCTCCCCACACTGCCGGACGCCGGCACGTACCGGGTTGACCCCCAACGCTCCAGCGTCCTCTACTCCTGCCGGCACATGTTCGGCCTGGGAAGGGTCCGCGCCGACTTCACCATCTCCTCCGGGCTACTGAACGTCTCCTCAACATTGGCAGGGAGCAGCGCCAGTGCCACCATCGACGCGGCCAGTTTCGACTCCGCCAATGAGCGGCGGGACCGCGACGTCAAAGGCCGGGGCCTGCTCGATGTGGCCGCCTTTCCGACCATCGCCTTCTCGTCAACGGGGATTCGCGAGGATGGAGGTGCCATACTTGCCGGGATTGTGGCCATGCACGGAGTGGAAGCTGCCGTGGAAGTGACGGTCCTGTCCTGGGAGTCCCCGGCTCCCGGCCAAATCCGCGTTACGGCGCGGGCCAACCATCTGGACCGTTATTTGTTCGGGATCACGGGTGCAAGGGGCTTCGTGGGCCGCTACTTCGACCTCGCCTTCCAGGTGGTTGCAGTACGCACCGGAAGATAAGCCCGCCGCGCTGCTCCGTGTCCATCCAGCACGGGACACCCTGCGGGTAGGTCCGTTGGTTCATGCCCCGGTCCTGTTCATGCTTTCCTTCATCGCCGCTTCGAACGCAGGCAGGCTGCGTTCGATCATGTCATCGTTGGCCGTCAGGGAGATCCGGAAAAATCCGGGCGTCTCAAACAGCACACCAGGGAAAACAAAGACATTCCGGCGGGCAAGGGACTCTGTGAACGCCTCGTCGTCCCCAACGGGGGAAGTTGCATACAGGTAGAACGTGCCCTCCGGCCGGTGGAGGTGGTAACCCATGCCGCTGAGGGCATCCACGAGCCGGTCCCGACGCCGCTGCAGCTGGCCGACGTCGATGGTGAACTTCTCCAGTTCAGGCAGCGCATGCTGCAGCAGGGCGTTGGGATACACCCAGCCCATGGCCACCTGCAGGCCGCTAATTGCGGGGCGCATCTCCTCCCGCTGCGGCATGGTGGGCGGCAGCGCCAAGTAGCCCACCCGCTGCCCCGGGGAGAGGTGGGTTTTGCCGTAGGAGTACGCCAGCAGGGTGTGGGCATAGAACTCCACAGGACTGTGGAAGCGGAGGCCGTCGAACACAATCCGGTTGTAGGCCTCGTCCGACACCAGGTAGATCCGCCGGCGTATCCTCGCCGAGGCAGCCTCCAGCAGCTCCGACAGCCGGCGCAGCAGCTCGGGAGGATAGACCCGTCCGGTGGGGTTGTTGGGCGAATTTACGATCACAACCCGGGTCCGGTCCGTAATGCCAGCCTCAATCGCGCCGAGATCCAGATCGAACGTGGTGGTGTTGACTTTCACCTTCACCGGAACCAGGCCGGCTTCAAGGATGAGGGGCTCATACAGGAACCACGGCGGCAAACTGAAGATGACCTCATCGCCCGGGTCGGCGACCGTCTTTAGCGCCAACGCGATTGCGGCGAAGCCCCCCGTGGTGAGGTAAATATCCTCTGTCCGGAATGGTAGGCCCAGCAGCTGCTCGAGGGACTCCGCCGCCGCCTGCCGGGCAGCCTCGCCATTGGTCTGATAAGCGAACCACTGATCGTGCTGCGGAGTGAGGGCATCCCGCAGCGTGTTGACGTAGCGCTCGGCCGGCATTTGATGCGGGTTGCCGAACGTGAAATCACAGACTTCCGCCAACTGGCCCTTCCGGCGCACGTTCGCCGCCGTGATGTAGGCATCGACCCGCTGGAAGGAGGGGATGGACGCCAGCCGGGCAGCGCGATCCGATACTGCGGCGGTGGCCCGGGACGGGGTGGCGGAATCTGTCATGCCAGCGCTCCTCTAGCGGCCGCCGGTTGTGGCGGCAGTCGGAATGGCCAGCGCGCTGCTGAGCCAGTGGAGGCTGTAGAAGGACCCATTGTCGGCTCCACCATGCGGCGATGTAAAGGGCCCGCCGCAACGAACGTGCATCAGCCGGCGCCCCGCCGTCGTACGCGTTTTGTCTGATTTCGACGCGCCAATCACCTGCCGACGCGGAAATGCCCTGGCGCTACCGGAATACCAGTAGCGCCAGGGCATCTGCGCGTCGAGATCGAACCAGCGATTCGAAGGGGGCCTACTCCTCGATGTCGATGTGCGTCGGGTCGAGGACGCGGCGCAGGAACTCCTTGGTGCGGGGCTGCGTGGGGGAGGAGATGACCTGCTCGGCCACGCCCTCCTCCACCACAACGCCGCCGTCCATGAACACAACGCGGTCGGCCACTTCACGGGCGAAACCCATCTCGTGGGTGACCACCAGCATGGTCATGCCCTCCTTGGCGAGGTTCCGCATGACGGAGAGCACGTCGCCCACAGTCTCGGGGTCAAGCGCGGAGGTGGGCTCGTCGAAGAGCATCAGCTCCGGGTCCATGCTCAGCGCGCGGGCGATGGCCACGCGCTGCTGCTGGCCGCCGGAGAGCTGGTCCGGGAAACGGTCCGCGAGGTGCCCGAGGCCCACGCGCTCCAGGTTGTGCATGGACACCTTGTCCGCCTCGGCCTGCGAACGCTTGAGGACCTTGGTCTGGGCGATGGAGCAGTTGCGCTTGGCGTCCAGGTGCGGGAACAGGTTGAACTGCTGGAACACCATGCCCACCTTGCGGCGCATCTTGTCGATGTCCACATCGGGGTCCGTGGCCTCGAAGCCGCCCACATGGATGCTGCCCTCGTTGGGCTGCTCCAGCAGGTTGACGCAGCGCAGCAGGGTGGACTTGCCGGAACCGGAAGGCCCGATCAGGCACACCACTTCGCCGGGGGCCACGTCCAGGCTGATGCCCTTGAGGACCTCGTTGGAACCGTAGGACTTGCGCAGGTCCTTGATGGCTACGCCGGCCGCTTGGATGGTGCTGGTGCTGCCGGAGGAATTTACGACGTCGTTCATAGTCTTCCCTGCCTATCGATTGTTCCGCGCGGTGCGGCTTTCGAACTTCCGGGCCAGGAAGCTCAGGGGGATGGTGATCACCAGGTAGAAGGCACCTGCGACCAGAAGCGGCGTAAGGCCTGCGCCGAGGCTGGAAATGCCGTCGCGGCCGAACTTGGTGAGCTCGTACTGCGAGGCGGTGAGGCCCAGGACGTAGATCAGCGAGGAATCCTTGGTCAGCAGGATGACCTCGTTGGTCAGCGGCGGCAGCACGATCTTGAAGGCCTGCGGGATGACGATGGTGATCATGGCCCGCCACTGCGGCATGCCCAGCGAACGGGCGGCTTCCAGCTGGCCCTTCGGCACGGCCTGCAGGCCTGCGCGGAGGGTTTCGGCGATGTAGGCCGAGGCCACCATGCCCAGCGAAACCATGACGATCACGGTGATGTTCCAGGAAACGCCGAAGGCCAGCGGCACGCCGTAGCCGAAGGCGATGAACACCAGCAGCGCCGGGATCCCGCGGAAGAACTCGATGTAGCCGGAGGCGATCCAGCGGTACAGGGGGAAGCTGGAGAGCTTCATAAGGGCCAGCAGCAGGCCGCCGGAGAGGCCCACGATGAAGCCGAGGAACGTGTAGATCAGGGTGTTCGTCAGCCCGGTGACGAAGATGCCCGGGAACATGGGCCCGATCTTGCCGAAGTTGAAGACGCTGTTGCCGATGGTCTCCCAGTCGGTGGCCAGGATCAGCGCGGCGATGGCCACCACGAAGATTCCCGCCTGGACATACAGGCTTACTCTGGCTCGCTGACGTGCGGTCATTGCCATGGGTTGCTCACATTCGTTGTGCGTGGCAGAGGCCCCGGACGGACTGCGGTACAGCTCGTCCGGGGCCCCGGCTGCGTAGTTCTCAGGGCCGTGACACGGCCGGGGCGGGGGAGCTCCAGGCCTGCACGGCGACTACTTGGCGGTGGTTGGCTACTTGGCGGTCTCGCCGAACCAGGTGGTCTTGAACTTCTCCAGGGAGCCGTCATCGGTCAGGCGCTTGAGCGTGCCGTTGACCTTCTCCGCCATGGCGGTGTTGCCCTTCTTGATGGAGATGCCCAGCTGCTCGCCGGTGGCGAACTCCTCAACACTCTTGAACTTGGGCTGGTCCTTGATGGCGTAGCCCAGCACTGACTGGTTGCCCAGGGCGGCGTCGATGGTGCCGGCCTCAAGAGCCTGTACCAGGAGGCCCGTGTCCTCGAACTGCTGCGCGTCGAGGCCCTGCTCCTGGGCGTAGTCGGCGCCGGTGGTGGCCTGCTGCACGCCAACCTTCTTGCCCTTGGCGTCATCCAGGCCGCTGATGCCGGAGTCCTCGCTGGCCACCAGGGCCAGGTCGTCATCGAGGTACGGGGTGGAGAAGTCCATGACGGACTTGCGGGTGTCGGTGATGGAGATCGAGGAGATGCCCAGGTCGCACTGGGTCAGTGCGGTGCCGGTCTCGATTGCCTCGAAGGAACTGTCCACGATGCTCAGTTCGGCACCGAAGTCCTTGGCGAGCTCCTTGGCGATGTCCACGTCGAAGCCGACGGTCTCGCCGTCCTTCTCGAACTCGAACGGCTCGTAGGGGATGTCCGAGCAGACCGTGAGCTTGCCGGCGTTGATGAGCTGGATGCCGCCCTCGGAGGCTGCAGGGGTGGAACTGCCGCCGCACGCCGTGAGGGTGAGGGCGCCGGCGGCGAAGACTGCTGCTGCCTTGGCGGTCATTTTGGCCGTAGCCAGGGACTTGAGCTGCATGTTTTCTTACCTTTTGTTGCGGGGAGTATGCGGTACTAAATCGGTTCATAGTGTAGCGCCGATTATGAGATGTGCATCACAGGAAACTAAGTTTCACTATTGGATAACTAAAACACAGGCGAAAGCAAGCCCGCAGGCGCAGGCGTTGTCTCCCATCCCGGACTGGTGCCCAACAAGGTAGCAGCAGATGCTCTTTTGGAGCTTCAAAACGGCATCAGCTGCTACCTAGTTGGCGATGCCCAGCGACTCCAGCATCGGGCGGAACTTGGCCCACGTCTCCGCCAGCTCGGCTTCGGGCTGCGAGCCGTCCACTATTCCGCAGCCGGCATACAACCGGACCGTGTCCGAAGACTCAATGACAGCTCCCCGGAGGGCGATGCCCCACTCGCCGTTGCCCGCTGCATCCAGCCAGCCCACGGGACCCGCATAGGGCCCACGGTCCAGGTGCTCCAGCTTCCGGATCAGTGCACCGGCAACCTTCGTGGGTGTTCCACAGACCGCGGCCGTGGGGTGCAGCGCGTTGATGAGTGCCAGGCAAGTGGGAACGTGGCCCTCGACCTCGGCCAGCTCGGCCTTAACGTCCGATGCCAGGTGCCACACGTTGGGCAGCTCCAGGATAAAAGGCTCGTCATGCGCATTCATCGCTTCGGAGAACGGCGCCAGCTGGGTGGTCAGTGACTGGATGGCGATTTCGTGCTCGTGACGCTGCTTTTCCGAGCCGGCCAGCACCCGGGTGGCGTAATCCATTGGGAGGCCGTCCTCGCCGTGCGCGTCCCGGCGGTCCAATGTTCCAGCCAGCACCCGCGCCTGGGCCGTGCGTCCTTCCACCTGGATCAGCATTTCAGGCGTGGCCCCCACCAGTCCGTCCACCCCGTAGGTCCAGCACTCGCGGTAGCGCGCGGCCAGTTCGCGCAGCACCGTGGCCGCGTGCACCCCCGTCGGGATGGTGGCCACCACGTCGCGGGCCAGCACCAGTTTCTCGAGCGCCCCGGTCCGGATCTCGGCCACGCCCGCGTCCACGGCCGCCATCCAGGCTTCTTCGCTCAGTGAGCCGGTATGCAGGGTTGCCCCGGCGGCAAGGGGGAGGGGACGTACGACGGCGCCACCCGCCTTGGCCGGGACGGCAGCCAAGGTGCCGTCCCCGGCAGGGTCCGCTGCCGCCGTCGTACTTACTGAAGGCTCTGCCGCCGGAACCGCAGTGCTCCGGAGCCAGCGGTCCAGTGCGGCGACTGCCGTGTCCTCGCTCAAGGGGCCGTCGTCGAACGTCAACTGTGTCAGCCAGACCTGCCCGTCCCGCACGCCCACCACGATCTCCGGCACGATCAGCCGGGACTCGTGGGCGGAGGTCTTGGAAAACGCGAAAGAGCCAAAAGCCACGGGGCCGGTGCCGGGGAGCTCAACGGAATCGGCGACGTCGGCCTCAAGGACAAGGTGCCGCCACCAGATGTCCGCCTCGAGGAAACGCTCCGGACCGGTGGCAGTGAAACGCGCAATCTCACCGAAGCCCGCCAGGCCGGCTTCCCTCCGGGTCCAGCAGAGGACATCGTCCCGGACCAAAAACGCAGGAAGCCCCCCGGGGAAATCTTTTCCATCCAGGGGGACTGTCAGGGTGCGGAACGTGCTCGTCATGATGAGACAACACTACTCCGGCGTACCCGATGGCCTTCCCCGGCCCGGGGCGGAGCCGGAACGGGACAAATCGCTGCTGGTCAGCACCGCCGGGAACATTTGAGACAATGACATGGTGAACCGAGCATCCTTGGATAAGCGTCCGGACGAAGTAGCCACCATGTTTGACGATGTCGCACCGAAATACGACGTCGTCAATGATGTCCTGTCGATGGGACAGACGCGCCGCTGGCGCAAGGTTGTGGTGGAAGCCATGGAAGTCACCAAGGGCCAGCGCGTGCTGGACCTGGCGGCAGGCACCGGTACCTCCAGCGAGCCGTATGCCGATGCGGGCATAGACGTTGTGGCCTGCGACTTTTCCCTCGGAATGCTCAAGGTGGGCAAGCGCCGCCGCCCGGACATCAATTTTGTTGCCGGCGATGCCACCAACCTGCCGTTCGCGGACAACTCCTTTGACGCCACCACCATCTCCTTCGGCCTGCGCAACGTCAACGAGCCCAAGAAGGCGCTGCTGGAGATGCTTCGCGTCACCAAGCCCGGGGGCCGGCTGGTTATTGCCGAGTTCTCCCAGCCGGTGGTGCCGCTCTGGCGCACCATGTACACCGAATACCTCATGCGGGCGCTGCCGGCCATTGCCACCAAGGTCGCATCCAACCCGGACGCGTACGTCTACCTGGCCGAGTCCATCCGCGCGTGGCCGGACCAGGACCACCTGGCCGCCTGGCTGCAGGAATCCGGGTGGGAGAAGGTCACCTACCGCAACCTCACCGGCGGAATCGTTGCCGTGCACCGCGCGTTCAAAGCCGCAGAATCAACGCCGGACAATGCTGCTGCCGCCATCGCCGCGCACAAGGGCCCCGTGGCCAAGCTGCGCCGCAACATCACCCGCTGACCTGTGAAAGTACTGATAGTCGGCGCAGGGCCGGCCGGTTCCACCGCTGCGTACTACCTTGCCAGGGCAGGCCTGGACGTCACCGTCCTGGAGAAAACGAGCTTCCCGCGCGAAAAGGTCTGCGGCGACGGCCTGACACCCCGCGCGGTCCGGGAAATCCAGAAGCTTGGCCTGCCGCACCCCGAGGGCGAAGGCTGGCGGCGGAACAAGGGCCTGCGCCTGATAGCCGGCGGGCGCACCATCGAGCTGCCGTGGCCCGAGGTGTCGGACTTTCCCCAGTACGGGCTGATCCGTACCCGGCTTGGTTTCGACGAGGAGCTGGCCCGCCACGCCCAGTCCGCGGGTGCTGCCATCCTTGAGCGGCACAGCGTCACCGAGGCCATCCGTAACGACGCCGGCCGAGTCACCGGCGTCCGCGCAGCGATCCTTGACGAGTCCGGGCGCAAGACGGGGGAGGCGCGAGAGTTCAGTGCCGACGTCGTCCTCGCCGCCGACGGCAACTCCACCCGCACCGCTGTATCCCTGGGAATGCATAAACGCGACGACCGCCCCCTGGGCGTGGCCGTGCGCACCTACTTCACCTCCCCCCGCACGGACGACGACTGGATGGAAGGCTGGCTGGAGCTCCCCGGCCGCGACGGCAAACTGCTGCCCGGCTACGGCTGGGTGTTCGGCGTGGGGGACGGCACCTCCAACGTGGGCCTGGGCATCCTGAACTCGTCCAAGGAATTCGGCAAGCTCGACTACAAGCAGGTCCTGCGCGAATGGACAGCCGGCATGCCCGCAGAGTGGGGCTTCACTCCGGAGAACCAGGTGGGCGAGATCCGCGGCGCCGCGCTGCCCATGGGCTTCAACCGCACGCCGCACTACTCGCCCGGGCTGCTGCTGCTGGGCGACGCCGGCGGCATGGTGTCCCCGTTCAACGGCGAGGGCATCTCCTACGCCATGGAGTCCGCCAGGTTTGCCGCGGAGTTCATCATTGACGCCTCCTCGCGCTCGTCGGCAGCGGGCGGAACGTACGACGCCGATGCGCACCTTTCGCGGTACGCGGACCATGTGCGGGACCAGTGGGGCTCCCACTTCACCCTGGGCCGGGCGTTCGCCGCGCTGATTGGCAAGCCTGCGGTCATGAAGCTCGCACTCCGGACCGGTATGCCCATCCCGGTGCTGATGCGGTTCGTGGTCCGGCTCCTGGCCAACCTCACGGACCCGTCCGCGAAGGGCTTTGAGGACCGGGTGATCCGCGTACTGGAATCGCTGGTTCCGGCCACATCCAATACGCTGCCGGCCCCGAATCAGCGGTATCCGCAACAAAAAGTTAGGGTTAACCCGTGACCAACCCCGCAGACCACAGCTGGACGCACGCCGGACACGGCCTGCCGGACTCCGAACCCAGCCTCAATACCACCGCCATTGCCACCGGCCTCCAGCTGCCTGCCGGTTTCGCCGCCATCGCCGGGGACGCTGAGCTGGGGCCGGCCATCACCAACAACCTGGCCAAGGTGGAGAAGAAGCTCCGCGAAGCCATCGCCAACTCCGATCCGCTTGCTGACGCCACGTCGCGCCATCTGGTGGAAGCCGGCGGCAAGCGCATCCGTCCGCTGCTGACCCTGCTGTGTGCACACCTCGGCGACGCATCGCTGCCTGCCGTGGTGCAGGCCGCCGTCGTGGTGGAACTGACGCACCTCGCCACCCTCTATCACGATGACGTCATGGACTCGGCCCCGTTCCGCCGCGGTGCACCCACCGCCCACGAGGTCTGGGGCAACTCCGTGGCGGTCCTCACCGGCGACCTGATTTTCGCCCGCGCCTCAATCCTGGTATCCGAACTCGGTTCCCGGGCGCTCGGCATTCAGGCCCGTACTTTCGAGCGGCTGTGCCTGGGCCAGCTGCACGAAACCGTGGGGCCGCGTCCGGACGAGGATCCCGTGGAGCACTACCTGTCGGTGATCGCGGACAAGACCGGTTCACTCGTAGCCGCGTCCGGCCAGCTCGGTGCCATCTTCTCCGGCGCCGATGAGGCCTATGAGGATGTGCTGGTGGAGTACGGCGAGAAGGTTGGTGTTGCTTTCCAGCTTGCCGACGACGTCATCGATGTCACGGGCATCAAGGTCAAGTCCGGCAAGTCACCGGGCACGGACCTGCGCGAAGGGGTTCCCACCCTGCCGGTGCTGCTCCTGCGCCGTGCCGCTGCGGACGGTGACCAGTCCGCCGTCGAACTTCTCCGGCTCATTGACGGCGATCTCACCTCGGACGAGGCCCTTGCGGAGGCGGTGGCCGGCCTGCGCGAGCATCCCGTTACCGCCGAGTCCTGGGTGGTGGCACGCCAGTGGGCCAACGAGGCGATCGACGCCCTGGCACCGCTTCCCGAAGGCGTGGTCAAGGACTCCCTGTCCAGCTTCGCGTTGGCTGTGGTGGACCGCGCCAGCTAGACAAGTTTTCATGAAAGCCCGGTTCCGTGAAGGGGCCGGGCTTCTTCTTTGCGTCCATTGCTCCGTACCTGCCCTTTTGACCCGCCAAAACGACCGGTGTGGAGCAGTCGATGGGTCGCGTTAAAACGGGATAGCCCCGGTCCGCAGCAACGATACGAGTCATACGTTGCTTTGAACCGAGGCTATCTCTCCGTTCGCATCAGACCCGCCGGAGGCGTTTAGCGGATCCGTGAACAGTCTATGACAGCTTTGTCATATTGCGCAAGTGGGTTGTTACCTCCGTTGTCACAGGTTTTCCGCCGTGCTTTCCTGCCAGCGTGGGGCACATTGAAGCCCGATCCCTGCGGAAGGACTGAACTCGCGGCGAGTCTGTGTCGAAGTGCCCCGCGACGGTTGTCCACATGGCGCTGCCTGGAACTGTCGCTTGCAGTAGAGCCGCGTCACCGTAGTGCCATGGACATTCAGACATATCTCCGCCAGCGGGGAGGTGTGGCCCGAACTGCTGCACTCCACTGGGCCGGATTCTCCAGAACATGCGTGGACAGGGCCCTCATAGCAGGCCACATCGCCAGGATCCGGCGGGGTGTCTATGCCCTGCCGCAAGACGCCGGCGTGCTGGGTTTGGCGCTGCAGCACAATGCACTCCTGACCTGTTTGTCCGCCGCCTCCGCCTACCAGCTGTGGACTTTGGATAATGCCGGCCCGGTCCACTTGAGCCCCGGGCACAAGAAAACAGTGCCGGGAACCATAACCCACGGCCGGATCCAACATGCTGTCCACCCCTGGCTGCCGGTGGCGGGACTGGCGGACGTACTCATCCATGCCCTGCGCTGCCTGCCCGAGCTGGAAGCCCTGGTCATGGTTCAGTGTGCAGCGCAGCGGGGAGATGTGACAGTCGGTTTCCTGCGCCGCAAACTTCCCGGAAACCGCAACGCCCGTGCCCGGTCAGTCCTGGATTACGTGATTCCCCGGGCGGATTCAGTCCTGGAGGTATTGGCCAACTACCACTTCCGAATGGCGGGCCTCCATGTTCGCAGGCACGTGGAGCTCCAGGGCGTGGGGGAGGTGGACTTCCTGATTGAGGATTGCCTTGTGGTGGAAACCGACGGGGCCACCCATTTGGAGGCAAAGCAGGTCAAAAAGGACAGGGTGCGCAACAATGCGACCGTGGTTGGCGGATACCTCTGCCTGAGGTTTGGCTATGTTGAGGTGGTCCACAATCCCGAGCGGATGGTGGCCCAGGTGCTGGGAGTGCTTGAGCAGAGCAGGCAGGGGGCCTTCAGCGCCAGGTGGGTCCCGCCGTCGTGAGGCACTTTGAGCTGCGGCAGCGGTATTGCAGGCCCGGATGACGGCGTGTCCGTGTCAAAGTGCCCCAGGAGCGCCGGGCAGGAACTCCAAACCAACTGCGGAAGCCGGAAGGCCCTAGTTGTCGTCGTCCTCGAAGGCCCACTCGAACATGTCGAACACGAACTCCGAGAACGTGCCTTCCTCGGACTTCCACTGGCCGCGGGCGTTGTTGCGCCGGTACACGATGGGGTCCGGGACGCTGAGGTCGCCCACCCGGAAGCCCCAGGTGTATTCCTCTTCCTCGTCCTCAAGGAACATCAGGAAGCCTTCGTCGTCGACCTCGAGCTCATCGGGATCCCAGAAGTAGTGGTACGCCTCCATCAGGTCCTCGCAGCCACCGACGGCAAGGTAGAACTCGCGGAGGACCAGGGGGATCTGGAACTGGTGGTCGGCCAGGGCCTTGTCCAGCTCCTCGGGGGTGAGCCCGTCTTCTGCCTGCCATTCGTCTTCGAGATACTTCGGAACAAGCGCACGGAATTTCTCGAGGAACATGTCAGTCATGCTTCATATCCTAGCCAATCCCGGCCCCTGCAAAGTGACAGCGGAGCACCGCGGGAACAGCTTCAAACCCCGGAGTCGCTGGCCCGCCGGTGCCACCCGTGGACGGCCAGCGGCGCCTGCCAGGAGCGCCGCCATGCCAGGATGCGGAAAGTGAAAACCACGGCCGCGACGGCCGATCCCGTCAGGACGTTGAAGACGCCCAGGACCCATAGCCCGGCGGTCATGGCCGCCCCCACGAAAGCCGGCAGCGCGTAGATGTCCTTGGGGTTGAAAAGCTCGGGAACCTCGTTGGCAGTGATGTCGCGCAGCAGCCCGCCGCCCACCGCCGTCGTGACCCCCAGCAGCACCGACGCCACCGGGTTCATTCCGGCGGCCAGTGCCTTGAGGGTGCCGGTCATGCAGAAGAGTGCAAGGCCGCCGGCGTCGAACAGGGTCAGCAGCGAGGTGTACCGCTGCACGCTGGGAAACAGGAAGTACACCAGGGCGGTGGCCAGCACTGGCGGCACCAGGTAGGCCGGATTGGTGAAGGCCGCGGGCGGCCCGCTGTTCAGGATGATGTCCCGGATTACGCCGCCGCCGAGTCCCACCAGGGAAGCCAGCAGCAGGGAGCCCACAATATCGATGTGCTTCCGCGCCGCCAGCAGGGATCCCGACACCGCAAAGAAGAAGACGCCCAGCAGATCCAGCCACACCGGCGAGTTGTCAAAGGCGAATGTCATGGAGCGTCCCGGCAATTCAAAAGAGGGCGGACAGGGCGGCTCCAACGTTACGCTAGCCGGTATGAACAGCCCCATCATGATCGCCTGCGCCCATGGGACGTCCAGCACACAGGGAGCCGCGGAGGTCAACGCCCTGCGCGCCGCCATCGCCGGACTGCGCCCCGGACTGGACGTCCGCGAGGCCTATGTGGACGTCCAGCAGCCGGACCTGGTGGACGTGGTGGCTGGCCTGCCCGAGGGGGAGGCCGCCGTCGTGGTTCCGCTGCTGCTCAGCGTGGGCTACCACGTGAAAGTGGACATCGCGCGGGCGGTGAAGAGCCGGCCGGGCAGTGCCGCGGCCGCGCCGCTGGGGCCTGATCCGCGCCTGGCCGCGCTGCTCGACCAGCGGCTGCGCGAGGCCGGCGTGACGGACAACGACGTGATCGTCCTGGCCGCGGCGGGCTCCTCCAACCCCAACGCCGCCATCAGCGTCGAGGAACTGCTGGGCCAGCTCCGGGAGCTGCGGTCCAACCGGATAGTGGCCGCCTACGGTGCCTCCGCAAAGCCTTCCGTGCCCGACGCCGTCGCGATGCTTCGCGAGGAGCTGGAAGGCGGTGCCGGGGCGGGTGAGTCCGCAGGAGCGGTCGACGTCGGCGGGCGCGTGGTGATTGCCTCCTACCTCCTGGCGCCGGGCTTCTTCCACGACCAGCTCGCCAAGGCCGGGGCCGACGTCGTGACCGAACCCCTGCTGCCGTCCCCGGTAATGGCCGAGATCGCGCTGGACAGGTATGACGCCGCCGTCGAAAAAGCCCGTCAAGCGGCCGCCCACGCGCCAGCTGAAACAACAGCACAGGCCCCCCAAAAGGCCCCCGCGGAACCGGCCACAAATGCACAGCAGGGTGGCTTGTTCAAGGCTGTCCGGCGTTTCGTGACGAAATATTTCCCTAGGTGACTTAGCGTTTCCGGGCCTTTGTGACGCTCTTCGGGCGGGACCTACAGTCGATGCATGACTGATACAGCTCTAGCCGGAGCGCCGGCGGATTCCGCTGCCGCGAAGCGCCCGGCCCGCCCGTCCCGTCCCGCCGCGAAGCCGCACGGGCAGTGGAAAGTGGACGGCAAAACGCCCCTGAACGCCAACGAAACCTGGAAACAGGAAGACGACGGCCTGAACGTGCGCGAGCGTATCGAGACCATCTACTCCAAGGAAGGCTTCGACGCCATCCCCGGCCAGGACCTGCACGGCCGGTTCCGCTGGTGGGGCCTCTACACCCAGCGCAAGCCCGGGATCGACGGCGGCAAGACCGCAACGCTTGAGCCGCACGAGCTCGAGGACAAGTACTTCATGCTCCGGGTCCGGATCGACGGCGGCGCCCTCACCACCGAGCAGCTGCGCGTCATCGGCCAGATTTCCGTGGACTTCGCCCGGGATTCCGCCGATCTCACGGACCGGCAGAACATCCAGCTGCACTGGATCCGCGTGGAGGACATCCCCGAGATCTGGACCCGCCTGGAGGGTGTTGGCCTGTCCACCACCGAGGCCTGCGGCGACGTTCCCCGCGTGATCCTGGGTTCGCCCGTGGCCGGCATCGCCAAGGACGAGATCATCGACCCCACCCCGCTCATCGAGGAGCTGGGGGAGCGGTTCATCGGCAACCCGCTGCTGTCCAACCTGCCGCGCAAGTACAAGACCGCGATCACCGGCCACCCCAGCCAGGACGTGGTCCACGAGATCAACGACTTCGCACTGGTGGGTGTCCGCCACCCCGAACTCGGCGTCGGCTACGACCTCTGGGCCGGCGGTGCGCTGTCCAC
This sequence comes from Arthrobacter sp. AK04, assembly GCF_021129155.1. Classification (GTDB taxonomy): domain Bacteria; phylum Actinomycetota; class Actinomycetes; order Actinomycetales; family Micrococcaceae; genus Arthrobacter; species Arthrobacter quantipunctorum. The sequence goes on from NZ_JAJOMC010000029.1 coordinate 36,102, forward strand.
CAACCCGATGCTCGGCAAGCGCCTGGGTGCGTTCGTGACCCCGGAGCAGGCCGCGGATGTGTGGCTCGGCGTCACCAGCATCTTCCGTGACTACGGCTACCGGCGCATGCGCACCAAGGCCCGCCTTAAGTTCCTGATGGCGGACTGGGGTCCGGAGAAGTTCCGCCAGATCCTGGAGGACGAATACCTGGGCTACAAGCTGGCTGACGGTCCGGCCGCACCCAAGCCCACCACCCCCGGTGACCACATCGGCGTGCACGAACAGAAGGACGGGAAGTTCTTCATTGGCGCCACCCCGCTGGCCGGCCGCCTCTCCGGCGCCGCGCTGGTCAAGCTCGCCGACACCCTCGAGGCCCGAGGCTCCTACCGGCTGCGCACCACCCCGCACCAGAAGCTCGTCGTCCTCGACGTCGAGAAGGACCAGGTGGAGCCCCTCGTGGCAGAGCTGGACGCGCTGGGCCTGTCCGCCCGCCCGTCCGTGTTCCGCCGCGGCACCATCGCCTGCACCGGCATCGAGTACTGCAAGCTGGCCATCGTGGAGACCAAGTACACGGCCGCCACCGCAGTTGCCGAGCTGGAGCGCCGCCTGGCCGACCTCGCCGCGTCCGGCGAGCTGCCGCACGCGCTGTCCCTGCACATCAACGGCTGCCCCAACTCCTGCGCCCGCATCCAGACCGCGGACATCGGCCTCAAGGGCATGATGCTTCCAACGCCCGACGGCGACCCCTCCCCGGGTTTCCAGGTCCACCTGGGCGGCGGGCTGGCTTCCAACGAGCGCGAGGAAGCAGGCCTGGGACGCACCGTCCGCGGCCTCAAGGTGTACGTCGATGACCTGCCCGACTACGTGGAGCGCGTTGTCCGCACCTTCGTGGCCCAGCGCGCCGCGGGCCAGACCTTCGCCGAGTGGGCCCACGCAGCGGACGAGGAGGCACTCCAGTGAATCCCCAGCCACTCCCCAACCTCGCAAGCTCGGCCGGGGGCCCCGGTGGCCGTGGGCCCAAGCACGCAGCCGGCATCAACCCGGTGGTTGCACCAGCTGAGGCCGCCGCGCAGGTTGAGGCCACCGTGGCAGCCGCCGCTCCCAAGCTCCGCTCCCACGAAGAGCTGAAGGCCATCGCCGAAGCCGGCGCGGCAGAGCTCGGCTGGGACGCCCCCGCCCGCGATGTCATCGCCTGGGTGGAGCGCAACTTCGAACTGCCCGCCGTCGCCGTCGCCTGCTCCATGGCCGACGCCGTCCTGCCCGCGCTGGTCGCGGACCAAATGCCCGGCGTCGACGTCCTGTTCCTGGAGACCGGCTACCACTTCCCGGAAACCTACGCCACGCGCGACGAGGTGGCCGCGAACCTCCGCGTCAACGTGGTGGACGTGCTTCCGGAGAACACCGTGGAACAGCAGGACCGGCTCCTGGGCAAGGACCTGTTCGCCCGCGACGCCGCCCAGTGCTGCGCCCTCCGCAAGGTGGCCCCGCTGCGCCGCACCCTGTCCGGCTACGAACTGTGGTTCACCGGCGTCCGCCGCGATGAAGCCCCCACCCGGACCAACACCCCGCTGGTCACCTGGGACGATGCCAACGGCCTGGTCAAGGTGAACCCGGTGGCCGCGTGGACGTTCGACCAGCTGGTCCAGTACTCGGACGACAACCTGCTGCCCGTCAACCCGCTGCTTTCCCAGGGTTACCCCTCCATTGGCTGCCAGCCCTGCACCCGGAAGGTGGCGCCGGGCGACGACCCCCGCGCCGGCCGCTGGGCAGGGACCGACAAGACAGAATGCGGACTACACGTATGAGCACTTACTTAACCGAGGAGACCACCCAGGTGACTGAAGCTGCCGTTTCCACGCGCCTCTCCAGCCTGGACACCCTCGAGTCCGAGGCGATCCACATCATCCGCGAGGTTGTTGCCGAGTTCGAGAAGCCCGCGCTGCTGTTCTCCGGCGGCAAGGACTCCGTGGTGATGCTGCACCTGGCCACCAAGGCCTTCTGGCCGGGCAAGGTTCCGTTCCCGGTGCTGCACGTGGACACCGGCCACAACTTCCCCGAGGTCATCGACTTCCGCGACCGCACTGTTGAGCGCCTGAACCTGAAGCTCGTGGTGGGCTCCGTGCAGGAGTTCATTGACCGCGGCGAGCTCGCTGAGCGCGCCGACGGCACCCGCAACCCGCTGCAGACGGTTCCGCTGCTGGACGCCATCCAGCAGAACAAGTTCGACGCCGTGTTCGGCGGCGGCCGCCGCGACGAGGACAAGGCCCGCGCCAAGGAGCGTATCCTGAGCCTCCGCGACGAGTTCGGCCAGTGGGACCCGCGCAACCAGCGCCCCGAGCTGTGGAACCTTTACAACGGCCGCCACACCGTGGGCCAGCACGTCCGCGCGTTCCCTATCAGCAACTGGACCGAGCTGGACATCTGGCGCTACATCGAGCGCGAGAACATTGAGCTGCCCGGCCTGTACTACGCCCACGAGCGCGAGGTCTTCGCCCGCGACGGCATGTGGCGCGCAGTGGGCGAGGTCTCCCAGCCGCTGCCGCACGAGGATGTCATTACCAAGACCGTCCGTTACCGCACCGTGGGGGACATGTCCTGCACCGGCGCCGTGGAGTCGGACGCGTACACGGTGGCCGACGTTGTGGTCGAAGTTGCTGCCTCCACCCTGACCGAACGTGGCGCCACCCGGGCAGATGACCGCATCTCCGAGGCCGCCATGGAAGACCGCAAGAAGGACGGGTATTTCTAAATGAGCACGATTTCCGAGATTTCGACAGGCTCACTCACCGAAGGCCTGCCCACCACTTTGTTCCGCTTCGCCACCGCAGGCTCGGTCGACGACGGCAAGTCCACTTTGGTGGGCCGCCTCCTGCACGATTCCAAGGCCATCCTGGCTGACACCCTCGACGCCGTTGCCCGCACCTCAGCGGACCGCGGCTTCGGCGGGGAAAAAGGCGGCATCGACCTGGCCCTGCTGACCGACGGCCTGCGTGCCGAGCGCGAACAGGGCATCACCATCGACGTGGCCTACCGTTACTTCGCCACTGACCGGCGCAGCTTCATCCTGGCCGACTGCCCCGGGCACGTGCAGTACACCAAGAACACGGTGACAGGCGCGTCCACCGCGGATGCCGTCGTCGTACTCATTGACGCCCGCAAGGGTGTCCTGGAGCAGACCCGGCGGCACCTGTCCGTGCTTCAGTTGCTGCGCGTGGCGCACGTCATTGTGGCCGTGAACAAGATCGACCTGGTGGACTTCAGCGAGTCCGTGTTCCGTGACATCGAGGCGGACGTGCAGCAGGTGGGCCGCGAGCTGGGCCTCGGCTCGGACGGAATTACGGACCTGCTGGTGGTTCCCGTGTCCGCGCTCGACGGCGACAACGTGGTGGACCGCTCCGAGCGCACCCCCTGGTACACCGGCCCGGCGCTGCTCGAGGTCCTCGAAACCCTGCCGGCCGCCGATGAGCTGGAAAGCCACCTGGAGAGCTTCCGCTTCCCGGTGCAGCTGGTCATCCGGCCGCAGGGTGCCCTGGCCCCCGACGCCGTGGCCGCCGGCCTGGACGTGGAGGCCTACCGCGACTACCGTGCGTATGCCGGCCAGATCACCGAAGGTTCGGTCAAGGTGGGGGACAAGGTCTCCGTCCTGACGCCCGGCCAGGACCCCCGCACCACCACTGTGGTGGGCATCGACTTCGCCGGCGCCTCGCTGGAGGAAGCCGCCGCGCCGCAGTCCGTGGCGATTCGCCTGGCGGAGGAGTTCGACGTCGCCCGCGGTGACACCATCGCCGCCGCCGGCACCGTCCGCGAAGCCTCCGCCGACCTGTACGCAGCACTGTGCTGGCTGTCCCCGAAGCCGCTGCGCGAGGGCCAGAAGGTGCTGGTCAAGCACGGCACCCGAACCGTGCAGGCACTGGTCCGCAACGTGTCCGGCAAGCTGGACCTCGCGTCCTTCAAGCTGGAGCCCGCCTCCAACCTGGAACTCAACGACATCGGCCACGCGCAGCTCCGGCTCGCCGCGCCGCTGCCGCTCGAGAACTACTTGCACCACCGCCGTACCGGCGCGTTCCTGGTGATCGACCCGCTGGATGGCAACACCCTTGCTGCCGGACTGGTAAAGGACCACCCGGGCGACCATGAGGACGAGCGCTACAGCATCTGATTTTTCCTGAACCGCGGCTTGTTCGCAGATCCTGGCCTTGATGGTCCGGATTCGCGTACAAGCCGCGGTTTTGTTGTCTCCGGCGGTGAGTACCGGCAGCAGCCATCAGTGCTGTCCTGTTCAAATCCAAGTACTCGCTACTCGTGCGGGGTGCTGCAACACCAAGACTTAATGGTCAGCGGGGGCACCAGCTTCCTTTGGGACATGGACGCAACAGCTGAGGAGGCACCATGCCGGCCATCCAAGAGTGGAAAACCCGGGCGGCAGGGCACCTGCGGCGGGACTCCGAGGACTGGAAAATCTCCCCCCGCCATGAGCGGCTGCTCATACTGACTCCCTTCATCATCGCCGTGGTTGCCGCGGCAGCCCTCCCGTTCAAGGACTTCTACCTCTGGCTGGTCAACGAGGACTCCCTGATCGAATGGCTCCAGTTTGCCTGCCTGCTGGCGGCCAGCATCTTTCTGCCCCTCATCACGGTGTACCTGGTCCGGGCCAAACGCTGGGGCATTGCCGCGCTCTACGGGGTTGTGGCACTGGGGGTCTGGTTCCTCACGGGTGAGGAGATCTCCTGGGGCCAGCGCATCTTCGGCTGGGCCACGCCCGAATCCCTGAACGAGGTCAACCGCCAGGGCGAGACCACTGTGCACAATATCCGCGGCGTGCAGGAACTGGTCCCGGCGGCCATGCTCCTCGCGAGCCTCTATGGCGCCTGTGCCCCGCTGGTATGGGCTGCCATGGGAAAACGGTGGGAGAACCTGAAGTCCAGGCGCCTGCTAATCCCGCCGCTGAGCCTGGTGCCGGCCTTCGCACTGGCCGCCGGCTACCGCCTTTTCCGCCTGCTGATCTGGCCGGAGCCCACCTTCGTTATTTCCGAGTATGCCGAGGCGATGGAACTGTGCCTGTACTTCGCGCTCGCCATGTTCTGCTGGTTCAACCTGCGCCTGCTGCGCGAGCCGGAGCCGGGCCTGCGGCAGCAGCCGCGGGGCCTGCACCGCAGGACGGCGTAGGCTCCAGCCCGCGCTGGCGTCCGGCCTTAGCTTTCCAGGACTGATTTGAGTTTCTGCAGGTCCTTGCGGGTTTGCCGGCGGATCATTGGTGCCATGAACAGCCCTGCCAGCTTCGAGAAACCCGAGGGGCTCCCAGTGTTGCCGAGCGACATACGGGTCCCGCCGTCGTCGTCCGTCCAGGTGTAGGTGGTCTGCATGGGGAACGGGCCCTGAGCCGTCCGCATCACAAGCCTTTCGCCGGGGACATAGTCAACAAACTCATAGGTGTAGTTGAGCTCGCGGCCCAGGAACCTGGCCGTGAAGGCAACCTTGGTGCCAGTGCCTAGCGGTCCGGTGGTCAGGCGCTGCGACTTATGGATGTTCACGTACCACTTGGGCGCGTTGTCCGGGTTGGCTGCATAGCCTGCCACCTCTGTGCGGGGGCAATTGATGAGGATGTCGGTCCGGACGTCCACCATGATGCGTCTCCTTTGGGGTGCCGTTGTATCGCCGGGGGTTAGCCTAGGAACCACGTTAGTCCCCGGCCGTCCCATGGGAGGCACCGCATGGAAACGATCAATCCGAAGCTCCTGAACTGGGCCTCGATCCTGGATGACAAGACCCGTGAGCAGGCGGTCCAGGCCTCGCAGCTGCCGTTCATCTATCCGCACCTTGCCCTGATGCCCGATGCGCACCTGGGAAAGGGCGCCACCGTGGGCTCGGTCATCCCCACCCTGCACGCGATCATGCCGGCGGCCGTGGGGGTTGATATTGGCTGCGGCATGATCGCAGTCCGGACCCAGTACTCCCTAAAGGACCTGCCCAGTGACCGGAAGAAACTGCGCGAGGACATCGAACGGGCCATTCCACTGTCCGCGGGACACAACAACAGGACCGTGCTGCCCACGGCTGAGCCAAGGATCGCGGAGCTGAAGAGACTGGCCGCGGAAGCAGGTTTCAACCCCGGGCAGTACGTTGAGAAGTGGGATCTCCAGCTGGGCTCGCTCGGATCGGGCAACCACTTCATTGAGGTGTGCGCCGACGAGGCGGACGCCGTGTGGCTGTTCCTGCACTCCGGTTCGCGCGGCATCGGCAACAAGATCGCCCAGCACCACATCGGCGTCGCGCAGCACGTGGTCACCAAGAGGCGGATCCACCTGCCGGACCCTGACCTCGCCTACCTGGAGGAGGGCACACCGCAGTTCGACCGGTACATCGCGGAGCTGCGCTGGGCCCAGCACTTCGCGCTCCTGAACCGCGAAGAGATGATGGACCGCGTCAGCGCACAGTTCGGCCGCTGGGTGGGCGGGCCCGTCACTGAGCTTGAGCGGGTCAACTGCCACCACAACTTCACCCAGCAGGAGGTCCATTACGGCAAGTCCGTCTGGGTGTCCCGCAAGGGCGCCATCAAAGCCGCGCCCGGCGATCCTGGACTTATCCCGGGGTCCATGGGGACGTCGTCGTACGTGGTGGAGGGCCTCGGCAACGTGGCGTCCCTGAACTCCTCGCCGCACGGGGCGGGCCGGGAATACTCACGCAACGCAGCCCGCAAAACGTTCTCCCTGGACGAACTGAAAAAGGCCATGCGGGGGATCGAGTTCCGGGCGTCGGAGGCGTTCATCGATGAGATACCCGCCGCTTACAAGCCCATCGACGTCGTTATGCAGGACGCCGCGGACCTGGTCACCGTCCGGCACAAGCTGCGGCAGCTGGTCAACGTCAAGGGAAACTGAGCGGTCAAGGGCTGGCTGACGCCGCGCGATCGCCGGAACGGTGCCACGGCACCGGAGCGGAACGGCGAGCGGGGACCGTTCCGGCGACCCCGGCGAACAGCGTCCGAATATGACGCTAGATGAACCCGCGTGACCCCCCGTTTCCGCGTCATTGAACGGGTTTGGGGCACTCCCTATGGTGAAACAATGACTAGTTCCAAGCCCGGGATGACCCGCATCGTGGCAGGCGAAAGCGCGGTACCCAAGCGCAAGCGTGCCATTGAGGCTGCCCTGGCCATCGGGCTGGTCCTGCTGATCGCCGTCGGCGCCGTGGTGGCCTCAACGGTTTCACGCAACACGGAGGCGCAGGCCGCTGAACCCACGCCCGCCGCTGAGCTCAAACTGGGGTACTTCGGCAACGTCACCCACGCCCCCGCACTGGTGGGCATCAAGCAGGGCTTCCTGGCAGAGGCACTGGGCAGCACCGCGCTCAGCACCGAAACATTCAACGCCGGGCCCGCGGCCATCGAAGCGCTGAACGCCGGTGCCATCGACGCCGCCTACATCGGCCCCAACCCGGCCATCAATTCCTTCGTCAAGAGCCAGGGCCAGTCCGTGGGGATCATCGCCGGTGCCGCCGCCGGCGGTGCGCAGCTGGTTGTCAGGCCGGAGATCAACTCCGCCGCGGACCTCAAAGGCAGGACGCTGGCTTCCCCGCAGCTCGGCGGCACCCAGGATGTGGCCCTCCGCGCGTGGCTTGCGTCCGAGGGATACCGGACCAACGTTGACGGCAGCGGCGACGTGGCCATCAACCCCACGGAAAACGCCCAGACACTGAAGCTGTTCCAGGACGGAAAGCTCGACGGCGCGTGGCTGCCTGAGCCGTGGGCCTCGCGGCTGGTGCTCCAGGCCGGAGCGGAGGTCCTGGTGGACGAAAAGGACCTCTGGGACGGGACCGGCACGGGCAAGCCCGGCGAATTCCCCACCACCGTCCTGATCGTCAACCAGAAGTTCGCCGCCGACCACCCGGAGACCGTCAAGGCACTCCTGGCCGGCCACGCGGAATCGGTGGCCTGGCTCAACGAGGCTCCTGCCGCGGAAAAAGCCACCGTCATCAACTCCGCCCTGCAGGAATCGGCAGGGGCAGCCCTGGCCGAGGACGTCCTGGCACGGTCCCTGGCCAACATCACCTTCACCCTGGACCCCCTGGCCGGAAGCTACCCGCGGCTGCTGGAGGACGGCGTCGAGGCCGGCACCACCAAGCAGGCGGACATCACGGGACTCTTCGACCTCCGCCCGCTCAACGGAGTCTCGGCAACCAAGATTTCAGCAGCCGGCCTCGGCCAGGACTGATCCACCCATCAACTTAAGGACGGCACCATGCCAGTCGTACTGGAACACCTGGGCAAGCGCTTCGGCGACGGCGCCCCGGTACTGGACGACGTCAACGCCACCATCGGGAAGGGCGAGTTCGTTGCCCTCCTCGGTGCCTCCGGCTGCGGCAAATCCACCCTGCTGAACATCATCGCGGGACTGGAACCGCCGTCGTCGGGCGCCCTGGAAGTGCCCAGCGACGGTGCCGCCTTCATGTTCCAGGACGCCGCCCTGTTCCCCTGGCTCACCGCCCGCGAGAACATCGAACTGGCCCTGAAACTCCGCGGCGTTGGCAAGGCAGAGCGAAAAGCCAAGGCCCAGGAGCTCCTGGAACTGGTGCACCTGGGCGCGGCGGGGGACAAACGCCCGCACGAGCTCTCCGGCGGCATGCGCCAGCGCGTGTCCCTGGCGAGGTCGCTCGCGCAGGACCGCCAGCTGCTGCTCATGGACGAGCCGTTCGCCGCCCTGGACGCCATCACCCGCGACCTGCTGCACGACGAGCTGGAGCGGATCTGGAAGGAAACCGGGCGCACCATCGTCTTCGTCACCCACAACGTCCGGGAAGCCGTGCGGCTGGGCCAGCGCGTGCTGCTCCTGTCCTCCCGCCCCGGCCGCGTGGTCCAGGAATGGGCCGTCACCGAGGAACACCGAACCGACGCCGGACTCGCCGGCCAGCTGACCGGGGTCATCACCGCCCGGCTCCGGGAGGAGATCCGCCGCCATGCCAAGTAACCCCACACCCCTGGCCGATGCCGATCCGGTGGTTGAGCCCGTGGAAGCCCGGCACATCCACGCCGCACTCACCCGGACCTCCGCCGGCAACGAGGACCTGCGGGAACTCGAATCCGGGCTCGACTCCCTGCAGTCCGACGCCGCCGGCAAGAACCGCATCGACTGGAGCCGCATCCTGCTGCCCATCGCCGCCCTGGTGGTGCTGGTGCTGATCTGGCAGTTCTACGTCTCGCTCGGGTTCAAGCGGCGTGACCAGGTCCCCGGCCCCATGGACGTGCTGGGCCAGATGGGTGTCCTCTGGAGCGAGGGCAAAGTGCAGGAGTCCGTGTGGACCTCACTGCAGCGCGGGCTGGTGGGCTTCGTTATCTCGGTAGCCATCGCCACTCCGGTTGGCCTTTTGCTGGCCCAGGTGGCCCCGCTGCGCCGCGCGTTCGGGCCGCTGATTTCCGGCCTCCAGGTCCTGCCCTCCGTCGCGTGGGTGCCGGCCGCGATCATCTGGTTCGGCCTCACCGACGCCACCGTGTACTTCGTGGTGTTCATGGGCGCCATTCCGTCCATCATCAACGGGCTGATCTCCGGCGTGGACCAGATCCCTCCGCAGTACCGCCGCGTGGGAACCGTCCTGGGCGCGTCCCGGCTGGAGATGGCGCTGCAGATCATCCTTCCCGCCGCCCTTCCCGGGTACCTTGGCGGGCTGAAGCAGGGCTGGGCGTTTTCCTGGCGTTCCCTCATGGCGGCGGAGATCATCGCGGTTGGCGGCACCATCGGCTTCGGCCTGGGCTCGCTGCTGGACCAGGGCCGGCAGCTGTCCGACATGGCCGTGGTGATGTCGGCAATCCTGCTGATCCTCGCCGTCGGCATCCTGATCGAGCTGCTGGTGTTCGGGCCCATCGAGAAGCGTCTCCTCCGCAGCCGCGGGCTCCTGGCCGGCAGCACCCGCTAAGCACCTCCATCTTCCGCAACACGCAGAGCCCGACGGCGACCTCCCGCCGTCGGGCTTTCTGCTTTTCTGCGTCTTGCTGGCGCAACTGGGGCACTCTGACACGGACACGCCGTCAAACCCGACCACCGGACGCCGATACGGGACCAAAGTGCCCCACGACCGTCCGGCTTTGAAGTGCCCCCGGATGGCAGACTGGCCCCATGACCACCAGCTTTGTCTGCCGAACCGCGTCAGCCTTGCCCCCGGAGCGGCTGTTCGACCTGGCCCGCAGCGTTGACGCCCATATGGAGTCCCAGAAGGGCTCGGGGGAGCGGGCGGTAGCCGGGGTGACGTCCGGGCTGATCGGTGCGGGGCAGGAGGTCACCTGGCGCGCCCGGCACTTCGGAATTCCCCTCACCATGACCAGCCGCGTCACCGCGTTCGACTTCCCCCGGAGCTTCACGGACGAGCAGGTAAAGGGCCCGTTCAGGTCCTTCCGCCACATCCATGAATTCGAGCCCAGCCGCGGCGGCTGCATCATGACGGACCGGGTGGAGTTCACGGCGCCGTTCGGACTCCTGGGCCGCGTGGTGGAGCGGCTGGTCCTGCGCCCGTACCTGCAGCGGCTTATCCGCGACCGCGGACACTTCCTTGGCAGCGCCGGCAGCCGAACCGGGGCACATTGACACGGACACGCCGGGGATCACGGCACATCCGGCCCTGCCGCCCGCCAATGTGCCCCGCAACGGAGCACGACGGCGGGCGGCAGGCTTTGTGACGCAGCGTTACCTCACGTGAACTGGTGTTGCTGCCCCGTTGTTGGCATATGTGACGCCGCCCTACCGTTGATTCATGGCAATTCAGGATATCTACCCCACGGCGCTGCGCCTCCTTGGCCGCCCCGTGCTGGTGGTGGGCGGCGGCCCCGTTGCGGCCCGCCGCGCCAAGGGGCTGCTGGACGCCGGTGCACGGGTCACCGTCGTGGCTCCCGTTGCCTCCGCCGCGCTCAAGGAACTGGCCGACGCCGGCCTCCTCACCTGGGAGCCGCGCCCCTACCGTTCCGAAGATGTTGACGGCGTGTGGTTCGTCCAGACCGCCACCGGCGATTCCGCCGTGGATGCGCAGGTGTCGTCCGACGCCGAGGCGCAGCGCGTCTGGTGCGTCAACGCCTCCGACCATGAAGCCTCCGCAGCCTGGACCCCGGCTGTTGCCGAAGTGGACGACGTCAAGATCGCCGTGAACGCCGGGGGAGACCCGCGGCGCGCCATGGCCGTCCGCGACGCCGTTGCCACCGCCCTGGAAACCGGCGACCTTCCGCTGCGCCGCCGCCGCGCCCACCGTGGTTCCGTGGCACTGGTTGGCGGCGGGCCCGGCGACACCGGCCTCATCACCGTCCGCGGCCGCCGCCTCCTCGGCCAGGCCGACGTCGTGGTGGCAGACCGCCTGGGGCCCCGCGAACTCCTGAACGAGCTGGCTCCGGATGTCCGCATCATCGAGGTGGGCAAGACCCCCGGCCACCACCCCGTGCCCCAGGCCGAAATCAACCGGATCCTCGTCGAGGAAGCCCAGAAAGGCCACCGCGTGGTCCGGCTGAAAGGCGGAGACCCGTACGTCCTGGGCCGCGGCGGCGAAGAGGCCGAATACTGCCGGCAGCACGGCGTCGAGGTTGAAGTGGTTTCCGGCGTTACGTCTGCGATCTCCGTTCCAGCCGCCGCAGGCATTCCCGTCACGCACCGGGGCCTGGCCAAGGGCTTCAGCGTGGTCACCGGACACGAGGAACTCTCAGAAGTCCCGGCCCGGGCCGACCACACCATTGTCCTGCTGATGGGTGTTGGCCAACTGCGCGAATCCGCGTCCGCCCTGGGCAAAGCCGGCCTGCCATCCGGTACGCCAGTTGGTATCGTGGAAAACGGCTATTTGCCGGACCAGCGCGTGACGATTGGCACGCTTGGTTCCATTGCAGACCAGGCGGAAGCCGCCGGCGTCGCAAATCCCGCAGTAATTGTCATCGGCGACGTTGTGCGCGTGAGCCCGTTCGCGCCGTCGCACTTCAAAACCGCTGACTACAGCACCACCACCCCGAACAGCCCCCGCACCAGCAAGCCCCGAGTCCTCACAACCTAGCCCCCACCCAACCAGGTAGCAGCAGATGTCGTTATGAGCCCTCAAAACGTCATTAAGTGCTACTTAGTTGGGCCGGACCGAAGAAAAAGGAACACAGCCGTGTCATCAAGCACCACCGTAGGTTCTGCCGAACGTCCGCTGCGCGTCGCCGTCGTGGGCTCCGGCCCGGCAGGCGTCTACGCCGCCGACATCCTCACCAAGAGCGAAGCCGTCAAGAGCGGCGAGCTGACCGTGAGCATCGACCTCTTTGACCGCTACCCGGCACCCTACGGCCTGATCCGCTACGGCGTCGCCCCGGACCACCCCCGCATCAAGGGCATCGTCAATGCCCTGCACAAGGTCCTGGACCGCGGCGACATCCGCTTCTTCGGCAACGTGGACTACGGCACCGACCTCACCATCGAGGACCTCCGCACCCACTACGACGCCGTCATCTTCGCCACCGGCGCCATCAAGGACGCGGACCTGAACATCCCCGGCATCGAGCTGGAAGGCTCCTTCGGCGGCGCGGACTTCGTCTCCTGGTACGACGGCCACCCGGACGTGCCCCGCGAATGGCCGCTGGACGCCAAGGAAATCGCCGTGATCGGCAACGGCAACGTAGCCCTGGACGTGGCCCGCGTCCTGTCCAAGCACGCCGATGACCTGCTGGTCTCCGAGATCCCGGACAACGTCTACGCCGGTCTGAAGGCCTCGCCCGTCACCGACGTCCACGTGTTCGGCCGCCGCGGCCCGGCCCAGGTCAAGTTCACCCCGCTGGAGCTGCGCGAGCTGTCCCACTCCAAGGACGTGGACATCATCCTGTACCCGGAGGACTTCGAGTTCGACGAGGAATCCGACCGCCAGATCCAGACCAACAACCAGACCAAGACCATGGTGGGCACGCTCACCAACTGGATCGCCGAGCAGCCCGAGGACCTCTCCGAGCTGAAGGCTTCCCGCCGCCTGCACCTGCACTTCCTGCACAGCCCGGTGGAAATCTATGACGACGCCGAGACGCCGGGCAAGGTGGCCGGCATGCGGTTTGAGCGCACCGAGCTGGACGGCACGGGCAACGCCCGCGGCACCGGGGAGTTCGTGGACTACCCGGTCCAGGCCGTGTACCGAGCCATTGGCTACTTCGGTTCAGCCCTGCCGGAGATCGAGTTCGACCACACCAAGGGAGTCATCCCGAACGACGGCGGGCGCGTCCTGGACGCCGCCGGCACCCACGTGCCGGGCATCTACGCCACCGGCTGGATCAAGCGGGGACCCGTCGGCCTGATCGGCCACACCAAGGGCGACGCCCTGGAGACCGTGACCTACCTGCTGGAGGACCGCGAAAACCTTCCCGTGGCGCAGGCACCCCAGGAAGAGGCCGTCGTCGAGCTCCTGGACGCCCGCGGCGTGCAGTTCACCAGCTGGGAAGGCTGGCTGGCCCTGGACGCCCACGAACTGGCCCTCGGCGCAGCCGCCACAGAGGCCGGCGGATCGCACGGCGTTGAGGTCAAGCGTGAGCGCATCAAGGTGGTGCCGCGCGAGGACATGGTGGACATCTCCCGCGACGGCGTGGCAGCGCAGGTCTAACGGACAAGGGTCCAGACGGCAGGAAAGCCGGCAGCGTGGGATCATTCCCCCTGCCGGCTTTCCTGCGTTAACCCGGCCGCGCTACTTCCCGGCCCCGCCTGCGGCCATCAGCTCAAGCCGCCGAAGCGTTTCCCGGTTCCGGACAGTGATCAGGGGGTCGCGCAGGAACTTAGGCATCATCTTTCCCGGTCCGCGGACGGCGTCCTCGGAGATGGTGACCCGGCATTGCCCGTCCTGGTCTTCCAGCGTCATCACCACTTTGGCTTCACCCATGGGCCAGCCGCGGGCGATGACTTCCAGCCGGCGGCCCGGCTCGACGGCTGTCACCTGCGTGCTGTCGTCGATCACCAGCGGCCAGCCGCCCACGGAGTGGTGGAGCCGGGAGCCTGCTGCAGGCCATTGGTCGTCCACAGCCCGGATCCGGGAGGTGCCCACCACCCAGCCGGAGTAAAGCCATCCGTCGGCGATGACCCTCCACACATCGGCGGCGGGGGAGTTGAAGAGCTGCGACACGGTGGACATGGTGTTCCTTTCTGTAGCGGCGGGTGCGGCTGAAGCGGGGGCGGAGTTTGCGACGGCGGCGGGTGCGGGCCGCTGCGCCGCGCGGTAGGAGCGTTCCCTAAGGCGGCGGGTCCACGCGTAGGTCTGGGCTCCCGGCGCCTGGTTCCCGAGGGGATTGAAGCGCACGGGCGTGTCCGCCGGTTCCGGTTCTGCCTGCAGGCGGAGTTCGCCGCATTCACGCCAGGGCCCCGCGGGTTTGGCCCAGTAGAGGTTGAGTACCCATTCCCCGGAGGCCAGCGGCCCCGCCGGCAGCTCGCTGGTCCGCAGCCCCAGCAATACGGGCCCTTTCCCGCCCCGGTACGGCATGAGTGTTGTGAAGGTGGCGCTGGCAACGTCGAGCTTCGGCTGGAGCAGGAACCTTCCGGGAAGCCGCCAGCCGGTGGAGGCGAACAGCACGTCCGTGATGCCGCCGGAGGATGGCGTGATGCGCAGGGCCAGGCCCAGGATGTCCGGAAGCTGCTGGGGCAGCCCCACCGATCGCGAGAACCTGGCCTTGACGGAGTCGATGCCCGGAGTATCGAGCCACTCCACCCCGCTGGTTGCCCCGGAACTGCCGGTCCGCGTCAGCCGTCCTGCCAGGCCGATGCCCTCCGGGTGGATGGGCCGGTCCGGCCTGGCCAGCTTCAGCATCCGGAACAGTCCGGCGAAGGCGCGGCCTGCCGTCTCCGTGACGGCGGGGGTTACATCCCCCGGGGCGGCAGGGCCGACGCCGGGGGCTTGGTCTATGGCTGCGGAATGCGTCATGGTTCCTCCGTACCCCGAAACAGGCCGGAACTACATCCGGCCGAACCGTGACCGGACCAGGGCAAAAATTCCGTAGGCGATGAACCCGGCGCCGATGGCCACCAGCAGGGTCGGCCCGAAGGGGTGGTCACGCAGGGCTTTGAGGCTGCCGTCCAGTCCGGTGGACTCCTCGGCGTCGTGCTTGGCCGCGGCGATCACGAAGAGCAGCCCGGTGAGGAACAGTGCTATCCCTTTGGCGATGTGGCCGGCAACCCCAAGCGTGTCGATCAGCCGGCCGCGCCGGGTGCCGTCAAAGTGGAAGAGCTCCTCTTTGAACCCTCGCCGCACACCCTTGGCCACAAAGTAGATCCCAATCCCGATGATTGTCAGGCCCAGGGCCACCAGCGCCCACAGTCCCGCGGGCGTGGCCATCAAGGAGGCACTGAAATCCCGGGTGCTTTCGCTGGAGTCACCCCGCATTCCCACCGCGAAACCCGCGAAGCTGAGCCCCACGCTGGTGTAGGCGATGGCCAGGAAGCCCGAGGAAATGAGCTTGGAGAGCCGCTCCTTCCGCGGCAGCGGGCGGGCCCGCAGGGTCGCCTCGCTCGCCTGCCACACCCCCAGGCCAAAGCATGCCAGCACGCAGGACCACATGACCGCCGTGCCCCAGGGGTTCGCGGCCAGCTGCTCAATGGCGCCCGTGGGTTCCGCTTCGCCTGGCTGCCCGAAGGCCACGGTGATGGCAATGGCGCCGATGATGATGTGCAGCAGGGCCATGACGGCGAAGCCGGCCCGGGCCAGGACATCCAGGGTCTTGGTGTTGGATACCTGCTCGACGGCGTCGGCGGCCTGGCTGATGGTGGAGTCCCCGTCCGACATCGGTCAGCCGTTCATCGGCCCTTCGGCGCGCAGCTTTTCAGCACCCGGTCCCTCCACGTGTACGGTGCAGCGGACCACGAGCTTGCCCGGTGCGTTGTCCAGCTCCACGAGTGAGTCATCGGCACTGAGGACCGTGAACACCTGGGAATCCGCCACGACGGACACCCCTTTGGCCTTGGCGGTCTCCCGGGCGTTGGCCAGGGCCTCGTCCTGCAGGTTCCCTACGTATGCGTCCTCTTGTTCCCGCGCCGGGTCACCAAATGCCCAGCCGAACAGCGTCCCTGTGTTTCCCATGGCCACGATATTACGCGTTCCGCCCGTGGAAGACGGGCTTTCGTAACATTAGTAAGTGTGCTTACCATGGGCGGACCATGACCTTGATGGGACACGGCAAGTGAAGTCCGCAGGCGCGGCATCTTAGGCACCTCAACGATAGGAATGCACACCATGGCAGGAAATCTTATTGCCCGTTCAGTTCACGATCTCACGGCAGCAGCCTGGTTCGGCGGATCCCTCATGGGCGCCATCGGCCTGAACGGTGCGGCAGCTGAGGCGAAGGACCCGTCCGAGCGGACGCGGCTCTCCAGCGCCGGCTGGATGAAGTGGGCGCCGTTCCAGACGGCAGCGTTCGCCTCGCACCTGGTGGCGGACCTCGCCATCGCCTGGGAGAACAAGGGCCGCATCGCCAAGCAGGAAGGCGTGGCCAGGGACACCGTCATCAAGACCGCGGTCACCGTGGTGGGCGCTGCAGTGACCCTGTACTCGGGCATCCTGGGCAAAAAGGTGGAGAAGCTCGCTGCCGAAGGCGCCGAGGGTGCCACGGAACCGCGCCCGGACGCCTCGGACGAGCTGAAAGCCGCCCAGCAACAGCTGAAGATGCTGCAGTGGGTTATCCCGGCTTTCGCCGGCGCGGTAGTGGTCCTGGGCGCCAAGCACGGTGAGATGCAGCGTCCCAAGAACGTGTTCGCGGGGCTTCGCTCCTAGGCAGTCCGGTGCCTGCCTGCAGGCGCTAAGGCGGCAACGCACGACGCCCGGGGCGGCCCCCCCGGGCGGGGCCGCGGGGGGGGGGCCCCCCCCCGGGGGTGTTTTTTTGTGATTTGGGGGGGGGGGGGGGGGGGGGGGGGGGGG
>NZ_JAJOMC010000003.1 GCF_021129155.1 Arthrobacter sp. AK04
GCCCACTCCTGACCTGGACCCTCACCCTCCGGATCCTGCTGGTCTCAGCGCTCCTTGTGGCAGGGACCTGGTGGATTTTCGAACTCGAACTGGCCGGTGGTGCGTCGCTTGCCGAAGCCCGGACCGCTGCAGTCAACCTCTTCGTGGCGGTGGAGACCTTCTACCTCTTCAGCTGCCGTTCCCTCACCCGGTCCGTGTGGCGGATCGGGTTCTTCAGCAACCGCTGGGTGGTTCTCGGTGTCCTGGTCCAGGCGGCCGGCCAGCTGGCCATCACCTACTCCCCCGTAATGAACGAACTCTTCCACACAGCCCCCATAGGCCCGGAGACCTGGCTGCGGATCCTGGGCATCGCAGTGCTGGCTTCACTCGTCGTCGCCGTGGACAAGCGCTTCAGGCGCCACTCGTTCTAGCCAGGTCCCGCCGTTCCAGGTCCCGCCGTTCCAGGTACTGCCGGCGCGGGCCTCATGGCTTTGGCAGGAGCCGGACCAGCACCAGGCCGGTCACCGCGGCCATGGCCACCGCCATCAGGACCGCCGCCCCTATTCCAATGGCGGCTGTCAGCCACAAGTCCTGTCCGGGCTGCCACAGCGGAGTCGCGACGGCCATGAAAACGCCCAGTCCCACGGCCCAGGCGGCGGCGCTTCCGGCGATCCACCGCCAGGCCCCGGGGACATGACGGCGCAGTTCGAACCATTGCGCAAGGCCGATCGAGACCAGGAGCACCATTGCGGCCCCGGTTTCCGTAACTATTTGGGCTGCTGCCGGCCACCCCTGCCAGGACTCGCTGCTAAAGGACAACAGGCCCACCGTCCAGGCAACGGCAGCTGCGGCGGCGGTGAGCAGGACCCAGCGCCGGACGGACACGGCGGGAAGCCTTGATTCGAGAACCCGCCCCTGAAACCACCCCAGCACGGCGCCCTCTGCAAGGCCGGCAAGCACCAGCAACGGAACCCCGGCCGCTGGCCAGAAGGCAACCGAAACGGACTGGGCCGCCGCAGGGGCAAGAAAGCCGAGGCTCTCGCCGGCGCTCACCCATGCCACCCAGCGGACAAGAAAGGTGGTCCTGCGCGGCGAATCGGCTGCCTCAGCACCCATCAGGCACGGCCCTCCCTTCATGGTTCTTCCAGCGTAGGGGACCAACGGCTCTGCCACGCGCCCGGCCCCACTGCCCATAGTTAAGGCAAGGGGCGGGTGGGACGCTGCCGGCAGTCTGCAGGCACAGGCCTGCCGCACCCTGGAAAAGGACGATTGGGAAGGGACGATGAGGAAGGGACCATGAACCAGGACAAGGACGCTGCCGCCGAGGCAGAAGCGCTCCAGGCGGTTGAAAGACACCACGCACACATGCTCAAGCACCTGAACGGACTCGTGGCCCTCCTGATGGCAGCAGTGGAGGCACGTGATGCCGCTGCCGAGGAAACAGCGCAGGCATCGCTCCTGGACTGGTGCGACAGCCACCTCATCCCCCATGCCCTGGCCGAGGAAGGTCCCCTGTACGGCGGACCGCACGCTACCTCCGAGGGAAGGCTCCTGGTGGAGGGGATGCTGGCCGAACACCGCGTCATTGTGGACCTTGTGGAGGAACTGCGCACCTCCAACGGACTAGCCGCCGCGGTGGCAGGTTCTGCCATCCAGCGGTTGTTTGCCCTGCACCTGGACAAGGAAAACCGCCTCCTGATGCCCTTCATCGTCGAGTCCCCGGACATGTCCCTCGCCGCGTCCGTGCAGGGGCTTCACGAACTGACCGGATAAGGCGCGGGCCACCACGCCGGAACGCACGACGACGGCACGCAGCATCGCTGATGACACGTCGCTTATTGCCCGCCGCCGCTTTTCCGGTGCGCGGCTTCTTCCGCGGCGTGGACCACCAGGACCGGACAGTGCGCGTGGCTGACGCACGCCGAACTCACCGAGCCCAGCACCAGGCTGCCGTGGCCGCGCCGCCCCACGATGAGGAGGGCTGAGTTCCGGCTCCCCTCAATCAATTGCTCACTGGCTTTGCCCCGCACCAGCCGCGGGTGGACAAATGCCGGCAGCTCCGGGCCGAAAGCGTCTGCAAGGGCCTGCTCCAGTGACTGCCTGGCTGCGTATTCGAAGCCTTCGATGCCCACCACAAGGTAAAGCCCGTACCCGGGAGGAACGTCCCAGCATGCCCACGCTTCCACTGTTGCGCCGAGGGGCCCGGCCAGATCCCCGGCTGTACGGAGGGCTGCGATCGAGGCGTCGGATCCGTCCACGCCAACAACAATTTTGGGGTGCTCCTCGGGGGCGTCCATGAGGCTCCGATCTGTTTGGTCTGCTCCCAGACTGTACAGGGTCCGGGCCGCGGTATAGGGCCGAAAGTCACCGCCAGGTGCTGGTCGCGGGCCGGCATAGGGCAACCGTTGGCGAGGGGCTGCGGTTGTATGATCAGGACTCGCGACTTTGGTCCCTTCCTGCTGGTCCGCGCAGACGGAAAGATGGGACTAGGCCCCTGGCACGGGCTGCCTGCACAGCAGTGCAGGCATAGTCCTTAAGACAATTGGGAGCATTAGGGTGCAAAGGCATGAGTCGGGCCCGGGAGGGGCTGCAGGTCCCCAGGAGCCGCTGCGTGTGTTCATTCTCGATGACCACGAGCTTGTCAGGCAGGGGCTGAAGGACCTGCTTGAGGGCGAAGGGTTCGAGGTGGTCGGTGAGAGCGGATCCGCGGCGGAAGCCACGCGCCGCATCCCCGCGCTCCAGCCGGATATCGCGATCCTGGACGGACGGCTCCCCGACGGCACCGGCATCGAGGTATGCCGGGATGTGCGCTCGCTGGACCCCCGCCTGCACTGCCTGATCCTGACAAGCTACGACGACGAGCAGGCCATCCGCGGCGCCGTCCTGGCAGGAGCATCGGGATACATCCTCAAGCAAATCAGGAGCGATGACCTCCTCGCCGGAATCCGCAAGGCGGCCGCGGGCGAGTCCCTCTTTGAGCCCGGGGTCAGGGAGCGGATCATCGCCGGACTTTCCAAGGCCCCGACGGACCCGCGGCTGGACGCCCTCAGTGCCCAGGAGAAGAAGGTCCTGACGCTGATCGGGCAGGGCATGACCAACCGCCAGATCGGCGAGGAACTTTTCCTGGCGGAGAAAACAGTAAAGAACTACGTGTCATCCATCCTGGCGAAGCTGGGATTCGAACGCAGGACCCAGGCCGCCGTGTACGTCACGCGGAACACCCCGGACGGGCAATAAACCAGTCCCATTGACCAAAGCTGCCTGCTGGCTTCCCATCCGTCACAGACGCTGGGCGGTCCAGGTGACCCGGGTGCCTTCCCCGGGCGCGCTCCGGATGGTGCAGCTGCCGCCCAGCATCTCTGCCCGGTGCCGCATATTGGCCAGGCCGCTCACCCGTATGGGTTCTTCGAAACCGCACCCGTTGTCCTGGATCACCAGCTCAACCTGCCGCTGGGTCACGGACACCGCAACCCTTATCTCCTTGGCACCTGAGTGGCGGGCGGCATTACTCAGTCCTTCCGAAAGCACGGAAAGCACATGGCCGGCAACGTTTTCCCGGACAGTGTCCACGGGGCCGGAAAAAGCCACTTTCGGTTCAACGGCATAGCTGCGGGAGTTGTCCTGGACCACCCCCAGGATGCGGTTTGTCAGCGGTTCACGGTTTTCCTCCCCGGTCCGAAGGGAGTAGATGGTGTCCCGCAGCTTCCTGATGGTGTCGTCCAGTTCGGACGTGACGGTGGCAATCCGTTCGTGCGCTATGGGATCCAGGGTGTAGCGGCGGAGGCTCTGGATACTCAGTCCGGAGGCGAAAAGCCGCTGGATGACAAGATCGTGCAGGTCGCGGGCAATCCGCTCCCGGTCCGTGAACAGGAGGTTCTGTTCACGGAGCGCGTGGACACGGGCAAGGTCGAGGGCCAGCCCGATCCTGCTCCCGAAAATCGAGCTGGAGTCCGCTTCGGCCTGGCTGTAGGCGGTTGAGCCCTGTGGACGGGCGAGCAGCAGAACACCGTTCTCGCTGTTGCTGTGGCCGATTGCGCAGACCAGCACCGAACCCAGTTTTTCCGCCACCTCATCGCCGAATACCCGCTGGGGATCACGCACCACGCGGGACTCCCCCGTCTCGATGACCGAAGAGACTGCGTCGGAAGCACCAATTTCCTGCCCCGCCTGCAGGCCCTGGACGCCCAGGGAGGACCTGCACCTGAGGACCCCGTCACCAGCAGGAACAGCAATCACGGCCAGCGCGGACTCTGACACCCGCAAGGCTGTTTCGGCCACCAGGTCAAGGTTGTCCGAGTCCCCGGGGTGCGGGGCCATAATCAGCCGGCTGCTTAGTTCCATCCCAGCCTCCAGCCATTTCTGGCGCCGCTTACTGTCCTCAAACAGGCGGGCATTCTGGATGGCCACACCGGCGGCCGCAGCCAGGGCCACGGCAAGGTCCTCATCCTCCGGCGTGAAGTCCTGCCCGCCGTCCTTTTCCGTCAGGTAGAGATTTCCGAACACTTCGTCCCGGACACGGACCGGAACCCCCAGAAAGGTGCTCATCGGGGGATGGTTGGGCGGAAAGCCTGAAGCCATGGGGTGCCGGCCGAGATCGTGCAGCCTCAATGGCTGCGGCTCACGGATCAGGTGGCCCAGGACGCCGTGCCCCGTAGGCAGGTCCCCAATGGACCTGATGTCCTCCTCATCCACTCCCACCGTGATGAAGTGGCTCAGGCTGCGGTCCTCCGCGATCACGCCCATCGCGCCATACTTCGCGCCCACAAGTTCACACGCGGACCGGACCAGGCGGTCCAGCACGGCTTCAAGGCTCAGGTCCTGGGCCAATGCGACGACGGCGGCAAGCAGGCCGTTCATGCGTTCCTGGGTTTGCAGCAGCTCATCTGCACGGGCAACAAAGTCCCGAAGGAGATCCTCGGCCCGTTCCTTCATGGGAGAGCTCCACGGCTCAGTGCTCATGTCCGACCTCCTGTGGAAAGTGCCTGCGTCGTTGCGGGCCCTCAGCGGTGTTGCACGCGTCCGGGAGGTAGGTTCCCCCGGGCAACGCCGCTTCCGCCTCATTCGAAGCGGCGTCCGGCACCAGTCTAGGAGAGTAAGTCAAGGTCTGAAATGCCCCAAGTATGGAAGGCCGGACGGCAGCAGCCGCCTGCACCCGGCGCATCAGGACCTTCTTCCCTAGCCCCGCCCCGCTCCGCGTCCTAGGCTACGGCCATGGACACAGCTGCAACAGAACCGGAACCCGAAAACCTTGGCGTGCATGACTGCTGGAGATACCTGCGGTCAACGTCCGTTTGCAGGATGGCCTTCACCCGCGGCGACACGGTGGAGATCTTCCCGGTCAACTTCGTGCCCAGCAACGGCACCCTGCTGATCCGCACCGGCCCGGGCACCAAAATGGACGCAGTGGCCGGCCGCAAAGCAGTGTCCCTGGAGGCCGACGGCCTGAACCAGTACGGCACCATTGCCTGGAGCGTGGTGGTGAAGGGGCACGCGGCCGTCGTGGACGACACCGAAGACTTCCAGGATGCCTCCGACGCAGGTTTGTCTCCCTGGCAGGCTGGCCCCAAGGACAGCCTCATCCGGGTAACACCGGAGGAGATCACCGGGAGGAGATTCTTCATCACCCCGCCCACCCGGTGGTGGGCCCCGCAGGAACCGGCCGACAGGGCCTGAAGCCCTTTCCGGCACTAAGACTCTCAACCACCAGCAGCACCACGGAAGGTACCCCATGGACGCACACAAGCCCGTCGCCGTCGGCATCGCCGATTCCGCCCCTTCCAAGGCGGCCCTGCTGTGGGCAGCGGCCCGCGCGCGGCGGCAAAAGGTGCCGCTGGCAATCCTGCATGTCCTCGACGACCGCTGGATGGCAGGCGAAAGGATCGAAGCGCTCCCCTACATCGACGTCCTGCGCCAGTCCGCGATGGACATGCTGACAGAAGCCGCAGAAACGGTGCGCAGCGCCGAACCGGACCTTCAGGTGTCACAGGAACTGCTGGAGGGAAGCGTCGGGGCCTCACTCGGGAAGTACTCGAAGGACGCCTCGATGCTGGTCCTGGGCAGCAGCGGCCACTCCCGCGGCGCACTGACCGACCGGGCACTCCAGGCAGCCGCCACGGCCGAATCCCCGGTAGCGGTGATCGGGACAGGCCAAAGCAGCGGGCAGGGTGTTGTGGTGGGTGTTGACGGGTCCGAAGAGTCCACCCAGGCCGTGGCCTTCGCGGCGGCCGAGGCTGATGCACTGGGCGAGGAACTCACCGTCCTGTATGCGTTCACTGGCCCCAACCGCTGGATCAAAGCGGGCCTGCCGTCCAGCAGCTTCGCCGGGCACGTGGTTGAAGAGGAACAGATTGTCCTGTCCGAGACGGTCGCCGGGCTCCGCCAGGACTACCCCGGCCTGGTCGTGCACGGAATCCTGGAAACCGTCATGGAACCCGCAGACGCCCTGGTCCGGGCAGCCGCGGACGCCCGGATGCTGGTCCTGGGCAGCCGCGGCAGGGGCAGCTTCGGCAGGCTCCTGCTCGGATCGACGGCGCACGGCGTCCTCACCCAGCCTCCCTGCCCCACAGTCATCACCCGGCTGAAGAAATCCCGGCATGACGCATGACGGGTGGGCTCTGCGCTCCAGGTGATGTTTGAAGCAGGGGAAAGCACCGGACGCCACGTGGGGTCCGGTGCTCCGGCGGGTCGGCCGGCGGTGGACGGGCTGTCCTCCGACGAGGTCCTGGCACGGACCAGGGCCGGACGGATCAATAGCATCCCCGGGGCAACAAGCCGCAGTGTGTGGGACATTGTCCGGGCGAACGTCCTGACCCTCTTTAACGCCATCGTGGCTGGCTGCTTTGTCCTGCTGCTGGTGCTGGACCAGTGGCGGGATGCACTGTTTGGCTTTTCAGCGCTGGGGAATTCCCTGATCGGAATCATCCAGGAATACCGCGCCAAGCAGTCCCTGGACAGGCTGGCCATTCTCCACGCCGCGCAAATCAGGGTGGTCCGGGACGGCAGCCCACGGCTGATCCCGGCGGAGGCCCTGGTCCCGGATGACATCGTCCTGCTCAGCGCCGGCGAACAGGTGGCCGCTGACGTGCGGCTCCTGGACGACGGGTACGTGGAGGCAGACGAATCCTTTTTGACCGGGGAGTCAGCACCAGTTCCCAAGCTTCCGGGAGCAGTGCTCCTGTCCGGGTCGCTGATCATGGCCGGGAGCGGACGGGCGGCGGTGGTCCGGGTGGGCCCCGAGACGTTCGCCTACAAACTGACTGCAGAAGCGAGGCGGTTCGCCCTGGTCACGTCCGAGATACGCTCCGGCCTGGACAGGGTGCTTCGCGTCATCACCTGGCTGCTCCTGCCCACTGCAGCCCTGGTCACCCACGCCCAGGTCCAGAACGCCGGCGGCTGGGCAGCCGCCTTCAGTTCCGGCCAGTGGATACCGGCGGCGGTGGGACTGGTGGCCAGCATCATGTCCATGATTCCCCTTGGCCTGGTCCTGCTCACCAGCGTGGCCTTCGCGGTGGGAGGGGTCCGCCTGGCCGGCCACATGGTCCTGGTCCAGGAGCTCGCGGCCGTTGAGGTACTGGCACGGGTGGATGTCCTGTGCCTGGACAAGACCGGCACCTTGTCTTCCGGCGCCATGGCTTTCGACGCCGTGCACGACGCTGGCGGGCCGGCGGCCGAGGGGTGGCGGCAGGCCCTTGAATGGTTCGGCGCCAGGGAGGAGGCAAGCACCACCGCCAAGTCCATCGGTGACGCGTTTCCCGCGGCCGACGTCCTGCCGGAGGCGTCATCCGTGCCGTTCACCTCAGCCCTGAAATGGAGTTCCGTAACGTTCCCGCCGGGCTCCCCGGCCGCCGGGACCTGGGTTATTGGGGCACCGGATTTTGTCCTGGCGGACTTATCCTCCGGCGCCCACGCCCGCCGGAGCGCCGCAGCGCTGGCCTCCACCGGCCTGCGGACGCTGGCGTTAGCCCACATGCCCGGGGCCCTTCCCGGGTCCGCGACAAGCGGCGCGCTGCCCGCTGAACTGGTTCCAGTGCTGCTGCTAACCTTCCGCGAGGAGATCCGGAAGGAAGCACCGGGAACCCTTGCCTACTTCCGGGAGCAGGGCGTAGGCCTAAAGATTATTTCCGGGGACGACCCCCGCACCGTGGCAGTGCTCGCACGCGCGGTGGGCCTTGGGACGGGCAAGGCCTACGACGCCCGGAACCTGCCCACGGACCCGTTGCTGCTGGAAGAAGCAGTGGAAAACCATCACGTTTTTGGAAGCGTGTCCCCTTCCCAGAAGCGGGACATGGTCCAGGCGCTGAAGCGGCGCGGGCATACGGTGGCCATGACAGGCGACGGGGTCAACGACGTCCTGGCACTCAAGGAAGCCGATCTGGGCATTGCCATGGACACGGCGTCACCGGCCACCAAGGCGGTAGCCCGGCTTATCCTCCTGGACGGTCGCTTCGACAGGTTGCCGGCGGTTGTTGCGGAAGGCCGCAGGGCCATCAGCAACATCGAGCGGGTCTCCATGGTGTTCCTCAGCAAGACCGTCTACATAACCGTTATTTCGCTGACGTTTGCCCTGCTCCTGTGGCCTTTTCCGTTCCTTCCGCGCCAGATGTCCGTCCTCGATGGGCTGACCATCGGCCTTCCGGCCTTCTTCCTGGCACTGCAGCCCGGTGCGCAGCGGTATGAGCCCGGATTTTTGAAGCGCTCCCTTGCCTTCTCCGTGCCGGCCGGATTGTGCGGCGCCCTGTGTGTGCTGGCTGTCAGCATGTACGCGCACTTCGCGGCATCCGGCAGTGCCGGGGCCACGCAGTCGGCCGCCGTCATCACCCTGGCCCTGGTGGCCTCCTGGATCCTCGTGACGGCATCCCGGCCCCTCAACTGGACGAAGACCCTCATTCTGGCGGGCATGTACGGGGGCCTGGCGCTCCTGTTCACCGTGCCCCCGGCAAAAGAATTCTTCCGGCTGGACTGGCCGCCCGCGGAACTCCTGGCCGCGTCCGTCACCGTGGCCGTGGCCGGCAGCCTGGTCATCGAAGCCATCCGGTACTTCCAGCGGCGCCTCGCCGGACGCCCGGAGGACTGATGGCATTGGTGACCTTCGGCTCTGGCATGCGCGTCCCGGCCCCGGCCATTGTTGACTAAGCCGGCGGAAGGAGGACAGCGTGCTCGCATGGTGGGTGGGCCGGCCCGGCCCCATATCTGCCCGTCCCCTGGTCAAGGGCACCCGCGAGGACCCCAGGCCCGCGGCCAATGAACTGCTGGTGGACGTCAGCGTCTGCGGAATCTGCCGGACCGACCTCCACCTGGCCGAAGGGGACCTGCAACCACGCCGCCCCGGAGTTGTCCCGGGCCATGAGGCGGTAGGCGTGCTGGTGGAAACAGGGCCGGAGGCCTCCCGGTTCGCGCCGGGTGACAGGGTGGGCGTAGCGTGGCTGGGCGGTGTCTGCGGGAAGTGTGCGTACTGCCGCCGCGGGGACGAAAACCTGTGCTCGGCGCCCGTCTTCACGGGCTGGGACAAGGACGGCGGCTACGCCCAAAAACTCACCGTCTCCGAGGATTTCGCGTACCTCATTCCGGACGTGTTCACCGATGAACAGGCCGCGCCGCTGCTGTGCTCGGGCATCATCGGCTACCGCGCATTGAAACGCGCCAACCTCCCGGCCGGAGGGCGCCTTGGCATCTACGGGTTCGGCAGCTCCGCCCACCTGACCGCGCAGATGGCCATGTACCAGGGGGCATCCGTTTTTGTCATGACCCGCTCTGAGGAGGCCCGTGCCCTTGCCCTGGAGCTGGGAGCCGAATATGCCGGCGACGCCTATGACACTCCTCCGGTGCCGCGTGACTCGGCGATTCTGTTCGCCCCTGTGGGCGGCCTGGTGCCGGCCGCGCTCGCTGCCCTTGACCGCGGCGGGACGCTTGCGGTTGCCGGTATACACCTCACCGACATCCCGCCACTGAACTATGAGGCCCACCTGTTCTACGAGCGCCAGGTCCGCAGCGTGACGGCCAATACACGGGCTGACGGGAATGAGTTCCTGGCCCTGGCGGCCCGGATTCCACTGGCACCAACCACCACCTCCTACCCGTTCGATGCCGCGGACACGGCCCTCGAGGATCTCGCTGCGGACAGGATTACCGGCTCGGCCGTCCTGCGGGTCCGCCCGTAAACACCTCGGGGCCACGGTGGGACCTTGGACTCTGGAACAGCACCCGCAGAGGGCGGATGGTGTTAATGCCGGGCAATGCGTCGGCCCGGCTCACAATGAGCAGGAGGCAACAATGACTGACCTGATGAAGTGGTTTGATTCCCGCCGCTCCCCCATGGATGTGATCGAAAGACTCTTCGAAGGAGAGATGGGTTCGTCCGCCATCCGGGTGGAGGAGGTGGTGGACGGCAACACCTTAGTGGTGCGCGCGGAACTGCCCGGGATCGACCCGGAAAAGGACGTGGACGTGACGGTGACCGACGGCGTCCTGTCCATCAGGGCCGAACGGCAGGAAAAAACGGAACACAAGGACAAGGACAGCTACCGTTCCGAATTCCGCTACGGTTCTTTCGTCCGGCGGCTCCCCCTTCCCAGCGGGGTGCAGCAGGCTGACGTCACCGCTTCATACAAGGACGGCGTCCTGGAAGTCCGCGCTCCCCTTCCGGACCAGCAAGAGGTGGCCTCGGCGTCGAAGATCCCGATCAGCAGGGGCTGAGGTTTGATGCCTGGTCCCTCCGGGGCCAGGCACGGTCACGCCATCGAAGTGTACTTTCACCCGAACAGGACTGCCGCCTCCTTGTACCGTTCCTCGGGCACCACCTTCAGGCGTCCGAGCGCAAGCTCCAGGCCTACGGTGACGACGTCCGTCCCGCGGAGGGACACCATGGTCCCCCATGAGCCGCCGGCCGCTGCCTCGACGGCGGCCAGGCCCAGCCGGGTGGCAAGGACACGGTCGTAAGCGGTGGGTTCTCCGCCACGCTGGATGTGGCCCAGGACAGTGGCCCGGGTCTCGATCCCGGTGGTGTGCTGCAGCTGCTGCTCCAGCAGCCGGCCGATGCCTCCAAGACGCGGCCGGCCAAAGGTATCCAGCCCCCGCGGCGCGTAGGGTGTCTCCTGCCCCTCCGGTACGAAAGCTTCAGCCACCACCACCAGGGGCGCCCGCCCCCGGTCCCGTGCTGACAGGACCCACGCGGAGATCTGGTCCAGGGGCACCGGATGCTCCGGTATGAGGATCGCGTGGGCACCCGAGGCCATTCCGGAGTGCAGCGCGATCCAGCCGGCATTGCGGCCCATGACCTCCGCGATCATGCACCGGTGGTGGGACTCCCCGGTGGTCCTCAGCCTGTCAATGGCTTCAGTGGCTGTCTGGACGGCGGAATCAAACCCAAACGTATAGTCCGTGGCACCAAGATCGTTATCGATCGTCTTGGGAACCCCGACCACGTTGATGCCCTGGTCGCACAGCTCCTTAGCCGCGGCCAGTGTTCCCTCGCCGCCGATGGCGATCAGCCCCATCAGGCCGTTGCGCCGCAGGCTGTCCCGCACCGCATCGGTTCCGCCGCCCTCAAGCGGATTGGTGCGGGACGTCCCAAGGATGGTCCCGCCGAGCCGGGATATTCCGCGGACACTGCGCCGGGGCAAGGGAACCACATCCTGTTCCAGGACTCCCCGCCAGCCGTCACGGAACCCCACGAATCCATAGCCGTGGACAACCTCACCGCCCAGCACTGCTCCGCGGATGACTGCGTTGACGCCGGGGCAGTCTCCGCCGCTTGTGAGGATCCCGAGTTTCTTCATGATGCAGCCGATCCCTCCGCCGGCATGCGTAGCCGGAATGTCCTGGCCTGGCCGGCCGCGAGTGCCGCCTTCCTGCCGTTGACGCGCACGCTGATGGGTTCGGCGTCCCCGGCCGCCGATGCAATCCTCATGCGCCCGTCCTTGAGTTCGACGTTCAGGTGATGCCCCCGGTA
The DNA here is from genome assembly GCF_021129155.1 of Arthrobacter sp. AK04. Taxonomy (GTDB): domain Bacteria; phylum Actinomycetota; class Actinomycetes; order Actinomycetales; family Micrococcaceae; genus Arthrobacter; species Arthrobacter quantipunctorum. Next base: position 11,927 of record NZ_JAJOMC010000003.1, read on the forward strand.
CCGGACCCTGAAGGCGACGGACCGCAGGCCGGTGGGCAGGTTGGGGGCGAAGACGATTGCGTCGTTGCTGAGCCTCAGCCCGGCGAAACTGCGCTGGATGACATCGATGCTTCCAGCCATGGCGCCCAGGTGGATGCCCGTCCGTGTGGTGCCGTGCTGGGTATCGTCGAGGTCGGCGTCGAGCGCTTCGCGGAAGCTGTCCCAGGCACGGTCGGCGTCCAGCGCCGCCAGCACGGACGCGTGGGCTACCCGGCTCAAGGTGGACCCGTGGGCAGTCCGAGCGAGGTAATACTCGATGGTCCGGTTCAACAGGTCTCCCGTGAACGCGTATCCCAGTTCCTGGAGGAGGGCGACCACACCTTCATGGCCCAGCAGGTAGGGCAGCATCAGGACATCGGCCTGCTTGGCAAGCTTGTACCGGTTGGTTTCATCCCCCTCGGCTTCCAGGATCAGGTCGAGCCGCTCGATGCTGTCATAGGTTTCCCGGTACCGTTCCCAGTCGAGTTCGTCGAGTTCCTCGTATCCGGCAAACTGGCTGATCACGCCGTCCGTGTGGAAGGGGATGAACATGGCCCTGCCCACCTGCTCCCAGCCTGCGGCCTCCTCACCGGTGACGCCAAGCCTTTCCATCAGGCCGGCGAGTTCGTTCCCGTGGAAGATGCCCATGATCTCGGCCGCACGAAGGCAGGCCCATGCAGCCATGGCGTTGGTGTAGGCGTTGTCGTCCAGCCCGGGATCCGGGTGTCCCGGATATCCCGTGTGGTACTCATCGGGCCCCACGACGCCGCGGATGTGGTACCGCCCGGTGTCCTGGCTGTACCCGGCCCGTGCTGCGAAGAACCGGGCAACGTCGATCACCAGTTCGGCGCCCTTGCGGAGCAGCCAGGCTTTGTCGCTGGTGGCCTGGAAGTACTGCCAGACGTTGAAGGCCACAGCCAGTCCGGAGTGCAGCTGCAGGTGCGAGTGGTCCTTCACCCACCTGCCGGATCTGTGGTTGTAGAGCCACTTGGGGGTTTCCTCCGTACCGTCACTCCCGCTCTGCCAGGGAAACTGCGCCCCCGGGAGGCCCTGGAGCGCTGCCGCGTGGCGGGCAGCCGGAAGCCTGCGCCACCTGTATTCGATGAGGGAGCGGGCCACATCCGGCGTCCTGGTGGTCAGGAGCGGCAGGACAAACAACTCGTCCCAGAAGACGTGGCCCCGGTATCCCTCGCCGTGGAGCCCCCGGGCCGTGACCCCGGCGTCGAGTTCTGCCGTGTGGCGGGTGAGGGTCTGCAGCAGGTGGAAGATGTGCAGGTTGAGGACCAGGCGCACCTGCACCGGAGCCTCGATGTCCACCAGGAACGGATGGAGTTCGTGCCGCCACGCGTCCTGGTGTGCGGTCAGCAAGGCGTCAAAGTCCCCGCCGGCGCGGGCCAGCACTGTCACGGCGGCGGAGGCCGGGGAGGCGATGGCCCGGTCACGGGATGTCACCACCGCCACCGTCTTGCAGATTCTTGCTGCAGCCCCGTCAGCGAGGGCCACCTGGAATGTCCGGAAGTGGAACGGGCCGGTGCTGCCGGGCTGCCCTGTGCCTTGTACGCCGCTGCCTGCTGCCCCCGACGCGCTGGTGCGGTATGCCACGGCTATCCGGACCAGGCTTTGGGTTGTCTCAGCCTCGACGACGGAAACGTCATCCGGAGCCGGTTGCTTGAAGCCTCCGCCGTTCATGGTCCGGTCAACAAGGTGGATCCCGGGGCTGGAGACCGGTTCGGGGACATTCGAGTTGGTGACGCCCATGTTCACGCCGCTGCGCACTTCCACGGCTCCGCTCCAGCCCAGCGGCGTGATCTTCGTTTCGAGTCCCAGCAGGTGGGGCTCCGCCATGGAGACGAACCTCGTCTGGACGATTTCCATGCGCCGCCTGTCCCCGGTTTCCAGCAGGAGCCGCCGTTCCAGAACCGCGCGCTGGAGATCCAGCGTGCGGCGCTCGCGGACAGCCACCAGGCCTCCCTCCGACCACCACTGCCCGTCCGCCAGCCGCAGGTCCAGGGGAAGGCAGTCCGGGGCGTTGACCATGTGTTCTTCCACAAGCACCTCGCCGGCCACTTCGGCGGCCAGGCGGTTGAAGACTCCAGCCAGGTACATGCCGGCGTACCGGGCGCTGCCCCCACCTTCGGGCGATGCGCCCCGGACGGCGAGGTAGCCGTTGCCAAGGGTGGTCAGCGCTTCCCGGTGGCCCTCGTGTCCGGCGTCGAAGCCCTCGTAGACGAGCTGCCAGGGATCGCCAAGGACGAGCCCCAGGTCCAGTTCACTGACGTCGTTGAGGACTGTGCTGGCACCGGCGGCTTCGAGCTCCCGCCGGGTTCCGCTGCGGTCGATGCCCACCACGAGGCCGAACCCGCCCTTGTGAGCTGCGAGGACCCCTGCCACCGAGTCCTCGATGACCACGGCGTGGGACGGAGATACCCCAAGGCGGAAGGCGGCCGCCAGGAAGACGTCGGGAGCGGGCTTTCCCCGCAGGCCGAGGTTGGCCGCAGCAGTCCCGTCCAGGATGACGCCGAAAAGATCCGGAAGCCCGGCCGCGTCCAGGACCGAGGACGCATTCCGGCTGGACGTGACCACTCCGGTGGGGACCCCGGCGTCGGAAAGCCGTTGCAGCAGCTGCACTGTTCCCGGATAGCTCTGGACGCCGTCCCGCTTGAGCCGCTCCTGGAACAGCCGGTTCTTCAGGGCGCCGAGGCCGAACGCGGTCCAGGTGCCGGGCTCATCACCGTCCAACCCCTTTTCGACTTTCACCCCCCTTGACGCCAGGAACTTCAGCACGCCTTCCTCCCTGGGCAGGCCATCGATATAGGTGCGGTAGTCGGCTTTGGAAAGGGGTGCGCGGTTGGCGGTGTCCGGCACCCGCGGGTCCTGCAGGATGCGTTCGAATGCATCCCTCCAGGCGGCCTGGTGGACCAGCGCAGTATTGGTCACCACCCCGTCCAGATCGAAAATGACGGCGTCAAAGGGCGGCTTGGCAGCTGCAGCGGTGGGTGACGACGCGGTCATATGACAGGGATACCAGCAGGCCGTCCTCCGTTGACAGTGCCGTTAGGCCCCTCTGCCCAGCTGCTGCTCGGCCGCGGCAATGACTGGGACGGTCTTCACGTAAGTGTCAGGGTTCAGCGAAATTGAATCTATGCCGCGGCCAACCAGGAACTCGGCAAGATCCGGATGGTTGCTTGGCCCCTGCCCGCAGATTCCAATCTTGATGCCTGCGGCGTGCGCCTTGTCGATCGCCTGGGCAATCATGGCACTGACGGCAGGGTCCCTTTCATCGAACAGCCCGGCAAGCTGCTCGGAGTCGCGGTCCACGCCCAGGACCAGTTGGGTGAGGTCGTTGGAGCCGATGGAGAACCCGTCGAAGCGCTCGGCGAACTGCTCGGCAAGCACGACGTTCGAGGGTATTTCACACATCATGTAGAGCTGCAGCCCGGCACTGCCCCGCACCAATCCCTGCCCGGCCATCGCTTCGATGACCAGGTCCGCTTCCCGGACAGTCCGGCAGAACGGGACCATAACGATGATGTTGGAAAAGCCAATCTCTTCGCGTACCCGTTTGAGGGCTTTACATTCGAGGGCGAAGCCTTCCCGGTAGTGGTCGCTGTAGTAGCGGGAGGCTCCGCGGAAGCCCAGCATGGGGTTCTCTTCCGGGCGTTCGAAGAACCCGCCACCAATCAGGTGGCTGTACTCGTTGCTCTTGAAGTCGCTGAGCCGCACAATTACCGGTTTGGGGTGGAACGGCGCCGCTATCTTGGCGATCCCGGTGGCCAGCACGTCAACAAAGTACTCCGTGGAATCGCTGTAACCGCTGGTGAGCTTCCGGATGAGCGCGGCTTCCTCCGGATCCGTCACTGTTTCAGGGTGCACCAGGGCCATGGGATGGATGCGGATGAGGTTGTTGATGATGAATTCCATCCGTGCCAGGCCAACGCCCGCCGCCGGCAGCCGCCACCACTTGAAGGCTGCTGCAGGGCTGCCGATGTTGACCATCACGTCCGTGCGGGTGGCGGGAAGGGCCTCGAGGTCCACCTCTTCCATGGTGAACTCCAGCAGCCCCTCGTAGACGCGGCCTTCCTCGCCTTCGGCGCAGGACAGGGTGATGGGGGCACCGTCGGTGACGGCTTCGGTCGCGTTCCGGGTTCCGACGACGGCGGGCACGCCGAGTTCACGGCTGACGATGGCTGCGTGGCTGGTAGGGCCGCCGTGGTCAGTGACGATGCCGGCGGCCCGCTTCATGACCGGGACCCAGTCCGGGTCCGTCATCCTGGTCACCAGCACTGAACCGTCCACGAACGATTCGATGTCCTTTGCGTCCCGGATGACGCAGGCCTGACCGCCGGCGATGGCATCGCCAACGGCCGCCCCCGAGGTCAGCAGCCGGCCCTGCTGTTGGAGGTGGTACGTCCTGAAGGACGTGCTGCTGCGCTGGGCCTGCACTGTCTCCGGCCTGGCCTGCACCATGAACAGCTCGCCCGTCAGGCCGTCTTTGGCCCACTCCATGTCCATGGGCCGCCCGTAATGGTCTTCAACGGCCTTGGCCCAGCGTGCCAGCAGGACCACTTCCTGGTCCGACAGCACTAGGGAACCCTGCTCCCGTTGGGTGGTTTCCACCATTTGGGTCCGCGCGTTGCCCCCGTGGCTGTAGACCATTTTGCGTTCCTTCGCGCCCAGTTCCCTCTCGATCACGGGGTTGAAGCGCTCGTCGGAGAGCAGCGGCTTGAACACCTGGTATTTGTCCGGGTTGATGGTCCCCTGGACAACGGTCTCACCCAGGCCCCACGCCGCGCTGATGAGCACGGCCTGCGGAAAACCGGACTCGGTGTCGACGGAGAACATGACCCCTGAAGCGCCGAGGTCCGAACGGACCATGCGCTGGACGCCCACCGACAGGGCGACGTCGAGGTGGTCGTAGCCCTTCATTTCGCGGTAGCTGATGGCGCGGTCGGTGAACAGCGAGGCGTAGCAGTTCCGGCACGCATCGAGGACGGCGCGCCCGCCGGCCACGTTGAGGAACGTCTCCTGCTGGCCGGCGAAACTTGCGTCCGGCAGGTCTTCCGCGGTGGCGCTGCTGCGGACTGCAACCGATACCTCGTGCTGGCCTGCCCGCTTGGAAAGGAGCCGGTAGCGCTCCTGGATCGCCTCACCGATGCTGTCCGGGAACGTTGCCGACAAGAACAGCTCGCGGATGGCTGCTCCGGCTTGGCGCAGGGTTGCGCGTCCGGCCCGGTACTCCTCGATGTACGTCCTGATCCGCGGCTCCAGGGAGTTCGCTGCCAGGAAGGCGCGGTAGGCGCCGGCGGTGGTGGCAAACCCGTCGGGGACCCTCACGCCGGCGGACTGCAGGGAGCGGCTCAGCTCGCCCAGCGATGCGTTTTTTCCTCCCACGGAGGCGATGTCCCCTATCCCGGTGTCCTCGAACCATTTGACGTGAACATCGGCCGGGGACGTTGCGGGAGCAGTCATGCCTAGATTCTGGGCCGTGCCCCGGAGGCTATGCAGAGTCTTTGGTCCCGAGCACCGGTCCGGCCCGGCTGGAGACACACGGGCTGGAAGCACACAGCAAGGGTTCCTGGGTGCTGCTCAGCGGGCGCCGCGGCCCCTGAATCCCTTGTAGGCCCAGTCGGCCGCCAGGACCGCCGGTACGGCCAGGGTGGCCAGGAGCAGCCCGGCCATCGGCGGCGGGGCCTGGCCCAGCAGGGCGGCGAGCTGCGGCACGTACAGGCAGGCCGCAAGCACGGCCAGTTCAGCCAGGACGGCCCACGCCAGGAGCCTGTTCGAGCCCCACCCCAGCCTCCACGGCGGCACGCTGGCACTCCGGCAGGCGTAGGCGTTGGCCAGCTGGCCCAATACCACCGCAGTGAAGGCCGCCCCGGACGCGGCCATGAGAAGCCCGGGTTCCGGCGGTTCGCCCCGGGTCCAGCCGCCGCCAAAGAGCACCACGGAAAAAGCGGACATTTCAACCAGGGCCTCCACCGGGCCCAGCACGCAGAAGACCCGCACCATCAGCTGCCGGTCCATCAGGTGCCGCCGCTCCGGCGGGCGGGACAGCACCCGCTTGCCGGGCGGCTCGGCGCCCAGTGCCAGGGCAGGCAGCAGGTCTGTACCAATGTCCAGGGCAAGGATCTGCAGGACCCCCAGGGCCAGCGGAAACTGGCCGCCCGAGAGGGCCCAGACCACAAAGGGGGTCAGCTCCGCCACGTTGTCGGTGAGGTGGTAGGTCAGGAACCGGTGGATGTTCGAGTAGGTGGCCCGGCCCTGCTCGATGGCTGCCACGATCGTCGCAAAGTGGTCGTCAAGGAGCACCAGGTCGGCGGCTTCGCGCGCAACGTCGGTCCCGCTCAGGCCCATGGCCACCCCGATGTCCGCCTCACGGAGGGCCGGGCCGTCATTGACGCCGTCGCCCGTCATGGCCACCACATGGCCGCGGGACTGCAGGGCCTTGGCAACCCGGAGCTTCTGCTCCGGGGAAACCCGGCTCACCACCACCCCGTCCCGGTCCAGGAGTGCCCCCAGCAGTTGTTCGTCGTCGGGGAGATCCGAGCCCTCCAGGATGAACTCCGGCGCCCCCATCAGCCCGATCTCGCGGGCAATCGCCGCTGCGGTCGCAGGATGGTCACCGGTGATCATGGCCAGTTTGAGCCCTGCCGTGCGGGCAGTCCGGATGACGTCGGCCACGTCCGGCCGCGGCGGATCGTGGAGCCCGATCAGTCCCAGCAGCTCCATGCCGCGTTCAATGTCCCCGGGAGGGCGGGATTCCCAGGCTTCGGACGGTCCATCGAGCCGCCTGCGCGCCACGGCGATGACACGGAGTCCGCGGGAGGCCATGAGCTGGACCTGGCCTGCAACCTGGCCGTCGGTGTCGCTGCACAGCGGAAGTACGGCCTCCGGCGCGCCCTTGCAGAAGAGGTCGTGCCCCACGATCGCCGACTCCCGCCGTCGTGAAGGATCAAAGGCGAACCGGCGCGAAGGCGCCGTCCGGATCTCCGCCGCCCCGCCCAAACGCCGCGCCAGCACGTCGATTGCGGCTTCCATGGGGTCGCCCAGTGCCCGCCACTGCCCGTCATGCAGTTCTGCCCGGCCCTGCGAGGCGGCGAGCGCCGCGAGAGCCGTTTCCGCGGCTTTCTCCTGCCCGTCTCCCTGGACGGCACCGTCCGGGTTGTACCCCTCGCCCACGATGCTGACCGTGCCACTGCAGGTGACGACCTCGACGGCGTTCATCCGGTTTTGCGTGAGCGTTCCTGTCTTGTCGGTGCAGATGAAGGTGGTGGAGCCGAGTGTTTCCACCGCCTCAAGGTTGCGGACCAGTGCGTTGCGGGAGGCCATGCGCTGCGCTCCCATCGCCAGCGACAGCGTCACGGTGGGGAGCAGGCCTTCCGGGACAAGCGCGACGGCAACGCCGATGGCAAACAGGAAGGAATTGCGCCATTCGATCCCCACCAGCAGGGAGACCAGGAAAAACAGGGCGCCGATCGCAAGGGCAAGGGATGCCACCACCCGGACTATCCGGCGCAGTTCCAGGGACAGCGGGGTGGGCGGCGGAACGGCGCCGCTGGTAAGGGTGGAAATCCCGGCCAGGCGGGTCCCGGCACCGGTGGCGGTTACGGTGGCTTCGGCGTCGCCGTTCACCAGGAACGTTCCGCCCCAGGCGGAGTCGCCGGCCGTTTTGGGCACCGGGTCGCTTTCGCCGGTCAGCATCGACTCGTCCACGGCGCAGGCTTGTGCCGTAACAAGGATGACATCTGCGGGGATGCGGTCGCCTGCCGTCAGGAGCACGGCGTCGTTGACCACCAGTTCGCTGGCGTGGACTTTGCGGACGCGCCCGTCCCGCCGCACCATGACGTCTGCCGGCAGCAGCCCGCGCAACCTGGCCGCGGCGTGCTGGGCACGTTCCTGCTGGATGTGGGCAAAGATCCCGTTGACAAGGACGACGACGATGATCGCCACGCCCAGCTGCGGCAGGTCCGCTAGGAAGGCCAGGGCTGCCGCGCACCACAGCATAAGGGCGAAGAAGTGCGTCAGCTCCCCCCAGAGTTTCCGCCACTGCGATTCGGACTTCTCGGCAGGGAGGACGTTGGGCCCTGCCTTTTCCAGGAGTTCCGCAGCCTGGCCCGAGGTCAGGCCCGCCGCTGTCATGGCACGTCGTCCGCCTCCTGGCCCACCAGGAGCACCGGGCACACGGAGTGTGCCGCGCACGCCTTGCTGACCGAGCCCATGGATGCGCCCAGGAATCCGCCCTCGCCGTGCCGCCCGACTACCAGCAGCTGCGCCCGCCGGCTCTCGTCCACGAGGACTTTTCCGGGCGGACCGAACCTGACCGTGACGTCGATGTTCTGCGGCCGCTCACCGGCGAATGCCCGTCCCAGGGCTTCCTCAGGCGGGCGGCGGTTTCCTCCAGCCGCGCGGTCAACGGATGCTCGCCGCCTTCGAGGTGCGCCACCACCAGGTAATCGGGCATGCCGATGCAGGTGATGACCTCCAGACGCGCGCCAAGGCGGGCGGCGAGGGCCCCGGCGTACCGCAGGGCGGCGGAGGAATACTCGGAACCGTCAACGCCCACAATGACAGGCTTGGACACTGTTTCTGCGTTCATACCCACCACATTCGCCACTCCTGACGGACGGCGGAAGGGCCGAAGGTCATGCCGGTGCCTTCCGGCTCAGCCCCGGCCCGTGGGTTTCCGCGGCCGGGCCGGGCGCAGCGCCCTCAGCCCGTTCAGGATCGTGGCAAGGTCCACGAGTTCCTGCAGGAGGGCGCCGGTGACCGCTGGAATGTAACCTGTCATGGCCACGGCCATCAGGCCGATGCTCAGGCCTATTCCTGTCCAGATGCTCACCAGGGCCACCGCCATTGTGCGCTTGCCGATTTCGACTGCCACGGCCACCCTGGACAGATCGTCGAGCATGATCACAACGTCCGCCGACTCGCTTGCGGCGGTGGCGCCTTTTGCCCCCATGGCGATGCCCACGTCCGCGGCGGCCAGGACGGGGGCGTCATTGACGCCGTCGCCCACCATGATGACGGGCCGTTCCTTCACGGCTGCCACGGCATTCACTTTGTCCTCCGGCAGGCAGTCGGCCCGGACATGCCGGATGCCTGCTTCCTCGGCGATGTGGGCCGCAGTCCCGTGGGCGTCGCCGGTCAGCAGCATGGTGTGCCGCACTCCCAGCCGGTGCAGCCGGGCCAGGGTGTCACCGGCGTCGCCGCGCAACGGGTCCTTCATGATCAGGGCTCCGGCATAAATGCCGTTGACGGCGACGTAAATGGCCAGCTGTCCGCTGTGGAGGACAGCTTCCCGGAAGCCCTCCGACGCGTCCCGGACCAGCCCCGCCTTGCCCACCACCACGGTGTCCCCGCCACAGACGGCTTCGACGCCCTGGGTGGCATGTTCCGTAGCACGGGTGACGGGAAGGAGCTCAAGGTTGCGCTCGGCGGCGGCCTCGATCACCGAGGCCGCCAGGACGTGCGAGGAGTACTGCTCGGCTGAGGCGGCGAGCTGCAGGATCCGCTCCGCGCTCATCGCCGCACCGGCGGATGGTCCGTGGTCCTGTGCAACCTGGACCATGTCCAGGACCGGGCGGCCTGAGGTCAGCGTTCCGGTCTTGTCGAAGACGGCGGTCCTGGCTTTGGCCAGCTGCTCCAGGGTTCCGGTGTTCTTGATGATGATGCCCCGGTGGGCCGCCTGGCTGGTGCCGGCGAGGAACGCCACCGGCGCCGCGATCAGGAGCGGGCAGGGCGTGGCCACCACCAGGACCTGGGCGATGCGCACGGGATCCCCTGAAAGGGCCCAGGCTGTTCCGGCCATGAGGATCGCCAGCGCGGTAAAGGGGACGGCGTACCGGTCCGCCAGGCGGACCACCGGTGCCCGGCTGGACGCCGCTTCCTCCACCAGGGCGATGATGCGGCTGTACTGTGAATCCCTGGCCGTGGCGGCCGCCCGCATCCTGATGGCCGTCTCGCCGTTGACGGAGCCGCTGAGAAGGAGTTCCCCCCGGGTCCGTTCAACGGGCAGGCTCTCCCCCGTCAACGAGGATTCATCCATGCTTGCGGCGTCGGACAGGAGCTCACCGTCCACCGGGACCAGCTCGGAGGGGCGCACCACCAGCACGTCGCCGGGAACCACCTCGCCCACGGGTGTTTCTTCCAGGACTGATCCGGCGGCTTCCCGGTGGGCGAAGCGGGGCGCCCTTGCCAGCAGGGACTTCAGTTCGCGTGCTGCGCGTCCCTGGGCGAAGGTTTCCAGCGCCTCCCCGCCGGAGAGCATGAGGATCACCACGAGGGCAGCGAGGTACTCGCCCACCCAGACGGTGCTGGCAATGGCCATCAGCGCCAGGACGTCGATGCCCCAGCGGCCCTCGCGGAGCGAGCGGAACATCGCTGCGGCACGGATGACGGCGACGACGGCGGCATAGGCGGACGCGCCGAGCCGGGCGGGCTGTTCCAGTCCGGACTGCAGCAGCATTCCGGTGACGGCGAGCACCAGGCACGTCAGTGCCACCAGGGGGTACTGACGGATCAGCGCCGAGGCCCGGCCCGGGAGCGACTGGCCTGGCTCCTCCTCGGGACCGGCCGCCGGCTGCGGCGGTACGGGGGTGCCGGGCGGGGCGGCCGGCTTTCCCTCAGGCAAGGCCCGCCCGCGCCGGATCATCCAGGTGGCTCCACCAGGTCAGCGGGGAGGTTACGGTGAACCGCCTGCCGCTTACCGTCGTCGGAACAATCCGCACAAAGTGGTCCTTGTGGCCTGCCTGCCAGGGGAACAGGGTAAGGCCAACACCGGCCAACAGCTCCGGTGAGGGCTCGAGTACCTCGGCATGGCCCTTAATCTGGACGCTCCATGCGGTCCGTTTGTCCTGGTCAGTGCCGTCGGCTTCGAGGGCGACGGCGGTGGGCCGGGACGCGGCGTGAAGCTTAGTTCCTTCTCCGGTGCGGAAGACCACCGATCCGTGATCCACCTTGTAGTTCACGGGGAAGATTTCCGGATGGCCGTCCACCAGGACGGCCAGGTGGCCGACCGACACCCCGCGCAGGAGGTCCCAGCAGGCATTCGCATCCAGGACTTCCACTGCGGACGAGGCATCCCGGCCCGGTGAGTTGTTGCGCATACAGCTGAAAGTACTGCCGCCCGGCCGGAACCGCTAGGGCATTTAGGCCCGGGCCGGCCCCTGGAGGAGGGGTGGGGTCAGGCGGGCAGGTCAAAGGTCTTTGGGCCCTGTCAGGGACGTGGCGCGCGCCTTAGGATCTGGGCATGACCGACAAGAAAATCGCTCCCGAAGCAGAGATCCTGGACTCCACCGAGTGCTGGAGGCTGCTGGAACAAACGAGTATTGGACGGCTTGGCGTCGTGGTCGATGGACAGCCCGACGTCTTCCCGGTGAGTTTCAAGCGTGACGGCGAGGGCCTGGTCTTCCGGACGGGCAGCGGAACAAAGCTGCAGGCCATTGAGGCGAACTCGATGGTCGCGCTGGAAGCGGACAGCGTGAGTGCCGAGTTCGGCCTGGCCTGGAGTGTTGTGGTCAAGGGTACGGCTGTCGAGGATGACGCCGCCTCACCCGCCCTGAATGAGACACGGCGGGGGCTTTTTCCCTGGCAGGGCGTTGGGCAGGACCACCTCATCCGGATCATTCCGCAGTCTGTGACGGGCCGGAGGTTTGCGCTGACGGCCACCGGCACCTGGCAGACCCCGTTGAACGAAGCCACCCGCGCAGGCCTCGAGTAGCCACAGCCGTCCCGGTGGAAGGCGCCGAACCCTGGACTGTTGACCGTTTTTTTGAAGGTTCCGGCGCTGCCCGTGTCATCTACGGGGCGGCGGAACGCATGGCGTCCGGCATGGGCCCCATGACCGTCCGCGTGTCAAAGAGCCAGGTTTCGTTCCGCCGCCGGCGGGGCTTTGCGTTCCTTTGGTGCCCGGGCATGTATATCAGGTCAGATGTTCCTGTTGTGCTTTCCCTGGCGCTTCCCTACGAGATCGGCTCGCCCCGGTTCAAGGAAACAGCGCACCCTGCCCCGGGGATCTGGATGCATCACCTTGAGCTTTTGGACAGCAGCCAACTCGACGGCGAGGTGGAGCAATGGATGCGCCAGGCCTACGAGGCTGCCGGCTGAGTCCCGCCCGCCTGGACCGGCCCGCGGGCGGCACGGTTTAGAGTCCTAAGGCCCTGTCAGGCCCGGTGACGGCAGGCGCAGGCTGGAGTCATGAGTGACTCCGGCCCGCACCCAAAGAAAGTCCATCTCGCTGAGCAGCCGGTCGCCGTCGTCCGTGAACGGGTCCCGATGGACGCCCTGACGGCATTCTTTGGCCGGGCCTTCGGGACCGTGATGGCAGCAGCCCAGAAGCAGGGCGCGGCCCCTGCCGGGCCTCCCTTTGCGCTGTACCGCGGCATCCCCGGCGAAACCGTCGACGTGGAAGCCGGCTTTCCCATGGCCGGCAGCTTCAGGGACGCTGATGGAGTGGCCGCCGGGACCCTGCCGGAAACTGATGCCCTCGAAGCCCTGCACATCGGCCCGTACGACACCCTGGAAAACACGTACAACGCGGTCCTCGGGCAGATGCAGGCGGAAGGCCTCACACCGGCGGACATCATGTGGGAGTACTACCTGAGCGACCCCGAAACGGAGCCCGACCCCGAAAAGTGGCAGACGCGGGTCATCTGGCCCTTCGCATGACTGCCGGACCCCAGGAGATCCTGTGAAAATCCTCGTTGCCTATGCAACCCGCCATGGCGCGACGGCCGGCATCGCCGAACGCATCGCCTCCCGCCTTGCCGCGGACGGTATCCCGGCCGAGGCCCACCCGGTAGCAGCCGTGGACGACGTGGGCTTGTACGACGCCGTAGTGCTTGGCGGCGCCGCCTACATGGGGCATTGGTTGAAGGACGCCACATCATTCGCCAAGCGGCACCAGCGGGAGCTGCAGGCCCGGAAGGTCTGGCTCTTCAGCAGCGGCCCGCTCGGAAACGACGTTGTGGATCAAGACGGCGGGGATGTCCTGCACAGTGCGCGGCCCAAGGAATTCGCGGAACTGCAGGCGCTGCTCCAGCCCAGGGGCGAAGAAGTGTTTTTCGGTTCGTGGAACCCGGAATCTCCTCCCATTGGCATCGGCGAGCGCCTGATCCGGCTGGCTCCGGCGGCCAAGGAAGCATTGCCGGCAGGTGACTTCCGTGATTGGGATGCCATCGACGCCTGGGCGGACCGCATAGCTGCCGACGTAAAAAAGGGCAGCGGAGCAGGGCCTGTCCAGCCGGACTGAGTGGGTACAGGACTGAGTGGGTACAACTAGCCCACGCCGTTGTCCCCCTGGCCGGCCGTCACGGTAGGCCCGGGCAGACACCCATAACGGGACCTTGGGCCCTAATCGATTGGCCCGTCCTCTGGCACGGTGGACGGAGGCCGGATGCACACCATCGAGGAGAGCACATTTATGGCGGGAACGTTCGAGCTGTTTGCCGATGAGGATTCGCGGATCAGGTTCAGGCTTGTTGCGCCGGATGGAACCGTGCTGGCGGTGTCCGGACAGTACCGGGACAAGGACCAGGCTGCCGCCGCCATCAAGGATGTCCGCGAGTGCGCCGGCACGGGCTTGATCCGTGACCTCGCTCCTGCGCCCGGCCCGGCGAAGGCCAGGGCTTCCAGGCGCCCGCACCAGGTCCGCCCTTTTATGCCAAACAAGGAAAAGTCGCTCGGTGCCGCGTAGATGTCCGTGGAGCCCGTGACGGCTGAGGTCCAGACGCACCGTGCCCAGGTCCTGGGCGTCAAAGGCCTGGTCAAGCGCTATGGCGCCCACACCGTCGTCGACGATGTCTCCTTCCACATCGGGGCCGGTGAAACGTACGGGCTGCTGGGCCCCAACGGCGCGGGCAAGACCACCATCATTTCCATGGTGGCCGGGCTGATTCCGGCAGCCTCGGGTTCCATCGAGCTGGCAGGCTCGGCGATGACGCCGGGGAGTACCCGGGTCAAGGGGCACATTGGCCTGGTCCCGCAGGAACTTGCCATCTACCCGGACCTGACGGCGAAGGAAAACCTCCGGTTCTTCGGCCGGCTCCAGGGCCTTCACGGCCAGGAGCTGAAGCGCCGCACCGGGGAGGTACTGGACCTCATCGGCCTTGCGGACCGGGCGGGCGAGCAGACCAAAAAGTTCTCCGGCGGGATGAAACGCCGGCTCAATATCGGCATCGGGCTGCTGCACCGGCCAACCCTGCTGATCCTGGATGAACCAACCGTGGGGGTGGACCCCCAGTCCCGGAACTCCATTCTGGAATCGGTTGAAGGGCTTGCAACCGAGGGGATGGCTGTCCTCTACACCACCCATTACATGGAAGAAGCGGAACGGCTGTGCGACCGGATCGCCATCATCGACGAAGGACGGATCCAGGCAGAGGGCACCAGGAGCGAACTGGTGGAGCTGACCGGCGGAGTGGACCGCATCGACCTGCACGGCAGCGGAAACACCGGTGCCGCTGCCACGGCACTGCGGCGGCTTGCAGGGGTACAGCATGTCGACGGCGGTGCGGCGGGTTTGACGCTGACGGTGCACAACGGCCCCGGCCTTCTCGCCCCCATTGTCGCTGAGGCGGGCGGAGCCGGAATGGCGCTCACGTCCGTGGAGATCGTCCGGCCGGACCTTGAATCCGTCTTCCTGCACCTGACCGGCAAAGCACTGCGGGACTGACGTGCGCGGACTCTGGACAATGGTCGCCAACGACCTCCGGCAGCGTATCCGCGACAAGTCCGTCCTGATCTTCTCCCTCCTTGTTCCCTTGGCACTCATGGGAGTCCTGAATCTGTCATTCGGCGGCTTCGACAGCGGGAGCGCCACCCTGAAGCCCGCCGTCGTCATTGCAAACTCTGAAGACAGCGGGCCGCTTGGCAGCGCACTGCTGGAAGCGGTGGACTCGCTGCCCACCATGGACGTGACTATTCAACGGGCCGCGGCCGGCGATGTCCGGCAGGAAACAAAGGACACGGGGGCCGACCTGGGCATCATCCTGCCGGCGGACTTCACGACGGCCCTGTCCACCGGACGGGCGCTCTCGGTCCAGATCATCGAAGGGGATGCGGCGGGTCTGGAAACCGGTGTCCTGGTCTCCGTGGTGGACGGGCTCCTGCAGCAGTTCTCGGCGGGCACCGTGACAGCCACGGCCGGGGACATCGCCGGACTCCCCCACGGGGTCCTCGGCGGGCTTGCACAGCAGGCTGCAGCAGGCACGCCCGCCCTGACATTGTCAGAAGGCCAGGCGTCGGCCGAGCAGCTCTCACTCAAGGGAACGCTCGTGGCGGGCCAGACCGGGCTCTTCCTGCTCTTCACCGTCGGGTTCGGGGTCCTGGGGCTGCTGGCCGAGCGGGAGGAGGGCACGCTCGCCAGGCTGCAGTCAACCCCGGTGGCCGCCGGGACAATCATCTCGGCCAAAGCCCTGGTGGGATTCATCCTCGGCGTGGCGGCAACAACCGTCCTGCTCACGGCGGGCAGTGTGCTGTTCGGTGTCTCGTTCGGCTCACCGGCGGTGGTGGCGCTCCTGGTCCTGGCTGTGGCCGCGGCCGCCACGAGCCTGACGTTCATCGTTGCCCGCCTTGTCCGCAGCGCCGAACAGGCCAACATTGCCCAGTCCATCGTTGCCATGCTCCTGGGAATCGCCGGCGGCGCGTTCTTCCCCGTCGAAGCCTCGGGCTTTCTGGCCACGCTCATGGACCTCAACCCCATCGCGGCCTTTATACGCGGCCTGGGCATCACCGCGGGAGGCGGCGGAGTACCGGACATCGCCACCCCCCTCGCCATCATGCTGGGCTTCGCCGCCGTGGCCACCCTGGCGTCCCGGCTGCTTCCGGACAGGGGTGTCCGGGCATGAGGAGCATCATCGGAATCGCTGTGGTGGAAGTCCGGCTCTTCCTGCGGGACAGGTCCAACATTTTCTTTGTTTTTGTTTTCCCCCTCCTGCTGATCCTGCTGCTCGGCTCGCAGTTCGGCGCCAACAGCGCCCAGGCACGCGTGGCACTGTCCGGCGCGCCGGGGACGGAACTCGCGGAGGCCCTGTCCGGGCAGCTGGAAGAGGACGGCCTTGAGGTGTCCCCAGCCGGAGCCGCATCAATACGGGACCAGCTGAGCCGCGGAAGGACCGACGTCGGGATCTTCATCAGCGACGACGACGCCGCGGCCTTCGCAGCCGGCCGGCCGGCGGACATCGAAGTGGTGACAGCTTCGCAGTCAGCCGCGCAGGCTGTGCTCCAGGAGGTGCGCGCCTCCATCCAGGCCGTCAGCACGGAACGGCGGCAACAGTCCCTGCTCGAATCAGCAGGAGTGGGCGCACCGGAGGCGGCTGCGGCGCTAAAGCAGGCGAAGGAATCGGTGCAACAGCCCCGGGTGGAGCTGGTGGACACCAACGACGTCACGCAGGTCTTCCAGGGACTGGGCCGGTTCGACCTTGGGGCCACCCAACAGCTCCTCCTGTTCGTCTTCCTGAGTTCCCTGACGGGTGCCGCCACCCTGATCAAGGCCCGGCGGCTGGGGGTCATAGCCCGCGTCATGGCGGCGCCCGTTTCAAGCTGGCAGGCGCTCGCGGGCCAGGCGCTGGGCAGGTTCGGCATCGCGGCGGTCCAGGGCGGGTACATCATGGCTGGCACGGCGCTGCTGTTCGGCGTCGATTGGGGGAATCCCCTGCTGGCGGGCTTGGTTCTGGCATTCTTTTGCGCAGTCTCGGCCGCGGCAGCAATGGTGGTTGGCGCGCTGATGGATAACGACGCCGCCGCGGCCGGTGTGGGGGTGGGACTGGGTTTGGTGCTGGCAGGGTTGGGCGGTTCCATGGTGCCGCCGGAATTCTTCTCCGAGGCGCTCCAGGCAGTGTCCCGCGCGACGCCGCACCGCTGGGCGTATGACGCTTTTGCGGATATCCAGCGGCATGACGGCACCCTGGTGGACATCCTTCCGCAGCTCGGGGTCCTGGCCGCCATGGCACTGGCGCTGCTGGCGCTGGGGTCATTCCTGCTGCGCCGGAGCCTCAGCCGGGCGCTGTAGTTCCGGTTTGACCGGCCCGGCCCGCCGCTCCTGGAGCCGGGCCGGAATTTAGAAACTGGACGAGCTGCCGGACCCGGAGAAGCTCCCGCCGCTGCTTCCATAACCGGTGGTGCTGCCGCCTCCGCCCCGGGCGGAACTGACGCTGCTGACTCCCGTGTTCAGCCCGGAATTGAAGGTGGCCACGGAGAAGAAGTGGTAGGACGGGTATACGGTGCCCAGGATGCTTGGCTCGTAGCTGCGCCGGCGCTTGTGGTTGAGTCCGTCCTGGGCCGCCTCCATCTCCTTTCGCATCAGCTGCGCTTCGCGTTCGTTCTTCGCGAATCCCCCAATGACTGTCTGGGCATGGTTTTCCAGGAGCACGGCGAGCCTGGACCGGGCATCGTAGAGGCGGTCGAGCGCCTTTTCCGGACTGATTTTTTCCTCGGCGAGCTCCGCCGTCCACCGTTCGATTTCACGCAGGCTCTGGTCGCGGAAGGACCGCAGCGCCGCCGCCGTTGGCGAGTCCCCCTGCCCGTGGCGCTTGGTGAGGAGTTGCTCCAGGCCCGCGAGGTCCTTGCGGAAGGGGGCGAGCTGACGGTCCCACGCGGTAGGCCACGTGCCGGCCTTGTTGAGGAGCGCGTTGGTGTCGGCGATGACATCGTCCAGCGCGTCGAGCTCGGATGACGCATCCGCGTACTCCCGGGCGAGCTTCAGGTGCCTGCGGCGGCCCAGATCCCGCCTGGACAGCGCATGCACCTTGTTTGAGAGCTGGCTGGCGGTGTTGTAACGGTTCAGGAAAGTGCGGTGCTTCTCCAGGACGTGGCCTCCGTAGCGCGACGATTCCGGAATGGTGCCCGCGTTCAGTTCTGTCACCTCAAGGTCCATGCTGACGTTGGCGTAGCTTTGGTCACCGCGCTCGATCTCCTTCCGGCTGGAGGACCTGGTCACGGCCCGCACGATGAGCCAGGCGGCGGCACCCAGTGCCGCTGTTCCTGCCGTCACCCAGGCCGTGACCAGGAAAGCGGCGGACCGGTACCACGGCTGGTTGATGAGTCCGGCCGCGCGGCGTACCCCGGCGATGGTTCCGTCCGTCCACTGCGCGTCACGGAGGAGATCCTTGGCCGCGTCCTGGATGTCGTTCCGCTGCTCCAGGGACACTTTGCGGTCCTCGCCCATGTACGTTCCAACGTGGCGGCCCACCGGATCAAGGGCGAAGATGAAGAGCCCGTCGGCCCACTTCTGCCCGTCCGCGCTGATCCATTCCGGATGCTCGCTCCGGGCATACCTCAGGACCTCTTCATTGAGGTTATCCTCTGCGCTGCCGTTGTAGGTGTAGACGGCAACCCGCGTGGGCGCGTAGAAGTCAATGCCCTCCAGGGCCGGAACCAGCTTGTTCCGGTCCAGGACGCCGGCAGTGTCCTCCACCCCCACAGAAACCGGCGGATCAGCGAAGGCAACCGCTGCTCCGGCCGGTAGCAGCGCTGCCAGGACCAGCAGCAGGCCCACAAGCCTTTGTACTGCGGTGTTCATCTGCGTCACCCGGCTGCTCCCCTGCGCGCGGCCTTGCCCTCGAACCGGCCCGGCGTGATGTGTTCCTGCCACACAACCATGGGCGCTCCTCAATCCTCAGCACGTGTTGCTTCCCGATGCTGTGTGGTGCTCTGCTTGGATGAGCGGTTACACAGGAACCCCCGCCATCATCATGGAGCCTCAGGAGAAGCCACCACAGGGCCGAAGGTCCTCCGACCAGGAGCGCAGGAGCTATGCAGGATTCGAGATCTATCGTTGCCGGCTATGACGGTTCGGCTGAAGCTGCAGCGGCCATCCAGTGGGCGGGGGAACAGGCGCGCCTGCGCAGCCGCCCCCTTCTTGTGGTGCACTGCTCCATCTGGCCGCTGCTGACCAGGAACCTGGGCCCGGTTCCGGGCGTTGCGGACAGCGGGCTGGAGCGGGCGGCGCAGGAAATTCTTGAAGAGGGCATCAGCCGTGCCGAAGCGGCGGCACCCGGGCTGAAGGTTGAAGGCACCCTGCTGCATGGACTGCCGGCGTCGTACCTCGCCGAAATTTCTTCCGGCGAGGAGATGATCGTGGTCGGCAGCCGGGGTTTGGGCGGGTTCCTGGGCCTGCTGGTGGGATCCGTGAGCCTGGAACTGGCGGCCACCGCAGCATGTCCAGTAGCCGTGATCAGGCCTGACCTTCACCCTGGCGGGCCCGTCGTCGTCGCGGTGGACGGACTGGGGTCCCCCACTGCGCTGGAAGACGCCTGTGAACTCGCCTCCGCCTGGGAAACGGGCCTCACCCTCGTCCATGTCCGCCACACGCCGCCGGGATACGGGCACCGGGAAATGCCCGACGCCGACGCTGCCGCCGGGGAGGTCCTCAGTTCTGCGCTGGAACGGGCCCGCACCCTGGCCCCAGCGGTTCCCGTCGAGGGAAAGGTGCTCACTGACACATCAGTGGCCCATGCCATCCTCAGGGCTTCGGAAGGTGCACGGATGCTGGTTGTGGGAACCAAGGGCCAAGGGTTCCTCCGGGAGACAATAGGTTCCACAGCCCACGCTGTGCTGCACCATGCCCGCGGTCCGGTCCTCATCTCCCGCCGCGGCACGGCCGCCCGCATCAGGGAAGAACAATGAACCTCATGGGAGCACTGTTCGTAGCTGGGTTGGTTCATCGGGCACGATGGGAGCCATGACCTTCGAACTTCGTCTATGGACATCTGAAGATGCTCCGGCGCTGTGCGCCGCGTACGGAGAGAACCCGGATTTACACACACAGTTCGGTGGCGCTGACCTTTCCACGGTTGACTCCGCGCGTGACTATATCGGCAAGCATTTTTCCTTCAGTGAATCCGGGCGCAATTGGGCCATAAGTATTGGCGATTTAGCTGTGGGCAATGTCGGACTGTCCGCCATAGAGCAACGCCATGGAACTGCCTGGGCGTTTTACTGGCTCACATCCCCTGCTCGCGGCCGCGGTTATGCATCCCGTGCCCTTGCCACGGTAGCTGCCGAAGCTTTCAACGACGGCCTCTTCCGCCTCGAACTTGGACATCGAGTCAACAACCCGGCGTCCTGCAAAGTAGCTACCCGCGCCGGATTCATCCCCGAGGGCCTTGAGCGCCAGAAGTTGCAGTACGGTGGCGAACGGTTCGATGTGGAGACGCATGCACGACTACGCACGGACCCCATCCCAGATCTGGAACTTCTTTCAACAGCACGCTGAGGAATACCCATGGCCATCAAATTCGAGAATGTCGGCATCGCCGTCCGCGACCTTGAAGCAGCAATCGCCTTTTTACCGACCTCAGGCTCACTGTGGTTGGCCGTGACACTGTCAGCGGCGAGTGGACAGAAACTGCCGTAGGACTGGATGGCAACCACGCCAAGATTGCGATGCTCCAGACGCCAGACGGCCATGGTCAACTTGAGCTCTTTGAATACATCCACCCCGAAGCGAATGAAACGGCCCCAACCCGCACCAACGACATCGGCATGCACCGCGTGGCCTTCTCGGTGGACAACCTGGACACAGCCCTGGAGATAGCGGCGAAGCACGGATGCCATCCTCTGCGCGGTGTGGGGACCTACGGCGACGCCTATAAGCTCACGTACCTCCGCGGCCCCAGCGGGATCCTTGTGATGCTCGCCGAGAAACTGCAGGAAGACTGACACCCGCGGGCGGCACAATCCCGGCCCCGGGACCTAGGACCCTTACCGATCCTGGGCCCCTCCTCCATCCTTGAGGTTGACGCAGCACTCAAGAACAACCGGATCGGGCCACCAGCAAGGAGCAGCCATGAAAGCCATTGTCTACGGCGGACCCGGAAAGAAATCCTGGACCGACGTGCCGGACCCGTCGATCATCAATCCCAGCGACGCGATCGTCAAGGTGGACACCACCACCATCTGCGGAACGGACCTGCACATCCTCAAAGGCGATGTGCCGGCAGTGCAGGAGGGACGGATCCTGGGCCACGAGGGCGTGGGAACCATCACGGAAGTGGGGTCCTCCGTGACCACCCTGAAACCAGGCGACAGGGTCATCATTTCCTGCATCAAATCCTGCGGCCACTGCGCCAACTGCAAGACCGGGCTCTACTCCCATTGCCTGGGGGACGAAGGCGCTTCGGGAATCGGCTGGGTCTTCGGCCACCTCATCGACGGCACCCAGGCCGAATATGTCCGTGTTCCCTATGCGGAAAACTCCCTTCACCTCCTCCCGGAGGGAGTCACCGACGAACAGGCGGTCATGCTCTCGGACATCCTCCCCACCGGCTTCGAAATCGGCGTCCAGTACGGCCGCGTCAAGCCCGGGGACACGGTGGCGGTGGTGGGAGCCGGCCCGGTGGGACTGGCTGCGATTGCAACGGCGGGGCTCTATGGGGCGGCCACCATCATCGCCATAGACCTTGATCAAAACCGCCTGGAGCAATCGCGTGCGTTCGGGGCCACCCACGTTGTGCTGTCCGGTGATTCCGACTGGAAGGACCAGGTGCTGTCCCGTACGGACGGGCAGGGCGTGGACGTTGCCATTGAGGCCGTCGGCATTCCTGCCACCTTTGGCATGTGCACCGAGATCGTCCGGCCGGGTGGCACGGTTGCCAACGTTGGCGTGCACGGCAAACCGGTGGAACTGCACCTGGAGAACCTCTGGATCCAGAACATCAACATCAGCATGGGACTGGTCAACGCCAACACCACGCCGATGCTCCTGAAACTCGTTGCGCAGAAGAAGCTGCCCGCAGAAAAGTTCGCCACCCACCATTTCCGCTTTGAGCAGTTCATGGACGCGTACGACACCTTCGCCCGGGCCGCGGAGACAAACGCACTGAAGGTAGTCATCACCGCCTGACGGGCGCTTCCTGATGGGCACGTCCTGATAGTCACGGCGCGGGGGCGTCCGCCCGGCTGGCAGCCACACCGCGGCCTATGCTGGTCCAGTGACCGCTGCCCCCTCCCCAAGCCCGCTCGACGTCGTCGTCCATTCCGGACCGGCTGACTGGTGGGTCATCCTTGCCGGGCTGGGTCCCCTGGCCGTCCTCATCGCTGCCCTGCTGGCGTTCTACATCAACTGGCGAACGCTCAAGCAGCGCACTGCTGCCGATGCCACTGCGCTGGAGCAGAAGCGGGAAGCGGACGCCCATGCCCTGCTGCAAAAAACCGAGGCGGACAGCCGCGCGGAATGGTGGCGCCGGACGCAGTGGGCCCTGGACCGGGCACTGGACCAGGACGAAGGGACAAAAGCTTTGGGACTGGCAACCCTGGAGGTCCTGGCGCGCAGCGAACTGGCCCGCAACGAAGAGCTCGAGTTGTTCGACATCGCCTGGAAGAGCGTGTGGGGCGATGAGAACGCGGACGACGACGGGCAAGGCACCGGGGCGGACCAGGAGACGGCGTTCGTGGACGCCGGTGGCAACTTAGGCGAGAATGGAACCACGGGTGAAGACAATACCAAGGAGGTTGGACCATGAGCGCGGCATCGTCTGAACACCGGTTCGTCCATACTCCGCGGAGCGCCGCCGCCAAGCCGGCCCCGAAGAAAGCCACCCCCGCCGAGCATCGGGTCCAGGTGGCTGCTGCCAGGCTGCGCGTCACGCTCGACCAGCGGCTCGGCCGCGAAACCCCCGCCAGGACCAAGGCGCTGGCCAAGGAACCCATCTAGGTTCCGTTCTGCAGGCTGTTAAGGCCAACGCACGTCTGTGCTGGATTGGGTGAGTAGTGGCTGCAGTAATTCTTGGATGGAACCCCACCGCACCCGCACGCTGGGACTACCGTGCCGCCGTCGACCTCCTGGCGGAGTCCGGAAGGTATCTGCAGCGCTGGAGCGCTGACCAGCCACTCAACGTCACCGCAGGAACTGAAGCCTGGCTGTTCGTCCAGGGAAGCAGCGACGCCGGCACCGGGCTGATCGGCCATGGGGTGGCCATGTCCGAGCCGTACCAGACGCTGCCCGGAGACAGCCCCGCAGAGTGGCACGTCAGCATCCTGTTCGACGCGCTGCTCCCCCTCGGTGAGCAGGTCCGCCATGATGCCCTCCGCGCAGGAGCCCCCGGGATTCCCTGGGGTGAGGCGATGAACCGCCCAGGCGTTGCCGTTCCTGGCCATGAGGAGCCGGGCCTTCGCCGTCTGTGGCGGGACCTCGGACCCGCGGCGACAGGTTTTCCGCACGTTGTTTCGGGGACCTGCCCGCCGGAGACTGTCAGCACGCTCGATGTGAACCGCTATGAGCGGAACCCTGACGCCCGCCGGGTGTGCCTGGCTTTCCATGGCACCTCCTGCGCTGCCTGCGGGTTTTCCTTCGAGGCCTTTTATGGCGACGCCGGCTCCGGGTCGATTGATGTACACCACGTGGTGCCGCCGGAGCTGCTTGGGAGCGGGTACCAGCTGGATCCCGTTGCCGACCTCGTGCCGCTGTGCCCCAACTGCCACTCCCTGGCACACTGCAGTGCCGGCCCGCCGCGCACCGTGTCTGAGCTCCGGCACATCATTTCCGCCTCCGGCCACCTGAGGGGCCAGGTGGTCAGCGACCTTGCCCTCCAAGCCCAGGACGATGCGCGGAGGATTCTTGAAGGACCGCCGGTTCACCGGCAGGAGCCCCGGGGTTAGGTTGCCGGGCCTTCGCGCCGGAGGCGTCCAAGGGCGAGTGCGGCGCGCGCGTTGCCGGCAAGATGAACCAGGGCCGCGATCACCAGGAAGGCCACCAGTACCCGGGCAATGGAAGCCAGCGCAGCAGGCCAGCCGCCCTCGAGCGTGGGATCAAGGAAGTCGTAGACGTACCAGCCGTCCATGGAACCCCGCGCCCACGAAAAGATGAGGAAGGCCACCGGGTAGGCAAGCCACGCCAGGGGCCGCCACCAAGGGCCGCGCACCGTCCTCGTGACCAGGAGCCAATCGAGGAGAACATACAGCGGAGCCAGGCGGTGGTGGGCCATCTGCGGCCAGTACAGGTCCCAGCTCCACCAGGGTTCACCCGGGGGCGCCACGAGGACAATGTAGATGAGTCCCGTCATCACCAGGTACAGGACAAACGCGCCGAAGAGGTGGTCCCACCAACGCGGAAGCCTGGCCGCCGGCCATGCCGCCGATGCGATCAGCAGGAGCCCGAGGCCGAGGTTCGCCTGGACGGTGAATTCCGAATACAGCTGGAAGATGTCGACGTCGTTGCCCGGCATGGTTGCATCGTAGGTCTTCTGCACGAGGGCAGCGAGCACGAACCCGCCTACCAGCAGCCGGACCACCCTGACCCACGGGCTGTCCGGGTGCAGGGCGCTGCCCGCGTCACGGTGATGCTCCTCCAGGGGAACCAACTTGCGTGGGCTGCTCATTCGCAAAGTGTTGCACGCCAGGTACGTCCCTGCGCAGGGCACAAAGACCGTCTGTCAGCGGCTTTCAACTGCTTTAACCGTCATGTCCCGCATTCCGCTGTAGGCCATGGCGGCCCCCGCCAGGAATATGAGGACCGCAAGGTAAACCGGGCCCAGGTGTCCCAGCGTTGCCAGGCCCCACGGGTAGTGCGCCGGGAGGGACACCGCGAGGCTGGCGGCCGTGACGGTGACGGTTGCGGCGAAGGCCCACCGTTCCCCCCGCCGCACCCCGAACCAGGACAACGCTGCGATAGCCAGCCCGGTGGCAGCGATGAAGCCGCTGAGCGCAATGTGCAGGTGGCTGATGTAGTGGGACAGCTGGGGGCTGAACGCCTGGACCTCCGCCCTGCCCTTGTCCACCTGTTCGGGGCCGATGCCCAACTCCAGGAAGGCGCCCGAGAAGTTGAGTGCCAGGAAGACTGCGGCGTACCCCACGAAGGCCAGCCCGGCGAGTGCCATCAGGGCGGCTCCGGCCCGGAGCCGCGACTGCTGTGCGGAAGTAGTTTGGATGGCAGGCACGGCCGCCACCCCCTCTCTGATGCACGTCCTTCTTTGATGAGAGTCCCCTGTTCTATGCCTGTCAAGGGAAATTTTCTGGGAAGACGCGGGCTGGCTTACCCCGGGGAAAAGGGCCTTTGGTCCCCGTCTGCGCGAAGTAGCCGGCAGCGGAATCCGCGAGAAAGCTTGACGGGCGCAAAACGTTTTGCATATAGTGATGCAAGCAACATACAAAACGTTTTGCAAAGGAACGAAGTCAATGGCGACAAAGGTAAACATCCGGGACGTGGCGAAAGCCGCAGGCGTCTCCGTGACCACTGTGTCGCACGCCCTGAGTGAAGCGCACAGCTCCCGGGTCAACGCCCGGACCGTGGAGCACATCAAGGCCGTGGCCGGCGATCTCGGCTACGCCCCGAACCGGCTGGCAAGCGGGCTGCGCAACCAGCGCTCCCAGATCCTTGGCCTTGTCAGCGACGAAATCACCACCACCCCTTTTGCCGGCGCCATGATCCAGGGGGCGCAGGACGCCGCCTCCGAACACGGGCACCTGCTGATGGTGGTCAACTCCGGCCTGGACAACGAACTCGAGCGCCAAGAGATCCGGGCACTGCAGCAGCACCAGGTGGACGGCATCATCTTCGCGCGCATGTTCAACCAGCAGGTATCCGTCCCCGAGGAGCTCCGGGCAGTGCCCACCATCGTGCTGGATGCCACCTCGGACAACCCCGGGCTGTCCTCCGTGGTGCCGGACGAGTTCGGCGCCGGCGACTCCGCCGCCGAGCTGCTGGTCGCGGCCGGGCACCGCAGGATCGCCATGATCAACAACGAGGACGATATTCCGGCCGCCCACGGGCGGCTCGCAGGCTTCCGGGCAGGCCTGGACCGCCACGGGCTCCGGCTGCCCGCGGAGTTCCTGGTTGCGGGCCATCCCAGCACAGCGGGCGGGCGGGAAGCGGCGCTGGACCTGCTGTCAAGGACGGAGCGTCCCACCGCGCTGTTCTGCTTCAACGACCAGATGGCCATGGGCGCGTACCAGGCCGCCGGCCACCTCGGCCTTCGCGTCCCGGACGATATTTCCGTGGTCGGCGTGGACAACCTTGAACTCATCGCCGATGGGCTCTGGCCGGGCCTGTCCACCATGGCACTCCCCCACTACGAGATGGGCCGGTGGGCTGTCCTGAAGCTCCTCAACGAACTCGAAAACCCCGAAGCGCCCCGGACCCACGAAAAAATCCCCTGCCCTCTGGTTGAGCGGCAGTCCGTCGCTCCGCCCAAGGGCTGACCGGCAGCCGGCCCAGCTACAGGCCTGGCCACACTCCACCTCCCCCACAAAAACGGGAACGCAGCCGTTGCAGCGGCCGCGTTCCCTGCAGGACCCAATCAATCCCTCCACCCTGTCCAAGTAGAAAGACCGACCCATGAACAAGAAGCTCACCAGGATCCTGGCGACCAGCATAGCCGCTGCCGCCCTCACCGCCACCCTCGCCGGCTGCGGCAAAGGCAGCGCCTCCTCTTCCACGGAAGGATCCGGCGAAATTGCCCTGTGGACCCACAACGCCGGGAATCCGGAGGAGCTGGCCGCGGTGCAGGGAATCGTCGATTCCTACAACAGCAGCCAGGACAACGTGAAGATCAAGGTCCAGGCCTTCCCCCAGGACTCCTACAACGACTCCGTGGTCTCCGCGGCCGCCGCCGGCAACCTCCCCTGCATTGTGGACATCGACGGCCCGAACGTGCCCAACTGGGCATGGGCCGGGTACCTGGAGCCCCTCGAACTGGGCACGGACCTATCCAAGCACCTGCCCAGCACAGTGGCTGAATGGGATGGAAAGCCCTACGCCGTGGGCTACTACGACGTCGCCCTGGCCATGATGGCCCGCGCTTCAGACCTGGAGGCGGCGGGTGTCCGGGTTGCCACGATTGAACAGCCCTGGACCAAGGAAGAGTTCCAGGATGCCCTCAGCAAGCTCAAGGCCCTGGGCAAGTGGGAGCACCCGCTGGACCTCGGCACGGCCGGCACCGGTGAATGGCTCCCGTACGCCTACTCCCCCTTCCTGCAGTCCTTTGGCGGCGACCTGGTGAACCGCGACGGTTTCCAGAGTGCCGAGGGTGAGCTGAACGGTGACGAAGCAGTGGAGTGGGCCAACTGGTTCCACGGGCTTACCGACGAAGGGTTCATGGCCAAGAAGAGCGGCAAGGATTCCACCCAGGACTTCCTGAACAACAAGAGCGCCATCGTGTACACGGGCTCATGGGCTGGGGAGAAGGCCAAGGAGGCCCTCGGTGACGACCTTGTGGTCATGCCGCCGGTTGACCTCGGCCAGGGCCCGAAGATCGGCGGCGCATCCTGGCAGTGGGGCGTCACCAGCGGCTGCACCGATACCGGCGCAGCCATGGACTACCTGGCGTACTCGCTGAAGCCGGAGAACATCGCCGCGGTGGCCAAGGCCACCGGCGCCATTCCGGCCAGCGAGGAGGCTGCGGCCCAGATTCCCAGCTTTGCCGAGGGCGGCGCCAACCGGATCTTCATGGACTTCTCCCGGGAATACGCCGTCATGCGTCCTGAAACACCCGCCTACCCCTTCATCGCCACCGAGTTCGGCAAAGCCACCCAGGACATCCTGAACGGGGCGGACCCCCAGTCCACGCTGGACAGCGCCGTGAAGGCGATCGACGCCAACATCAAGTCCAACGGCGGCTACAAGAACTAGCCGGAGCACGGCCGGGGGGGGGGGGCCGCCCCCCCCCCCGCCCCCCCCCCCCCCGCCCCCAGCCCGACCTACGGAGACCCCCATGGCAACTGCTTCCCTTCCCACACGCCCAAGTCCAGCCACCCCTGAAACTGCCCTGCCGCCGTCGAACGCGAAAGGCAAGGCCCCCAAGGCCCACAGCCGCCCCGGCTTCCGCCGCGAGCAGCTGAGCGGGTGGGGCATGATCGCCCCGGCGGCAGTGCTGCTGCTGGCCTTCATCTTCATCCCGGCCATCCTCGGCTTCGGCCTGGCCTTCACCAACGCACGGCTAATCTCGCCCCGTCCGGTCGAGTTCGTGGGCGTGGACAACTTCGCCCGCCTCTTCTCGGACCCCACGTTCTACCGGGCCCTGCTCAACGTCGCCTACTTCACGGTGGTGATTGTGCCGGTGCAGTCCGGCCTGGCCCTGGTGATGGCGCTGTTGATCAACAAGAAGTTCCGTGGCGTCAATTTCTTCCGCACCGTGTACTTCCTGCCCGTGGTCACCTCCATGGTGGTGGTGTCGCTGCTGTGGCTGTTCATGTACCGCAAGGACGGCCTGATCAACGAGATCCTCTCCGCGGTCAGCTTCGGCCTGATCGACGGCCCGGACTGGCTCGGTGACCCGAACACGGCAATGCCGGCCATCATCATCCTGTCCATCTGGCAGGCGGCCGGCTTCCACATGATCATCTGGCTGGCCGGGCTCCAGGGCATCTCCGGCGAACTGTACGAGGCCTCGCAGCTGGACGGCACCAGCCGCTGGCAGCAGTTCCGCTACGTCACCTGGCCCGGACTCTTCCACACCCGCAGCCTGGTCCTGGTGACCATCACCATCCAGGCCCTGGGCCTCTTCGACCAGATCAGCGTGATGACCCAGGGCGGCCCGATGGACTCGACCACCACCATCATTTACGAGGCTGTCCAGTCCGGCTACCGGCAGCAGGAAACCTCCTACGCCTCCGCGATCTCGCTGGTGTTCTTCGTCCTTGTGCTGATCGTCTCCGCGGTGCAGCGCCACCTCACGCGGGAGAAAGACTGACATGAAAAACCAACTGTTCCTGAAAGACGCGGGCACCATGCTGGTGCGCATCCTCTTCGCCGTCGTCGCCGCGTTCCCCATCGTCTTTATGCTGGTGTCCTCGCTCAAGCCGGACCAGCAGATCTTCGGCGACATGTCCTCCCTGGCCGCGTTCCTGCCGGTGGGCAACATTTCCTTCGACAACTACGCAGCCGTGTTCGACCGCGTCCCGGCCGCACGCTTCCTGCTCAACTCCGTGGGCGTCTCCGCCGTCACGGTCATCCTGGGCATCTTCGTCAACAGCCTTTGCGCCTTCGCCCTGTCCCGTATGCAGGTCCGCGGCAAGAAGATCGTGTTCACAGCGATCCTGGCCACTCTGATTGTTCCCTTCCAGACCCTGGCCCTGCCGCTGGTGTGGTGGGTCAACCAGCTCCCCTACTTCGAGCTGAACGGCTTCAGCCTTGAATTCTCCAAGGGCTGGCTGGACACCTACCAGGTCCAGATCATCCCGTTCATCGCCAACGCCTTCTCGATCTACCTGTTCCACCAGTACTTCGAGTCCATTCCCAAGGAACTGGACGAGGCCGCCCGGATCGACGGCGCCGGCTGGTTCAAGATCTACCGCCAGGTGGTCATGCCGCTGTCCGGTCCGGCCACCGCCACCGTGGCGATCCTGACGTTCCTGCCGGCCTGGAACTCCTACCTCTGGCCGCTGATGGTGGTCCAGTCGGAAGAGCTGCGCCCGGTGATGATCGGCATCCAGTACTTCTTCCAGCTGAACGTCTCATGGGGCGAAGTCATGGCGTACGCGTCGCTCATCACCGTTCCGGTGGTGGTGCTCTTCATCGCCTTCCAGCGTTCCTTCGTCAACAGCATCGCCTCCAGCGGCGTGAAGGGCTGAGCATGAATGTATTGACGACGGCGGCCGGGGCGCCGTCCGCTTCCACCACAGGGAGCGCCGCCAGTTCCGCCAGTTCCGCGGCGGACCCGTTCCGGCCCGAGTGGCACTTCACCTCCGAACGGAACTGGCTGAACGATCCCAACGGGCTGGTGTACCTGAACGGCACCTACCACCTCTTCTACCAGCACAACCCGTTCGGCCCGGAGTGGGGCAACATGTCCTGGGGCCATGCCACCTCCCGGGACCTGCTCCGTTGGGAAGAGCAGCCGGTGGCCATCCCGTGCGACGAGCGTGAGGCAATCTTTTCCGGGTCGGCCGTGTTTGACGAGCACAACACCAGCGGGCTGGGCTCTGCCGGCACTCCTCCGCTGGTGGCCATTTACACCAGCGCCCACAGTGGCGCCTCGCCGCTGGCCGGCCGCCAGGCGCAGTCGCTGGCCTACAGCCTCGACGAGGGCACCACCTGGACCAAGTACTCCGGCAATCCCGTCCTGGACCGCGCGTCCGCTGACTTCCGGGACCCGAAGGTTTTTTGGTACGACGGCGGTGCCGGCAGTTACTGGGTAATGGTCGCCGTTGAGGCGGTGGAGCGCCAGGTGGTCCTGTACAAGTCGGCGGACCTTAAGAACTGGGAGCACCTCAGCACGTTCGGACCTGCCAACGCCACCGGCGGGGTCTGGGAGTGCCCGGACCTCTTCGAGCTGCCCGTGGACGGGAATCCGGCGGACAGCCGGTGGGTCCTTATTGTGAACATCAACCCCGGCGGCATCGCCGGCGGCTCGGCCGGGCAGTACTTCCTGGGAGAGTTCGACGGCGTGGCGTTCCGTTCCGACTCCAACGTCACCGAGGGCCTCCAACAGGACGGCAGTCTCATGCGGGAGTACGGCTGGCTGGACTGGGGCCGCGACTACTATGCTGCGGTCTCCTTCAGCGGGATCGCTGACGGCCGGCGGATCATGATCGGCTGGATGAACAACTGGGACTATGCCGGCTCCACACCCACCGGCGGCTGGCGCAGTGCGATGTCGCTGCCGCGCGAGGTCTCGCTGGCACAGGTTGACGGGAAAGTGGTGCTTCGGCAAACGGCCATTGACCCGTTTGCCGGCCAGGAATCCCCGAGCTTCAGTCTGGGTCCGCAGGCCCTGGCATCTGGTGTCCTCGAGCTTCCGGCCTCAGCAGCCGTTGCCCGTATTGACGTCGAGTTCGAGCCGGGCACAGCAAACAGCGTGGGGCTGCTGGTCCGGGCTGGCGGAGCCGAACGTACCGTCCTCAGCTACGACGTGGAGGAGGGCATGCTCCGCCTGGACCGGCGGGAATCGGGAGAGGCGGGCTTCCACCACACCTTCCCTTCCGTTGAAGCCGTCGCCGTGCCGCTGCGGGATGGCCGCCTCCGGCTGAGGATCCATTTGGACCGCTGCTCCGTGGAGGTCTTCGCCCAGGACGGGCTCGCCACCATCACGGACCTTGTGTTCCCTGCAGAGGCAAGCACGGCCCTGGCGGTCTTCGCGGAAGGTGAGGGCGCGCACCTCGTGGCGCTCGACGTCGTCGGACGCTGAAACGGGGAGGTGGTCCCGGTGTTCGGGACCGCCTGTCCTCAGGCTGGTGCCCTTTCGGTTGAGCTCGTGTCAACGGCCTGCAGCCAGGTGGTCAGAACCCCGCAGGCGAGCTCCAGGTTTCCCATCTGGCAGTGCTGGTCGGCGTGCTCGGCCCGGGTGAATGTGCGCGTGGTGACGCTTCGGGCAGCCACCAACGCCTTTGCCTGCGCCCGGGCCAGCGCCGGCGGCTGGAAGGCGTCATGTTCGCCGCACATCAGCAGCACGTCCTGGCTCACCCGGCCGCTGCCCAAGTGGTCCTTGTTCATTCCCAGGAACCACTCGGCGACGTCCGCCGGATCGTCGCTGTCCAGCATGTACAGCACCTGGTCCACCACTGCACGGAGGGTGGGAAACAGCCGGGCGCGGGTGCGTACGCTCCACCGCATGAAGCCGCGGTGCCGCACCATGGCACGGATCGGGCCGCGCGCCACGCTCGGCACCCTGTAAAGCCAGTCATATACCGGCGGCCAGGCCACCACACGCTGGATCCGAGGCTCGCGTCCTGCGGCACGCAATGCCCAGTAACCGCCCATAGAGATACCCACCAGGGCAGCCTGGCCGAGCCGGAAGTGGTCCAATACCGCCCCCACCGGCTTTTCCCAGTCGTGGTCGAAGGTGAGCCCGTTCAGTGTCCGGGCACCGCCTTGGCCCGGCCCTTCGAAGGCAATTACGTGGAATCCGGCGGCCGCAATCCGCTGGCAGATGGGGAAGAATTCCTCGATCAGGGAGTCGAACCCGCCGTGCAGCAGCACCGTGCCGCCGTTTCGTGGGCCGGACGCCGGAAGCGCATAGGCCGGCAGCGACGCCCCGCCGTAGGGGATGTTGTGGCGTGTCAAGGCGTGTCAGGCCGGCGCCGGCGAATGCGGTGTCGAAGAGTTGCAGGTAGCGGCGGTAGCGGTCCGCTTTCACCACTGACCGTGGCGGCGTGAAGAACTCCGCGATCCTCGCGTAACCTGCTGCCTGCCGGTGCCGGTCCCCGGCTGCGGCCCGGTTGGACAAGCCCTCGAACACGGCGGCACAGTCATCCATCCGCCGTATGGACGTGGCGGCGCCGAGCAGCTCATCCCGGTCGGCAAATCCCAACGCATGGGCACGGTTGAGTTGGTAGTTGATGAAGTCCCGTCGATGGAATCGTTCAAACCCCACCGGCAGGGCCACAAGCTCTGGATCGCTCACATCGCGATCGTACTCTTGCGATGATGAACGCAGTAGGCGCTGGGCTTCACTCGGCAATCCCCCGGCAGGCCCCGGTTTCCACATGTGCCCGGCTCCTTCCGGTTCTCGTGCCGGCTCCGCTTTTCCGTGCCTCCGGCCCTCTCTGCGGTGATTGTCAGACCCTCCCACGATGATTAGTACATGGGCAGGGAAGCGGTGGCGAAGGCGTTTGCGGATATCAGGGCCGCCCTTGCTGTGCTCAACGCTGAGGTGGATGGGTGTGGTGGGGAGCCGTTTTCGGCTGCTGATCCGTTGGCCGGGCTGGCCGATGGGAACCTGGACATCCTCGCCGGCGCCAAGGAAGCAGAAGCCGGGATCGCAGGCCTGAAGGCCCGGGCCGCGATAAAGTACGCCGACACCGCCCACGCCCTGGCACCGGACATGCCAGCCCGGGCGCAGGAGATGGCCATCGCGGCGGAAATCGGGGCCGTGCTGGCCATCGGGCCACGGGCCGCAAGCACGTTCCTTGCCACGTCCCACGCCCTGGACACGACCTTGCCCCTGACACTCTCGGCCCTGCAATCCGGAACCATCTCCTGGCAGCACGCCCTGGCCCTCGCGGACGAGGCCGCCACCCTCGACCCCGCCGGCGCCGCCGCCCTCGAAGCCCACTTCCTCGACCCCGACACACCCAAGCCCGCCACCGCCGCCACGATCGGGGAAATCCCCGCGCACCGGCTCCGGCACAAAGCCCGCACCTGGCGCGAACGCCACCACGCCGAATCGATCGAGAAACGCCACGCAAAGGGAGTGGCGGACCGCCGGGTGGAGTACCGGCCGGACCAGGACGGCATGGCCTGGCTCTCTGCCTACCTCCCCGGGCATCAGGCAATGGCGGGCTGGAACCGCCTCAACGCCCTCGCCCGGGCCGCACAAGGACCCAACGAACCCCGCACCCTCACCCAGATCCGGGCCGACGACTTCGCCGAAGCCATCCTCACCAGCGGTAGCAGTCGCGGTAGTGGTGACGGCTCCAGCGTTCCTGCAGACACCAGGGTGGGTAACGGCAACGGCAACGGCGACGGGGCAGGTGCAGGAACAGATTCCGCGCCGTCGTCGACGGTCCGGGCGCAGGTCCTCGTCACGGTCCCGGTAGTCGCGCTGATGGGCTTGACGGACGAGCCCGCCGTGCTGGACGGGTTCGGGCCGATCCCGCCGTCCATGGCGAGGGAGCTGGTCGCGAACGGTGCCGATTGCTTCCACCGCGTCCTTGTCGATCCGCGGGACGGGGCACCGTTGGAGATCGGGCGGACCAGCTACCGGGTTACCAAAGCCATGCGGAAATGGCTAATGATGCGGGACGGCACATGCCCCTTCCCAGGCTGCAGCAACAGTTCCTTGGATAACGAGGCAGACCACCTCCTCGCCTGGCAGCACGGCGGAACCACCGGCATCAGCAACCTCGGACAACCCTGCCCCAAACACCACAAACTTCGGCACAGCAGCGGCTGGACACCAACACCGGCCACCCACAACGAACCGCCCGGCTGGACCTCACCCACCGGCCGCCACTACAAAAGCGAACACCAGGACTGGGAACCACCCCACTGGCCGGAAACTGTCTCGTCGGCCCTGCCCGCGCACCTGAAACCCCGGGAACGTCATAAGGGGCAAGCGCACCGCCCGCCGCCCTGCACGTCCATGCCCACTGAGCCCGGCGGCCACGCAGACTATCTGTACATTCCACGATCCCCGGCGGAAGACAGCCTGCGCCGATTCCTCTACGGCGGCTCCTGATCGTTGTGCAGCTCTCCCCGTCGAGCCCGACTTCAGCGTCACGCCGATTCAGCCCGGCTGCGCACGTTCAGCAGCATTTTGCGCATCATCCAGAAGTCGCCGAACTCAAGCAAGAGGGAGAAAGCGATGCTGGGCGAGAGCCACCGGTACCGTGAACGCACCCGGCTGATCAACCGCGTTGAGCCGTCCGAAATGGGGTCAAGCTGCCATGTCCAGGTGGTGTCACCGGGCGTACCCCAGACCATGGACCTTGGAGCTTCAATCGCTTGGACTGGCATGCCGTGCTTGCCGTCGGGACTCATCGGCACGATGTCACCCACGGCGAGCTTCTGAAGTTCGGGAATGATGCGGCGCGCGCTTGGACGGCCCAGGTTGTCGAGGAGGTCGTAGCTGTACCAACCGGCCCGGGTAAGTCCGGCCTGGACCAGCCACGGCCAGATCTGCTCCGGTGGCACGCCGACAGTGATGGCCCGCGTGGCGTTGAACGTTGGCCTCAGCACGAGGTCATCTCCGGGCAAAGCTCGCGAGACCTCTTCCGGCGTCGCACCCCAGTGGAGCTGCCAGGGACGCACAAACCGGGCGTAAGCGGCGATCGCAGCAGCGGATATGAGCACAACGCTCCAACGCAGGTGGGCTTGCATCACCCCAGTCTGTCCGTCACTCCCCTGCCGCATCCAGAGGCCAACGTCCCGGCCGGCCTCAGGGTCCGCCGAGGCCCTGGAGGATTGCGGCGCCCCACTGTGCGCTGTTAGCCAGCATCACTAACCCGATGGCCGGAACGCCTAACGCCCAGGCTGCCTGCCGCCGTCGTGCCTGGTCCACAAGCAGCCGGAGGGCAGTGAAGCTGCGCTGAAGGGCCGGCAGATCGGTGGTGGCAGGAGGCTGCCGGCACCAGGTCCCCGGCCGGACGGCCGCCTGCGCGATCTGTGCCACCTGCTCCGTTCCCAGCACGGGCTGCAACTGGCGCAGCCAGGCAAGGAGCCGCGCCTCCCTCACCACAGCCACGCGCTCGGGCCGCGATTTGATGGTTAGCTTCTTCGGGTTGACGATGACGACGACGCCGGTCACCTC
Source organism: Arthrobacter sp. AK04 (assembly GCF_021129155.1). Lineage (GTDB taxonomy): Bacteria > Actinomycetota > Actinomycetes > Actinomycetales > Micrococcaceae > Arthrobacter > Arthrobacter quantipunctorum. The sequence goes on from NZ_JAJOMC010000003.1 coordinate 47,065, forward strand.
GACAGGGAAGCCAGCCGCCGTGCTCAGAAGCTTTGCTGCCCGGGCGGCTTCGTGCGCAGAGCAAAGAAGGTGCCGGGTCCTCTTTCCCGCAACCAGGAGGGCCCGCCCGGCCACCCACACGGGCTGGCCGGAGTGGTTCTTGGTGTTCAAGGTGAACACTCCCGCCGGCCCCACCAGCACGTGGTCTATATCCGCGGAGCCTGTGCCCACCGGCACTGCATGCAGGACCAGCCACTCGGGACCGAGTCCCTCAAGGATCTGCCCGACGGCGATCTCGCCGAGCGCTCCTTTGTACCACGTGATGGTTTCCGGCCTGAGCGGGCTGGCACCAAAGACCCGCTGCAGCCAGTTGCGGGGCGGAACGCGGCTTTGGAGCGCCATCAGCTCTTCGAGCACTGCCTGCCCGGGAACGCGCTCGCCCAACAGCAGTGGTGTGGCATCAGCGCCCATGGCCGTCTCCCAAAGTTTCGGATGCTGGACAGCGTAGATCGGGAAGGGTTTGAAAAACAGCGGCTGACGGCCCGGTTCCTGAATGCTTCCGGAATATTGACAGGACGTTGAGCACTTCTTGCGGAAGCGTGAAATGCGGTGCCCTATCCAACGCTTCGCGGCCTCCCGCCCCGTCCCTTCTAGGGCAGCCCGTCCGCCGCGCCGAGCCCACGCCGGGCCACAACGTACCCCCACAGCAACAGCGCGTGAGGACGCGTTCCCCGCCAGCTCAAGGGGACAGAAAAACCGTCCCGCTCCACAACAGTGGCCGACCAACGGCGGCGTACCAGCCCGGGACGGCGGAGCCGGAGATGGCTGAGGTAGGCGTACGGGATCCACCGCCCTGCGTGCTGCTTTGCAAGCCTGACGGCACGCGCCGGCGTCACGGTGGCGCGCTGGAAGCGGGGATTCTCGCCCCGGTCCAACGGACCGTGCGGGATGGTTCCAGCGGGCAGGATAAGGATGCCGTTCATGTTGACCCACACTTGAACCCGGCGGCCACGGCTGGCGGCGTCCCCGCAAACCAGCCGGCACAGGTCATCATCCTCTTCAGGTTCCACCGGCTGCTCCGGATGGGACCTAGTAGCTGAGATGTCCGGGGTGGCGCCGCCTCCGGGCGGGACATCCGGCTGCTCCGCGGCAGAGGGATCATGCGCCCTGGCGTTGGCAGCTGCGACAGCCTGCATCACGGCTGCGCGCAGTCCATCGGCACACAACCGGGGCGCGTCAACGGCGAACACCTCGCGGTCAAGCTGGACAACCGAGCGGACGCCGGCCTGCCCGCCCAGGCGTTCGGCCAGATCGTCATGGTCGGGGCGGACAAGCAGGCCAACTTCATCGCCCAGTCCCACCTGCCAGCCGTGGCCGGCAATCTCTGGTTCGGCCTCGAGCTCCACATCGATCCAGTCCGCCAACTCCGCCGCACCAACCGGTCTGAGATCCTCCCCTGCAATGCACGGCACGAGGAGTCCCAGACGGTGCAGAACATCAGTGGTGTGGACAGTACAGTCATGCTTGTTCGGTCGGTGCTGCACCATCAGGCTCCCCCAGGATTAGTGCGGGCCAGGACCTGGACCGCCCCCAACGGCCGGCGTCCCGGTTCGCTTCCTGGGTCCGCATCGAGATGTCATTGAATAAGCCGGTTTCGACGTGAGTTCGATAGTAAGTCATTTCACCTGGGACGATGCGGGTCCCGGACCAAAAGTTTTAATCCGGCACCTGGGCGCGGTGCCGTGGTGCATCTGCGCCCTGGCAGCCGCGTCGGTTCCAAAGGGACCTTGGGCTCTGGGTTCCGGGCCGGCCGGGCCGTAGTCTCAGGCCATCCAGGATTTCCGTGGCGGTGTCCACAGTTTCCGTAGGGTGCCCGGACGCCACTCACCGTAGGAGACACGAAGATGCTTCCACTTCGAACCCCGAACCACCGCAGAACGGCGCGCACTCCGGGGCGCTGGATTCCGGGATCCATCGGGACCGCAGTGGCTGCCGGTGTCCTTACGCACGGCGTGCTGCCCCGTTTTTTAGGTAGGTGGGGTGCTGCCGGACCCGAGGCGGGTATGCCGCTTCCAGGCGATCGCCTGATCCCTGAACCCGACTCCGTGCAGACGATGGCAGTGAACATCGCCGCGCCGCCCGCGGAGGTATGGCCCTGGCTGGTGCAGATGGGGGTTGACCGGGCTGGGCTCTACTCGTACACGTGGGTTGAGAACGGGCTGCTCCATTTGGGCGTAACCAACGCAGATCGGATCCACCCGGAGTGGCAGGACCTCACAGTAGGCGACATTATTGCCTTCACGCCCGCCCGTTACCCCGGAGGGCGCATGGGGCCCCGGGTAGTGGAGTTGGAGAGGGGCCGGCACCTCGTTCTCGACGCAAGCCCGGGCGCCCCGGCAGGCACGGTAACCGGCACGTGGCAGTTTATCCTCCACGCTGCCGACGACGGCGGGACGCGGCTGCTGCTGCGGACACGCAGCGGTCCGGGCCGGCCCGCAGCGCTGCGCTTCCTTGATTTCCTGCTTCAGCCGGCTTACCTGGTCATGGACCGCGCGATGCTGTTGGGCATCAAGCAACGCGCTGAGCGGGGGACGCAGAAGAAGGAGCAAGCCGGCGCGGGAAGCCCGCTCACCTAACTCCTGCCCAGACCCGCGGCGAACGGGACAGAGCGAGAGCCCATCCACCGGCCACCCCAATGGCAAGCAGTACCGCGACAAAGCCGATCGCCTGCGCACTCGTCCATGCCAGGTCGCCGCCATACCGCAGCAGGGCAAGCGCCTGCAGAATGACGAAGGCAACGGAGGTCAGTGCCACAGGGCGGACAGTGCGGAGGTCGCCGCTGAGCTGGCCCTGCGCGGCTGACCACCCAAGGCCGACCAGCCACGCTCCGACCGCCCTCGCTGTGAGCTCGGACAGTGTCCACGGCCACCACGCCGCAGCATAGGCGGGTACTGCCAGGAGCGCCACGCCATAGATCAGCAGCACCCCGGCAATTGCCACCATGAGCAGGCGGAGCGCAGGGGGCAGTACCGGCCGTCCCGCCGTCACGGACCCTGGGACGCTACGCAGGGCGCGGATCTGAATCCAGCTGATCACCAGCATGGCCACGGGCACGACTGCATAGATTGCCAGCCACGCCCAGGTGGCTACCTGCGCAAGGGGACCACTGTCCGGCGACAGGTGGAAGCGGTCAAGGTGAAGCAGGGTGACTCCGAGAGTAAGCGTCGTGAAGACGAACACGGGCCAGACTGCCAGCCTCGCTGAGTCCCAACTCGCTGACCGGGCACCCGTCACCTCCAGGCCGGCGGCGGACCAGTATGCCGCCCCAAGGAAGACTGCGGTCATGGGCGGATTCACTGTCCACGCGAACCATTCCGCCGTCCGCAGCGGAAACACGAACAGCACCAGTCCGGCAAGAAAGACCAGGAATGCGGCGGCGTAGAGCAGCCGCCGCATTGCCGGAATCAACGGTGTGGCCTCAGCTGAAGCGGACATCACCGGGCAACTCCTCGAGTACGGCTTCCCCAGCAGGAGCAGCCGGCGAAGCGGGAAGGGGGTGCTCGGCCAGATAAGTGTGGAGCATCGAGACCACGGTGGCGCCATCTCCCACGGCGGTGGCTACCCTTTTGATCGAACCGGCCCGCACGTCCCCGATCGCGAAGATGCCGGGCATGCTGGTTTCCAGCGCCAGCGGAGGCCTGTCCGGCCTGACGGACCCGGTGGCAATGGCATCCCGGTTGGTCCCCGTGCGCAGAAAACCGGCCGGGTCGCGCTCCACTGTGTCGGGCAGCCAGGAGGTCCGCGGCACCGATCCGATGAGAACGAACAAGCCGCCCGCTTCGATCTCCTCGGCCGGGATTGCGTCGGGGGCTCCGGCTGCCGCGACCTTGACGGCGGCAAGGAATCCGTCCCGGTCGCGGGCCCCCACGATCACGGCCCCATAGCGGATCGCCACGTTCCGGGTGGCCTCAAGTTGGGAGATGAGGTAATCCGACATGCTGACCGACAGTGTGGGTCCGCGCACCAGCAGCGTCACCTTCTTCGCGAACTTCGCAAGGTGCAGCACCGCCTGTCCGGCCGAGTTGCCGCCACCTACAACGCAGACCTGTTTGCCGGCCATCGACGGCGCCTCCGACACCGTGGCCCCGTAGAAGACTCCCCTGCCCACCAGATCCTCAAGCTGGGGTATGCCGAGGCGGCGGTAGTCCACGCCGGTGGCCACCACCACTGTGCGGCACCGCACCACACTGCCGTCGGAAATGGACACAGCGTAGAGTGCTCCGTCCGCACGGAGCCCCTCGACCTTCCGCATGAACAGGAAGTCCGTTCCCAACGTCCAGGCCTGGTGGAACGAACGGTAGGCCAGGTGGGCGCCGCTCACACCTCGGGAGAAGCCAGGGTAGTTGCGGATCAACGAGCTGGTGCCTGCCTGGCCTCCCACGGCTTCGCCCTCCACAACCATGGTGGCGAGGCCCTCCGAGGAGGCATACACGGCGGTGGCAAGACCGGAAGGACCGGCCCCCACAACCACCACATCGAAGATCTTGTCCGCCGGTGGCGGTCGTGTCACCCCCATCGCTTCGGCAATCTCCACGTCGCTGGGGTTCTGGAGGACAATGGGTGACGCGGTGAACTGCAGCACCAGGACCGGCAGCACGGGGTCGCGCAGGCCCAGGACCTCCAGTGTCCGTTCGGCAGTCTCGGACCCGGCCGGGTGGAAGCCCACGGGGATGTGGTTTCGGCTCAGCGAGTCGCGCAGCGCATGGGTCCTTTCGTCACCTATCCCCCCGATCAGCCGGACCGCCTCGAACCCCACCCCCTGGGCCAGGTGCCAGTCGTCGAGGGCGTCGGTGATCGCCCCGTGGAATTCTTCGTCGCGCGGGCGTTCAGGCCGGATGATCAGCAATTCCGCATGCCCCTGCCCGATCGCCCGGAACACTGTCGGGGCGCTGGCGAAGTCACCCCAGGTCACCACAACCACGCGCTTGGCGGCCGGATGAAAGCCATAAGCACGACGCAGGAAATCGAGGCCGCCGCGGTCGGCGGGTCCGTAGCACCCGAGGATGAGGGCCACCGGCCGGTTCCAGCGCCGAAGCCCCTCGAGCACGGCCCGCCCGTGGGCGTGGCTGGCGCATGCCACCACCTCGTAGTCGGCACCGTAGCGCCGGCGTAATTCATCCCCAAGAATGCGCCGGGAATCCGGGTCTGGGGTAGCAATCAGCATGATCGGAACCGAGTCATCCATGGCCGCCGTCTTTCCGGTTCAATGGTTCGGTGGCGCTCACGATACTCGCGGTAGGACACTAGCGACAAGGGGTCCTGCACGCCTCCGCAAAGGTCCTTCTGTACCGGGGCCGGGCCTGCATTGAGGCCCGCCCGTGGCCGGGATTCTGTCATTCCAAAGATGCGGAGATTCTGCCAGAATGGCTCCCGACGACGGGCCTGCAGGATGACCTGGACAGCACCGGAGCGATGGAAGTGGAGGACCCCATGGAGGACCGCCCTATCCCGGGAATCAGCCTTACCGCCACACCCAGCGGAACGGGGTGCCTGGAGTGCCTCAGCGGCGACGGCCCAGGATGGTGGCTGCATCTTCGCCGCTGCGCCCATTGTGGCCACATCGGATGCTGCGATTCCTCACCCTCACAGCACGCCAGTGCCCACGCGCGCACCGCCGGTCACCCCGTGATGAGGTCCTTTGAACCTGGGGAGGCTTGGTTCTACGAACACACCACAAAGAAGTTCTTCCGCGGACCAAGGCTTCCGGATCCCCAATCCAGGCCACCGGACCAGCCGGCACCTGCACCGGCAGACAAGGTGCCGGCAGACTGGCGGGAGCGCCTGCACCAGTAGGCAGTGATCCTGAATCAACGGGGCCAACGCCTGCTAATGACCCGGGAGCTGGTAGTGGCTAAAATCAGGGTTCAACGCTCCAACCGGCTGAGGCACGGCGTCCGTGGAGCCGAAGAGTCCCAGGCGAGCAGAGAGGCCAGCCATGGATTTCAGCACGTCCCCTGAATATCAGCTCGACCCTTTCCCCTACTACGAACGCATGCGGGAAACCGCCCCCGTCTATTACGACGAACAGTCGGGGAGTTGGCACGTCTTCCGGTACGACGACGTTCAGCGGACATTGTCCGAATATGCAACGTTCTCCTCGCGCATGGGCGGTGACGATGCTTCGGGGACGGGCCAACTGTTCGCCTCCAGCCTGATCGCCACAGATCCCCCAAGGCACAGGCAGCTGCGTTCCCTGGTCACCCAGGCGTTCACTCCCAAAGCGGTGGACGCACTGGCGCCCCGCATTGCCGGGCTCACGGACGATCTTCTGGAGGGAATCGCGGCCCGGGGCAGCGCCGACCTGATTAGGGAGTTGGCCTACCCGTTGCCGGTCATAGTGATTTCCGAACTCATGGGCATCCCCGCCCAGGACCGTGAGCGCTTCAAACAGTGGTCCGATGTGATTGTCAGCCAAACGCGGAGCGGGTCGGCCAGCGAGAACCATATTGCCGCGAACATGGAGATGACGGAGTACTTCCTGGCCCTGATCGACGAACGCAGGAGCCGGCCGGGACATGACCTGATCAGCACCCTGCTGGCAGCGGAGATTGACGGCCAAAAACTGACGGTGCCGGAACTGCTCGGTTTTTGCGCTTTGCTGCTCGTCGCAGGCAATGAGACCACCACCAATCTGATCGGCAACGCCGTTTTGTGCCTGGCTGAGAACCCCGGCACCATGGACCGCCTGCTGAGGGAACCCGCCCTGCTGCCCCAGACCATCGAAGAGGTGCTGCGTTTTCGATCGCCGGTCCAGTCCATGTATCGGATGACTGTTGCGGAGACTGCCTTGGGAGACGAAGTCATTCCCGCCGGCGCACCGGTCGTGGCTTGGATAGGCTCCGCCAACCGGGACGAGCGGCAGTTCCAGCGGCCTGCAGAGTTCGACATAGACCGCGGCCAGAACCGGCATCTGGCATTCGGCCACGGCATTCACTTTTGCCTCGGTGCGCCCCTTGCCCGGCTCGAAGCCAGGATCGCGCTGGAGGCCCTGCTGTCCCGTTTGCCCGGGCTTTCCCTGGATCAGGGAGCGGGCCTGGAACGAATGGAGAGCACGATCGTCTACGGACTGAAGGCACTCCCGGTGAGTTGGCAGCCGGCCTGACCGGCAGGACTTGGTCCGACCATGGGAGCGAGGGACAGGCGGCAGCTGGTTGCGCTTGCCGCGTGCTCGCTGATCACTCTGGCGGGGTGCTCTTATGACTACCCTGAGCCGGGGTATCCGCCACCAGGTGGCACTGCTTCATTGAACAAGCCAACCACCGCCCCTGATGCGTCGGCTGCGTCCCCGCCGGTTTATGTCGACCCGCTGGTCCTGGAGCGGGAGGTCAAGAACTATGGTGAGCTGGACCGGCTGCTCAAGGCAGTGCCGGGACCCGCCATCCTTTTTGAGGAGGGGCCACTGGATGGGCCGGTCAGGGGCTTTGGAGCAATGGAAAAGGTGCCGGCGGCCGGGGAGTACACCGTGACAGCTGCCTGTGTTGGTGCACCAGGGGCCAAGGTTTCCGTTGGCCAGGAGCACCCTGGCGCGCCCTTTCAGCCTCTGGAGCTGGCACTGGATTGTGCTGGGGCCGCTTCGAATGTCGTTGAACTCGAGCAGGGCTACGTTTTCGCGCACCTGGTCCTTCCCGGGCCCGGTGATACTCCGTGGACGGGGGCAGTTGGCGGGGTCCGTGTGACAGGCCCCGTCCCGGCAGCAGATGAAGGCGGACGGTAACGTCCCACTGCTCACTCCGGCTGGTCCTCAAGGGAGGCGATGATACTGCCGCAGCCCTGGAAGAACATTCGCCGGCCAAGACCGCCATCAGACCAAATCCAGACAATGGAGTGGTCGCCCGTCATGGCATCCACGACGCCCGTGCCGGAGAGGCCGGCGTCCAGAAAGCTCACCCTCTCCCCTATTGTGAACCGGGGGTGCCGGGTCCTCTTCCGGCGCAGCCTTGAGTGGGAGGTTTCGGCTACCACGGGAAGACGCCTGTTGGCCGGGAGGTGAACACGTTCATGAAATTCCTTGGGTCGCGGGCGGTTCTGCCAGCTCATTACAACCCTGCCCGCTGCTCCCAGGTCACGCATACACGTGGTGAAATCACAGTATCCGTATTGGGGGGACGCTGCACCGGGAACGCTTGTTTTTCGAATGTGACCGGCGAACGCCTTCCAGCCATAGACTGCATCCATGAAAACGGGTTGGGGGATCCTGGGCGTCGCCGCGCTGATCGCGGTCACGCTGCCGGCTGCGGGCTGCAGTACGGCGTGTCCCGCCATTGGCTACGTCAGCACCCTCGAAGTGACCGTTGAAGGCGGTGCGGAGGCTGTCGACGACGTCCAGCTGTGCACGGACGAGGGGTGCTCGGCGCCGGAACCCACTGCGGCCCCAGCCCCTTCCATTGCGGTCACCGACCACTGGATACAGCTGCCCGGGGGAGGATTCTCCCCCGCACCCGGCCCAAGTGTCCCGCCGCCCACCTACCCCGACACCCGCTACATCGGCAGCAGGCAGGGCGGGGACACCTGGCGGTTCACCTTCATCCTTGGTCCGGTACCAAGCCATATCACCCTGCGCGCCCTCGCTGAGGACGGCTCGGTGCTTGCCGAGCAGGTGAACGATCTGGAGTGGACCAGGGAAGACCCCTTCAGTCCTTGCCCCGGCCAGGTCACTACTCCCCCGGTGGTCTTCTTGGTGGGTGAACTATCACCGTGAGTGGCCTGTGACCGGCAGATTTTGATGGGTCGGGGTGGGCGCTGCCATCGAGCGGGTGGATAGGCTGGGTCAATGGCGACAGTACTCCTCGTGCGGCACGGCCGCACCACAGCCAATGCCACTGGACTGCTGGCCGGCCGGGCTGCCGGTGTCAGCCTTGACCACACTGGCCGCGAGCAGGCGGCTCTGACCGGTGAGCGGCTCGCGGCAGTACCCTTAGCAGGGGTGGTATCGAGCCCCCTTGAGCGTTGTCAGCAAACCGCACAGCTCATCCTCGACCGCCAGGCCGGCACTCCTTACGCACCGTTGGAACCCGATCTTACCGAGTGCGATTACGGCCAGTGGCAGGGCCGCACGCTCACTGATCTCGCAACCGAAGATCTGTGGGCTGCTGTGCAATCGCAGCCGTCCGCCGTCATCTTTCCCGGCGGTGAGTCCATGGCCGGGATGCAGGCTCGGGCGGTGGCAGCCATTCGACGCCACGATGCAGCCTTCGAAGCCGAGTACGGGCCAGCAGCCGTATGGGTCGCGGTCAGTCACGGTGACGTCATCAAATCAATCCTTGCCGACGCGCTGGGCATGCACCTCGACCTGTTCCAGCGCATCAACGTGAGCCCTGCCTCCGTATCGATCGTGCGCTACAGCGGCACCCGGCCAAGCGTTTACGCAACCAACACCGAGGCCGGGGACCTGTCGTGGCTGTCGAACAGCATCCTTTCTGCCGACGCGCCGGTGGGCGGCGGTGCAGGGCAACAGGCGCCATGAGGCGCCTGTGCCTAAAATGCTCTTATGCCTACACGTGTTCATGAGTTCGACTGGCCTGATCGGGTCGTCGTCGGCACCATTGGCCTTCCGGGGGCACGGACGTTCTACCTGCAGGTGCGGGCAGGGAACCAGATCGTCAGTATCGCCATGGAGAAGCAGCAGTCGGCCCTGATCGCGGAGAAGATCGACGAAATCCTCGACCAGCTTCTCACCGTCGAGGGCAACCCTCACAGCGTTCCCACCAGCACTCCCATTGAACTGGTTGACAATGACGGGCTTGAGGCCGTTGAGGAGCAGTTTCGGACCGGCGCCATGGGCTTAGGGTGGGACCCGACGACGGCGCAGGTCGTGATCGAGGCCTACCCGATCACCGATGTCGACGCTGATAGTGACGACGAATCGCCAGATGAGGATGACGCCGAGGTGCCCGAAATGCTGCTGGTGCGGATGCCCGTTGGCACCGCCCGTGCATTTGCTAAGCGCACGCGGGAGGTTGTGGGCGCCGGGCGTCCCGCGTGCCCGCTCTGCGGTTACCCCGTAGACGCCGAAGGGCACGTCTGCACTTTGCCCGAGGCCTGATGCCGGCGCCGGACCTGGTGGCGGCCGAGCTGACGCTCACCGGGCGCATTACGACGGCGTCCAACGCCACTTTCGTGGGCAGCATTGGCGATACCACGGTTGTCTATAAGCCGGTAGCCGGGGAAAAACCGCTGTGGGATTTTCCTGACGGCGTCCTTGCCCACCGGGAGGTTGCCGCCTACCTGGTCTCGGAGGTCCTCGGCTGGAACGTGGTGCCGCGCACCTGGCTGCGGGATGGTCCGCTAGGCGAAGGGATGGTGCAGCTCTGGCAGGAGAGAGACCCCGACCAGAACGCGGTGGACCTCGTTGCGTCGGACGACGTACCGGAAACGGGTTGGAAACACGTCCTCGAGGGTCAGGATGAGACCGGACGGATGGTCGCCCTCATACACGAGGACTCTCCGGCGCTCAGACGTATGGCAGTGTTCGACGTCGTGGTGAACAACGCCGACCGCAAAGGCGACCACATCCTTGCCATGTCAGGAGGGCACCGGCACGGCGTGGACCACGGGCTTACCTTTCACCGCGACCACAAGCTGCGCACGGTGCTGTGGGGGTGGCTGGGAGACGCCCTGACGGTCGAGGAACTTGAGGGCATCGACCGTGTCAGGGCAGGACTGGACGGGGAGCTGGGCCGAAACCTGGCTGACCTGCTCACCGCCGCAGAAATTGCGTCGCTCGCTGCGCGCTGCGCCCGGTTGCGCTCGGCGGGTCGGTTCCCCGCTCCAAGCGGTCAGATGTCGGCGGTGCCCTGGCCGCTGTTCTGAGCAGGAACCGCAGCTTCTGCAAAACAAGGCACGAAAGAGGCCCGAACCCGCGAATCACGCAGGTCCGGGCCTTGACCAGCCCTTCGGGCGGGCCTCAGACGGAAACTGTGAGATCGCTGGCTAACTGGCGAGACCCGCCAGTCAGCAGACGGCTGGATTGCGGCATCCATCGCCCAAGTCCCGCTGCAGCCGTTCCCGGGGTAGTTGGCGAAATCGTGATAGGGGTTCATTATCGGCTCTTAGGCGTTCCCGCTAAGGATGGCGACAGTGAGCTGATTGACCTCAACGCCTTTGGCTCTGGCGATGAGCTGCAGGTTCTGTCGGACTGGCAGTCGGAGGTCTACGAAGTCTGCTGCTTCGGGCCCGGTTGCCAGCTTCTCCATCTAGTAGATGCCGGATGGGTCAAACATTGCCACGCGTTCTGTGACGGCGAGAACGGCAAGGGCGCCGTCATTCCCAGCGCGGCCAAGCGGGTGCCGTCAATCGGGCCGACGGCGAGGTCGCATGTTGCGCCGCCGCCGTCTCCGACATTTTCCCCGTAGTAGAGCATTGGGGCTTCGTCCTTCTCCCCTTCGCCGATGACGACGGTGCCGTTGAACCTGACGGTGGAGAGGAAGGAGCGCATAGCGTCCACGGCGGCGCCGTCGGCGGCATTCTTGTCCCCCATACCGACCCCACTACCTGCGGACGATGGCAGCTGCTTCAGTGACGCGCACCAGCTCCAGGCCGAGGCTGCGATCAATGATGTCGGACCGGATTTCCGTTGCTGCGGTGGGCATGCTTCTCCTGTGCGAATGGTGGGGTGTTCTGGCGGTGCCTAGACGCGATTATTGGGTAACCGGAATTGCCTTAGCGGCTTGCACCCTGTGGGTCTCTTCGATTTTCGCCTCTTCGTATCCCAGTACGGTTTTGGCTGCAGCGTGCTGCTCCACGATTTGTGACTGCAACGGCGCAGTCGGCAGTTCAGCCGTCATCACCTGCCAGGTGGGGAACGAACCCACGAGGGCCGCGGCGGCCTGCATGGCCGCACCCTTGGTGACGTATTCGTCGAACTCCGGAACAACGACGGGGATGTCTACCATCTGACTGAGGATTTGTTGGACTGCGGGACTTTCGGCTGCTCCCCCAATGAGCATCAGCCTATTGGCGTTGACTTTGCAGTTTCGGACAAGGTCCAGCATTGCGACCTGGCTGGCGAGCGTTCCCTCAATGACGGCCCGGGCGAAATTGGGCCGGTTGAAGTTGGTCAATGACGCCCCATGCAGTGAACCGCGCGCGTTGGGCAGATCCGGTGTCCGTTCACCCTCGAAGTAGGGCAACAGGGTCAGGCCCTCCGCTCCGGGAGGTGCCTGCAGCGCCAGGTCGGAGAGCTCGGTGTAGCTGCACCCAAGCAGTGCCGCGCCGAGGTCGAAGTTTCGGGCTGCGTTCAGGGTGGCGACGAGGGGAAGATGAGCGCCGGTGGCGTCGGCGTAATTGCACACATATCCTGCGTAATCGTGAACGGGTGTGGCGGACCGGGCATACACCACCCCTGATGTCCCGAGGGAGAGAACGGCGTCTCCTTCGGATAGTCCGAGCGCCAGGGCTGCGGCTGCGTTGTCTCCGCTGCCGACCCCAATGGGGATGCCGGCGGGAACGCCGGGGATCCCAGCTCCGGTCACTCCGGCCCTGTCCAGGGGGTGGAGCACCCGCGGCAGTATCGCTTTCTTGCCGAATGCATGTTCAAAGAGATCCATGCAGTAGTCGCCGGTTTCAGGAGACCAGTACGCCGTGCCGCTCGCTTCAGAGCGGTCTGTGATCAGCTGGTCGACACCTCCTGTTCCCGGGCCGAACCCCATAAGGCGCCAGGTCAGCCAGTCGTGGACAACACCGACGGCTGCTGTTCGCCGGGTGGCGTCGGTATTCACGTCCCGCAGCCACCGCAGTTTCGTAACGGTGTCGGAAAGGGTGATGGGCAAACCGGTCCGCCGGATCCATTCGTCCTTGCCGAGCTCGTTGTTCAGGTCGACCATCTGCGAGTGTGAATCTGTGTCATTCCACAGAGGTGACTTGCAGACGACGTTTCCAGTTGTGTCGAGGAAGATGGGTGTGTGCTGCTGGCCGCTGACGGAAATTGCCACGACGTCGTCAAGTCCGCCCGCGCGCCGCACGGCAGTGAGCAGCGCGTCCCACCAGGCGTCCGGATGGACGATGGTATCGGCGGGATGGGAGGCTTTGCCCTCGCGGACGCGCATCCCGGTTGCTAAGTCACGAACCGTGACTTTACATGTCTGGGTGGAGGAATCGACTCCTGCGACAAGCATCATTGCTTCGCTCCTGAATTTTCGTCCGTCGTGGTTTTTCCCTGGTCTTGTCCGTCCCGGGTTTTCACGCGGGGAGTCCTTTCAGGTACTCCCACTGAGGTTGGATGTCCGCAGACCACTGGCCAAGGCGCGCGTTACGGTCGGTGTCCACGAGTACGTCTTCTGGCCGGCAGGTTTCCCAATCGCATGAGGCGTCCGATGCCAGGGCTTGGGCGCCGCGGGAGACGACTTCGCTCATCTGTGACACGCTCAGCGGTGTTCCGAGCAGATCGGCCTTGAGCTGGAGCCAGAGCGGGTTTGCACTGGCGGGGCCAATGACCTTGATACGCTCCGGGGCGGCAGGGAAGAGGTTGAGGACGTCCTGGAACTGCAGGGCCATTCCCAGGAAGCAGCCAAGGACGATGTCCTCGGTGCTCGTATCGGTTCGAAGCCCTGCGATCACTCCACGGGCTGCGGCGCGTTTTGTTGGTGGCGGGCTGCCCCGGAACTGTGGCAGGACGAGCGGGATCGCATTGAGGTCCACTTTCCCTGCAATGTAGCGCTCGTGCAGGTCGCTAATGCACGCCGAGAGCTGGGCTGCGTCGAGGCCGAGCATGGTTTGCAGCGTCGCGAATGCTGATCCGCCGGTCGGAATGGAAGCGAACAAGGTGTAGTCGGTGCCGGTGCAGGCGAAACCGTTGGCCAGCTTTGACTGCTCCGCGTGCTTGTCGAGGCTGGGGGCATCCTGGAGGAACAGCAGCCCTTCTGTGGTGCCGGTGGAGTTGAGCAGCTCTCCGTGATGCAGGCCTGCACCAATTGCACCGACCATGTGGTCATGGCCGACCACATGGACCCGGACGTCATCCAGCAGGCCGATGGTGCGGGCAAAGTCAGGCGTGATGGTGGCGCCTTCGGTGGCGCTGCGCAGTTCGGGGAATACACCGACGTCGAGTCCGAGGAGTGCGCAGATCTCAGGTGACCATTTGCGCAGGTTAAGGTCCAGGGCCATGGTTCGGCTTGCAAGGGAGTACTCAGACCAGCGCTGCCCTGTCATCACCGCGGCCAGATACTCGGAAATGTTTAGCCACTGGGCGCTTGCTGCATCGGTGGCATGTTCGGCAGCCCATGCGACCTTGGACAGCCCGTAGTTGGCGTTGGCCGGCAGGCCCGTGATCCGGTAAAGCTGTGAACGGTCGCCCTGGCTGAGCCGGGCAAGGTAGTCCGCTCCGCGGTGGTCGTGCCAGAGAATCATCGGCGAGGCCAGTGTGAGGTCCGGGCGGACGAGCCCGCCTGACTCGCCCACCCCGGTGATAGCTACCCTTTTGACGGTCGCGCGCACGGTTGGGTCCAGGTGCCGGATGAAATCGAAGACTGCGCCGGTCAGGGCTTCCAGGTCATAGATTTCACCCCAGGTGTCCAGCACCGTGGGAGTGGCGTGGCGCGCCGATGCGAGCACTTTTCCACTGGTGCCGAACATGCACAGTTTGATGCTTGTCGTTCCAACGTCGACCGTAATTGTGGGTAGCACGAACTTTTCCTCGCTATGCCACAGACGGGTTCAGGGTACGGATGCGCGCTTCGACCACGTCCGTGACCGCATTGACCGCGTCCATTGACACACGGATGAGGGAGTTCTCGTTGGGGTTGGCAGCATAGGCTTCACCGAACGCGCGGATCATGGCGTTGCGCAGGTCGGCTGCAACGTTCACCTTGACCACGCCGAATTCGTGCAAGCGGCCAAGCTGCTCGGACGGCAGTCCCGAGGCGCCGTGAATGACCAACGGGACAGGGCTTTCGGCCTGCACCTTGGCCAGCAGGTCGAAATCGATTCGGGCGTTGGGCGCGTAGCCATGCTGGTTGCCGACCGAGACTGCGAGCATGTCACACCCTACGGAATCGACGAAGTGCTTCACCTGGTCAGGGTTCGTGTAGCTGGCGTGCTCGGGAGCGACATCGTCTTCCTTGCCTCCGATGCTGCCAAGCTCCGCTTCCAGCGCCACACCAGGGGGGCACATTTCGCGGGCACGCGCCGAGACCCTGATGTTCTCTTCGTACGGGTACTCCGAGTAATCGATCATGATCGAGGTGAACTTGGCGGCCAGCGCTCCCTCAACGGATTCCAGGGACTTTCCGTGGTCCAGGTGCAAGGCAACGGGCACATCACAGGTCTCAAGCCGGCGGCTCACCATGTCGTAGATGTACTCGTAGCCGGAGAGCGCCACGTTTGTAGGAGCCACCTGGATGAAAGTCGGGACACCTACCCGTTCGATGGCTGCAACGATACCCATCGTCGTCTCGATGTTGGTGGTGTTGAACGAACCGGCCACCAGCCCCCGGGAGGTGCATTCCTTGATGATGTCCATGCCACTGACCAAAGCCATTGAAAGTCCTTTCGAGGGGGTCGTCACCGAGACGAGGGCGACGACAGGACACGAGCAACTGCAGTCTTTTGGCGTTCGTGTCCGGTGATGAGTCGGGGGGTCACTGCTTCGCTTCCGCCAAGCTGTTATGCCCACCACAATAAAGCGTCATGTACGCCTTGTCGAGTCTGTACGTACAATTAAGCCTAGCTGGGTGGTGCTAGCCCTGTGGCTGGCATTAAAGGGTCCTGTGACGAAAAACCCAGCGTATTGACCGCTTTACAGCTCGGCCTTATGCTATAGACAGTCCAGCCGATACGGATTGTACGTACAGCTCGATAACCAGTGTTGTTTATCCCGAAAGGTTTAAGATGCGAATCGGACCCAATCGCCGCAAGGCGGCTGCCAAGGTCTTGGCCGTTACAGCGGCAGGGGCAGTACTTGCAGGCTCCTTCACAGCCTGCTCAACCGACGGAAGTGGCGGAGGAACCAGCGGAGGCGGTGACGTCACGATCAACGTGGCTCTCGCTGCAAACCCGCAGATGAAGACCGCTGAATCCCTCATCAGTGATTTTGAACAGAAGAACCCGGGCATCAAGGTCAAGTTCACGACCCTGCCCGAGAACGACCTCCGCCCGACCGTCACGAAGGACGTGGCCTCCAAGGCCGGCCAGTTCGACGTCACGATGATGGGCAGCTACGAAGTGCCGATCTGGGCGAAGAACAACTGGATCATCCCGCTGGAGGACTACGCCTCGAAGGACTCGGCGTGGAAGAAGGATGACATTCAGAAGCCCATCGCGGATATTCTCTCCGCCGATGACAAGATGTATGCTGCCCCGTTCTACGGCTCTTCCTCGTTCCTGTTCTACCGCAAGGACCTCGCGCAGAAGGCCGGCGTCACCATCTCCGAAACCCCGACCTGGGAGCAGATTGCGGACGCGGCGGCGAAGATGGACGACAAGGCCAACGGCGTCTCCGGGATCTGCCTGCGCGGTCTTCCGGGCTGGGGCCAGAATCTGGCCTCGCTGACCACCGTGATCAACACCTTCGGTGGGCGCTGGTTCGATGAGAACTGGAACCCGCAGCTGACCTCCCCTGAAACGACGAAGGCTGTCCAGTTCTACGTCGACCTGCTGCGCAACCACGGCCAGGCCGACGCGGCAAAGGACGGCTGGGAAGGCTGCCTGCAGAAGATGAGCCAGGGCACCACGGCGATGTGGTACGACGACACCGTCTTCGCCGGTTCGGTCCTTGGCCAGGCCACTCCTGAGGTGAAGGACAACATCGGCTTCGCCATGGCCCCCACCGGCCCGGCCAACATCGAGTCCGGCTGGCTCTGGTCCTGGGGCCTGGGCATCACCTCCAGCAGCAAGCACCCGGAAGAGGCCTGGAAGTTCATCTCCTGGGTTACCAGCCCCGAGTACATCAAGCTCGCCGGTGAAAAGGCCGGCTGGGACTCCATCCCTCCCGGCTCGCGTAAGTCCACCTACGAGCTGGCTGAATACAAGCAGGCGGCCTCCCAGTATGCGGATCTGACCCAGAAGTCGATTGCGGCAGCTAACCCCAAGCAGCCGACCGCTGAAAAGGTCCCCTACACGGGTGTCCAGTACGTTCAGATCCCTGAATTCGTCGAAATCGGCGACTTCGTCTCCCAGCAGGTCGCCGGTGCCATCAGCGGCACCCAGACCGTGGAAGAAGCCCTCAAGAAGAGCCAGGACTACACCACCAACGTGGTCAAGACCGCCGGCTACCTCAAGTAGACCCATCGCATCGTCCGCGGGAACTCCGCCCGGGGTTCCCGCGGACCATGCTAGCTACGATCGGACCATCTCAATTGGCTAAGACAATCGCAGCCCTCCGCCCTAAACCGCTCGTTGCCGAGCTGAGCCTGGCGGAACGCTGGAAAGTTCGCGGACCGCTTCTGCCGGCCCTCATCTTCACCATCCTGCTGACGCAGCTCCCCTTCCTGCTCACGCTTATCTACAGCTTCCAGAACTGGAACCTCCTCAGCGCCAAGCCTGCAGTCTTCAACGGAGGCGCGAACTTCCTGGCGACCTTCAGCGATGAGGTATTCTGGCGCTCCATCACCAACACCGGCCTCATGACCGGCGTATCCACGGTGGCATGCCTCGTGGTGGGCCTGGGCCTGGCCCTGCTGCTCAACCACTCCTTCCCGGGCAGGGGCATCGCCCGAACCCTGGCCATCACGCCCTTCTTCCTCATGCCGGTAGCCGTAACCCTCTTCTGGCGCTCCGCGATGTTCGACCCCGGCTTCGGTCTCTTTGGCTGGTTCTCGCGGCTGCTGGGGCTGCCGGCCATCAACTGGCTGAGCGAGTACCCCCTCGCCGCGCTGATTATCCTGCTCACCTGGCGGTTCGCACCGTTTGCACTGCTGATCCTGATCGCAGGGCTGCAGTCCGCACCACAGGAACAGCTCGAGGCCGCCAAGGTCGACGGCGCCGGACCGCTCCGGCAGTTCGGGTCAATCCTCATCCCGCACCTGCGCCCCTACATCGAGCTCGCTGCGCTGCTCCTGGCCATGAACCTCATTCAGACCTTCGGCGAAATCGCCCTCCTCACTGCAGGCGGCCCGGCCTTCGGCACCACGAACATCACCTATTACATCTACCTGAAGGGGTTCAACTCCTTTGATCTTGGTACCGCCTCGGCCTTCGGCGTCGTCGCACTCGTGATCACCATCGCACTCGTGCTGCCGGCCCTGCGCCTGCTGTCCGGTATCTTCCAGAAAGAAGGCCGTCGATGACCGCCACAGCCAGCCGCCAAACGGCCACACCCGCCTCCCGCAGCAACCTGCAGATCCGCCGCCCGCGCGCGACAAAACAGGTTAAGAATGTCCTGATGGGAGTCGGCGGCTGGGCGGGAAGCCTACTGCTGTTCCTCCCGATCGCCTACATGCTCCTGAAGAGCTTCCAGACGGAGCCGGACGCAGCGGCAGCCACCCCCAAGCTGATCTTCACGCCCACGATGGAGAACTACAGCGAGGTATTCGAGGCAGGATTCTGGCCGTACGCGATCAACTCGCTGCTGGTTGTGATCGTCTCCACCGCCGTCGTGATTATCCTGGCCGTACCGGCGGCCTACGCCCTTTCGGTGCGGCCGGTCGCCAAAGCCCAGGACGTTCTGTTCTTCTTCATCTCCACCAAGATGATGCCCATCGCAGCGGCCATCATCCCGATCTACGTCATCGCAAACGCCCTGGGCGTGCTGAACACCGTGGGCATCCTGATCGTGATGCACATCGGCATGAACCTGCCCCTGGGCATCTGGATGATCCGGTCCTTCATGCAGGAAATACCGCTCGAAATCATGGAAGCCTCGGCCGTCGACGGCGCGAGCCGCTGGCGGGCAGCCCGGTCGATCATCCTCCCCTTGATCCGTCCGGGCCTGGCCTCCACAGCGCTCCTGTGCGCAGTGTTCTCCTGGAACGAGTACTTCTTCGCTCTGAACCTAACCAACTCCACCTCCACGCTGCCGCTGTTCCTGCAGAAGTTCCTCAGCTTCGGCGAGCTCTACACCGCGCAGGTCGCCGCTGCAGCAACCCTCGTCAGCATCCCCGTCATCATCGCCGGCTGGGTAGCCCAAAAGTCCCTCGTCCGCGGGCTCCTCTTCGGCGCCGTGAAATAGACAACCATCCGCAATAGACCCTGACCTGCCCCTAATACGGGCGGCACGGCAGAAGCATGGTCAGCGAAGGCCCCCGCACCCGCGGGGGCCTTCGCGCTTTAACCTTCCCTGAGGGTCTGTAAGGCATTGCATTTACCTGGGAACCCGCGACCAAGAAAGCCCGTGTACGTACAGTACGCTTCGTCTAGACATTTTGGTCCTTCCTGCCGTATTCTTGTGACCCAGTAGACATCCCGCTCCCTATGCCCGGAGCCGGACTAACTCTCACGGTCGAGGATCGCCCTCTGCCGTAGTGAAACGGAGAGGAGCGCATAGATGCGCGCAGTAATCCTTGATGGAAAAGGCTCGATCGAGGTCGCAGAAATTGACGATCCGGTTGCCGGGGCAGGCGAAGTTGTCATCGCCCCGGAAGCAGTAGGCATTTGCGGCACCGACATTCATCTGGCCTCGGGCGACTACCCCACCGGCACCTTCCCGGTTGTTCCCGGGCATGAGTTTGCCGGGACTATCGTCGAGGTCGGATCCGGTGTCAACGGCTTTACAGTGGGAGACCGCGTATGCGTAGATCCCAACGTCGCCTGCGGGCGGTGTGACCAGTGCCAGGCAGGTGCAGTAAACCTGTGCCGGAACCTCGTACCGATCGGAGTCACCAGCAATGGTGCCGTTGCCGAACTGGTCAAGGTTCCCACGTCCGTCGTCTTCGCCCTACCCGACGGCATTGACTGGACCACCGCCGCACTCATTGAGCCCCTGGCCTGCGTCCTTCACGCCCTCGGCCGGGTCGATCCGGTCGCCGGCAAACGCGTCCTGATCTACGGTGCAGGTTCCATCGGCCTGCTGGCAGCAGCCCTGGTTAAGGCACGGGGAGCTGCTTCCATCGACATCGTCGAACCGAGCCCCGTGCGCCGGGAAGCGGCCCTCGAATTCGGTGCCAACAACGCCTACGCACCAGGTGAACGCACCACAGAGCGCGACGTCGACCTCGTCATCGAAGCCAGCGGACACCCCTCCGCAGTCAAGGACGCCATTGCCAAACTCGCAGAACGCGGCACACTGCTGCAGATGGGCGTCGTCAGCCCCACCGCCAGCATCGACCTTTTCCCGTACGACCTCTTCGACCGCGAACTGTCGTTCGTCGGTTCGCAGTCACTGGCCACGTCCTACCCCGCTGCAGTCGAGGCCATCAAGGAACTCCCCGAACTCGCGTCTCGCATGGTCACTCACACCTTCGGGCTGGCCGACTATGCAGCAGCACTTGAAGCGGCACACTCCGAATCGGCCAGGAAAGTTCACATCCTGCCGCAGCGGTAAAAGCGCACCCCATTTTTTCGAGAAAGTACTTATCAATGTCTGCACAACCTGCTGCGAACAGTTCCACCCGCCCCGCCCTGCTGGACCGGCTGGGGCTGCCCCGGCCGCTGGTCTGGGGATTCGTCGGGCTCCTGCTGTTTATGGTCGGCGACGGGGTCGAATCCGGCTACATCGCCCCCTTCCTAGCCTCCAACGGGGCCGGTAACGAAACCCATGCGGCAATCATCATCACCGCCTACGGCCTCATCGTCACCCTTGGCTCCTGGCTTGCCGGCGCTCTCTCCGACATCTGGGGTCCCAGGCGGGTCATGCTCCTCGGCCTGGCCATCTGGGTAGTATTCGAAGTGCTCTTCCTGGCCATTGCCGTTCCATCCCAGAACTACACCCTGATCCTGATCACCTACGCCATCCGCGGCTTTGGCTACCCCCTGTTCGCTTACGGGTTCCTAGTCTGGATCCTGGCAGGAAGCCCCGCCAACCGGCTCGGATCCGCTGTCGGCTGGTTCTACTTCGCCTTCACCGGCGGCCTGCCCACCCTGGGTTCCCTGATGGCCAGCGGCACCGAACCCATCATCGGCGAATACATGACCCTGTGGGTCTCACTGCTCATGGTCATCCCCGGAGGCGTGGTCTGCCTCGTCGGCATCCGCAAAGCCAAGGGCGGCGACCGGCTCGCCGCGCCCGGCGTGACAGCCCGCCAAAGCATCATCAGCAGCGTCTCCATCGCCGTGAAGGTCCCCCGCGTCGGGCTGGGCGCCCTCATCCGCGTGGTCAACACCGCACCCCAATTCGGATTCCTGGTCTTCCTCCCCACGGTCTTCGCCACGGACCTCGGGTTCGGCACCGCCGGATGGCTGCAACTGATCTTCACTCTTGGCTTTGCCAACATCTTCGCAAACCTGTTCTTCGGAGTCCTCAGCGACAGGCTCGGATGGCACCGCACGCTGCGCTGGTTTGGCTGCATCGGCTCGGCCGTCAGCTGCCTGTGCTTCTACTTCGTTCCTCAGATGGCCGGCTCCCAGTATTGGGTCGCCGTTGCCTGCGCTGCCTTCTACGGCGTAACCCTGGCGGGCTTCACGCCCATCTCGGTGCTGATGTCCCTGATGGCCCCGGGCCAGAAAGGCAACGCCGTCGCCCTGCTAAACCTCGGCGCGGGCGCCGCCACCTTCGTTGGCCCCCTGATTGTCGCCCTCTTCCTCGGGCTGATCGGCCCGGGCGGAGTCACGATGATCTTTGCCGCACTCTATGTAGCCGCCGGCGTGGCAGTCCGCTGGCTCCGGGTTCCCGAGGGTGCCGAGGCCGACAAAAGTGCAGCCCCTGCCTCGCAGCTGATCCAGGCCTAGCTGCACCAACCGTCCTGCAGAGGACACCACAACAGAAAGAGCCTCCGTTTCACGAATGAAACGGAGGCCCTTCTGCCCTGAGGCCCTAGCGGCCGGCGGTAAGGTCAACAGTGCTGACATTCACCTCGAGGGGAACAATCTCGCTGCGCACCCACGTCTCGTAGACGTCAAACCGTTCACCGCGGGCCGTCCAGGAAGTGGACTGGATCCGCAGCAGCGGCGAGGAATCCGTAACGTTCAACGCCTTGGCTATTTCCGGTGCCGGGTTGACCGCGCGGATTGTGCGGTTTGCACCACCAAGACCGTAGCCCGCGCCCGCCAAAAGCTCAGACAGCGAAGCCTGCCCCGACAAAACCTCCTGTGCCCCGGCGACGACAGGGGCAACGGCCGGCGGGCTGTAGTTGATGCTGTAGACCGCAGGAGTGCCGTCGAGGGAGCGAAGGCGCACCAGTTCGAAACCCCTGGTTCCCTCGGGAAGCTCCAACGAACGGCACGCGCTGTCGGGCAGGATGACCGGACCGGAACGCAGCACTTGAGTGGTGACGTGCCTGTTCTGGTGAGTGATGGCGTTCTCCAGAAAACCCTGCTGGCCCTGGATGACCCAGCCCTTGTCGGCCGTGGGTTCGCTCGCGAAAACGCCCCGGCCAGGGATGCGGTGGGCCAAGCCCCTCGATTCAAGCAGCTTCAGTGCCTGGCGCACCGTCGCCCGTGAGAGGCCAAACTCGGTGCACAGCTCATTCTCGCTAGGCAGCCGTTCCCCTGCCGCGATGTCTTTGGCAGCAATCCTCCGTTCAAGGACGTCAAACAGCTGCTGGTAATAAGGCGTGGGGGACTGGCGGTCGATCGGCTCGGCAGCTGCTACTGACACGAGGCCCTCCTTCATGAGGTGCACGCACGGAATACATTGTCTGCTCCATTGTAGACCGACCGTACTGTACGGTCAGCGCAATCGCGGAAGAAATTCTGAAGACGATACGCCCTTGACGGCTCAGAAGCCCAGATAATAAGGTAGGCCCAGTCCAGACTGTACGTACAGGATGCGCTTTGTGATTTTGCCCTGTACTGGACCCCGGACCATCTAACAACGGCTGTCGACAGCAACGTAGCTCGTCTATAGAAAGCAGGCTTCAATGTCCATGGAATACCGTATGCGCCGCACGCTGCCCAGCCACCGCGCTGCTATCATCATGCCCGTCGACCATGGCCTGATCTTTGACCGCATCGAGGGACTTGAGACCCCCTCGGCTCCATTCGCCGCGTGGGCTAACCACGGCGTTACCGGCTTCATGATGACCCCTGGCCAGGTGAAACAAACGGAGGTCTTCTTTGCTCAGAACCCGCACTTGAGCCGTGTTCTCGCGATCGATACCTACTATGACTACCGCGAAATGGACGGCAACGGTTCCCACGGTCTCATTACGACGGTGGAAGAAGCCGTCCGAATGGGCGTTGATGCGGTCAAGATGCTGTTCCCCTGGAACATGTCCAATGCTGAAAGGGTGGCCATGTGCACCCGCGTCGGGCAAGTAATCTCCGCATGCGACCAGTGGGACATCCCGCTTGTCCTCGAGCCTGTCCTCATTGGCGCACCGAGGACCGAAGAAGTCATCATCGAAGAAGAAAAGGTAGCCCGGATCGCTTATGACCTCGGCGCCCACATCATCAAAATTGCCTTCCCCGGTGAAGAGCGCACCCGGCGCCTCGCCAACGAACTTGGAGTCCCCCTCGTCATCGCCGGAGGCCCCCTCTCAGGCGAGCCCGCCGATACCATCGACGCAGTTGCGGGAACCATTCGCGCCGGGGCGCGAGGTGTTATTGTCGGCCGAAACATCTGGCAGCGCGAACGCATTGTCGCTGAAAAGACTTTGGCCGAAATCGCTTCCCTGACCAAGAGCGTGTCCTTTAGCGATTAAACCTGAACTTCATATATGGGCGTCAATCAAAGGATGCAAGACATGGGCGGATCAAGCGGACGTACTGAGGTTGTCTGCGGCATCGACATCGGCAGCACTAACTGCAAAGCCGTCGCAATTGACCGCAGCGGCCGTGTCGTCGGCCGTGCACGGCAGGCGACGCCCCGCAACCGCACCGACCTCTCCATCGACGCCCAAGGCATTCTGAACGTTATCGAGGACATGATCCTTGAAGTGTGTGGCACCCAATACCTGGTTGCCGGCGTAGCCTGCGCCGGAGTCGGAGAAGACGGCATACTCATAGATGCGGATGGCCACCCGCTTGGCCGCGCCCTGGCCTGGTTTGACCCGCGCCGGACCCGCCTCTTCGAGGGGCTCGAACCGCGCCTTTCCTCCTCCGACTGGATCGGCGTCCACGCCAACCCCTCCCACACCCTCACCGGCTGGCTCTGGTCCCAGCAACAGGATGGGAGCAACAACGCTGCGTCCTGGGCCGCCATCACCGACTACGCCGCGATCCGCTGGACCAGAAGGTCCTTCATCAGCGACACCTTGGCGTCACGAACAGCGGCCTGGGACAGGCGGACCCGGACCTGGCTGACCAACCGGGTCGAGCTGACCTTGGGCTCAACAGACCTGTTGCCGGAAGTGATCCGCACCGGAGAACCGGTAGGGCCCCTGCAGTCCTCCCGCCTCAGCGACGCCGGGGTCCTCGCCCCTGACGCCACCGTCGTCGCCGGCGGCCACGACCACCCCATCGGCGGATGGGGGGTGGACCAGCTCCACCCCAGCGCAATCCTCGATTCCATGGGCACAGCGGAAGTAGTCGTAGCCCAGTCCCCCACTCCCAATGTCCCCAGATTCGGCAACTGCGACGTCGGGCCCGGCATCCTAAGCAGCGGAAGCACCCTGCTGACAGTCACTGAACTGGCCCGCAACGTGGACTGGACATCACAGGACCCTGCCGTGGCCACCGCACTCCAGGCAATCATCGCGGGAAGCCAAAAACCGGACGAGTACCTCCACTCGGAATGCTTCATTCCCGGCGGGCAAGGGGGCATCAGGCCCAAGTACTCCCCCGATGCCCCGGCTGCCCCCTTATCGCGCGCCTCCGCAGTTGCCGGTGCCCTGGCACGAGCGGGCGACGCCGCCATCGAAGCCGTTGCTTCCCGGATGCCCCCTGGCGCCCCGGTATATGTAGCCGGAGGCTGGGCAAGATCCCAAGGCTGGATCGACATCAAACGAACCTTCATCGACACCGACGTACACGTCATCCCCGAGCCGGAGGTCACCGCCGTCGGCGCAGCATTGCTGTCCGCGCAGGCCATCAACTGGAACGTACCCGCGCGGGCAGCGCTCTCCCTCAAAGCCTCCAACCTCTAGTCACCGCCGCTCCCCCAATCAGAGCGCCCGCCGTCCGGCGAGCCGCAGGATGCGCAAAGGAAAGCCATGACTGAAAATATCGACGCCCCCACATCCTTGAGGTCACCGCTGACAAAGCACCTCAGATCTGTGAAGACCTCAACGGCGCCGTGGACCGCGCCGTCCACCACGCCATGAAGGTCGGTCGGCACGGGGTTCTGGTAACCCAGCACACCAACACCTTCTACACCGTCACGCTCAGCAAGGACGTCCCCTACGGACAAATCTACGAACGGCGGCTGACCGAGCCCCTGACGCAGCCCTTAACTAAGTCTCCTGGCTGTGACTGCCAAACGCCTCCCAGACAAGGCGTCCGCTCAGATGTCATGGGATGATCTCGAGATCCTGCTGCTACTCTCCCCCGGTGACAAGATCGAAGCCCAGCACAAGCGAACTGGCCACCGGTGGAATGGAACAGTGGACATCATCGCTCCCGAGCAGGGGAAGCTCTGGATGTACGCAGCACTGGGCGAACGAAAACTTGTCGACACCGAAACGCACACAATCAGCAAACCGGTTCACCTACCCGGGACGACCGAATACAGCACCTAAAAGCCCCTGGTACGTCGAAGCTTCCCTGCCACTTCAAAAACGGATGCGCTTATCCCAACCTTGACGCCCCCGGGTGTTCTTTCTTTCTCCTGCCTCCACCCGTTCTTCTGGCGGACATTTTGTACAGCCTCCCGCCCTCCGCCGGTTCACCACGCTACGGTCTTGAGAGTGGCCGTATTTGCAAGTCCACGTCCAACGTCCGGTACCAGGCACCACAGTTTCTGGACCGAATCCATTTCCTTCATAGTCCCAATCTTTGACGAGGTCAGGCTCCTTGGTGGCAAGGTCGTTCACACCGGGAAGCAGCAGCCTTCCCGTCGTGACGGGACAAGTAGCTTTCTTCTGTCCACACCTGTAGGCCGGGGTCTCATCAAAGGAATGTCCTTCAGGACACATCCACCATACTTTTGTCTCCGATCCGGGCTTTACTTGATCGGGAGTGAGGGGGCCGTTTTTAGTCGGATGCCACCAGACGGCCACATCCGGGCGAGCACTAGCGAGATCGTTTGTACCCGGGATCAGAATCTTTCCGTGGCACGTCTGGCACCGTCCTCCGGCTTCGACAAGCTTGGCTGGAGTTCGGCTAAACGAATGTCCATTCGGGCACCGGAGGTGAATTATGGTGTCAGCATTGCCTGCAGAAACTGCTCTCGGTGTAAGTTCGCCATTGGCTGGGTAGTCCCACATGGCCGCCAACTCGGGGTGAGTCGTCGCTAAATCATTGAATCCGGCCAAGACAGCTTTGGATGCGCAGAAGCGGCAGCCGGTGCCTTGGATGGTTCGATTTGTCACATAGGCGTCGTAATGGTGACCGAGTTTGTCTTTCCATGCCACTTTGCCGTTGTAACCGGGTCCGATGATGTACGGGGTCAAGTCTCCGTTGGCTTCCTGGTCCCATTCGAGGGCAAGGTGAGGCATCACGTCGCCGAGGGAGTTGTATCCCGGAATGATCCGTTGGCCTGTGCAGATGGAGCAATGAAATTCTTCATCGGTTGAGCGGCGTGCCCTCGCCCTGCGTCTGCTTTGCACATGCCCGTATGTGCACATAAGCAGTTTTTCTGCCGTCGGATCGGCAAGTGGTACGGCGAAGCGGTCAGTCCACCACCGGTCGTCACTTCGATTGGTGGTTCTCAGGCAGTCCAGGTATCGCCGCATAGGCTCCAACGGATAGGTGGCCGTCTTAGCCTCAATCCTCGTTGCAAGAAGCGGATCGAAGCTTCCGGTTCTCTTGTCTCCGAGCTGAGTAGTTCGATACCAAACGAAGGTTGGACGTAACAAAAGCCATGCCTGGTCAATGACTGCCCAGCTGACTCGGGGAGCTTTGTCAGCAATGACCTGTGCGAGTATCTGGTATCCCTGTCGGAAGGTGATCCCAGTATCTAGCAACTGTTGGTGGAGGCCGTCGTGAGTCAGGGCTTCTACCAGCGTCGCCGCCAAGGGAACGTCACCTGGTGCTGGTGCACCGCGGTAGTGGCGTCGCCTCGCGGACGCGATGCGGGAGAAGACCTCGTTGGTGAGACGCCAGTTGGCCCGGCCGGAAGCGATGAGTCCTTCGAGCCGGACAGCTGCGCCTAGCACTTCATCATGGACACGTTGGGAATGGTAGGCGGCCGGCAAAGCGGGGCGGCCAGGCCGCTGTCTTTTGACTGCGACGCTGGGCCCTATCCAGCACCGATGCACCCGGCAAACAAGTGGTCGATCCTCAGGTTCGAGTTCCACAACGTTTCCCGCACTGCATTTCTGGCAGGCATGCCATGCAACGGGAGCCGGCACACCGCGACCGCGCGGGCGGCGCACTTGTCTGGCGCGCTTCACGGTGAGCTCTTGGGGGCCAAGCGTGGCCATTCGCTGGCAGAGACGGTGGAGTTCTTGGGCGGTCTCTTCAAACGTGGCTTTGCCTGCATTCGTACGCCGGACCCCGGCGGCGGCCACACCCCAAAAGTACTGCGGCTCCATTCCAAGGCGGTTTCCTGTTCTTGCTGCGTAGCTAATGAGGGTCTCCCCCGTGAAGTATCGGGGTGCCACTCCTGGTGCTAAGGGCCCTCTGGTTATGGTCAACATTCAGGCCCGACTTTTTGGTTTTGTGGACCTTCGTGTTGGCATGTTGTCTGCCTTCTCCGTGGTGCGGCCCAGCTCCGCCCTCATGTGGCCTTCGGTTGCCAAGTTCACTCGGGCCGCCTGCAGGCGCTCGAGTGTGATGGTCTCACAGTGGGGATCATTCAGGAGGATCAGCTCCCGTGCTGCTTGGGTCAGCATGAGGTTGAGCGCCTGGACGCTTCCTCCAGTCATACCGTGCAAAGGTCCAGCCAAGGCTTTCAATGTTTCGGGCCTCGTAGCGTAAAGCGGCAGGGCGTCTGCCATCGTAGCGACAAGTCCTGCCCACCTGGACATCCAATCCACGGATTCCTTGGTGTACTCGGCCACGTCCGCTCGTATGAACCGGTTTTCGATTTGCATACCCCTCGTGCCACGCGTGAGGTTCGTGACTTCCAGGTTGATACCCGCCAAAAGAAACGTGGCTGTCGTGTCGTCGGCCAGCCGTCGGATGGCGTCAGCGGCGCGCCTGGAAAAGGACCCACCGTTATCCAGGTTCTGAACTTCGTCAATGGCGAAGACCTCGATCCCGGATCTGGCGATGCCGGCGAGCACTAGGGTCCGCATGATCGGGTCACTGTCGCGTGGTTTGTAGGCCACCCCCAGGTAGTCGGCGATTTCCATATAAATGCTTTTGGGGGTCCCGCTGTCCGGAACGCAGATGTAGGCCACGGGACAGCTGCGGACGTCATAGATGGAATCCGGATTCACGTCGCGGTAGGCAGCGAGAACCTCACCTAGTACGAAGTGAACGGCGGTCGTCTTCCCGCGGCCGGAGGGGGCCGAGACGAAGACGCCGTAACCGCCCTTGGGCTTTCCGTGGTTTAGGTGCATAACGGTGGCGAGCGTCTTGCTGATGTTGACCACTGTTTCGTTTTCAACCGTCACTTTGTCCGACAGGAAGTCCAACCGGTCGAGGTCGTATGCTGTCCTTTCCGATTGGGTCATGCTCAGCAGTTCCGGGACGGGGACGAGGCGGAAGTTCTCCCCACGCTGAAGCAGAAACTCGAGATAGCCGGACCAGTGGGTGATGTCCAGCCCTTGGTTGCCGCGAAAATCAAACCTTTCCATTGTCGTCGCTTTCCGGTGAGGGGCGATCCAAGCCGTGTGCTGTCATGGGATAGTCTGGGACGTTGTCCCAGTCGTCGCCGGCAGGTGACCCTTCGGACAGGGTTGTGCGGGTTGCGGGGCCGCCCATGCCCTGTATTTCCGCCAAGTGTTCCGCCAACTCCGCTGCCTTTTTTTGCTTTTCTGCACGCCTGATCTTGGCGACTTCCCTCTTGATGAAGGAAGCTGATGCCTCGTCGGCCTCCGCGCTTGGGATGACATAACCGTTGTCGAGAAATTCGTGGGCAATGCGCCAAACCCCTGACAAGTGTGGATTATCGAACCGGCCCTCTTTCATGTGGCACTGGATGTATCGGTCTTCGTGCGGAACGTAAACCCATATCGTGCGGGGATCCGTGGGCCGGTAGTGGATTTCCCATTCACCGCCGTCCTTCCCAAGCTTCGAGTCCCCCGACGTGTGCATCCTCAAAAGACGGAGCTCGTCGGAGTCGTACTGGCGGCAATGGAATTCGATGCCGTCTCGTTGCAGGGTGCGGTGGTCGACCGGCATGAGGGAGATATAGTCGGCCTCGGCCAAAGCGAGCGGTACATATCCAACGAAGGGGAACATGCTGGCGTACATAACGTTGGGGCTGACCGGTTTCGCGGACGGTGCGAGGGGGTCACGGAGGGCGTCAAGTGGCTGATTCTGCCAGTACTGTACGATCCACCTGTCGAGCAGGATGATCAGGTCTTCGATGTCCAGCAACTCCTCGTTGTCCGGGTCTTTGCCACGCCGGTTGACGTCACCGCCCGTGTTACCGGGCAGGTACGCGATGAACTGGTCTAGGAGTGTGTCGAAGAACCGCTCGATCATTGCCTTGTCGGTCGGTGATCGCGTTGAGCAGCGGGTAATGACAATGCCGAGTTGCCGGCAGGCGGAATCGAAGACTTTGCTCGTGAAATCCCTACCGTTGTCGGTGACGATACGAAAGATGCGTATGACCGGTCTGCGGGTTTCCCACTTGGCTACTTCCTCAGGGTCCAGTAGCGACGCCCACGGAAGGTGCCTGCCCTTCAGCACCCAGGGGTTGAACAGTTCGTCGCTGCCTGGCCGTGCTTCGGCTGGTGACAGGGCCTGGGCAAGAAGATAAGCGTGCGCCGCGCCTTTCCCGGATTCCTGGACGCTCAGGGCCAGGACCGTGTGCGTGCATTTATCCATCATGACGGTGAGGGTGAATGAGCCGGGTGTCCCGTCCGGCTTGCGGGCGCGAACATCGTACCTCGAATTGTCAATCTGCGTTTCACTGCCGGGCATGATTGCGGACATCCCGTGGTAGGTCCAGTCAGGTGCGTTACGCGCCGTCCTGCGGCGTTTTGCGGGGCCTTTAGGTTCCTCACCCTTCGTTTTTTCTTTGATGGCGGCGATCAGCCTGTCACGCCCGGGGATTAGGAAATCCCGGTCAGGGAATTGTTCCTTGACCATGAGGATGACGTTCGTTGCCTGGACTTTCCAGGGGATGCTCGCCTTGTACAGCCGGTCCGCGATCATGGCATCGATGCAACCGAGCACTGCAGAGTGGACGCCGTCGAGCGGATGGTGCTTTCGGGTGGTCCGCATGTCGAGGAGGCCGGCCGGGCCCGAGTCCTTGTACGCTGCCACGTACCGCTCGAGAGTACGTTTTCCTACACTGATGCCTGCATCGTTGAGTTGCCTCACCATAAGGTCAACCCGCTGACCCTGGGTGGTCAGCTCCGGGTTATAACCAGGCCGGTAATCCTCGGCCGACTCTGGTTTTCCCTCGATTATTTCCTCGACCCGGGGGATCCATTCCTCCAGCCTTTCCCGTTCGGATTTGCTGGCTATCTCGAGCTTTCCAGTCTCCGAAATACGTCGATCAAATATGGGAGGAACATCCAGTTCGCGGCAAACCTCGGAGTACGACATGTTGTGCACGTCATCGGTCTTAACGTCCCTCATGGAAAAGATGTTGTTATGGAATTCGACAATTTCCCACCGCGTCCCAGCAATGGTGATGACGCTACGCGGCCCGATGGCACGTTGCATGGTTGCCTTCCGTCCAAATAGTTGTGTCAAGACTTAGGGGTGCAGAGTGGTCGTAGCTCAAGGCCTGGCGAAACATCATGTGGTAGATGGCGGGCATGGCAAACGCCGGCCGCTTAGCGTCCAAGCGCCTGGCGGTCTCCGCCAGGGTGTGCGGGGTCCACAAATATTCGAGAAGGAACTTTTCACTGATCTGAGTGGGGTGCATGTCCTCGGCCCGGAAACAAGCAAGCCATTCAAGGTTGGTCCAGTGCCACCCAGCGATTGCGTGGAGGACAGTGTGCCGCCAACCCTGCCGCTCACACTCATCACTTGTCTTCGCGAATGCGTGCCCAGTGTCAGTGTCTACGGCGTCAATCGGCTTGACGTCATAAACGGTCCTGCGACCGTCAGCCCCGAGAGCGAAAAAATCCGGATAATGCCGCGTATTGTCCCTGAACGACAAACAGAAAGGTTGAGAAGTGATGAAAAGCAGTTCCTCTGTGTGCTCCAGCAAAACAAGACATTTCAACTCCTCCAGCGACTCGTACCAAACGAAATCCCCACTGGAGATAAACGGGTAGAACCCTTCATAGCTGCGCCGGTGCGGGTAGTTATATCCCCTCCGACTCAGCGCGAAGCTCGAAGGATCAAAGTCGCGGATTTTCCGATCGAGCACAACGCCACGACCGCGCTTCGAATTCTCCCGCCACAGCAGAACGTTATGTCCGGTCTTATTGTTGAACTCTCTAAACGGATCGCTCTGATTACGGCCCAAAAGGACACGAAACTCACCCGCGAGCATGACCGCCTTCTAAGAGGGCCAGCGGTGCCAAACGAAATCACCAGATCAATGCATGAATCTACAGCTCAACATGAAGTTGAGCGAATGCCGCTGGGGTTGAACCGAGGCGAAGTCGAGAGTTGAAGTCCAACCGCCAGGGGCAACACGGAGATGCCCGATAAGGGGTGTCAGAATCCATGTTCGTCCTACTTTTCAAACTTTAGCCCTAGGCCGCCACTTGTCAAGGCTATTAGACACGCTGAGTCTTTTGCCAATCCGGCCAAGGGGAGCTTTTAGACATATCGTCCAACAAGGAACATGGGTGAGGATTGACCATACGAGCGTCTAAGGCTACGCGCGCCAGAAACTGAAGCTGCTGGCCACTTGTCGCAGGAGCTCGGCGCAGTCAGCATAAACTTCCCAAATGGAGATCATTCGGGAGTCGGCCCATCGGATGCTTGCCTACGTCGAGGCTGTCCGTCGGCAAGGGTACGCGTTGAGCGTCGCTGAGTTCAACGCCTATGCCGAGCAGTGGGATCAGAAGGTCACGAATGTGGGGACACCCAGCGAATTAGCGAGGACTCTCTCTGAGATGGCGTCCGGAATCACATCTTTCTACGGCAGCGGACGCACGCAGGTGGAGTCTATGCTCAATTATCTAGTTCGCGTGCGCTGGCTCACCAGGTTGGACAACCGGGTCGACATCACGCCGCTGGGCAAGGCGGTGCTCCGCGAAGCAAATGCACCCTTGCCGGACTCTGACGTGAGCTCCACAGTAGAAGTGATTATCGACCCCAACAATCCCTTTGCCTACGCTCAACTGATGGGTCGTATAGGCGGCTTTGACCGATGCATGATCGTTGACCCTTATCTGGACCAGGATCAGCTGCTGACGCTTGCGACATTCCCTACGGTAACTCGAATTTTAACCAGCAATAGGAACGCGAAAAGCCGAAAGCCCGTGTTTGCTATCGTTCTCGGCTCAGCTCCGCACTTGGAAGTAAGGATGGCGGCTGAGAAGGAGCTACACGACCGGATTGTCATTCCTGCAGAAGGCGGAGCACTCATGCTCGGGTCAAGCCTCAACTCCATCACACGCCGCTTCGGCGTCGCGACGACGCTGGAAGAATCATCCTCTCGACTTATCCGTGCTCATTACGACAGCCTTTGGGACCAAGCCAGCACAGTGGAACGGGAGCATGGCCGTCCCGAGAGCGGCCTAACGAGCGTGGTGTCACCTGGCATGTCAAACGCCGACAGCGAGAGTGCTCCAATCACGGCCGCCAGTGCCGATGGCAAGTAGTTCGTCGCTTACTCTCGTGCGAGCAGCCGCAGTGAGGATCAGCTAAGCGTGTCTACAGACCAGTGTGCTGGACAGATGCGGCTCGGTGGCGGACACTCCAAGAAAAGGCACGGAAGTTAGTTCTGAGTTGACACCTAGCAACCTAGTGTGTATCCATGAGCGACCCTCGATTTAGGCCACGCGACCTGGTGCGGCCTGCCCAGCGCCGTGACTTCGGCAAAGTCTTAGCCCTCAATTGGATTGACAGCCAAACTGACCTCCAAGCCTCACGCATCGCAGCCGCTCAGCTTCAGCATGCCTTGGCCGTGAGGATCACGTGTCAGCTCAAAGAAAAGGGGCTAAGCATCCGCGACTACGCTGCGCTGGCGCACATTGGCTACGACCGGATGGCTAAAGTACTCCGCGGCGAAGCTGTCATGCGGCTGGAGGACGTAGCTGACGCTCAGAGGCTACTGGGCGAAATCGCGGATCCACTACTGGAAGAAGTAGAACTGTCAGAACGAAGGGCACGCTCACCTAGATGTGAGCGGACGACCGAGGCCGACCCGATTCAACCGCACCAGGATCTGAAAACAGAGTTGGGACAATCCGGCCATCCGCACATCCCACAACTCGACCTGCTCCTAGAGGGCGTCGAGGGGAATGCACGCATAACCGTCCGCTGGTCCCAGCCCTCGGGAGGCACTAAGACATACTCAATATCGGGAGAAGACCTGGCTGAGGCCCAGCTCCAAAAGTAGCTCGCAATAGGTCGACACAGGGGCTCAAATCCGTGACGCGGGTTGAAGTGCGTCGCGTCCTCGTTAAAAGACAGAGCCTCGCGTGTCAGTTGTCGAGGACGATGTCTCTTCTTTTCGCAATTTCCGTTTCGCCGCGGCCAATCGTTATGCCGACGGCGATGCCTGGACCTATGAGGAGCCTAACTCTTCCCTCTTCATCATTCAGCGAGTCGAAAGTCAGCCATGCGAACGTACCGTTCGCATAGTTGTCAAGGATTGTGGACTCCAGCTCATCGAGGTCCACAGTACTCGGCAGAGCGATAGAGCGCCCGGCATACAGGATCTGCGCCATACCAGTGATTCTAGGCAGTCTGGACGCCGGAGTTCAGGCCCCTTGGAAAAAATGGCGCCTGCTGCAAACGGGTCAGGAAAGGATGGACTCCAGACCCAGCAGAGGCCAAGTTGATGGGCTGATGGTCAAAGTTGCACTTTATCGAGCCAATCAGACCCCGGCGCCAAACCCACTCCAGTTGCCGCCCATATTGGCGCAACTATGGCTTGCTGGCGCACCTAGAGAACCGAACTCAAGCGGGACTGTGGAAAGTGTTTGTGAGGTGATCAACTGAACGGCAAAGCTGTTAGCTGAGATACCATCCTGGAATTTGTTGTATCTCGGCGCGCGATGCCTCGTGATAACGGCAAGTTCAGAAACGCCCACGAGTTTGTCCCGTTTCGTATGCTACCTGTATGTCCAATAGTTCCCCGATAGCCGTCTTTGGTGATTGGCACGGGGATGCTGGGTGGGCCCTAACGGCCATCAGATCAGCAGCACGCGAAGGCGTCCGCACGGCCATACACGTCGGGGACTTCGGGCTTGACTGGCCAGGCGCCAAACGGGGCCGCTACGAGACAAAGCTCAACAAGTACCTCACCGAGCTAGGTACCACGCTCATCATCTCCGGCGGTAACCATGACAATTGGGACACTTTGGGAAAGCTCATCGTCGAAAAAGACGGCCTGGCTAACGTTCTATCGAATATCCGGGTATTGCCGCGGGGTGGCAGAACCATGATCGAGGGGCTTGCCGTCGGCGGCTTGGGCGGGGCGTTCAGCGTCGACTACGAATACCGGACCGAGGGAAAGGACTGGTGGCGAAATGAAGAACCCACTCGCCGGGAAGCCGAAGCCCTCATCGCCGGCGGCCCCTTGGACATCCTGGTAACCCACGATGCCCCTGAAGGCGTTCCGCTAATTGGTGACTTTCAACTCACCACAGAACTAACTCTGAAGGCCAACAAAACCCGGGACCTTCCGAGAGAGGTAGTCGATGTGCTGGCCGTGCCGCACCTGTTCTGCGGTCACTGGCATCAGCGGCGCATCCACGAACTACGCCAACCGAGTGGCATGGTCACGAGAGTTGATGTGCTCGATATGGAAAACTCCCGTCACGGGAACGGTGTCCTCGTATGGCCCGGCAAAGCTCCGCTCCGGATTGACCCGCTTGAGATCAGGAACCCATAGCTAGCTGCTACCTGGTGGTGACGGACCTAGAGTAGGAAGCATGGACGCGGCCGAGTGGGCGCACGAGCTGGCCTACTCCCTTAGCGTTGGGCCAGGAACACCGTCCTTACTGACGATCGCTACTTGTTCCGGACCCGCTGCAAGTAGGCAGGTTATTGAAATGGCCAAACGAGTACTCGTCGAAGCGGGATGGCCCGTCTATGAGCTGTTCGCTCGCGAGGTGGCCCCTGACCCGTCCCTTTTGCGTGAGAGCGGCTTCCTGATTCTTCGGGACGTTCGCCAACCATTAGCCCCGGCTGTGCCAGTTCTCATTGGCGCTCACCAACTGAATATCAGACGGGGCCTCCCTGTCGGTCTCCTCATCGTAGGGTCTCCTGCCGGAATCAGAGCCCTGCGTAGACATCCCGGCCTGGGCTTTCTAAGCCGCGCGGAGTGGGTCGTGCAGAACTAGTGTGAACTCGCCTCCGGTACTCCGCCCCTTGGTCCTCGGCATTACGGAACGTCGGGCATCAAGCAAACCGTTTCGCACCGCCGCGCTCGGGAGCTTTGTCATAGGCCGCAGCTACAATCCCACTATGGTGCAGGAGCTGCGCAATGACGACTCGGGCCGTTACCTCGTGACCACTGCTACGGGTAGCCACTACGTGCTGGACTTAACAGCCAGGACCGTGAAACGAGCAAAGGCAGCCACCGCTCCGCTCAGGGAGTATATGGACGTTGGGTTTTCACAGCTGCGTCGTGACGGGGAAGGACTTGAGCTGCTCATGCTTGAGTTGTGTGCAGTTGGAGTACCCGCCCGCTACTGGATCCAAGTCCGGGACGATCACATCGTTACGCTCAGAACAACCTCGCCCGTGGTACGGATCGTTGCTCTGAACCCTTCGGAAGAATAGATCTGAGGCCCTCCCGCCACGCAAGAGTTCTAGATTCCGATCTTCACCCAAGCATGGAGTTACCCCAATGAGCTGACCAAGTCGCTGGAGGATGGCGCCAGCTGCAGGCTACAACGGAACCTTTACAGGCTAATCCAGCGTTGCGCATTCGTGGCGCCAGCGCTATGAATACGCAATGCCGCCACCTTCCGCTGCCTGTCTCTTCGCCCCTTAGGACGGTTCCGTCACTGCGGCAGGCCGTGGCCTTCCTGCTTCCCGGCGCCGCCTCCCCAATCTCCGGCTCGAAAGGGTCGGTCCTCGCCGGGGATGAACGCTGCGGCCATGAGCAGGCCGAACAGGGGGGGGTAAACGTCTCCTGTAATCTCGACGGCATCTCAGCAGAGGGCCGAGCGTCAAATTAGCGAGAACCTGATCCGGCGACGGGTGAGGACTTCAGTAGATAGAGAACGGACGACTAGACTGGGCCGCCGTCGCCGGGACGCGCGACTATCCGGCTACGGCAACCACAAGCTTCCCCGTGACCGAACCATCTTCCATGTCTTGATGAGCCTGCACAATGTCATCGAGCCCATAGATTTTTCCGATTGGGACACGGACCTCTCCTGTTTCCACGGAATCGAGGAATTCCTGGAGGACTGCCGAGGGCAGGTCGGTAGCGCCGCCGGAATAGGCGGTGAGCCGAACTCCGTTGGGGATGTAGTCAATGGGGTAAAAATCTTGCACGGTCCACTCGTCTGACAGCATTCCAGTGAAACAAACAGTTCCGTGGACAGCAGTGGCGCGAAGAGTGTCGTGCAAGGTGGGTGTACCCACGAGTTCAACAGCACCGCCGACGCCATCAGGACAAATTGCGCGCACTTCTGCTGCAACCCTTCCGGTGTCGATAATCACGTGGTCGACTCCGGCGTCCAGAAGCGCCTGCGTCTTGCGAGGGTTCCTGGTTGTGGCAAGTACCGTCATGCCTCGGCGCTTCGCTAGGACTGCTAGTGCCAGCCCGATGGACGACGTGCCGCCCCGGATCAGCAGGCTGCCGCCGGAATCAGCGTTGACGCCGACCGTTAGTGTGCCGTAAGCCGTTTGCAGCATTTCGGGAACTGCGCCCAGGGTGGCCCAATCGAGACTACTGCTGAACGGAATGACGTTCGCGGCCGGCACCTTCACGTACTCGGCATAGCCGCCGTCGAACGTCCTTCCCATACCGCCCATCAACGCGGCGACTTGGGTCCCTGCGGCAAACTCTCCCCCGGGCGCCTCGGCGACCACGCCGGTGGCCTCGATGCCAGGTATGCGGGGAAAGGAACCAAATGAGCCCAGTCCTTGACGAAAATGCAGTTCCGAACGGTTGAGGCCGAAAGCATGTACCTTTACAAGAACCCACCCTGGCTGGGGAACAGGCAGCGGCACATTCCTAATCTCGAGGGTCTCCGGGGCGCCGGGGCCTGCCAAGACTACGGCGCGCATCAGGTTAGGCACGGTCTTTCACTCCTTGCTTATCTGTGTCGAGCACAGCGTCAGATTCAACTAAAACCTTCGTGAGTTTCTCTCCACGTCGCGCTGAGGTTTCCGGTCCGCGCCGGATGGCAGGAATCGCGGCGAGGGCAACGGCCGTGATCACGACTCCGGGCATCAGCGCCCACCCAGTTGATTCTGTAAGCGACTGCACTGTGTAGGGTGCGATACCGCCGAAAACGGTAGTAGCTACAGTCCCGCCGATCGCCAACGCCGTCAATCGTCCCCTGACATCGAACTGCTCGGGAATAGCAGACGCCCCGACCGCACTGAGGCTGCCAGCGAGGCATGCGAGGACTACTACCGCTGATACTGCGACGCCTACATTCGCTTGACCAGCTGCGGCGAACATCGGGATCGGAAGGATAACCGCGCCAACGGCCAGCGTCAACAGTGTGGGACGGCGCCCGTAACGGTCGGAAAGCCAACCTGCAAGGGGAGACGCAAGGACAACGACGGCGGCCGCCAGGGTCGCCAGTCCAAGCGCGGAGGATTCACTCCATTTCTGCACGGAGATGAGGTACGTAGGTAGATAGATAATCCCCACATAGTAGGCCGCCGAGCACAGTCCCGAAATGATAAACGTGCGGACTACAGCCCGCCACTGCCGGCGCAGCACGCGGGCAAGAGGCTCGCGATTAACGTCCTGCTTGCTCTCTAAAAACTGCGGCGTTTCTGGCAGAGCCGACCTGAGTGCCAAAATCGCCGCTGCCAGGATTCCACCCACGATGAATGGGATGCGCCACCCCCATTCCTCAACCTGTGACGCGGAAAGGGTCACAACCGTCAGGGCCGAAACGCCGGCGGCCAGCAGGGCACCGATTTCGCTGGCGGCGGCAGCCAGCGACGTGATCAGGCCGCGGTTGTTGGGT
Organism: Arthrobacter sp. AK04; assembly: GCF_021129155.1. Lineage (GTDB taxonomy): Bacteria > Actinomycetota > Actinomycetes > Actinomycetales > Micrococcaceae > Arthrobacter > Arthrobacter quantipunctorum. The sequence continues at coordinate 85,530 of NZ_JAJOMC010000003.1, forward strand.
TTGCTGCTTTCAAGCAAGTAGGTCATGATTCCCGTGTATTCTCCGCCGACTGAGAACGCCATCAGGCAACGAAGGGCCAGAAGCCAGACCGCAGCTGATTCACCCACCTGGGCAAAGGTTGGAAGCGCGGCAGTCGCGGCAGTCGCCAAAAACATCAATGCCATTGACCCCAACAGCACCGGACGCCTCCCCCAACGGTCGCCTATGTATCCGAACACAAGCCCGCCGATGGGCCGCAGCAAGTAAGAGACAGCGAACGTAGCCAGAGTCATCAGGACTCCTGTGGGGCTGTCCCCGAAAAATACGCGCGACAGCACCGAACTCAGATACAGAAAAAGCGTGAAGTCATACCACTCCACCACGGTCGAGACTACGGCTATAGCAAGACGGCCTCGGGAAATACTGGGTTGAGCCGTAGCGGGTATAGGCGATGGCGGCATGAAGGGTCCTTCGACGGAGACAAGGGATCGCATACCTCGAACCGAGGCACTTTCCCAAGAACGATACCTCGTTTCGATATATTCCTTCCTGTAGCATTACGTTCGTGCTCGAACTCATGATTTTGGGTTTCCTCGCAGAAGGCTCCCTCCACGGCTACGAACTACGCCGGAAGATGAACGAACTGTACGGCTATGCCCGTGAAATTAGCGACGGGAGCCTTTACCCAGCCATCCAGAGGCTCATCAAGTCAGGCGCCGTCGTGCAACGTGTCGAAAACGGCCGCGCCGCCAAGCGTCACACGCTTGAACTCACACCCGAAGGGAGGACGGACCTCCATCAACGGCTTCGGACAGCGTCAGGTGGCAACGTCACCGACCTTGGACGTTTTATGGTCATCCTCGCCTTCCTGTCCCAACTTCCGGACGTAGAAGAACAGCACGAAGTACTCCGAAGGCGTCTGAAGTTTCTGGAGGCCCCTGCGAGCTTCTTTTACGAAGGTGGCCGCCCCCTGCGAAAGGCGGAAATCCAAGACGTCTACCGTCAAGGAATGCTTACGATCGGCAAGGCCGCCAGTCGTGCTGAAATTGCCTGGATCCGACAATCCTTAGGCATTGCTGCACCGTAGCCAATCCCCGCTTCGCGTCCGGGCATATGACTCCACTCGACGAGGTTCTTTCCCGACTACGGCTCTTCGTTTAGCGGGTGTCCTCGATCCGTTGGCCTAACCCTCAGTTATCGCTGTACGGGACATTGTTGCCACAGAGGTCTCAATCGGATCGATATTGGTATTTCTCTTCGAGTAAACGGGGCAATACGTTAGGGAACACCAGGGGCGACTCGACACAGAGTTACCGTCACTTACGCAGCATGACGACGGAGCACTGCGCAAACGAACGGCCCCGAAGGCTACCAACACCGCCGCCGAAGCCGGCGCGGATGCTGACGAAGGCTTACACCATTCGTGGAGCAGCAGCACACTGACAAAGGAGTTTAGAAGATGGCCGGACGTGTTAACGACAAACGAGTTCTGATTACGGGCGCGGGAAGCGGGATGGGCCGGTCAGTTGCCCGACGCCTAGCGGCGGAAGGCGCGAAGCTGACAATCTTTGACCTCAACGCTGATGCGGCCGCTGAGGCAAGAGACGAGATAATTGCTGACGGCGGTACAGCAATTGCAGTTTCCGGAAACGTGGTCAGCCGTGATGACGTCGCTGCCGCGGTCGCCGCAGGAGTGGAGGCCTACGGCGGTCTCGACGTCATGTTCGCGATTGCCGGCATCATCAAACCCATGCATTTCCTGGACGTGACGGAGGAAAGCTGGCGGGCCACCCTTGACGTCAACGGTCTCGGATCATTGATTTGCCAGCAGGAGGCGGCGAAACAGATGATTTCGCAGGGAACCGGCGGCAAGTTGATCCTGACATCATCGATCGCTGGCCGTCAGGGTTACCCGAACTTCGCAGCGTATTGCGCGAGCAAGTTTGCGGTGAACGCACTGGTGCAGGCGGCAGCCCGGGGACTTGCCGAGCACGGCATTACCTGCAACGGCTTCGCCCCCGGAGTGGTGGACACTCCACTATGGCGCAAGCTTGACCTCGACATCATGGAACTCGGGGACACCTCAGCGCCGGGGCAGGCATTCGCTGAGTTCTCTGGATCCATTCTCGCCGGGCGGCCCGGTACACCTGAAGATGTCACTGGGACGGCGCTCTACTTGGCTTCGGACGATTCCGACTACATGACCGGCCAAGTTGTCATGATCGACGGCGGCATGGTTCTCGTGTAGTGGAGCGATGACCACAAAGGCGGTTCAAGAGGAAGCACCCCCGATCACCTTGGGGTGCTTCCTTCTTCAATTGGCGCAAGCTCCCGCAACACGGCGCAATTATTGCGAATGTCGCATCAATAAGCGCTCCAATAAGTATTGGACCGATTGTAATGGCAATGGGATGGTTGATGTAACACGCCGAGCATGCAAAGGAGAGCCGTGACGATCCAAACTAGCCCCAAAATTGAATGGCCCGAGCTGAACGAGCCTTGCGCCACCCAGAACGCGGCCTCGCCGACCGACATGTTCGGCCGCGAGGGAAGCGGCCCTTTGTCGGGATTGCTGGTTGCCGATTTCGGTCGTGTCCTAGCCGGCCCATACTGCACCATGCTCTTGGCGGACATGGGAGCAACTGTTGTCAAGATTGAAAGTCCGGATGGCGACGAAACCCGGGCCTGGATGCCTCCCGTTCGAAACGGTGAGTCGACCTACTACCTTTCAATCAACCGAAATAAGGGATCGATCGCCTTGGATCTCCGGGATGAGGCCGATTGCGAGATCGCTAAAGACATCGCCAAGCGGGCGGACGTCGTCGTCGAAAACTTCAAACCCACCGGTCTGGACCGATTCGGGCTCGACTACGGTTCGGTTGCCATTACCAATCCTGGGGTAATCTACGCATCAATCACAGGTTTCGGAACGGCTGGGGGCGCCTCCCTTCCCGGATACGACCTGCTGGTCCAGGCACTGTCCGGCCTCATGAGTCTGACCGGCGCACCGGACCAGCCGGGATACCGCTCCGGAGTGGCCGTATTCGACGTGATTACCGGCCTCCACGCTGCCATAGGCATACTTGCCGCCGTTCATGAACGCGAGAAGACAGGCCGTGGACAGCGAATCGAGGTGAATCTGATGTCATCAGCGCTGTCCGGGATGGTCAATCAAACCGCCGGCTATCTTCTGAGCGGCACCGTCCCCTCCAGGCTGGGAAACGAGCATCCCAGTATCTACCCCTACGAGCCGTTACCGACGAAAGAAGGCGACATAGTGATCGCCATCGGCAACGATCCGCAGTTCCGTAAGTTGTGCCAAGCCCTCGCCATTCCGCAGTTGAGCCTCGACCCGCGGTTCGCAACGGCTCCAGCCCGCAGTCTGAGCCGCGAAGAACTTCGGCCTGAACTGCAAACTGCTCTCGCCCGACGGTCTTCCGCTGAGTGGTTTGATGTTCTCACCGCGGCAGGAATTCCCTGCGCTCCCATCAACGACGTTCGCCAAGGCCTCGATTTCGCTGAACGTATTGGGTTGGAACCTATCGTCACTGTTGGTCAAGGTCTCCAGGCCACCCCCACTGTCCGTAATCCCATCACATTCTCGGAGACACCTGTCAGCTACGACCTGATTCCTCCGGGGCACGATGCGAACCGCGAACAGATTCTCGACTGGCTTGCATCAGGGCAACAGACATCAGCACACAGCCGGCGTGCATCCGCATCATAACGAAAGGTTCAACGATGACCACCACAGCCGACCGCCAGACGGCAACCTCTGACTACTTCCGCCTGGACGACGATCTAACTACGGACGAGATCGCCATCCGCGACAAAGTCCGTGCCTTCGCCGAGGAGCGCGTACTGCCCGTCATCAATTCCTACTGGGAGAAGGCCGAGTTCCCGGAGGAGTTGCTCGCGCCATTAGCCCAGCTGAATGTCATCGGAACAACGATCAGAGGCTACGGTTGCCCTGGCATGAGCCGCAAAGCAGCAGGAATGGTGGCGCGGGAAATGGCTCGGGCTGACGGGAGCCTGAACACCTTTCTTGGAATCCACTCCAATCTTTGTATGGGAGCCCTCAACCTGCTGGGCACCGCAGAGCAGCGGGAACGCTGGCTCCCAGCCCTGGCCCGGATTGATAAGACGGGAGCTTTCGCCCTGACCGAACCTGACCATGGCTCCGACTCCGTGGCCTTGGAAACGCAGGCGAGGCAGGAGGGAGACGCATGGGTGCTCTCAGGCCGCAAGCGTTGGATCGGGAACGGCCATTGTGCCGATGTCATAGTCCTGTTTGCACGAAACACGGCCGATGGCAACGTCAACGCCTTCGTCATTGAGAAGGATGCCGAGGGCCGATACCCGGCCGGGTACTCCCCCACTGTCATTTCAGGGAAGGTCGGCAAGCGAGCAATCCTGCAGGCCGACATCGAGATAACCGAGATGCGGATTCCCCACGCCAACAGGCTGGAACTGTGCCATTCCTTCCGGGATGTCTCCCGGGTGCTGCAGGCGACACGGGGCGGGGCCGCCTGGGAAGCAGTGGGCCACGCCATGGCAGCCTTTGAAATCGCCGCCGACTACGCTCTAAGCCGGCACCAATTCGGGAAACCGATCGGCTCCTACCAGCTTGTTCAGTCCAGGCTTGCGAACATGCTCAGCGAACTCACCACAATGCAGCTGCTATGCACCCGAATGGCCGAACTCGCTGATAGGGATCAGCTCACCAACGCGCAAGCATCGATGGTCAAGATGGCCACGGCGCAAAAGGGCAAATGGATCTGCAACGAAGCGCGGGACCTACTGGGCGGCAATGGCCTGCTGTTGGAAAACCACGTGATCCGACACATGACCGACATGGAGGTTGTCTCCACCTACGAAGGCACAGATTCCATGCAAGCACTCATTGTAGGCCGCGACATCACCGGTATCTCCGCTTTCAACTGACCCTCGCCTGCACACAAAAACACGACAGACACATGATTGGAACACCATGCCTGAGGCCTTCCTGATCGGCGGAGCCCGTACCCCAGTGGGCCGCTACGGCGGCTCCCTCTCCTCCGTCCGCCCTGACGATCTCGCGGCAATCGCCGTGCGTGCCGCCGTCGAACGCGCCGGTATTGACCCTGCAACTGTGGATGAGGTAATCCTCGGCAACGCCAACGGCGCAGGAGAAGAGAACCGCAACGTCGCGCGCATGGCATGGCTCCTTGCCGGCTTCCCGGACTCGGTCCCGGGAATCACCGTCAACCGGCTCTGCGCCTCGGGCCTGAGCGCCATCATCATGGCGTCCCACATGGTGAAAGCCGGTGCTGCCGACATCGTGGTGGCCGGCGGGGTTGAATCCATGTCCCGCGCCCCCTGGGTCATGGAAAAGCCGGACAAACCCTTCGCCAAGCCCGGCGCCATTGTGGACACCTCCATCGGCTGGCGCTTCCCCAACCCCGCCTTCCTCTCCGGAGAACTCTCCCGCGACGGCAAAGCCACCTACTCCATGCCGGAAACCGCCGAGGAAGTAGCCCGCGCCTACAACATCTCCCGTGACGACTGCGACGCGTTCGCCGTCCGGTCCCATGAGCGCGCCCTCGCAGCCATCGAGGCCGGACACTTTGCCGACGAGATCGTCCCCGTCACGGTCAAAGGCCGCAAGGGTGCCGAAACCATCGTGGACACAGATGAAGGGCCGCGCCCCGGAACGTCGCTGGACGTCCTCGCCGGCCTGCGGCCGGTAGTCAAGGGCGGCAGCGTCGTCACCGCCGGCAACGCATCCACCCTCAACGACGGCGCGTCCGCCATCATCGTCGCATCCGAGGCTGCAGTGGAGAAATACGGCCTGGCTCCCCGGGCACGTATCCTCGAGGGCACCTCCGCCGGCGTCGCGCAGGAAGTCATGGGCATCGGCCCGGTCCCGGCCACCCGCAAGGTCCTGGACCGAGCCGGCCTTGCCGTGGGCGACCTGGCCGCCGTCGAACTTAACGAAGCCTTCGCCTCCCAGGCTCTGGCCTGCATGCGCGAGCTGAAGCTCGAACCGGACACCGTCAACAACGACGGCGGTGCGATCTCCCTGGGCCATCCGCTTGGCTCCTCCGGATCCCGGCTCGTCATCACGCTGCTCGGCCGGCTCGAACGCGAGGTGAACCAAGGCCGGAAGCTCGGCCTCGCCACCATGTGCGTTGGGGTCGGGCAGGGCACTGCCCTGCTGCTGGAAGGCATCTGATGACCGCAGTCACGGACGACGCCGGGACCCGTTTAGATACCTCAGCTTTTGAAACACTGCTGGTTCGGGAGCATGAAGACCGCCTAACGGTCCGCCTTCACCGGCCCGAAGTGCGGAACGCGATCGGCCAGGCAACAGTGGATGAGCTGCACGCGGTGTGCACGTATCTGGAGCGCGCACCGAAAGTCCTCATCCTTTCTGGAACACCCGGCGATGAGGCAACGGGGGCCAAGGCTGTCTTTGCGTCCGGCGCCGACATCGCGCAGTTGCGGGAGCGGCACCGTGACGATGCCCTCGCGGGCATCAACTCCCGCATATTTGACCGGATCGCAAAATTGCCAATGCCTGTGATCGCCGCCTTGGACGGTTACGCGCTAGGCGGTGGAGCGGAACTCGCCTACGCGGCAGACTTCCGCATCGGCACCCCGTCTCTACGAATGGGGAACCCGGAAACGAACCTGGGCATCCTGGCCGCAGCCGGCGCCACTTGGCGGCTAAAGGAGCTCGTGGGCGAACCCGTTGCCAAGCAGATCTTGCTTGCGGGCAGAGTCCTCACTGGTGAAGAGTGCCTGAACGTCGGCCTGGTTACGGAGCTTGTGGAGCCGGGAAAGCTGCTGGACGCTGCGAACGCTCTCGCCGATGCCATCGCCGCGCAGGACCCGTTAGCAATCCGGATTACCAAAGCAGTGTTCCACGCGCCACGGGATGCCCACCCAATGATCGATTCCTTGGCCCAAGGCATTTTGTTTGAATCGGAAGCCAAGTTTGACCGCATGCAGACATTCCTCGACCGGAAGAAGAAGTAGATGAACATCACCGTACAGCCCGAAGCGAACGCCGCCGTCCTGCCGGCGGACTTCCCGGCACGAGTCGGCGTCCTCGGAGGCGGAAGAATGGGGGCCGGCATTGCGCACGGCTTCCTCGTTAGCGGGGCCAGTGTCGTGGTGGTTGAGCGCGATGCCGCTGCCGTTCAGTCGGCCCGGAAGCGAGTGGAAGCCTCGGCCGTGAAAACCATCGAGCGTGACCCCCAGGCGGGCAACCTCGATGAGATGCTTTCCCGGCTCAAAGTCTCCATGGACTACCGGGAATTCGGGGACCGACAGCTGGTAGTGGAGGCCGTTCCTGAGGATTGGGACTTGAAAGTAGCAGCGCTGCGCAAAGTTGAGGAACATGCCGCACCGGGCACCGTAATTGCCTCGAACACGTCTTCCCTGTCCGTATCGGGACTCGCCGAAGAGCTGGCACGGCCGCAGGATTTCTTGGGACTACACTTCTTCAATCCCGTGCCGGCCTCTGCCCTCATCGAGGTGGTCATCGGTAAACAGACCCTTCCTGGACTCGTCGAACAGGCCCGGAACTGGGTGCTGGGCCTGGGAAAAACGGCCGTGGTTGTTAATGACGCTCCCGGTTTTGCGTCTTCCCGCCTAGGAGTAGCAATAGCACTGGAAGCGATGCGGATGGTCGAGGAAGGCGTCGCCAGCGCGGAAGACATCGACAACGCAATGGTCCTTGGGTACAAGCACCCCACCGGTCCGTTACGCACCACGGACATCGTAGGCCTAGACGTTCGCTTGGGCATCTCCGAGTACCTTCACAAAACCCTTGGTGCGCGGTTTGCACCGCCGCAAATTTTGCGGGAAAAAGTAGCTCGCGGCGAGCTGGGTCGCAAGACTGGCAAGGGCTTCTTTGACTGGACATAGAGTCGCTGCGGGGCATGTTGTATTATTACTGCCAGCGGTTTCTGGTCCTCCTGAGTGATACTCTTGCCTCAATAATGAGCGGAGGGACACCGTGGAAGTTAGCCAGTTAGTTGCCTTTCTTGCTGTGGCTGATGAGCTTCACTTCGGACGTGCGGCCGAAAGGCTTCATGTTGCTCAGCCGCCGCTTAGCAGGACGATAAAGCAACTTGAAAATGAACTGGGTTCGCGGTTACTTGACCGGACGACGCGATCGGTCAAGTTGACATCCAGCGGTAGAGCATTGGTTGGACCGGCGATGGAAGTTCTTGATGCGCTTCGTCGCGCGGAGGATGCAGTCCGTTCTGCTGATGACGGGGAATCGGGCCTCGTCCGGATAGCCTTTGCCGGTGTCTCGACACACCAACTTGTTGCCAAGCTGGCCCGCCTGGTTAGGTCCCAACGGCCAGGCATACAACTGGACCTTTCCAGCCAGAACTTCGCCCAACCGGCGATGACTAAGCTCGTTCAAGGCGAGACGGATGTCGCCTTTGGACGATGGGATGTAATTCCTGCGGAAGTCTCCTCCGAGGTTGTCATGCGGGACTCGCTGGTAATCGCGCTCCCTGATACGCATGAAATGGCCGGAGCACGTCGTTTAGCAATCGCGCGGCTGGCTGGGGAGGGATTCATTTCTCTGCCCTCCTATGAAGGGGCGGTGCTTCCTGACCGGCTTCGGCGGCTCGCGCGGGATAACGGGTTTGTTCCCAACATCGTTCAGGTGGCACCGGACACGCAGACCGCTTTGGCATTAGTCAGCGCGGAAGTCGGATGCCATCTGACCTTGGCCTCAGTCGCAGAGCATGGAACTGATCCGCATGTGGTGTTTGTGCCACTGGAGGACACCACTACCGACGTAGACCTCAGGGCCGCCTGGCGCACGGATGACACCAATCCAGCCGTTCGAGCCGTTCTGCGCGAGGTCATGAACCTCGTCGAAGGATCCCGGTCCGGCCTCTGAACATCACTTAGATAGTCGCCTCGCCAGATTCGAGTCCAAGCTGCCGGAGGCGGCGATAAAGTGTGGTCCTGCCCATCCCCAATAGTTCAGCCGCCTCGGACTTGTTCCCACCGGCGGCGTCCAAGGCCCTGATAATTGCCTCCCGCTCCGCGGACTTTATTAGCGACAGGGGGCGCCTCGGAGGCGCCTGTTGAAGATGCTTTGGCAAGTGCCGCCGCTCAATCACTGATGCGTTCACCGTACGAACGAGTTCGGCGAGAGTATCTGCCAATTCGGCCACATTGCCCGGCCAATTCCATTGAACCAGGGACTGCAGAGCAGCCGGCGACATCGTGTGCCGGGCATTGGCGTCCACTTCATTTAGGATGCGGGTTACGAGACCGGGAATTCGTTCAGGCGTCTGAGCCAGGGGCGCCGTATGGGCATGCGCACCTAGAGAGCCTACGAGCGCTTGTACTTCCGGAGAAGCCTGCTCTTGGCACACAGTTACCAGCAGGCTTCCGGAGCGGTGACCGGCCTCCCACCTCTTCTGTGTGGCACCCACTGCCCTTGAGAACAGTCCAAAATCGTCACCACCGATCTTCTCGACGCGGCGGACGAGGACGTCTTCGCCTCGCTGCAACAGATCCTCGACCCTGCCCCAGGGCGTTGGCGACCCCGCTGAAATTGTGAACACCTCCGCCACCGGCTTGCCCCAGGTTGCTAGGAGTTCCGAAGCGGCTGTCGACCTTCCGGAACCCGGTGGTCCCTCAATAACAGCAATGGGTTGCCCCAAGGCCAGCAGGCTCAACTTTTCCCCTGCTGGTTCGCCGCCTTGTTTTCGCAACCCCGCCTCACTGGCTCCTGGGCGCCAGGACGGCTCCGACTCGGAGAAGTGAACGACAAAATGGACGCGTGGGCCGTCACTGACTCTTCGAGCCGTGATTTCAATCGGCGTTCCATCGAGTTCACGACGAAGCGTCGCGGACGTAGACCAATCGTGGGCATTGAGGACTTCCCACAACATCACATGTGAAGCAACATTTACGTATGGCAGCCCAGGAGTATTCGCGAGGATCGATTCGTGATCCAGGACTACTGTAGGGCGCTGGGAACTAGTAAACCGCATGAACGACATTGCCAAGGCTAGGTCTTGGGGCCTCGAGGACGTTCGAAGTCTTTCCTCGATCTGTTGGCTTATTTCCCTAGCGAGCGAGAGCATGATGGGGCTTGCCGCTTGAATTGGCCCGCCTAGCGCGATGGAACCGACCACAAGACCTGCCGGCGTATAGATGGGCGCCGCCGCACAGGCATTTGCAGCCAAGGCATCGTTATAGTGTTGGCTGCCCTTGACGAATACCGGACGCTTTTCGACCATGGACGTACCAAGTGCGTTAGTGCCGATAGCGTCCTCGGAGTAGTCGAAGCCTTCAGCCGCGTGCATGTTATCCAAACGACGGCGCTCACTACTGTCACTGGTCCGCCTGTCGACGATGCTGCCGCCGCGATCGCTTAGAAACAGGGTGGTGCCCGTGTCGGTCAACTGATGCTGCCAGCGGTCGAGTACGGGAACAGCCGCCCTGCCCAACAACGAGTCCGTGTCCACGTCGCGGTAGCGCTGTACAGGTGCCGAGGCTTCAACTGCGCTGCCGATGGATCTGCGCCAGCTCCGCACAATCAGATCTGGCACTGCGTCGTCCGCTTGGTAAGCAGCCGTAAGTCCTACGCGAATCAGCTTTTCGCGCGCCTCCCGCACTGGATCGCCCATTTTGCACCTTTGCAGTGTTGTTCGCTCGATGAAAGCGAGCAGTCGCGATTATTACTCCAGGGGTATCAAACCCGCAAATCCGAGCCCCGGAAGAGTGTTCCAAGTTGAAACACCTATGGGCTCCTTTGCAGCCACACACTGGTGACTACGAGGTGAATTATCTCACACCGTCCTATTAGTCAGAGGAGCACCACCATGGACAAAGTCGTCCCCAACGAAATCCAGAAGCTTGACGCACTTGTCGTGGGAGCAGGTTTCGGTGGAATTTACATGCTTCACAAACTTCGCAACGAGCTCGGGCTGGAAGCCGTAGCCATTGACCGGGCTGGAGGCGTTGGCGGCACCTGGTACTGGAACAAATACCCAGGCGCCCTTTCGGATTCCGAAAGCTTTGTCTACCAGTATTCCTTCGATCGCGAGCTTTACCAGGAGACTCCGTGGGATACGAAGTACGTGCCCCAGGCCGAGATCCTCGCGTACTTGAACGGCGTCGTCGACAGGTACAGCTTGCGCGATCATATCCAGCTTGAAACCGGGATGACTGATGCCGAGTTCGACGAGGCCGCAGGCACCTGGACCGTGCGGACTGACCGCGGGGTCACATTCGAGACGCGTTTCCTTGTGACTGGCCTTGGCCTGCTCTCTGCCACAAACCTCCCGAAGTTCCCCGGAATGGAAACCTTCAAAGGCCGGCTAGTGCACACGGGTGCGTGGCCGGAGGACCTGGACCTCGCGGGCAAGCGGGTTGGCGTCATCGGCAACGGCTCCACGGGGAATCAGGTAATCACCGCCACAGCTCCCGTCGCAGCTCACTTGACTTCCTTCCAACGCACACCCCAGTACAGCGTCCCTGCCGGCAACCGCAAGCTCACAGAGCAGGAGCAACGGGCCCACCGGGACAACTTCGAGGCAAATTGGGATCAAGTCCGCAACTCATCCGTGGCCATGGGCTTCGAAGAAAGCGCCACGCCTACCTTCAGCGTATCCCCCGAGGAACGGGAACGGATCTACCAGCGGACCTGGGAGGAAGGCGGAGGATTCCGCTTCATGTTCGAAACCTTCTCAGACATCGCCACAGACCCCGACGCCAACGAAGAGGCGGCGAAGTTCATCCGTCGCAAAATCGCCGAAATAGTCAAGGATCCAGAAACCCGCAGGAAGCTGACACCAACCGACCTGTACGCCCGCAGGCCATTGTGCGACTCCGGCTACTACGAAACGTTCAACCGGCCGAACGTCTCCCTTGTGAACGTCAAGGAAAACCCGATCGAGCGCGTGACAGAACAAGGCATCGTCACAGCTGACGGCACCCTCCACGAACTCGACGTACTCATCTGCGCGACTGGCTTCGACGCCGTGGACGGCAATTATGTTCGGGTCAACATCCGCGGACGTGCGGGCGAAACACTCAAGGAGCACTGGGCCGACGGACCAACCAGCTACCTCGGAATGGCAACCAGCGGCTTTCCTAACATGTTCATGATCTTGGGACCGAACGGCCCGTTCACCAACCTTCCGCCGTCAATTGAGGCGCAGGTCGAGTGGATCAGCGACACCATCAACCACGTCGCCACGTCGGGAACGGGATGGATCGAGGCCAAAGCCGAAACGGAGTCGGACTGGACTGAAACCTGCTCAGACATCGCCCATCAGACGCTCTTCCCCCAGGCAGCCTCCTGGATCTTCGGTGCCAACATCCCAGGCAAGAAGCGCACCGTCATGTTCTACCTCGGCGGCATCAAACAGTACCGCTCCATCCTCGCCGACGAGGCTTCGAACAAGTACCCGAACTTCGCAACCGACGCGGACGTCTTGACCCCCGCCTAATCAGCACCGCCGCCGCCAGCCCGGGAAGGACATGGATAGCAGTCCTTCCCGGGCTGCCCACAGCACAATGAAAGTCTTTCAATGAAGAAATACGCAACTGTCGATCCCACGAGCGGCAACGTAGTCCAGGAATTTGACAGCATGACCGACACAGAGGTTACCGCCTCCCTGAAGCGCTCCCACACCGCCTACAGGTCTTGGCACACCAAGGACCTCGCCGAACGCTGCGCCCTCCTGCAGCAGATAGCAGACCTCCACCGGCAACATTCCGTTGACCTTGCCAAGCTCATGACACTTGAGATGGGCAAACCAATCGTCCAGGCAAGGGCCGAAGTCGAACTGTCCGCAGCCATCTACGAGTACTACGCCACCTCAGGTGAAAAGTTGCTTGCTGATGAAGAACTCGAAATCGCGGGGGCCGGCCGGGCTCTAGTCCGGACAGCTCCCATAGGACCTCTCCTGGGCGTCATGCCGTGGAACTTTCCTTATTACCAGATGGCTCGGTTCGTGGCCCCTAACCTGCTTTTGGGAAACACGATACTGCTCAAGCACGCGAGCAACTGCCCGCAACAAGCACTACGCATTGAGGAAATCATTCGGGCCGCCGGTGCCCCGGAGGGCGTCTACCAAAACCTCTTCGCCACGTCAGGACAGGTAGCAGACCTCATCGCCAGCCCCGAGCTGCAGGGTGTGTCCCTTACTGGGTCGGAGCGCGCAGGCAGCGCCATTGGCGCGCAGGCTGGGCGGCACCTGAAAAAATGTGTCTTGGAGCTTGGCGGCTCAGATCCGTTCCTCGTACTTCCGGCAGCGGACGTTAAGAAAGCTGCCAGCGCTGCAGCGGCAGGTCGTTTCGGAAATGCCGGCCAGGCCTGCACGTCGTCGAAAAGGCTCATCATCGACAGCTCCAACTGGGACTCTTTCCTTGAAGCTTTCCTGGCAGAGGCCAGCAAGTGGGAGTCCGGAGACCCTATGAGCGAAGACACCCGTCTCGGCCCTATGTCTTCAGTCCAGGCGCGGGCGGAACTCGCTGAACAAGTTGACGACGCAATCGCCAAGGGAGCGACCGTCCATATGGGCGGGACAATCCCGGAGGGCCGAGGAGCGTACTACCCGGCTACTGTCCTTTCCAACGTCACGCCGGAAATGCGCGCCTACCGTGAAGAACTTTTCGGGCCCGTAGCAGTGCTCCACAAGGTCGAGTCCGTGGATGAGGCTATCAGCCTGGCCAACGATACGCCCTTCGGCCTCGGCAGCGCGGTGTTCACGAATGACGAAGCGCAGGCCGCCTACGTCACCGACCGCCTCGAAGTAGGCATGGTGGGAATCAACACCACCATCAAGAGTGCCCCGGACCTGCCCTTCGGTGGAGTCAAGAGCTCCGGAATCGGCCGCGAACTGGGCAAGTACGGCCTTAGCGAGTTTGCCAACAAAAAGCTTGTCCGCACTGTCTAAAATTGAACACCAAATCCTAGGAGGCGCAATGCGCGCAGCGGTCTACTACGGCAAAAACAAAGTCGAAATCGAAGACGTTCCAGAACCCACTCCAGGCGAGGGCCAAGTAAAGATCAAAGTCAGCCGCAACGGCATATGTGGCACCGACCTTCACGAATACTACGACGGGCCAATCTTCATCCCGCCGAGCGAGCCGCACCCGCTCACAGGGAAGTGCCTGCCCTTGACGTTGGGCCATGAATTCTCTGGCGTCGTCACCGAGGTGGGGCGGAACGTCACGGATATTCGCCAGGGTGACCGCGTCGTCGTCGAGCCAATCTACCGGTGCGGCGAGTGTCGCCCTTGTAGAACGGGCCATTACAACCTGTGCAACGTGATCGGTTTCCATGGGTTGATGGCCGACGGCGGAATGGCAGAGTACACCGTGGTTCCCAGCAACCAGGTCCATAAACTCCCCGATAATGTCTCACTCGAGATGGGCGCACTCGTCGAGCCGATGTCCGTCGCCTACCATGCGGCGACCCTTGGAGAAGTCAACGATCAAAGCAGGGCGCTGATCTACGGAGCAGGCCCCATTGGCATCGGTCTCTGGTTTGCCCTGCGCGGGATGGGACTCACAGAAATTGACGTGATTGAGCCCTCCGAGACCCGCCGTAGGTCCATCGAGGCCCTCGGTGCACGTACATTAGACCCGACCAAGGAGGACGTGACTGCCCTTGTTGCTGAGCGGACCAAGGGAGATGGCGTGGACGCCGCTTTCGACGCTGCGGGAGTTGCTCCTGCCGTTCAGTCTGCCCTCGAATGCCTCGGCGAACGTCGTCCGCTCATTAGCGTAGCCATTTACGAAAAGCCTCTGCCGACCCCTCTGATCAACCTCGTTCTCAGAGAGCGTCGCATCCAAGGCACTATCTGCTACACCGGGGCGGACTACTCTGCAGTCATCGATCTCATGGAGAAGGACCATTACAACACCACCGGGTGGGTTGAAGACGTTCCCCTTACCGGAGTCATCGAGCAGGGTTTCGAGCAACTCCGCGCGGGCCAGAAGATGAAGCTGCTGGTCGACCCCGCCAACTGATCCCTGAACAGTCACGTAGGTATCGACTGCCAAAACTGAGGCTGGACCCGTCTATCGGGTCCAGCCTTCCGTTTTGCGGGAATACCTCGGCTGCCACCCGGGGAAGCTTCAGGAATAGAATACCTCGAATCGTTAGTTGTAGATTAAAGCAACCCCCAAGCAATAACTTCACTAGGAGATACCCATGGACACCGCTCCCCTCGACGCCAACAAGACTGCACTGCTACTGATAGACCTTCAGAACGACAACGTGCATCCAGATGGGGCGTTCGCCTCCTTTGGAGCCGCTGACCATGCACGCGAGCAGAACCTGGTGCCAAACGTCAGGCAGTTACTCCATTGGGCACGTAATCAATCCATGCCGGTAATCCACAACCGCATCGTCTTTTACCCGGGTGGCGACTTTGGCGGAACCAACGCCCCCATCTTTCGCATGATCGGACCCGAGTCGCTCAAGCTGGGATCCTGGGGTGCTGACGCGCTTGAAGGGGTAGAGGCGCAGGCGGGTGAGCCTGTCCTCCTCCGCAACCGGATGAGCAGTTTTAACGGCACCGGGCTGGATGTACTCTTGCGGAATTCCGGAGTTACTACCGTGGTAGTGGCAGGCGTATGGACGAACATGGCAGTGGAACATACCGTTCGTGACGCAGCGGACCACGGCTACCGCGCCATTCTCGTGACAGATGCAACCTCGAGCATTAACGCTGACTGGCACGAGGCCGCATTGAATTACGCGCTGACCAACATTGCCGAATTTCAGTCAACAGCGCAGGTAGCCGGGACCGCGGCGTGAGCATATGTTCCGGAGCGACCGCCACGTGGCAGTCCCGGATGATCCCCACAAGCCCCTGGTGGTTTTGCTGCACGGGAGGGGGTAGCGCGAAACGGGCATCATAACGCTGGCAGACCGTCTCCCTGCCGGTCCAAGCTACGGTGGCCGTGCGTGCACCCCTTGCAGAGGGCAGTGGATTTGCCTGGTTCGCTAACCGTGGCGTCGGCCGCCCAGTGACCGAGTCCCTAAAGGAGACCATGAGATGGTTCAGGGACTGGATGAAAGACGTCGCCCCTGCCACGCGGCCAGTCATCCTTGTCGGCTTTAGCGGTGGTGCCGCCTTTGCCGGCGGACTTTTGCTGGATGATCCCGAACGGTACGCAGGCGGGGCAATTCTCTACGGAACGCTGCCTTTCGGGGCTGGCGTGCCCACATCTCCGCACCGGCTCGGTGGACTTGGTGCAGCGACGACAGCCGCCCGCTCGGCTGGAGGACACGGCATTGTTCGTGCTGATGTCACCGCGTTATCGACCTGGATTAGTGCCCTGCTGTACGGGAGCCAGACATCCGATCAACAAGCCCCATTTATAAAGAAAATGCATGAATGGTTGCCCAATAAATATTGGACGTCACATGCAGTCGAAGCAGATACTTGAGTAACGACGAAAGGAATTTCCATGGCATATCTTCGCCTCCACCACGTGAACGTCACCTCGGATGACATGCATTCCCTCAGCGATTTTTACCGTGATGCACTCGGATTGCCGTTGCTGCCTTCGCCGAAAATGATCGCAACCACCCATGCGGCTGACGCCGGCGTCACGGACGGCGACGCCGAGTGGGAAGAAGGCGCGCGCTTTTTCGAAGCCGGCGATCCCGAAGAACTTCAGGTCCACGCCACCCGGCGGCAGGCTTACCTCGCCCTGCAGGAGGGCCACTCTGTAAACCCCCTCGTCGGGGGACACTTCGCTTTCCGAACCGATGACATCGAAGCTATCAAAGCTCGGCTGACGGAGCACAACATCCCCTTCGATGATTGGGGCATTTGGTCCGTTGAAGGATGGCACCAGATCTTCCTGACTGATCCTGCCGGCAACATGATCGAGATTCACCAGGTAAAAGAAGTGGAAAAGTAGGCCGAGTAGGTCCGCCCACCAACTGAACCGGCGGGCATTGCGACTTTCCCCCTAAGTCGCAACGACCGCCTTCCTTTAACAGCCGCTGCCGCAATGGCCGTCTGAACGGCCGCGCCCGCGTAAGGATGACGATTCGTGCGCTTAGACTCCTGAACGCGCCGGTCTTGGGGTCAGGGCCAGCTAGAGGTCGAGAACGAGTTTCGACGTTTTTGCACGCGATACACAGATCATCATGACTTCATTGGCCCTGAAGACAAACAGCGACATCTCGTGGCATGTGGCAATGCAAGGGAGAAGCCGGCCCTGGTTATGCTGCATCGGTAATGAGAGCAAGAGTGCTTCCTGTCAATCGTGCTCTGAGGACGCCCAAAAAGCCCCTGCCCGCACTAGAGAGACTGAGCTCTGCCGCATGAGAGGCATCTGTGGAACTCCCCTAAACGCTCAAGGGTTATACGCTCACCGTCGGTCCGGAAGAGTCCATCAGGTGCTGAGTCGGGATCCTGTCCCGGTCATATGTGATGTCATGATACCCGTGGGGCTCAGGGCGTCCTGCGGCGTCAAGGTTGACGAACACTATCTCCTCGATGGTCAGAATGCTCTGCCTGGTAATCATGTTTCGGACTTCGGCCCTCATGGCCAAGGAGGTACGACCGAAGCGAGTTGCAGTCAGACCCATTTCGATCAGGTCCCCTTGCACCGCGGAGCTGACGAAATTGATCTCGGAGATGTACTTCGTAACGGCGCGACCGTTGCCCAACTGGATTATGGCGTAGATGGCCGCTTCTTCATCAATCCACTTGAGCAGGCTCCCGCCAAACAGGGTGCCGTTTGCATTCAGGTCCTCCGGCCGCACCCATTTCCGGGTGCGGAAACTAATATCAGCAGCTCGCGTCATTGGAGGTACGGCAACCTTCGGATCGAATGCTCTTGGACGTCCAGTAACCTTCGTTCCCCCGCATCCGTGCGGACCCAAGCGACCCCAAGCTCCGGAGCTATTTCCTCCAACGTTCCACCCCATTCGACCACGCTACGATCATCGAAGACCTCCACTGGGTCACCAACGGCGAGTGAAAGCATGAATGCAAACTCGCTTTCGGCAAGTTCGGCCTTCGTCATTCGTCCGGATTTGTTTGGTAGTGAATACCCGTACGCATCCTGGTCCATCTTGCGTGCCTCAGTCCGTAGCAGTTACGTTTTCCAGCACGACGGCGAGGCCCTGCCCGACGCCGATGCAGATCGCGGCGACACCCCAGCGTTCCCCGGAGGCCTGCAGCGACCGGACAAGGGTGCCCAGGATGCGGGTGCCGGAGGCGCCGAGCGGGTGGCCCATGGCGATGGCGCCGCCGTGCCGGTTCACGATCGAGGGGTCGATGCCCCAGGCGTTGATGCAGGCCAGGGACTGCGCGGCGAACGCTTCGTTAAGTTCGACGGCGCCCACCTGGTCCCAGCCGATGCCCGCCTTGGCGAGGGCCTTGTTCGCCGCCTCCACCGGGGCGAACCCGAAGTACTGCGGATCGTTGCCGTGCGCGCCGCGCCCGGCGATGCGGGCCAGGGGCTCCAGCCCCAGCAGCCCCCGGCACTTTCACTTCCCACCCAGGCTGCGGAGGCGCCGTCGGACAGCGGAGAGGCGTTGCCGGCGGTGACGGTGCCGCCCACTTCGGCGCCCTCGGGCTCTGAACGGAACACCGTCTTCAGGGCCGCCAGCTTCTCGGCGGTGGAACCGGGGCGGATGCCCTCGTCCCGCACCAGGTCCGTGCCCGGAACCGGGGCCACCAAGTTGTCGTAGAAACCCTCGTCCCAGGCGGCGGCGGAGAGGTTGTGGGAATCTGCGGCGAACTGGTCCTGCTGCTCCCGGGTGACACGATACTTCTCGCGCAGACGCTCGGTGGCCTCACCCAGAGAGATGGTCCATTCCTTCGGCATCGCTTTGTTCACCAGCCGCCACCCAAGAGTGGTGGAGGCCAGGGTCATGTCACCGGCAGGGTAGGGCTTCTCCGTCTTGGGCAGCACCCACGGGGCACGGGACATCGACTCGGCACCACCCACCAGCACCAGCTCTGCGTCGCCGGCGTTGATCTGGCGTGAGGCGATGATCGCCGCATCCAGCGACGAGCCGCACAGCCTGTTCACCGTGGTCCCGGGAATGGACACCGGAAGGCCGGCCAGCAGGGTGCCCATCCGGGCGATGTTGCGGTTCTCTTCGCCGGCGCCGTTGGCATTGCCGAACACCACCTCGTCGATCCGCTCCGGCTCCAGCGCCGGTGCGCGCTTCACAGACTCCCTGATCACATGCGCGGCCAGGTCATCCGGGCGCACGGCGGCAAGACCGGAACCGAACTTGCCGAACGGGGTGCGCACGGCATCGTACACAAAAGCCTGATTCATGATGGTCCTTAGTTCTTTTCTGTTGTCCGCGGCTGGCCGTTGGAGGGCTTAGATGTTGCGACCACCGGCGATCTCCAGCACGGTGCCCGTCATGTAGCTTGAGAGGTCGCTGGCGAGGAACAGAATTACCGACGCGACCTCGTCTGGTTCGCCGAAGCGCCCGAGCGGCACCTCAGACAGCCTGGCCTCGAGAACTTCGGGCTTCATGGATTCGATCAAGGCCGTACGAATGATGCCCGGCTGGACAGCGTTGACACGGACATTGGCGAAGCCAACTTCCTTTGCGGCGGCTTTTGTAAGGCCCACAATGCCTGCCTTTGCCGAGCTGTAGTTGGTCTGCCCTGGGTTCCCGACCTTGCCGGAAATTGAGGACACGTTGATGATGGATCCACCTTGTGGCTGCTCCCGCATGATGCCGGCAGCAGCGCGCGTGCCGAGCCAGGCTCCCTTGAGATGGACTGAGATCACGGCGTCGAAATCGTCTTCGGACATCTTCCGCATGGTGGCATCGCGCGTAAAACCTGCGTTGTTGACCCAGACGTCGAGGCCGCCGAAGTTATCGCGTGCTGCCAGCGCAAGAGCCTCGACGTCATCGGCCGACGTCACGTTGCATCCGATCCCAACTGCTCGGTTGCCGATACCCAGTCCGGCCGCCGCTTTGGCCGCTTGTTCGGCGTCAAGGTCACCGATGACCACGTTGGCGCCTTCCCGCGCGAATGACACCGCGGTGGCCAGTCCGAGGCCGTTCGCGCCGCCTGTTATTACGGCTGTTCGATTCTTCAGCAGTTCCATATGCTTCTCCATCTCAGTTGTGTCTCTCGGGCCGTCAGCGGATTGCGACGGCGTTGGACGGCGAACCGACGCCGCCGGGCAGCCTGAGGGGCGCAGCAACAACCATGCAGTCATAGCGCCCGTCGGCGTGGCAGACCTCAGCTAACTCGTCCAGCTGCCAAAGTTCGCCGATGGCGAGACCAAGCAACGGTATGAGGATGCGATGCAGCATGCCGGTGTGGGAGGACGGCGGCAGTTGTCCAAGAGTGTCCGCGTGGACACTCAGCTGCGAGCCCGCCGCCGGCCAGACTTCCAGGGCGACGTTGTCGGCTGCTGCCAGCGCCACACGGTGGTTCCAAAGCCACGCAGCAGTGTCATGACTTTGTTCCAAACCGACGGACACCAGGGGCATGTCCGAAAACGAGTCAGCGCCCGTCTCGACGTCCTGCCTTATGTCGCGTAGTCGGTCCCCCAGCCACCCAAAACGCAGCAGCAGAACATCGCCGGGTTCAACTTCCACCCCTTGGTGGCGCGCTGTCTCGTCCAGCACGCCGGCCGGGACGGACCGCGGCTGGGAGTAGTCGATGGGGTCGCCGATGTGCGCCAAATATCGACCCACGTCGAGCAGGACTCCCCTGCCAGCCACGCCGTGTTCGGCATAGCGCTGGATGCCCAGGGTCGGGTTTCCGGCAACCAGCTTCGCTGGTTCGGCGCCGTTGTAGAAGCCGTAGTCGGGGTGCCCGAAATGACGGAGGCCGTCTATTTGGCTCGTTGCCTGTGGGAAGAGGTTGTCAATCCTGTCGTCCCGGTGGAATTCGTTCAGTCCGAAGACGGTATGTTGCAGGGACCCACGGTGGGAGATCAGCGGCTGTGGGAAGGCATCCAAGGGAAGGTCGAGGGAGTAGGTTGCACCGCCACGGACCAGGCCAGCGGCACGGATCCGCCGCTCCGGAGTTAGGAAGTTGAGGGTGCCGAGATCGTCCTCCGGGCCGAAGAGCCCCCAACTGCTGCCTGCTGGCGCGTCCGTGCGGGCCAGCAGGTCGTCGTAGTTGGGCAGGCCGTCCTGATGGTTCATGCATCGTCCTTCGATGTCGCTTCGCTCATATCGGGGAGGTCCGGGATGAGCAGGACCTTGCAGGATTCTTCAGACAGGAGCTTGATGGCTTCGTCGAAAGCAGACAGTGGAAGGCGGTGGGTAATGAACCTGGACAGGTCCAGCTTGCCGCTGGCCACCAGCTCTGCAATGTTCTCCCACGTGCCCCATAGGGCCCGGCCGAAGCTGCCGGTAAAAGTCAAGCCCTTCTTTATCAGGTAAGCGGCGACATCCACTTCAATAGCACGGCCCGGAATTCCGACGGCGACGATTGTCGCCTCCCTGCGCAGAGCCTCAAGGAGGGACGGCAATGCCGCAGGGACCCCCGAGGCTTCGAACGCGACGTCGAAACCGAACTTTTCGCCAGAGAGCCGGCGGCAGGTGCCAACAACGTCGTCGGTAGGGGCAAGCGGCGTTGCCCCCAGTTCTGCGATAAGCCCCCGACGGTAGGCATTGGGTTCAACAACCACCACGTTGCCTGCACCGAGCGCACGCGCGATCGCAGCTATGAACAGGCCCACAGGCCCTCCACCGCTGATCACCACGTCTGCTCCGGTAAGGTCAATCTTTGACCGCTGGATAGCGTGCATTGCTACCCCTGCCGGTTCCAGGAGGGCTGCTTGTTCAAGGGGAAAATTCTCGGGCAACTTGAAGCAGGCAGTGGCCGGGACGACCAGCCGTTCAGCGAAGCCGCCATCTAAATGCAGGCCTAGCAATTTCATGTTGAGGCAGTTGTGGGCATTCCCATTGCGGCACGGATAGCAGTCCCAGCAAGCGACGTGGGATTCAAGGGCCACTGTGTCCCCAATGGCCAGGGAGCCAACCGCAGATCCGACCTCGATGACTGTGCCGGCGCACTCGTGCCCCAGCACTACCGGGATGTTGAGGTTGAACGCCTGCGCCATGGGTGAATATTCGTAGAGCTCGCGATCGGTTCCGCAGACAGAGGCTGCGGCGATCCGGATTCTTACTTCATCCGGAGAAATCCGTCGCTCCGGGTAGTTGTCGGCAAAACCGGCACCGCGTTCCGGTCTTGCTTTGACCACGGCGCGCATTGTGCCGAATGACTGTAACGATGCGTTCTCAGGAGCGCTTAGGGACGTCATGTGTTTGAACCAATCTTCCAGGACCTGCCGTTTAGGGTTTCGTGGCACCGTCGACGCGGTAGAAGGCAAGCTTTTCCTCGTCGATCCTCGCACCGACGCCAACACCCTCCGGTACGTTTATTCGGCCTTCCCGGATGACGAGCGGCTCCGCAAGGAGATCGTCCGCCATGTCGAGGAAGTTCGAAAGCTCGCCCGCACGGCGGCTTGTGGCCTCGTGAGCCGCGCCGAACACAATCGTGGCGATAGTGCCTATCTGCGTGTCTATTTGGTTACCCATGTAGGTGTCGACGCCCAGTCCTGTGCTCAACCCTAGAATTTCCTGGGCTTCTGTGAATCCGCTCCGGGCGGTCTTGATGCAGATGGCGTTGCATCCACCTGAAAGCAGTTCACGAGAGGCGTCGCCCGCCGTGGGGACGCTTTCGTCGCCGACGATGGGAATCGCGGACTGCTCTACAAGCCGCCGCCGCCCCATCGCTTCCTTCGCGTCGCAGGGCTCTTCGAGGAAGCTGAGGCCAAGGTCCTCAGTGCGCCGAAGCACCTCGAGTGCCTCATTTGCCGTCCAGCCGCGGTTGGCGTCGAGATAGAGGTCTACGTTGTCCCCCAGCCCTTGGCGAAGAACACGGCAGGCTTCAATGTCCAGGGCGATGGGCCGCCGACCCACCTTGAGCTTGAATGTAGTTACCCCGTATTCGCTGCCAAACCGCTGTGCTTCCTCAAGGAGCACCTCGGGTTCTTTGAATCCGAGCATGTGGCTCACACGCATGGAAGGTGCAAAGCCACCGAGGAGACTCCAGACCGAGTTGCCAGTGGCTTGGCCGATGATGTCCCAGAGAGCGATGTCAATGCCGCCCTTTGCCGTGTTGTTATGCACGGTGCGGCGGAGCACCTGCTGGACCACTTGGCGGCGGAAAGGATCCAGGCCAACCAGGGCAGGTGCGAAGATGCTGTTGATTACGGCAACGATGGAAGCCTGCGTCTCGCCGTACGTGTAGGGACGGGGCGGGATGTCTGCCTGACCTACAATGCCGGTATCCGTATGGATCCTCAGTAACACGTGGTCTGCAGTGGTGACTTCGCCGCTGGCAAACTTCAGCGGTTTGACGTAGGGAATTTCGTACGGGATTGCTTCAATGCGTTCAATCTTCATGTCCGTCATGCTCTCTTTGTACCGGTCGTCAGCGCAGGTAAACCCTGCGCGGATCAATCTCATTGCGCAGCAGGCGCAGTTCCTCGTCTGTCGGTTGAGGTGTGGTCCGCAGGTCGTCTGAAACCTTTAGATCCCATCCGGTGTTCTCGCGGACCTGATCAACCGAAACTCCTTCGTGCACGGCGGAGAGCTTCAGCTCGTCATGAATACCCGAACGCGTAAGAATGCCAAATTCCGTGATTACCTTTGTTACGCCCGCTCCCCTGACTCGACCGCCATCTGCAAGTGCCCGGTCGGGCCCCGGCGAGGTGCAGAAGTCCAGCTGATCCACGAAGGTGCGTGCATCGTGACGGCGCATTACCACGAACACTTCTTTCGAGTTGGCGGCTACTTCCACGGCTCCGCCCGAGCCGGGCAGCCTCACTTTGGGCTTTTCCCAAGGGCCGATGACGGAGGAGTTCAGGTTGCCCCACTTGTCTATCTGCGCCGCACCTAGGAACCCCACGTCTATATGGCCCCCTTGGAGGACGTAGCCGAACAGGACGGGCATCGACAGAACAGCCTCAGCTCCTGTGATGAGGACAGCGTCTGCAATTGTTTCAGGAAGGTGGGATGGGTGGGCTCCACAAACCCCTGATTCGTACACGATTTCGAGATCGGGGGCGGAGGTCATGCTTGCCAGCGATACGGCGAGAGTCGGGAGCCCAATGCCGGCAAACACAGTGTTTCGACCTGCCAGCTCCCGTGAAGCGACGACGGTGAGTAATTCGGTGGCGCTTATCCCTATTTCCGGAGCCAATGAAGTCATTGCTGGTCCTTAGTGTTATCGGTGGTGCTGTGGGCTGACTCTAGCCGTGTTCCGTAATTCACCTGACCGCTCAAGGCCTCTCCGACGCGAAGCCGGGCCAAAGTTGCCTCACCGAGCTTGGTCAAGTACTCCGCGTGATTTGCTGTCCCGTAAATCCATTCATCCATCCATTGCGACAGTTTTCCCGGGTCTGCGCTAATGGCTGACCATGAGCGGTAAAAGTCGTTGTCGCGGTCAGAGTAGCCCTGCGAAAAGGACGGATGGGTAGCGCCAGGACATTCCACGACAGCGTCCACAGCAAGGGCAGGTATAACGGTCCGGTTGGGATCGGCCCGGATTACGTCGTCAGCGACAATTTCCTCGACGACGACAATAGCCCGTTTGGCCGCGAAGACAGCCTCCGCTTGGATTCCTGTCAGTCCCCACATCTGTGTGTTGCCGGAGCGGTCTGCCCGCTGCGCATGGACAATGGTGACATCTGGATTGATTGGCGGCACGACATAAATTTCTTCGTGCCGTCCATCATCGTCGGGAAAAGGCGAACTGACCTTGCGCATCCCCTTTTGAATGCCAGGCAGGTCCGATCCGAAATAGGAGCGCAGAGGGTAGAAGGGCAAGCGCTGCGCTCCCGCCAAGTACCGGCAAATCATCCCGTAATGGCTATATTCCTGGTAATCCAAGGGTTCTGGTTCGGCTCGTTCAACCCGTCGCCGCAACTCCCCCAAGGATCCAGCGGATGAGTTGCCAACGAAGGACGATACCAAACTGCTGATGCAGCCGCCGGCGAGCATCTGATCCACCACAATGTCGGCTGTCATGCGAACAAGAGTGAGGTTCCTACGGCGTTGGCGAATGATCTCGTGACCCGCGGCGGTAGGAATCGCATGTGTGAAGCCCTCAATGGCCACTACGTCGCCGTCGTGGACGAACCGGGCAATCGCTTCCTGCATGGAGAGCGCTTTGTTCTTGGTCCTGCCAGGGGAAGGCCCCACCGGCAGCGTGCTCGTCGCTGGCATGGTCAACTCGAAACTCCTTTGATACGCAGGGAACGATGCGTCCTGTTGCTTTACCTTCCCAAACCAACTTATTGCCCGTCCAATACCAATCAAGGGCAGAGTTATCTATGATCTAGATAGATAGTCCGCGCCGTCACTCTTACCCCTAACTCACGGAGCATCAGGATGGCGGCAAACCACAACCAGGGATAGCCAGTGGAATTCAAGGAACTTGAGGCGTTCGTCGCCGTGGCCGAAGAACTGCATTTCAGCCGGGCGGCTGAACGACTTCAAATCGCACAGCCTCCGCTCAGCTACCGGATCCAGCAACTGGAAAAGCAGCTCAAACTCAAACTGTTTAACAGGAACACCCGGTCCGTGACGCTCACAGACGCCGGCGAGCGACTCCTTGGGCCGGCCCGTCGGGTCCTTGCCGACGTTGAGCAGGCGAAGGCAGCAGCCCAGTCACTGACTGCCGGAGAATCAGGCCGAGTTCGCTTGGGCTTTGCTGGTGCTTCGAGCAGCAAGATCCTTCCGCCGCTTGCCCAGGAGGTACGACGGCGCTATCCCGGCATCGATTTCGTCCTGCAGGGCCAGGTTTACGCCTACGCAGCCTTGGAACAAGTGGTTAGCGGGCGCCTGGACATGGGCTTCGTTCGACTCCCCATCAACCACCCTGAGGTGAGTTACCGGATTGTCGAACACGAGCGGCTCATTTGCGCGCTGCCATCGTCCCACCCACTTGCAGGCGAGGCGGAGGTTTCCCTCGAGCAGCTCGCCGATGACCCGTTCATCAGCTTCCCGGCAGAAGGCGGGTCTTCTTTGCGGGCCGCCCTCCTGGAGTCCTGCGCACGAGTAGGGATCACGCCAAGGATTGTGCAAGAGGCTCCTGACTCGTACACGATCCTTGCTCTTGTTGCAGCCGGCGCTGGCGCGACACTGACTCTTACCTCCGTACAGCATGTCCAGCCGACGGGTGTGACGTATCTGCCTATCGCCGGGGAGCCGATCTGGCTCCACGCCGCCATTGCATGGCGCACTGACAGTGCATCACCTGCCCTGGCGAGGGTACTTGAGGTTCTTGATGAAGTACTTCCCGCGCCAGAAACATAAACGGCGAGGCCCCCGGAGACGCGCACTTATCTAAAAAACCAATTGAACAATAGCTCATTGGTATTTGTGTTAGATAGCTGAGGCTCCGTAGCATTCTCGTAGGAGCTGTTACACATGTCACACTCGGCGATGATTGCCGAAGTGAGTCACTTAGCAGGGTTCCATTCGCTACAGCACCGCTGCTGCCAACGCTGGCAGCAGCGGAAGCGCCACCGGACACCTCAACGAGAATGAGCCAAGGCCATGACATTGCATGATCCACACACCGCCAAAGGGCTGGGGGACAACGAAGCCTCCGGTTCCGGCGGATCTCAGAAAATAGGCCGGCTTCCGGCCCTACGTTGGGCCGAGCTGCCCAAACCCGTCGCCCTCCGCAAGATGCTTGGCCCGGGCATCATCCTCGTGGCCGTCGGAATTGGCTCGGGCGAATACATCTCCCATCCCTATATCACTAGCCAAGTTGGCCTGACCTTCCTTTGGGCAGCGGCGGTCGGGCTGGGGCTTCAGTACTTCATTAACACAGAGGTTGCACGCTACACCCTGGCAACCGGAGAGACAGCCGTCACCGGCTTTACCCGACTCTGGCGCGGGTGGGCTCCCCTGTTCGTGATTATGACCGTGATTCCCTTCGCCTGGCCCGGCTGGATGAGCAGCGCCGCCACCATGGTCACCTTTACCACCGGCGGCCAAGGCAATGTCCAATGGATTGCCGTGGCGGGACTTGTGATCATCGGCCTTGTGCTGACTCTTTCACCGATCGTCTATCAGACCGTTGAGAAGATTGAGTTCCTGAAGGTCATCGCGATCCTGATCTTCGCCGTCGTCATCATCCTCTTCGTAATTGGCTGGGAGCCATGGGCGGCACTGCCCGCAGCAACCGTTCAAGGTGCCGGACGTATGCCTGAAGGCATTCCCGCGGCGTTCCTGGTAACGGCGATGGTTTTCGCCGGGGGCGGCGGGGCGCTGAACCTCACGGTCAGCAACTACATTCGTGACAAGGGGTGGGGCATGGGCGCCCATGCGCCCCGCATCGTATCTCCCATCACGGGCAACGAAGAGGCCGGATCCGCAACCGGAACGCAGTTCGCCGTCACCCCTGAAAGCGAGGGGCACTGGAAGATCTGGTGGAAGAACGCCAAAACCGAGCAGTTCTGGTCCTTCTTTGTGATCGGGCTCTTCACGATCGTTATCTTCTCCCTCCTTGCTTACCGCCTGATTCCAGTCGGCTCCTACGAGGGAAAGGGCGACCTCTCCTTCATCCAAGTGCAAGCCAATATCATCGGCGAACAGTTCGGAGGTCCGCTCCAAACGTTCTACCTGCTCATCGGAACTGTTGCTCTGATGTTCGCGAATCTCGCCGTGGTGGACATCGTGGCCCGGGTGGTCGCCGACGTCGTCACTGTGAGCTACCTCCGGGATCACAAGTTCTGGACCGAAGCAAAAATCTACAGTGCATGCGTATGGACGATGGTAGTTCTCGGCGTCATCATCCTCAGCCTGGGCATCACCCAGCCCATTACACTGCTGGCCATGGCTGCCATCCTTAACTGCGGCGTCATGGTGGTCTACTGCGCCCTGCTGATCAAGCTGAACCGGCGCCTCCACAAGGTAATTCGGATCAGCCGCCCCCGCATTGTGGCACTGGGCCTTGCGGTCCTCTTCTATGCCGCTGTTGCAATCTTCACAACGATCACACAAGTTCAAACCGTTATCGGAGCGTAGGGCAGGAAGCGTGGCCGGACATAGGCGTCCGGTCACGCTTCTGTTCGTATCCCCCAACGAAAGGATGCTTAGATGAGCACCCCCCAGATCACCTTCATCGGAGCCGGCGCGATAGGCCTTCCGATGGCTGTCCGGGCCGCTGCGGCCGGCACGGTTACAGCCGTGGATACATCAACCGAAAGACTCGCGGAAGCGAGTTCTCTAGGACTGCAAACCGCACAATCCTTTGACCCGGCGTCAGCGCCGGACGTCGTGCTGGTGATGGTTGCTACCGCCGAACAAGCTGCAGCGGTCCTAAATGGGCCTGAGGGCGTATATGCAAAGGCTGGCCCCGATTCTACTGTTGTCGTCCTCTCGACGATTGGTCCGGAAGCCATGCAGAAGCTTGCAGCCGAACGGCCGGCGGGGGCCCCGGTCCTGCTGGATGTTCCGGTCACCGGAGGAATCCCAGGGGCGTTGGCGGGAACATTGACGCTCTTCGCTTCTGGCGATGCAGACGCCATCGAAAAGGTCCGCCCCGTGCTCGAGACCATGGGGAAGGTCGTCTTTTCAGGGCCCAACCTCGGTGACGGGCAGTCATACAAGATCGTCAACCAACTCCTTGCCACCAGCCAGTTGGTGGTTGCAGCAGAAGCCCTTGCCTTTGCCGAACGACTGGGGCTTGACACAGCTTCGGTGTTCGAAGCGGTAAGGGATGGTGCCGGCGGATCTTGGATGCTGGACAAGTACGGTCCGCGCATGCTGAACGGCACCGCTGACATCGCCGCACGCGTGGACATTTTCCTTAAAGACGCGGCGCTAGTGGGCGAGACCGCTCAAAGGGTCGGCTTCGATGGCCAGATGATCACAACGACTGTGTCGGTACTGGAACGTGCAGTAGCCCTCGGCCTTGCTCCGCGCGATGCTTCCAGCGTCATCGACGTCTACCGCCAAGCCTGACCGCCAGCAGCACACCTGCCCCCTGCGCCCTCGCAAGCCCTGCTGGACGTAGGGGGCACACCCCTGTGGGCAACGCATTCTCTTGCCCTATCAGGCTTGCCGGGCCCCGGCGGCCGCAAGCCTTGAAGAACACCAGCACTGACCCTTTGAACTCGCGTTACAGAGTGATTTGTGGCGCAGCACACTCGCAGTAATAATGAATGGTCACTATTAGCTATTAGCTAACTCGACCTTCCCTACTTCGCCTCTTGGCACCGAACCTCGGAGACATAGATGTCCATCGGAAACCACAACGTTCTTGCCCCGCGGATGCGCGGGCAACGCCCCACAGGTCTCGCATGCGGCGAAAGGCCTACGGAACCCAAAGGTCCGCTGTTTGTCACGGCACTCGCCTTTGCCCAGCTGACTCTGTTCATTGCCCTTTTGGGACCGGTGATGGTCTCAATGGCTTTGAAGGTCTCAACTCTTACTGAAGATCCAACAGCACGAACGAGCATTGTCGGTTCAGTCCTGGGTATTGGGGCCTTGGCCGCTGTTATCGGTAACGCGGTCTTCGGACGTCTCTCGGACCGCACAACGTCCCGATTTGGACGTCGCCGGCCGTGGCTCATCGGTGGCACCTTGGTGATGGCCGCAGCACTGCTGGTAATCAGCCAGGCAACAACACCTGAAATGCTGATGATCGGCTGGTTCGTCGCACAGCTCGGGGCAAATGCGGCCATTAGCCCATTTGTTGCAACCCTGGCAGATCAATTGCCCGAAAAGCAGTACGCCAGTGTTTCTGCCACCATCGGCGTCATGCAAAACGTCGGCATCCTCGCAGCAACCTGGTTTGCATCACTGTTCGCAACTGACATGCTGCTGCTGTTCATGGCACCAGCGGCCGTAGGCGTGGTTGGCATGGTGATCTACGTGATGGTCCTGCCGGACCCCGTTCTGACGGTACGCCCGGCAAAACTCACCGCAAAAGAGCTGATCCAGTCGTTCTGGGTCAATCCAGTTAAGCACTCGGACTATGGCTTCGCATGGTGGTCGAGGTTCCTGATCTTCCTGTCCAGCTTCATGTTCACCTCATTCCGTCTTCCCTTCATAGTGGACCGCCTGCATCTTGAAGCAGCACAAGCAGCCAGCGCTGTGTTCATGGGAGTGCTCGTGTATACCGTGGCTCTGGTGCCTGCAAGCTACATTGCTGGCTGGTTATCCGACCGCACCGGCCACCGGAAGCTCCCGGTTGCCTTGGCCACCGTCCTTTTCGCGGTCGGCACGTATCTGCTTGTACACGTTGAAACAGTTGGCCAGTTCTACCTCGTAGAGGCCTTGCTGGGTATCGCCTTCGGTATTTACGCAAGTGTCGACATGGCACTGGTGCTTGAGGTCCTCCCCAATGCCAACAGCACCGCAAAGGATCTGGGCGTATTCAACATGGCCAACGCAGCGCCGCAGTCCCTGGCGCCGTTCGCAGGCGCCTGGCTGCTGACGGTCGGGGCAGCAGCAGCCCCCAATTATGGCCTCCTGCTGGGTGCAGCAGCTGCAGCCGCTCTTGCCGGGGCCCTGGTCATTCTGCCAATCAAGGGCGTCAGGTAGGACCCGCTTGCACCTGAGTGTCCATCCGGCCGTAGGCTGGTAGAGACTGCAACCGCCCCCGTCGGCACGCTTCGGAAGCCTCGGGGCCGCGTGTATTCCCACGTCCACAACCAGTGACGGTGACGGTTTCTGCGGAAACGACCGTCACCGTCACCGAGCACCAGGAGACATCATGCAGGCTGCCACCGCTGCTCCTTCGCCACGCCGCACAAGCGGACGTCCGAAAGGGGCCGACGGTGCCATCCGACGCGAGGAGATCCTCACGGCTGCAACCCAGTTGTTCTCAGTTGAGGGCTTCAGAGGGCTTACCATGAGCGCCATCGCCCGTGAATGCGGAATGAGCCTGTCCGGCCTGGTGCACTACTTCCCTACCAAGGATCTCCTCCTGCAGGCAGCGATGGACCGCCGAGACGAAATTGACCAGGCCCGCATTGCGCTTCCAGGCAAAGCCGCCCCGCGAGGCTGGGCCTATCTGGATTCGCTCGTTGCGCTCGTCCGGCACAACCAACAGCAAGAAGGGATTGTGCGGCTCTTCACGACTGTCGCCGCAGAGGCCGTCGACCCGCAGCATCCAGCGAATGCCTGGCTGAGGAGCCATCATCAAAGCTCTGCTTCCCGAATTCAAAAGGCGTTGGCTGAGGCCAGTGAAGACGGCACCCTGGCTGAGGACGCGCCCGTTACTTCAATTGCCCGCGCTCTCATAGCGGCGATGGATGGGCTGCAGCTACAGTGGCTGTCCGACCCGGGCTACCCTGACATGGCCGAAGATTTTGAAATGCTAGTTTCTACGGTTCGTTACCGTTGGGGCTTGCCCCAATCTTCCGCCGACGCATAGTACAAGGGCCACCTGTTTGCCGGGACATAGGACGACTGCGGCCCGGCCGCCGTCGTCCTACCTGTCACAGCCCTATCGAAGGTAATTGCAGGCATAATGACCTTGCCACTTCGGAGTCCTCAAAACCTTGGTCGATGCCCGCCAGCTCGTAGTCTCTAACGAACGTCCCAAAGGGAAAGCGTCCAACGTTCCATAATTGGATAAGCCGCGGGATAAAGACCTGAGGCACGGAGCTGGCCTGAACCACAGTCTTGAAGGTCCAGCCCTTGACCAGCGAGGCCCTATTTCGAAGCTGACCTCAGTGCCCGGTTTCGCAGCCCCAACGAGGGCGACCGTTCCGCGGACACCCAATGCGTAGAAGCGCGAAAATGCCTGTGGTGTCCACAATGTAGTCGACGCCGGTATCTCTGTTATTTCGCGTAGCCGCTCTGCGACATCCTCGGCCTGGAGTTGATCACACGCCGTGGCACCGAGCCCCCGGGCAAGTTCCAAACGGAAGTCGTTTATGTCGACGGCAACGATCGGGGCGCAGTCTGCCACCCTTGCCGCCATCACTGCCGCGCCGCCCACTGCGCCTATGCCAACACAACAAGCGAAGAGCCGATCTCCCGGATGGCATGTATCCCCAGGCTGCGAAACGCTATCTGCGTTCAGTGCGGCGCCGCGCTTTGAAGCGTCTCGCCTGTCCAAGATGTGTCTGAAGCAGCAGCAGGCGGGGCACCGCGATATATACCGCGAGAGGGACCACCACCAAGGTTAGGACAAACGCACGCAGCACAGGGTGCCATTGGGGAACCAGCTCACCCAAGGCGTACATTCCCGTTGCAGCCATGGGAAAAATGGCCAGCCAAGTCACGACCGCCCGTACGTGCACGGATGCTATTCCCGCGGCATGCCGGTGACGTACATCCGTTTCGTCAGCCGCGAGAGCCCTGCCCTCGTGTTCCATACAGTCTCCAAACATTCAGTTGGAAAGATCCTAGGCGTTAACTTTCGAAAATTACAAACGGTTAGTTGGAGTTAGGATGTGGGTATGGCTTGGGACACGGACGCTACAAAGGCAAGGCTCCTCGATGCTGCCGTCTCCGAGTTTTCGACCCGCGGCTTTGCCGGTGCACGGGTGGATGAAATATCGAAAAAATCGGGGTGCAACAAAGAGCGTATTTACTTCTACTTCGGCAACAAGGCAAAGCTCTTTGAAGCAGCGCTTACGCGTGAGCTTGGTTCAGCGCTGGAGGATCTTTCGATCAACGGGTCTGGGCCAACGGCAGTTGCGGACTTCGCAGGCCGGTACTTCGACTTCGCCCTGAGCCATCCATGCCTGGCACGTCTCACGGCCTGGGAGGGCCTCGAGCGAAGCCACCCGGTCGGCGCCGAAAACCGCGCCCTTCACGCGACGCGCAAGGTATCGCAGATCCGAAGCGCCCTTCCAGGGATAAGTGAAGCTGAGGCAGAAGACCTCCTGCTCAACATCATCACCCTGTGCCACGCCTGGATGTCGAGCCCGAACGTCCATCTGGTAATAACGGGCACCCCCGATCACGACCGCCGGCGCTCGGCCATCATGCGGACCACTGAACTTCTCGCGCGTGACGCATCGGCGTTGAAGTAGGGATTGCGAAGCCTGGCAGTAGGGTCTTTCCCAAATACAAAGAGGACGACGGCGGGTGCGCACCCACCGTCGTCCTCTTCTTTACGAGGCGACGAACCTCAGACAGTAGATCGGTACCGCTAGAACACAATGACAGGCTTGATTACCGATCCCTTGGCGGAGTCCTCGAAGCCCTGGTTAATCTCATCGAGGGAGTAGTTCCGCATCAGCTTGTCCATGGGGAAGCGGCCTTCCTTCCACAGCTCGATGAGCTTGGGAATGAAGACCTGGGGTACGGAGCTGCCTTGAATAATGGTTTTGAACGTCCAGCCCTTGACGAGTGAGAGTCCAATCTCGAACGTGACCTCTGTGCCTGGCTTGGCCGCACCAACCAGGGCCAGGGTGCCGCGCAGGGCCAGGGCGTCGGCTGCTTGGCGGAGCAGCTCCGGCCGGGCTGTTGTGTCGATTACGTAATCAGCGCCGCGGCCGTCAGTCAGACGAAGAATTTCGTCCGTGAGGTCAACTTCCTTGGTGTTGATGACGTCTGTCGCGCCAAGTTCCTTTGCCAGATCAAGCCGCGAGGCATGGATGTCCACAGCGATAATGCGGGCGCACCCCGCTACCGCTCCGGCCATAATTGCACCTGATCCCACCGCGCCTGTTCCGATAACCACAAGAGTGCTGTTAAGCGAGGGCTTGAGTTCGTTAAGCACCGCACCGGCCCCGGTTTGGATGCCGCAGCCCAATGGGGCAACAATCTCCAACGGGACGTCGGATCCGATCCGGACGACGCTTTCCTCAACAACATTGGCGTAGGTAGCGAAGGAAGACTGGCCGAAGAAATGGGAGGAAACGACCTCACCGTCTTTGCTCAAGGCAGTGGTTCCGTCGGTCCTTCTGCCCCCAAAGTCTGCTGCGAAGAGGTTCTCGCAGTACGCCATCTCCCCGGACCTGCAGCGGTCACATTTTCCGCAGTACGCCGCAGCGAGCAGGACATGGTCTCCCGGCTGCACAGTTGTGACCGAAGCCCCAACTTTTTCTACAACTCCGGCACCTTCATGTCCAAGAACGGCGGGCAAGGGCGTCGGATACACCTGGTCCCGGACAATCGCATCCGTGTGGCACACACCGGTAGCCACCATCTTTACGAGTACTTCATTCGGACGAAGTTCGTCCAGCTGAAGTTGTTCAATCGTGAGCGGCTGCTTAGGCTCGCGTGCCACTGCTGCGGTTACCTGCATGGTCATGTCTTCCTCGGAGATTCTTCGTGGTGGGTTGCTGGATGTCTTGATTTAGAACGGGTACTGCTGGTCAGACTGCTCTACCGTGATCCACTTGAGCTCAGTAAATTCGTTGATTACTGCCCGCCCATCGAACCGGCCGTAGCCGCTGTTCTTCATGCCGCCATAAGGAGCCTGGGCCTCATTTTGGACCGTCGCCCCGTTGACGTGGACGTGGCCGGCCTGGATCCGCATGGCGACCTGCAAAGCACGGGTGCTATCGGCGCCAAAAACTGCGGCCGCCAGGCCATACTCGGTGTCGTTGGCCACCTGAACTGCCTCTTCCACGCCGGAGACGCGGACCACAGTGGTGATCGGCCCGAACGTTTCCTGGTCGTAGATGGACATTTCCGGCCGTACTTTGTCCACTATGGTGGCGGGCATGGAGGCACCGTCTGCACGATCACCTGCCACGAGTTCAGCACCCTTGGAGAGTGCATCCTCAATGAGGCCGTTGATCCTGGTACCGGACTCTTCCCGGATCATTGGACCAACGATGCAAGCTTCGTCCGTCAAGGGGTCCCCGGCGCTCAACTCCGCTGCACGTGCTGCAAACTTTGCTACGAACTCGTCCGCAACCTTCTCGTCGACCACGAAGCGCTCGGTCGACATGCAGATTTGACCTTGGTAAAGGAACGAGCCAAAGACGGCTGCGTTGACCGCGCCATCGATGTCAGCATCGTCAAGAACCACAAGGGGTGCCTTGCCACCCAGCTCCAGCAGTACCGGCTTCAAGTGACGGGCTGCCTTCTCCGCGATAATGCGGCCTACCGCTGTAGATCCGGTGAAGTTGATTCGGCGGACGGCGGGATGGGCGATGATGGCTTCAACCACCTGGTCCGAGTCTTCAGCGGTGCTCGTAATGAAGTTGAGGACGCCTGCGGGCACGCCGGCCTCGTGCAGGACCTCGGCGATGATGGCGTGTGTCCGTGGACTGGTTTCCGAGGCGCGGAATACCACCGTGTTGCCGCAGACGATTGGGTAGGCAATGGCCCGGGCAGCGAGGACTCCTGCTCCGTTCCAAGGGGCCATGCTGAGAACTACACCTGCGGGCTGCCGAACGGTCATCGAAAGTGTGCCCGGCTTGTCAGTGGGGAGCGTCTCGCCCTGGATCTGGGTAGCCAGACCAGCAGCTTCCCGGAACAACTGGGCCGTGAGGAAGACGTTGAAGCCGGCCCAGAGCTGAGCCGCGCCAACTTCCGACATCATTGTTTCGATGAATTCCGGGCCGCGGCGTTCCATGATTTCGGCGGCCTTGAGCATCACGGCACGTCGTTCGCTGGGCCCTGAGATGGACCACGTGGTGAATGCCTTCGCAGCAGACTCAACAGCGTCAAGTGCGTCGTTCACATCGGCTGCTGCGCTTTCGGTCACTAGAGCACCTGTCACCGGGTGACGGCGTTCGAACGTCTTACCTTCGCGACCGTTCCGGGCCTGGTTGTCAATGATGAGTTGCGTTTGCAAGGTGACTCCTTCGTGGATGCTCTTACCCGCCCACACGGTGCGGTCGGATTGTTGTTTCTAGTGGTGGATGGTGTGGCCGGCTGCAGGAGCCCCTGCAGCGCCGCCCTTGGTCTCGGTGTCGCGAGGGCGCGGTACGGTCAGGACTGCTATCGCACCGACTGCTGCAGCGATGGCCCAGACGGAGAAGTTGATGAAGTTGCCGAGCGCCGCGGCAACAAGGACACCTCCACCAGAAATTGCCAGAACGGCCCCAATACGCCCGATGCCCAAGGTGATTCCCAAGGCCGTGGCTCGTGTTGCACCGGAGAAGTAGGTGGCCACAAAACCGTTGACCAGAATCTGGGCTCCCACTGATCCAAATCCGACCACTGCGACCAGGGCGTACATCGCCACGAGCGGCATCATGCCTGTACCCATCAGCACAAGCGCGATTCCGGAACTGGCAAAGGAGACGGCTGTGACCCGTCGTGGGCCGAAACGGTCCGCCAGTCGCGAGGACACCAGGACACCCACGACCGCCCCAATGTTGACAGTAAGGAGGAAAGTCAGGGATGAGGCCAGCGAGTACTTGGCGATGACCATGAGCTGTGGCAACCAGGTGTTCAGACCATACACGAGCGTTTGGCCGCAGATCCCCGCGAGGCAGAACAAGACCATAGCGCCGAGCAGTCGCCCGGTCAGCAGGGTGCGAAAGCGGCCTTTTTCCGGAGCATCGCCTTGAACCTTGGCTGGCGGCAGTGATTCCAGTCCGTATTCTGCAACGATTCGTTCCGCTTGGGCGCGGTCACCTTTTGCAACGAGGTATGCCGGAGACTCCGGAAGGTATTTGAAGAGCAACGGAACTACGGTCACAAGAGGGATACCCCCCAATGCGAGCATTCCCTGGAATCCAAGTGTTGATAGGAACGCGAGAGCCAGGAGTGCGGCCAGGATGCCCCCAACGGCGTAGCCGGAAAACATCAGAGCATTGTTGAAGTTCCGCCTATTGGATTTCGAGAACTCGACGGTGAGGGCGATTGCCGTGGGGATGACTCCTCCGAGCCCAAGCCCGGCGAGAAACCGGAATAGTCCAAACAGTTCTGGAGTCGGCGCCCAGGCCGTCAGCAGCATCAGGAGCGAGAAGGACGCAATGGAGACCATCATGACCTTCCTGCGACCCACCACGTCAGTCAGGTACCCAATCAATATGGCACCTATGAACATGCCAGCAAGTGCGTAGCTGCCGATGGCGCCGGTCTCTACGGGAGTCAAACCCCAAGGTTCATATGCAAGGAGTTTAGGGACGATTGCGCCGTAAACGACAAGGTCGTACCCGTCGAAAACGATCGCTAGAAAACAGAGGAAGATGACAATTGCGGGAGATTTGCCGGCCCGCGCGGGCGAAGAAGTTTGGGGGAAAGCCATTGGGGACTCCAGGTGGTATACACAACATTGTGATGTGCCTGAGATTCAGGATGGATCGTCTGTGATCTGACCCACGTTCGAATGTAACATAAATGTGTTAGCCGTCAATAGATGTGTTGCACGTTGCGGGCCGCATCCAAGTTTTAAGGAGTTTCATGCACTGGAAACCACGGGCCCTGATCCTGGACCTGTTCGGAGACTATCTCCGCTACGCGGGCAGCGAGGTCCGGCTGGCTGACATCACCGAACTCCTCGCCGTCTTTGACATAGAACCCGCTACCGTACGGGTCAACTTGTCCCGATTGCGTAAAGAGGGCTGGTTCACCACACGGCGAGTGGGCCGGGAAACGGTATATGCCCTCACCCCCCACATGCTGGAGATCCTCAATGAGGGACGCGAACGGATCTTCCACCGCCGCAGCGAGGAGTGGGAAGGGCGCTGGACAATGGCCATTTATCAGGTGCCCGAGGCTGACCGCGCCGTCCGCGAACAGCTCCGCAAACAACTGGCATGGCATGGATTTGGGCAGTTGTCACCCTCGACTTGGTTGAGCCCCCATGACCTCATGGCCGAAGTCCGCGAGATTGGCGCCGAATACCCATCTGCGAAAGTAGACGCCCTCTGGTGCGGGACAGGCAATCTGCAGGAGGACCGCGACCTTGCAGCGCGCTGCTGGGACCTGGAACAGCTTGGCGGAGATTACCAAGAGTTCATCCGGACGTACGCGACATCGGACAACGAAGTGTTGAATGCAGGCAAAGAGGGGCGAACGGCGCTCATCGAGCGAATGCACCTTATCGGCGACTTTCGCCGCTTTTTGTTCCGGGACCCCTACCTACCGCGGGAGCTGCAGCCGGGCGGCTGGCCGAGCGATGAAGCCTATCTCTTGTTCGGCGCGGTGCACCGACAGCTGGGACCGGCCGCGACGGAGTTTGTTTCGGGAGTCATCGGAGAACCGGTTGGGCCGGGGCTTGAGGTTACGACTGAGTTGGCACGTAGCCACGCGTGAGGCTCGTGTAACAAATTCTTGACGGGACACTTGGATTAGTTACATAATCGTCGTGAGACTTCTCTCACTGATTTCCCAACTTAGAAGGTGGCATCGATGGCACTTCGCGTAGCCTGCATTGGCGGCGGTCCTGGCGGACTGTTCTTCTCAACCCTGTTCAAGCAGACCGTCCCAGACGCCGAGGTCGTGCTCTTTGAACGCAACCAGGCCACCGATGCTTTCGGCTTCGGTGTTGTCTTTTCAGATGCGACACTGAGCCGGATCAATGATGCGGATCCGGTGGTCCGGGACGGCCTCCGCGACCACGGCACGCACTGGGACGACATCGAAGTTTGGCTCAAAGGTGAGCAGAAGTCCTTCACCGGCAATGGCATGGCAGCCATCTACCGTAAGACACTCCTTCAGCTGATGCAGGAACGGGCAGCGGAAGCCGGCGTGGATATGCGGTTTGGGCAGTACATACCTGATCTGTCGCAGCTCAAAGACTTCGATCTGATCGTCGGCGCTGACGGCGCCAACTCATCGACCCGCGAACAGCTCGGTGAAAGCCTGGGCCACACAGCGGAGACGGCAAGCGCCAAGTTCATCTGGTTCGGCACGAGCCACATATTCAAGGGCATGACATTTATCCACCGTAAGAGCGAGTTCGGAAACTTCGCCGTCCATGGCTACCCGATCAGCGACAATCTGAGCACCTTCATCGTTGAGACTGACGAAGAGACCTGGCGCAAGGCCGGACTCGACGAATTCGATGTCAGCCAGCCCCCGGGGCCTTCGGACCTGAAGACCCAGCGATTCCTCGAAAAGCTCTTCGCCGAGGACATCAATGGCGAGCCGCTGGTGGCCAACAGCTCCCGTTGGGCTAACTTCCGCACCCGCCGTACACGCACTTGGCACAAAGGAAACGTCGTGTTGCTCGGGGACGCGGTGCACACGGCCCACTTCTCCGTGGGCTCCGGCACCAAGATGGCCATGGAAGATGCCATCACTCTGGTCCGTGAAGTCGCCGCACACCAAGATGACCTTGAACAGGCTTTCACAAACTACGAGGCCGAACGCCAGCCACAGGTGGCCAAAATTCAGAACCAGGCACGCGGCGGCCTTAGCTGGTGGGAGCACTTCGGCAGGTATTACGACGCGTTCGACCCTACACAGTTCACTTTCCATTTCTTCTCCCGCAGCATCGACATCGACAAGATCCGCCTGCGTGACCCGGAGCTGGTCGCTTCCACGGAACAGGACTGGCTGGACAGGCACGGGAACGCGCCCCTCGAAACGCCGCTAACTGCGGGGACGGCCGAGTTCAGCGGGCGCCTGCTGACCATCTCGCCCGAGGGCGCAGGTGCTACCTTGACCGGCCCAGGCGGCAGCCTTGCTTTGGTCACTGATCCGGCTGAGGCCAACATCAGTAACGGGCTCCTACTCACAGCACCGGACACGGAACCGGGTCTGGCTGCCGCTTTCGCACAATTGCCTGCCGAGGCTGCCGCTGTTGTGATTCGGGGCGGCAACGCATTCACCCGGATCCTCCTTTCAGAGGAAGCCCGTCTCGGACGCGGTCTGACAAGTGTCATCGTCGATGATCGGGGACCGGCGTCAAACCTGACTTTGGTTCTTTCCGGCCGTGCTGACGCCGTCGCTACAGCAAACGTGGAGGGCAGCGATGCATAGCTTGTCCCCCCTCTTTGCCCCCCGTGGCATCGTCGTCGTCGGTGCATCCTCCAGCCCCGAAAAGCTCGGTGCAGTCATGGCACAATCCCTTTCGAGCTATAGCGCACCCGTCGAGCTGGTGAATAACCGGGGCGAGAACGGAATGCACGCCAGCATCGCAGAGGCTGCTGCCGCAATTCCCGGCGGCCCGGACCTGGCCGTGCTGTGCGTCCCTGCAGCCGTAACGGCCCAGGCATTGCGTGACAGTGCAGCGCATGGCGCCAGAGCAGCTTTGGTTTGTGCAGGTGGTTTTGCTGAAGCGGGCGGTCCCGGCATCGAGTACTCCGCTCAGGTAAAGGATGCCGTTCGTGACACTGGCATCCGCCTGCTTGGCCCGAACACCTCGGGCTTCTTCGTCCCGGGCCGCAACTTGCGGGCCAGTTTCGTTCCCGGTGTCGCTGAGCTGGAGCCGGGCGCGGTGGCCGTTGTGGCCGCCAGCGGCGGCGTGAACCACGTCCTTGCCTTCCACCTGCAACGTTCCGGTGCAGGCGTCAGTCTCGCTGTGGGTATCGGAGCAGGCACGGACATCACCGCACCCGACGTCTTGGACTACCTGATTACCGATCAGCAAACCAAGGCTGTAGCCCTCCATCTGGAAACCGTTTCTGATGGTCCTGCCCTTGTGGACGCCGTTTCCCGCCTTAGTGCAGTCAAACCCGTTGTTGCGCTGGTCGTGGGCCGTAACGACGTGTCAGAATTCGCCCAGTCCCACACCGGTGCTTTGGCCACGTCCTGGCGGACCACCCGTTCTGTCCTCAAGCAGGCAGGCGCTGTGATTGTCGATGACGAGAACCAGTTGGTAGCCGCAGTCACTGCCCTTGCAGGACGCCGGCTTGCTCCGGCTGCCGATCCCGGCGTCGGACTCATCACCGGGCAAGCGGGTCCCGGCCTGCTGATTGCCGATGCCCTTCACGGCGCTGGGGTGGCTGTGCCACGACTCGGCCAGGCCACCCAGAACCTCATCGGCACGCTTCTACCGCCCTTAACCTTCCAAGCCAACCCCGTGGATACGGGCCGACCAGGGCCCGGATACGAGAAAATCGTTGCAGCAGTCGCTGCTGACCCGGCCATCGACGTCGTAGGCGTCTACGGGCTCACTGAACCTGTGACGGACCTGCCACTTTCCGTCGTCGAGTCCGGCGCCGCAGAGGCAATGCCTTTCGTGATCGGCGTGGACGGCCCTGAAGGCGACCTGGAACGCGCTCGGAAGTCGGCTCAGCAACATGATCTGCCGCTGATCTCCGGACCAACGTCGCTGGCCCAGGGCCTCATCGCTTTGGTAAACGATGCACGGGCGCAGTTCGTCCGCTCCGTCAGTCAAGAGCGGAACTTCACCTGGCCCAACGTCGAAGGACCGTGGGACGAAAACCGTGCCAAGGAACTCCTCGGCGCCCTGGGTATCACCACACCGTCACGACGAAGCTGCACCAACCGCACCGCCGCGCACGAAGCCTTGTTGGAGCTCGGAGGGCCCGTGGCGGTCAAGCTGCTCGACGCGGCGGTCCTGCACAAGACCGAGATCGGTGGCGTCCACCTTGGGGTGAAGTCCACCGAAAACATGGACCGGGCTTTGGACGCACTGGAGGCCGTCGGCGCACGCGAATTCCTGGTCGAAGCCATGGCCCCCTCAGGGATTGACCTAGTGGTAGGGGTTCGTCGGGATCCTGTCTTTGGACCGATTGTGGTTCTTGGCCTGGGCGGCACCGCGGCCGAGGTTTATGCCGATGTTTCCATCCGTTCCGCTCCCCTGTCAGATCGCGCAGCGGAAGACATGCCCAACGAGTTGTTGGCTCGAGAGCTCCTGTACGGCTTCCGCTCCGGGCCCATGCTGGATGCGGCTGAACTTTCTGCCGTGTTGGTCAAACTC
This sequence comes from Arthrobacter sp. AK04, assembly GCF_021129155.1. Classification (GTDB taxonomy): domain Bacteria; phylum Actinomycetota; class Actinomycetes; order Actinomycetales; family Micrococcaceae; genus Arthrobacter; species Arthrobacter quantipunctorum. The sequence continues at coordinate 127,256 of NZ_JAJOMC010000003.1, forward strand.
GGAGACGCACTTGGGTCCAATGAAGCTATCGCCGAAATCGAAATCAATCCCTTGCGCCTGACACACGAAGGACTCGTGGCGCTGGATGCCGTAGTGATCAATGTCGAGGAGGACATGGAATGACAAGCCACACCAGTGAGGGAACCATTCCCTGGCCAGCAGACCTTGCGGCTGAGTTCCGCGCCAAGGGTTACTGGGAGGACCGGGCTCTTGGCAGTTACATTCTGGATACGGCCGACCGGTTGCCTGACAAGGTTGCAATCGTGGATGGAGACCTGCGGCTCACTTACGCCGACATTGCCAACCGCATGGACGCCGGTGCAGAGCGGCTCCTGCAGCTGGGGCTTCGGTCAGATGACCGGGTGATGGTCCAATTGCCCAACGGTTGGCAGTTTGCGCTTCTGACGCTGGCCTGTTTCCGCGCCGGCATCATTCCGGTCATGGCCTTGCCGGCACACAGGCAATACGAACTGTCCTTCCTCTCGGAACTTTCCGAAGCACGAGCCATCGTCGTCCCGGACGCAATCAAGGACTTTGACCATCAAGCGATGGCAGAAGAACTGGTTTCAACAATTCCGTCACTGGAAATCATTCTCGTCTCCGGCGCAGCCAATCCCTTGAACGTGTCGCTTGAAGAGATTCTGGCGCCGGGCAAAGACCCGAAGGCAGCGAGGGCAAGGCTGGACGGCATCGCGCCGTCGCCCGATTCTCCCGCCCTGTTCCTGCTGTCGGGAGGAACAACCGGTCTGCCCAAACTAATCACCCGGACCCACAACGACTACGCCTACAACATCAAGGCGACCTCAGTCCCTACAGGCGTCAGTGAAGACACGGTCTACTTGGGTACCCTGCCGGCCAGCCATAATTTCCCGCTTGCGTGCCCAGGCATCCTTGGGATCCTTTTCGCTGGCGGCCGCGTGGTGATGCTCCCAAGCCCCGAACCACGGAAGGCTTTCGCCGCCATCGAACGAGAAAAGGTGACGCTCTCAACAGCTGTACCTGCGGTCGCCCAAAGGTGGATCGAGTACCAGGAGGAAACAGGCGGCACGCAACTGGCCAGCCTCGAGGTGATTCAAGTGGGCGGCTCAAGGCTCCCGGACGAGATTGCCCGGAAAGTGAAGCCTGTCCTCGGCGCCACGCTGCAGCAGGTTTTTGGAATGGCGGAAGGTCTCATCAATACGACCCGCCTGGATGATCCCGATGACGTTATTTGTACCACGCAGGGGCGTCCCGTTTCTGAAGCCGACGAGATTCGGATCGTTGATGAATCCGGGAATGATCTCCCGGACGGAGTCGCCGGGTCCATTTTGACCCGCGGCCCCTACACGCCAAGGGGTTACTACCGCGCCCCTGAAGCAAACGCCCGGGCCTTCACTCCCGACGGGTGGTACGCGAGCGGAGACATCGTGGAACGCCGGCCGGACGGAAACCTCATCGTTCAGGGCCGCGACAAGGACATGATCAACCGTGGCGGAGAAAAAATATCTGCCGAGGAAATCGAAAGCCTGGTCTACCGCATCGAGGACATCACCATGGCGGCGGCGGTCGCTATGCCCGATCCGGTGCTCGGCGAAAAACTCTGCCTCTACGTCACCGTGAAACCGGGCACGGATGTAACTCTCGAACAGATTCAAAAGATGCTCCGCGACACCGGTGTTGCTGCATTCAAAATTCCCGAACGCCTGGTGGTCGTCGACGAACTCCCTGCCACAAAAGTCGGCAAGATCAACAAAAAAGAACTCCGCGCCGACATAGCAGAACGGCTGGCCACCGCCAGCGCCCACTCAAAGTAGAGGATGCCATGACTGAGAACATCACCCATGAGTCAGTTGCTGCCAGCCATGCCCTGCCGGAGCCAACGCCGGAGGAGGCTGCCCAGCTTGAGCAGCTGTACCGGGACTTTGACAAGGAGAACCTGATTCCCTTGTGGACCGAGATCGGGGACCTCATGCCGATGGTCCCGTCGCCCAAGGCAGTGCCGCATGTGTGGCGGTGGAACGACCTGTACCCATTGGCTGCCCGCGCCGGAGACCTGGTGCCGGTGGGCCGCGGCGGTGAACGCCGCGCAATCGCCCTGGCCAACCCCGGCCTGGCCGGTACCCCGTATGCCACACCTACGTTGTGGGCCGCCATCCAATACCTGGGCGGTCGCGAGACCGCCCCGGAGCACCGCCACTCGCAGAACGCCTTCCGGTTCGTCGTCGAGGGCGAAGGGGTCTGGACCGTGGTGAACGGCGATCCCGTGCGGATGTCCCGCGGGGACTTCCTGCTGACGCCGGGCTGGAACTTCCATGGCCACCACAACGACACCGACGAGCCGATGGCCTGGATCGATGGGCTGGACATCCCGTTCGTGCACTACGCCGATGCCGGGTTCTTCGAGTTCGGAACCGAGCGCGTCACGGACGAAGCCACCCCGGACATCTCCCGCTCCGAGCGGCTCTGGGCCCACCCCGGACTCCGTCCGCTCTCCGGGCTCGATGACACCACCAACTCCCCCATCGCGGCTTACCGGTGGAAGCACACCGACGCCGCCCTGCGTGAACAGTTGCTGCTCGAGGATGAAGGCCACCCCGCCACGGTGTCCCAGGGCCATGCCGCCATCCGGTATACCAACCCGACCACCGGCGGGGACGTCATGCCGACCATCAGGGCCGAGTTCCACCGCCTGCGCGCCAGCGCCGCCACCGAGACGGTCCGCGAAGTCGGTTCCAGCGTGTGGCAGGTCTTCGAAGGCACCGGCACCGTGACCCTGAACGGCGAAACCAGGCACCTGGCCAAGGGCGACCTCTTCGTTGTTCCGTCCTGGGCCGCGTGGTCCCTCCAGGCAGGCACCGAATTTGATCTTTTCCGTTTCAGTGACGCCCCCATTTTTGAGCGCCTGAACTTCAACCGCACCTACATCGAAGGACGCACCAAGTAATGAGACTCCTTACCCTCCGCACTTCCGAAGGCACGACGGCGGTCCGTCAGGACGGCGACACCCTCACCGAGATCCCCGGGTATGCCGATGTCGGCGCCCTCCTGCAGGATCCCGCCTGGGAAACCACGGCGAAGGCAGCCAACGGAGCTACGCACGTGCTCGACGGCGCCGACCTTGCCGCCGTCGTGCCCTCCCCCGGGAAGATCATTTGCGTGGGCCACAACTACCGCAACCACATCAAGGAAATGGGCCGGGAAGTCCCCGAATACCCCACTTTGTTCGCCAAGTACGCCGAGTCCCTGATCGGGCCCAACGACGACCTCGCGCTGCCGCAGGAATCCGACGCGGTGGACTGGGAAGCCGAACTCGCCGTGGTCATCGGCAAGCAGGGCCGACGCATCGCCGAGGCCGACGCCGCGGACCACATCGCCGGCTACGCCGTCCTGAATGACATCAGCATGCGCGACTACCAGTTCCGCACCATCCAGTGGCTGCAGGGCAAGACCTGGGAAAAGTCCACCCCGTTCGGCCCCTCCCTGGTCACCAAGGACGAGTTCACCGCCGGCCCCCTCATGACCTCAGCGGTGGACGGTGAGGTCCAGCAGAGCACGCCCACCTCGGATCTGGTGTTCACCCCGGAATTCCTGGTCTCCTATATCTCCACCATCATCACGCTGAACGCGGGCGATGTGATCGCCACCGGCACCCCCGGCGGCGTGGGCCACGCGCAGGACCCCAAGCGGTACCTGCAGGAGGGCCAGGTCCTGGTCACCACCATCGAGGGCCTGGGGCAGCTGAAGAACCGCGTTATCAAGGAAGCCTGATGGTTGCCCGCCACGACCAGACCACCGATCCGCGGGGGGGGGCACCCAAAAAACCCGCCGGCCGCGGGCCCGCCCGCTTAGGGGGCCCCCCCGACCCACGGGGGGGGGGGCGGCCGGGGCGGCGGGCGCGGGGGGGCGGCGGGGCCCGCCG
>NZ_JAJOMC010000030.1 GCF_021129155.1 Arthrobacter sp. AK04
GCGCACCCCCTGCCGCCGGCGGGGGCGGCGGGGGTTCCGGGCGCGGCCGCGCCGGCCACGCCGTCTTCCGGAGCACAGGCCGCAGGGGCCGGAGCCGGCCCTGGCATGCGGGCGGCCGACGGCGGTGCACCCGCCCCGGTGCCTCCGGTCACCGTCCTTCCGGTTCCGGCAGTCCAGCTGGCTGTGCACGTGACACCGATACCCGCAGACCCGGCACCTGCACAGGCACCTGCCGGTGGTGAAGGCGGTGCTGGCACCGGCGACGGCACGAAGACTAACTCACCGGACGTACCGGGCGGGCCGGATGACACGTCGACGGCGGCCCTCACCATTGTTGACGTCCACAAGAACTAGCCCGCGGGGCACTTAGGCCAAGGGGACGCCCGCGGGCGCCTTTCAGGCAGAGGTGAAAGCAGCCGCGACCATCTCCTCCAGCTGCCCGGCGGATGCGAGGTCGTGGGGCCGCACAATCTCGTTGTCCGCCACGTAGAAGAACGCCGCCCGGACATCCTCCACGGGCACGCCTTTCAGCCGCGACCACGCCAGGCGGTACACGGCAAGCTGCACGGCCCGGGACCGCAGCTGGGCACCTGATGGCCGCCGCCCGGTCTTCCAGTCCACCAGGTCCCAGCGGCCGTCCGCGTCCTGGAAGACGGCGTCGATCCGTCCACGGACCACCACGTCCCCTACCCGCGTCTCCACCGGCACCTCCACAAAGGCCGGCGAACGGTGGGCCCACGGGGAGGACCGGAAAGTGGCCACCATGGCATCCAGGTCATACGCCGCATCGATGTGGTCATCCGAGCCCGGCGCTTCGCCGAGGTCGAGCAAGCCTGCGCTTCCGAAGTACTCTTCCACCCAGGCGTGGAAAGCCGTTCCCTTCCGTGCCGACATGCCCGGCTCGCGCGGTACGGGCCTGCGGAGCTGCCAGAGCACCGCCCCTGGGTCTTCCCCCAGGTCCACCAGGGTGGACGCGGAAATATGGGTGGGGAGGTGGACCTCCTGCACGGACGACTTCCTTGCCCGGCGTTCCAGCAGCAGCGCCGCTTCCCGCGCCCAGCCGGCGGCCGGGCCGGCCAGGGCTGGATCCGGGAGCAAGGTGTCTTGGCCTGGCACAGCACCCGCCGGCACTCCGGCGCCCAGCAGGGGCAGGGCACTCCCGTCCTGCATGGCCTCCAACGCAGCCATCACCCGGGCGGATGCCCTTTCCATGGCATCCCTGCGGCCCCTGGCAAGGCGGAGGCGCTCCCCCGTCCGGGGATCCACCGGCCCCTCCAACGGATCGTAGGGCCAGCCAGCCACCTCCAGGTCGACAGTCAGTGGGCTGGCCTCCGGCAAGGAAGCTTCCTCAACCGAACGCGGATGAATGCCTGCCCGCGCTGGAGTACCGTCGCGGGCCGGTGCGGCCAATGGCTCCAGCTCTGCAAGGAACGGCGACATTTCAGACCGCCCGGACCTGGACCCCACCCACGCTGCGCTGGACGCCCAGAGTACGTGCTTGGCCCGTGTATAAGCCACGTATGCCAGGCGGCGCTCCTCTGACTCCCCATGCGCCTGGACGGCTGCCTTGAAGTCCTTTTCCGCGTCCAGCCAACCCTTTTGGTCCGGCTGGTCCAGGTCCCACTGGGGCAAATCCGCCCGGTCGCCGCGCAGCGGCCAGGGCAGGGCAGCTGACCCACTGCTCCAGCGCGAGTCGCGGTCGCTGGGAAAGTCCTTGGCATTAAGCCCCGGGACAAAGACAACATCCCATTCCAGGCCCTTGGAAGCGTGCACGGTGAGCAGCTGGACAGCCTCACGGTTGACATCGCTTGGCGGTGCTTCCAGGCCGTTTTCTTCAGCTGACGCCGCCTCCAGCCAGGACAGGAATGCGAGGATGTCCACGCGCTGGGAGGTCCGCAGGAAGCCCGCGGCTGCATCCTGGAAGGCATCAAGGTTCCGGCGGGCCTGGTGGATGCTGACGCCCGGCCGCGCGGCAACCTCGATGTCGAGGAGCATGGCCCTTTCCACTTCCCCCAGCAGCGTGGTGAGGTCGTCCCCCAGGTACCCCCGGAGCTGGCGCAGTTCCGCGGAAAGCCGAAGCATCCGCCCGCGCCCGCCCGGGGTGAGGGACCTGCCGTTCGATGAGGTCCATCCCTCCCGTGGCAGCCAGTCCAGCGCCTCCACCAGGCTGGCGGCGTCTGTGAGGTCGCCTTCCAGGACGGCCGGCTCGCCGTCCGGGACGTTGTCATCGGCCGCTCCGGGCTGGCCGCGCCGCCGGGCCAGCTGGCTGGACCAGTCCCTCAGCGCCATCAAATCCGCAGGGCCTATCCGCCAGCGGGCCCCGGCCAACAGGCGCATCAGCGCGTCGGAGCGGCCGGGGTCGGCGAGGACGCGCAAGGTGGCCACGAGATCGACAATTTCAGGAGTATCGAGGAGGCCGCCAAGACCGACGATCTCATAGGCAATCCCCCGGGCCTCCAACTGGCGGCGGATGGGCTCCATCTGGGCACGACGCCGGCACAGCACTGCGATGGCGGGCGGAACCGGGGAACCGTCAGGCTTGAGCTCAAAGTCCGTCACACGGTATTTGAGGACGTCCTCAGCGAGCGCGGCGGCTTCGTCCACGTCGCTGGCAAACCGGCCCAGCACCACAGATCCCGCGGTTGCGTGCGGACTGGGCTGCAGCGGCGGCACTTCGGGGGCCGCCGCTGCTCCCCCGCCGGCCGGGCCGCGCTGCGCGGCCGCCCGTCCCAGGGATTCGGACATGACGTTGGCCGCCGCCAGGATAGATCGCCCGTTCCGCCATGCCGTTGTCAGGTAGGACGTCGGCGCAGGAGCCCAGGTCCCGGCGTCTTCCGCTGCCTCTTTCCCTACGGCCGTTTCCTCCGCTGCCCCCTTACCGCTCGTCCCCGTCCTCACCGGGAACTCCCGTACAAAATGGAAGAGCTGCCCCGCCGAGGCGCCACGGAATCCGTAAATTGACTGGTTGGGATCGCCCACGGCCGTCACCGCATGCCCGCCGCCGAAGAGCCGCGAAAACAGGACCAGCTGGGCGTGGGAGGTGTCCTGGAACTCGTCCAGCAGGACCACCTTGTAGCGCTGCCGCTCCATCTGGGCAGCCAGGGGGACTTCCCGCGCCACACGGGCGGCGAGGGCCACCAGGTCGCCAAAGTCCAGTGCACCCCGCGCCCGCTTGGCCGCCGCATAGCGTCCAACCATGTCAGCCACGCTTGCCCTGGTCCGCAGCATCCCGGCGAGATCGGCCACTGCCTGCGGCGGGTTCTTCTTTTTATCGGCAAGGTAAGGGAGTGACTCGAAGTCGGACAACCGCGCCATGAGCCACGCTTCAACGTCCTCGGGCTCCTGGAGGTGCTCGGCGCACTCACCGGCCAGCTGAATAACTGCCTTCACAAGCGTGGACTTGGCAGCCCGGAAATGCCCGTATTCGCCGTCATAGGCCTCCACGACCTCACTGGCCAGTTGCCAGGCCTGGGCACCGCCCAGCAGGACCACATCACGCTCCACACCCAGCCGGAGCCCGTAATCGGAGACGATGCCGCTGGCGAACGAGTGGTACGTGGAGACTTTCGGTTCCAGGGCATCGCTGCTAAGCAGTCCCTCCGGAAAAACCCCCCGGCCTTTATCCCGGTCAGCCGTGTCCTGGGCCATCTTGTCCTGGGCAACCAGGCGCTGGAGGGCAGCCAGCTTCGCACGGATGCGGGATGCCAGTTCACCCGCTGCTTTCCGGGTGAAGGTCACGCCCAAGACTTCCTCCGGCCTCACCCAACCGTTGGCCACAAGCCAGACCACGCGGTCGGCCATGGTGGCCGTCTTCCCCGATCCTGCCCCCGCAATGACCAGCCGCGGGGTCAGCGGCGAGGCAATGATGGCCGACTGTTCCGGGGTGGGAACGTTTTTTTCACCCAGAAGCACAGATAGCTCTTCCGGACTGAACCGCGGCGGGGGCGGTGTGGCGGCAACGGCCCCGTGCCCGGCAGCCAAGGGTATGGCGGCCGACGGCCCGGCAGCAAAGGAAGCCTCCTGCTCTTGCACATCCTGCGTCATTCAGTCACTTGCCTTCCACGCACACACAACGGACAGACCTCGGGGAGCTGGCAGCCATGGCCGCCGTGGCTGCCTTTGGACGGATCATGCCGTGCTTCGAAGGCGCTGCCACCCATCACCGACGCCGCATCCTTCACCATGTCAAGGGCCCAGTTGTCCTGGGGATCGATCGGGTCCTGCTGCTGGATGGCCGGACTTTTCGCTCCGGTTCCCAGCTGGGCCAGTACAGCCCCGCCGGGCACCGCACCCGGCTGGCTGCCCGGACCGTCGTCGAACCCGCCGGCAAGCACAGCGGCCTGGTAGGCGCCCAGCTGCGGATGCCGCGCCAGTTCCGCCTTGCCTGGCTGGCGTTTCCCCGTCTTCAGATCCACGATCACCAGCCTGCCCTCGGCATCTATCTCCAGACGGTCCACCTGGCCGCGCAGGACGGCGTCCCGGTCCGGGGCGTCGTCAACGGGGACCCTGCCAAGCCCCACCTCGAAATCCTGTTCCACTCCAACGAGGCTCCTGCCCTCGCTGCGCATCAGGAGGACGTACTGCGCCAGCTTTCGCACCATGGTCTCGGCACGATGGAAATCAAGCCTGCCCTCCCAGTTGTCCTTCATGCCCAGGGCAGGCCAGCGCCGGACGAGCTCAGCGACGTACTCGGCGCCGGAGGCATCCGGCAGTTCCTGGGCAATCGCGTGGACCAGGGTGCCCAGGCTGCGGGCGAAGTCCGTGGCAGCTTCGCCCCCCGCGGCCTGGACGAACCAGTCGAGCGGTGATTTCTGGACTGTCTCCACTTTTGACGGCGAAACGAAGACCGTACCGCCGGGTGGAACCACTGCCGCTTCGGAGCTCAGCGGCGGAAGACCCCACCAGCTCTGCGGATGCGCGCCCGGGACCGGCGGCTCCGCCTTGGCCAGGCGTGCTAGCACTCTGGCGGCTTCCTCAGCCTGCGGAGCGTCCCTTCCGTCGAGCTGGGCATGCTGCCGCAGCTCGGCAACAAGCGCCCGGAGCGTCATGGGGCGCTCCACCGAGGTGAAGCCGCGGGTTTCCTGTCCGGGCGCCAAAGGTGCCACGTAGTCAAGGAAGGAGGAGGGCTGGTCGTCTTCCGAAGATACAGCGGTGCAGACCAGAAGGTCGCGGGCGCGGGACACTGCAGTGGAAAAGCTGCGGAGCTCGTCATACCGGATATCGCGAAGCCGGCTCAGGGGATCCCGCTGCAGGGCGTAGCCGGCGCCGTGCTCCACCGCATCGCTGTACAGGGTGCTTCCCAGGAGCTCGCCGCGGAGCCGGGTGTTCGGCCAGACGCCCTCCTGGAGGCCGGCAACAATCACCACCGGCCATTCACGCCCGGCTGCACTGGCAGGAGTCATAAGTTCGACGGCGTCGTCCACCTGGGCTCGGGCGGCAAGGGTGTCCATGGGCAGCTCCTGGTTCAGGAGATATTCGAGGAACTGTTCAGGGCCCGCCCCGGGCATCTGGTCCACGTAGCGCTCCGCGGTGTGGAACAACGCCATCATGGCGTCCAGGTCGCGGTCGGCCCGGGCTCCGTGGGGTCCGCCGGAGAGAGCCGTCCCGGTCCAGCTGCCGGCCAGCCCGGTGGAGTTCCAGAGGGCCCAGAGGACTGACTCGGCGTTGGCGCCGGGTTCAGCAGCTGCCCGGCTGCCTGCCTGGATCATGCGTGCCGCCCGCCGTGCGGCACGGCCCTCGATGCCGAGGGTTGACAGCGCGCCGGGCTCCAGCAGCGCCTCGACCAGCAGCGCATCGCTGGTCCGCCCTCCGCCGCCCAGGATTTCTTCCCTTCTCAGGGATTGCCGCAGCCGGCGGAGCTCAATGGACGTTGCTCCGCCGATACGCGAGGTCAGGAGCGACACTGCTGCTTCGGGGGTGAGCAGTGCCGGGTCCAGCGCGATGGCGAAAGCATCGAGCAGCGGACGGACGGCTACCTCGTCCCGGACAGCGGACTCAGCCACCGGGACCCGAACGGCGATCCCCTGGCCGGACAGATACCGCTGGAACTCGCTGACCTGCGCGCCGTTGCGCACGATGACCGCGACGTCGGCCAGGTCCCGGCCCTGGTTGATGTGCTGGTCCAGGATCCGCTGGGCCACGTAGCGGAGTTCGTGCACGGCGGACGGAACGAGGTGTGCTTCCACTGCCCCTTCCGGCCCGCCGCAGCCGGCGTGTTCGAGGCGCCTGGCCAGCTGGCCGCCGGCCCTCTGGGAGATCCGTCCGGCAACGCCCAGCCAGGCTTCGGCAACCGCTGGTTTCTGGCGGTGGGCATGCCGCAGCGGACGCTCCACAACGGGGGCGCCGGGCGACAGCAGGTGCGGCAGCTCAGCCACGAGGTCTGGCCTTGCCCCACGGAAGCCCTGGACGACGGTGTCCGGGCAGAAGGCAACGAAGGAGTCCTTGCCGCCGGCGATATCGGCCAGCAGCTCAAAGACTGCGGGGTTGGCCTCCTGGATGTCGTCTACCAGGATGACCTGCAGCCGTTCGCGTTCCGCAGCCAGGAACGCAGGAAAGTCCTGGAATATCTGCCGGGCAGCCGTGATGATCCCGGCGGGGTCGAAAGCCTCAGGCATCCGCAGGTCCAGGACGTCCCGGTACTCCGAGTAGAGGGCGGCAGCGGCAATCCAGTCCGGCCTGCCGCAGTCATGTCCAAGCCGCACAAGGTCCTCCGGGGTGCGTCCCGATTCGATGATCCGGTCAAACAACTGCCGGACCTCCTGCCGGAAACCGCGGGTTTCCAGCGCTCCCTCCATATCCGCCGGCCAGGGCAGTTCCAGCCCCGGAAGCCGGTGTCCTTCAAGGAGCTCCTTGATAATGAGGTCCTGCTCGGGGCCCGACAGGAGCCTGGGCTGCCTCGACAGGGAAAGAAGCCCTTCGGCTTTGGCCCGCCTGATGACATCGAAGGCGTAGGAGGCCCAGGTGCGCGCCGGCGTTGTGCTCAGGCTCCTGTCCAACCGTGCGGTAAAGCGGTCACGAAGGGTATCTGCGGCCAGGCGGCTGGGTGCCAGAATCAGCATTCGCTCAGGATCCACGCCGTCCCGGAATGCCCGGCGGACGGCGGCCTCGACGAGGGTGGTGGTCTTGCCTGTTCCCGGAGCGCCGGGCATCAGTACCGGGCCGGCTCCTTGGGGGACATCAACGGCGGCCTGCTGGTCGGCAGTCAGCCGGGGCTCTACCGCATGGATGTGGCGGGGCGGCAGCAGCCTGAGGCCGGCTGCCTCCGGGTTTCCCTGGCTGCGGTCCGGGCTGCCGCCTCCAGGGCCGGCAGTTGTGTCCGTATCAGTTGCCGGACCTGCCGGCGCAGCATCCCGGTACTCGTCTCGTGGGCCGGTCAAAGGCGTTGTTGCTGTCACCCAGACATTCCATCATCAGCCACTGACAATCCATGCAGCCGCCGCTCCAGCCCGCCGGCAACGGCATCAATTACGTCCAGTTCACCTTCGGTCGGCGTCCACCTGGCGGCCAAAAGATCCACGCGCCAGCGTCCTTCCCGGGTCCGTTCGTATTCCACATATGCGCCCACCAGGGGTGTCCCCTCGGCGAGGTAATGGCTGAGGGCTTCAGCCTCATGCCCGGCAGGTGCATGGCCGCTCGCCTTGAGGATCCGCCACCAGGGCACGCCGCTTCCGTAGTGGCTCATCACGCTGCCTACCTGCCTGGGGCCTCCCGAGCCCAGCAGCTCGGCGACGTCGCTATACGCCACGGCGGAGGCGGCGGGCACCAGCTCCACCACGGCCAGCACCGCGTCCACGTACTCAATCCGCATTGATCCAATCTAGCGGCAGTGGCGCTCCACGGAATTGTCAGTGGTGCCCTTTAGCGTTGACATATGAGCACTTGGAACACCCTCCCCCGCGCAGCGTTCGACCTCGAAACCACGGGGCGCAACTCGCGGGCTGCACGTATCGTCACGGCTTCGGTAACGGTGGTGGACCACAACGGCGACGTCATCAGGGAACATGAGTGGCTGGCCGATCCCGGGGTGGAGATTCCCACGGAAGCCAGCGACGTGCACGGGGTAACCACGGAAAAAGCGCGGCGGGAGGGCCGGCCTGCACACGAAGTCACGCAGGAGCTTGCCTCAGTCCTGCAGGAACTTTTCGACACGAACGTCCCCGTCATCGCTTTCAACGCGAGCTACGACTTCACCGTCCTGGCCGCGGAGTCCGCACGGTATGGCGTGCCCCAGCTGAGCCGCTTCCCGGTCCTGGATCCCTACATCATGAACAAGCAGGTGGACCGCTACCGGAAAGGCAAGCGCACCCTGACGGCTCTGTGCGAAGAGTACGGCGTGGTCCTGGACAACGCCCACACCTCCGCGGCCGATGCCCTGGCCACGCTGAGGGTCCTGGACGCCATGGCCGGGAAATTTCCCAAACTGATGATGCCCGCCAGCCAGCTTCACCAGCTGCAGGTGGACTGGGCCATCAGCCAGGCTGCGGACTTCCAGGGGTACCTCCGGAAAACCAAGCCGGCTGCGGTCATCGAGGGTGACTGGCCCGTGCTTCCCCCGCAGGACGCAAGCCTCGGCGGCTTCTGAAAACTGCCGCCGCAAAGGTGCGAGGCAAGTCACAGTAACAGGGCTTCACATAGGGGTACCTAATTCGCATCCGCACATTCGGAGTCTTCCTGCCCGGCCCGTTCGATCGAAGTGGAGGACGCCCCCACGAGGGAAGAATCTTCGATTCTGGCAGTCCTCACTGCTCACCCGTTCGGATCATCACGGAAAAGGGGCAGGTGAGAGAATAAAGTTTTGCGGTCACCCCTGCCTTGCCGTGCGTGAACAGCGCCGGGCAGGTGCCAGGCGCCACAGCGCAGCCTCGCGGCCCGGTTGACTAATGACTCAGATGAAAGCGACAACCTGATGAAAATCAAAGCGATGAAGTGGCTCACCACGGCTCCCGTGGCACTTGCCCTGGCTGTCTCCCTCGCCGCCTGCGGCTCAGGGTCCGCCGAGCCCTCAGGGACACCCACGGACGCCCTCGCTGGCAGCGACCAGCAGACCCTGGACAAGTACACCACCGCCGACGTCACTCCGGTCGACCAGATTGACACAGCCACGCTGGGCCTCAACACAGAGGGCAAGCTTGAGGTGGGCACACTGTCCGACGCCCCGCCGAACATCTTCATCGACCCCTCCGGCAAGTTCACGGGCTACGACAACGAACTGCTGCGCGCCATCGCCGGCAAGCTCGGCCTCGAAGTCGAATTCGTTGCCACCGATTTCTCGGCACTCCTCTCCCAGGTCCAGACCAAGCAGTTCGACGTCGGGTCCTCCTCCATCTCCACCACGGATGCCCGCCGCCAGAACGTTGGCTTCACCAACGGCTACGACTTTGGATTCATGGCCGTGGTCGCCAAGACCGACAGCGACGTCAAGGGCTTTGCCGACCTCACTGGCGACCTCCGCATCGGCGTGGTCCAGGGCACCGTCCAGGACGACTACGTCACCAACACTCTCAAGCTTGAGCCGATCCGCTTCCCGGACTACGCCACCGTGTACGCCAACGTTCGCAACGGCCAGGTGGATGCCTGGGTGGCGCCGTCCCAGCAGGCCACCGGCCAGGTCAAGGAAGGTGACGGCACCGTCATCGCCGAATCCGTCGTGAACACACAGAACTTCACTGCCTACGCCGTGGCCAAGGACAACCAGCCGCTGATCGATGCGCTGAACTCCGGCCTGGACGCCGTAATCGCCGACGGAACCTGGTCCAAGCTGACCAAGGAGTGGTACCCGGACCGCGAAATGCCGGCCGACTGGAAGCCGGGCAGCAAGGCCGCCACGGTTCCGCAGAGCTGATTGAGCCGGGACGTTTATGGATCTCCTGGACCAACTGGCTGACACCTTCTTCAACTGGGAGGAAATGGCCAAGGTCATTCCCGCCCTGCTCATGGTGGGACTGCCCAACACGCTGATATTGGCCGTGGCCTCCGGCATTTTCGGTTCCCTGTTGGGGCTCGCGCTGGCCATGATGGGCATCTCCCGCAACGCGGGGGCCCGGTGGGTGGCCCGTATCTATACCGACATCTTCCGTGGCCTGCCCGCCATCCTGGTGATCCTGGTCATCGGCATCGGGCTCAGCCCCATCGCCCGGGAAATTACCGGGTCCCGGAACCCCTACCCCCTGGGCATCCTGGCCCTGACGCTGATCGCGGCTGCCTACATCGGTGAAATTTTCCGGTCGGGTATCCAGAGCGTTGAGAAGGGCCAGCTTGAGGCATCCCGGGCGCTGGGTTTCAGCTACGGCAGTTCCATGCGCCTGGTGGTGGTGCCGCAGGGCATCCGGCGGGTGCTGCCCGCACTGGTGAACCAGTTCATCTCGCTGCTGAAGGACTCGTCGCTAGTGTTCATGCTTGGGCTCGCCGCTTCCGACCGGGAAATCTTCCGGATCGGAAATGACGCCATGGCCAACACCGGAAACCTCTCTCCGCTCGTGGCCGCCGGGGTGCTCTACCTGATCCTCACCGTACCGCTGACGCATTTCGTGAACTTCATCGACAACCGCCTGCGGACCGGCAAGCCTGAAAAGAAGGAACCGGACGAGCTGGCTGCGCCTATCGGCAAGGGGGCACAGGCATGACGGAATTCGTTTCCGGTACCCTGACCGGCAAGAACCTGCACCTTTCCTTCGGCCACAACCATGTTCTCCGCGGCATTGACCTGCATGTGGAGAAGGGCACCACGGCCTCCGTGATCGGCCCGTCGGGATCCGGCAAGTCCACGCTCCTGCGGGTCATGAACCGGCTGATTGAACCCGACCAGGGCGATATCCTCCTGGACGGCCGCTCGGTGCTGAAGGACAACCCTGACGAGCTTCGGCAGCGGATCGGCATGGTGTTCCAGCAGTTCAACCTGTTCCCGCACAAAACGGTGGTGGACAATGTGTCCCTGGCGCTGCGGAAGCTGCGGAAGCTGTCCAAGGAGCAGGCACGCGCGGAAGCCCTGGAACAGCTGGACCTGGTGGGCCTGAAGCACAAGGCAGACTCCCGCCCGGCCAACCTGTCCGGCGGACAGCAGCAGCGCGTGGCCATTGCCCGGGCTTTGGCCATGAAGCCCGAGGTCATGTTCTTCGATGAGGCGACCTCCGCTCTTGACCCGGAGCTCGTTAAGGGCGTCCTGGCGCTGATGACGGACCTGGCGAAGGGCGGCATGACCATGGTGGTGGTGACCCACGAGATGGGATTCTCCCGCAACGTGTCGGACACCGTGACCTTCATGGATGCCGGCGTCGTGGTAGAATCCGGGCCGCCGGAACAGATCTTCACCGAGCCCCGGACGGACCGGCTGAGGGGCTTCCTCTCAGACGTCCTCTAGCGCTCCCCGACACAAGAAATCCCCGGCTGCAGCCCGCAGCCGGGGATTTCTTGTTTGCGCCGAGATGGCATTTTGCGGCAGTCTCAGGCGACGGAATTGCCGTTAAGTGCCATTTCGCGGAGTTAGAGGGACGACGGCGGGACTCGCCTGACTCCCTACCCTTGCGCCGCGGCGGCGGCCTTCGCTGCGGCCGGCAGTGCGTCGAAGATCCGGTTCATGGCCGTGTCATCGTGCGCGGCGGACAGGAACCAGGCCTCGAAGACCGAGGGCGGCAGGTACACCCCTGACTCCAGCATCGAGTGGAAGAACGGCGCGTAACGGAAGCTTTCCTGGGCCTGGGCGTCGGCGTAGTTGTGGACGCCGCGTGCCGAGGTGCCAAAGGCCACGGAGAAGAGGTTGCCGGCGAACTGGATGGAGTGGTCCACGCCTGCGGCGTCCAGGGCGGTGGACAGTGCCGAGGACAGTTCCAGCGAGCGGACGTCGATGAAGGAGTAGACGTCGCGGGTGGCATGGGTCAGGGTGGCCACGCCGGCTGCCATCGCCACCGGGTTTCCGGAGAGCGTTCCGGCCTGGTAAACCGGCCCCGTGGGGGCAAGGTAGTCCATGACGTCGGCACGTCCGCCGAGGGCCGCCGTCGGCATTCCTCCGCCGATGACCTTGCCGAAGGTGAGCAGGTCCGGGGTCCACGGCTCGGCGGCGTCCGGCGCCCCGCCGGTAAGCCCCCAGTAGCCGGAGTAGCCCGTGCGGAAACCGGTGAGCACCTCGTCCACGATGAGCAGCGCCCCATGTTCACGGGTGATGCGGGACAGCCCGAGGTTGAAGCCCTCCCCCGGGGTCACCACGCCCATGTTGGCCGGGGCTGCTTCCGTGATCACGGCCGCGATGTTCTGCCCGTGGGTGGCGAAGGCTTCCTTGACGGCGGCGAGGTCGTTGTACGGCAGCACCAGCGTCTCGGCGGCGGTGGCTTCCGTAACACCGGCGGACCCGGGCAGGGCAAGGGTGGCGACGCCGGAACCTGCGGCCGCGAGGAGACCGTCCAGGTGGCCGTGGTAGCAGCCGGCGAACTTGATGATGAGGTTGCGCCCCGTGAACCCGCGCGCCAGGCGGACGGCGGTCATGGTGGCCTCGGTGCCGGTGGATACCATCCGGAGGCGTTCGACGGCGGGAACGCGTTCCTTAACGATTTCGGCCAGGTTCGCCTCATCCGGAGTGGAGGCACCGAAGGACAGGCCGCGGTCCACTGCCGCGTGTACCGCGTCCAGCACAGCGGGGTGTGCGTGGCCCAGCAGCGCCGGACCCCAGGAGCACACCAGGTCCACATATTCCTTGCCGTCGGCGTCCGTCAGGTACGGCCCCTTGGCGGAGACCATGAAGCGCGGCGTACCGCCCACGGACCCGAAGGCGCGGACCGGGGAGTTGACCCCGCCCGGCATGAGCTGGCGGGCGCGGTCGAAAAGTTCCTCGTTGCGAGGGTTGCTGGAAGTCATGGTTCCTATTCTCTCAGTTAGCGGGCCGGTGAATCGGCCAGCAGTTCAGCCACGCGGGGCGCCACTGCCGTTCCCATCAGCTCAATGGAGCGCATCATGGCGGAGTGCGGCAGCGGGCCGTTGCTGTATTTGAGGTCGAAGCGGTCTACGCCCAGGTTCTGCTTCAGTAGGACGATCTTCCGGGCCACGGTCTCGGGTGAGCCAACGTACAAGGCACCCTCGGGCGCGCACAGGGCGTCGAACTCGCCCCTCCCCGCCGGTCCCCAGCCCCGCTCGGCACCAAGCTTGTTCCGCAGCTTCAGCCAGTGCGGGAAAAGTTCCTCGCGGGCCTGCTCGTCGGTGTCCGCCACATGTCCGGGTGAATGGGTGGCCACCTGCTGCATGGGGTGGCCGTACTTCGCCATCGCTTCCCTGTACAGATCCACGAGGGGGCGGAAGGCACGGGGCTGCCCGCCGATAATGGCGAAGATGATGGGATAGCCGTACTGCGCGCACCTCAGCACGGATTCGGGCGTGCCGCCCACCCCGATCCAGGCGGGCAGCAGGTGGCGCTCCAACGGCGGGTACACGCTCAGCCCGGCCATTGCCGGCCTGGTACGGCCTTCCCAGTGCACGGGCTTCTGCGCCCGGACTTTGTCGAAGAGCTCGAGTTTTTCCTCGAACAGGACCTCGTAGTCGGCCAGGTCGAGCCCGAACAGCGGAAAGGATTCGATGAAGGAGCCACGGCCCAGCATGACTTCAGCGCGGCCGTTGGAGATGGCGTCCACGGTGGAGAACCGCTGGAACACCCGGATGGGGTCATCGGAACTCAGGACGGTGACAGCTGAACCCAACCTGATGCGGGTGGTGCGGGCGGCAGCGGCGGCGAGGAAGACTTCCGGTGCGGACACCGCGTAATCCTTGCGGTGGTGCTCCCCCACGCCAAAGGCATGGAGTCCGACGGCGTCAGCCAGTTGGGCCTCTTCGAGCAGCTGGCGCAGCACCCGGGCATGCGGCTGCGGGCTTCCGTCCGGATTCTCGCCGACGTCGCCGAACGTGTTCAGGCCCAGAAGTATCCGGTCCGGTGCAACCGGGGCGGTGGGACTCTCGGGAACGGATACGGGCCGGGGAGCCGGGGTGCCAGCCATCAGGACTCCTTCAGCCAGCCGGCCAGCTCGGCGGCCCAGTAGGTCAGGACCATGTGGGCGCCGGCGCGCCGGATGCCCAGCACGGACTCGGTGATGGCGGCCCGCCTGTCGATCCAGCCGTTGGCGGCAGCAGCCTCGATCATGGCGTACTCGCCGGAGATCTGGTAGGCCGCCACCGGGACGGGGCTCATGGCGGCAACATCGGCCACGATGTCCAGGTAGCTCATGGCAGGTTTGACCATCACGATGTCGGCCCCCTCGGCGAGGTCCAGTTCCACCTCGCGAAGGGCCTCGGTACGGTTGCCGGCGTCCATCTGGTAGGTCCGCCGGTCGCCCTTCAACTGGGAGTCGACTGCTTCGCGGAAGGGGCCGTAAAAAGCGGAGGCGTACTTGGCGGAGTAGGCGATGACGGATGTGCTGGTGTGGCCCGCCCCGTCCAGGGCGGCACGGATGGCGGCAATTTGGCCGTCCATCATGCCGGAGGGGCCCAGCATGTGGGCGCCGGCGTCTGCCTGGGCCACGGCCATCCGGGCGTAGATTTCCACGGTACGGTCGTTGTCCACGTAACCGTCGGCGTCGAGCACGCCGCAGTGGCCGTGGTCCGTGAACTCATCCAGGCACACGTCGCTCATGACCACCAGGCCGTCTCCAACCTCGGCGCGCACGTCCCTGATGGCCTTGTTCAGGACTCCGTCCGGGTCAAGGGATGCCGTTCCCTCGGCGTCCCGGGTCTCCGGGATGCCGAACAGCATGATGCCGCCCAGCCCGAGCTCCACCGCTTCCGCCGCGGCACGCTTCAAAGTCTCCGTGGTGTGCTGGACAACGCCCGGCATCGAGGTGATGGGGTTGGGCTCCGCCAGGCCTTCCCGGATGAAGGCCGGAAGGATAAGTTCTGCGGGCGCCAGGCGGGTTTCGGCCGTCAGCCGCCGCATGGCGGGGGTGGTGCGCAGGCGGCGGGGGCGGTGGCTGGGAAAAGTCATGGTCCTGTCCTTAACGTTGGTATGGGTGGTGTGTGGATGCCCGCTGGCGGGCCTCCCCCGCGTCAGGGTGGTTCTCCGCCGGCATCTTCGGTTGTGCGGAGTGCTGCAACGACGGCGGCAACCAGCCCGTCCGGCGAAGGCTCCGCTGCAATGGCAGCGACCGGTAAGCCAAGGGCGTCGGCCTGGTCCGCCGTCGAACGCCCGATGGCCACGAAGCGGCACCCGCGCAACGGGGAAAGTTCATGGATGCGCCGGGCGGCGCTGGGGGAAGCGGCGATGACGGCGTCGAGGCGTCCGGCCGCCAGCTCAGCTGCGGCGATTTCCGGTGTGAGCAGGGCGTACGACGGCGGCTGCCGGTCCGCTCCTTCGCTTACCGCCGGGATGGCCAGCCTGCGTTCCGCTGCCGCGGGGTAATCAACGGTGCGGTATGCGGTCACTGCAGTGACGTTGCTTCCGGCCGCTGACAGGCCCCCTGCCAGGCGGGGCGATGCTATGTCGGCCTGCGGCAGCAGGACCTTGCCGTCCCCTCCCGGCCACACAGCGAGCAAACCTGCTGCGGACTGCTCATCCTCCGGCGTGAGTGCGACCTCAAGCCCCCGGTCTTCCAGGAGCCTGCGCGTCGCCGCCCCCACCGCGGCTATCCGGGTGGCAGGCGGGATCCACTGGGCCGGTGACAGGCCCCGTTCAGCGGCCTTGGCCGTGAGCACATGGACCGTGGTGGCGCTGCTGACCACAAGCCAGTCGAAAGCCCCCGCACCCAGGGCATCGCAGGCAACATCGAGCGAGTGCTGGTCCGGCGCACGCTCGAAGTCGATCAAGGGCAGCAGGAGTGCACTGGCACCGGCCTCCTGCAGCGCGTCCACGAGCGCCAGCGATCGCTCCGGACTGCGCGTGATCAGTACCCGCGCCCCGGCCAGTGGCCGCTCCGGCGGCAGACCCTTGTCCTGCATGCTTACCCGCGTCCCGGCCGGACCTGCCGGACGCACTGGACAGGCAACCGCATGGCCCGAATCAGGAAGCCTGCAGGTCCGCGATGTCCGCGGCGCCGGCGGCTAGCAGGACTTCGGCCAGTTCGATGCCCAGCAGCGTGGCGCCCACCTCGGTGAGGCCGTCGGTGGCCCGCTTGTCCCGGACAGAGGCCGTGCCGTCCACCGCGCACACCACGGCTTCCAGGTGCAGCAGGCTGCCCCTGCGGAAGGCATAGGCGCCCACCGGTGCCGCGCAGCCGGCCTCGAGCCGGGCCAGCAGGGCCCGCTCGGCCGTGACCGCGAGCCGGGTATCGGGATCGTCAAGTGCGCTGAGGGCCTGGGCCAGGACGTCCTTGGACCCTTCGGCAAAGCCGGGCCGGGCGGGGGCGTCGGCCGTGCGGCACTCGATGGCCAATGACCCCTGCCCGGCGGCGGGAAGCATAACGTCCGTTTCGAGGAACTCGCTGACGGTGTCCAGCCTGCTGATGCGTTCCAGGCCTGCGGCTGCCAGTACCACGGCATCCAGGTCGCAGGACTTGCCGGGAACCACTTCAGTTGTGGCGTTGCCCGGCAGCCCGGGGACCCGGCCAAGGCGGGTGTCCACGTTGCCGCGGATATCGATGATCTCCAGGTCCGGCCGTGCCGCGCGGAGTTGGGCGGCGCGCCGTGGCGAGCCCGTGCCCACCCTAGCGCCCGCGGGGAGGTCGGCCAGTTTCAGCCCGTCCCGGGCGCACAGGACGTCGCGGACATCCACCCGACGCGGGGTTGCCGCCAGGCTGAGCCCTACGGCCGCGCCCGTGGGCAGGTCCTTGAGTGAATGGATGGCGACGTCGCACTCGTTGCGCAGCAGCGCATCGCGCAGGGCGGCGACAAAAACGCCGGTGCCGCCCATCTGGGAGAGCGAGCCCGTCAGGACATCGCCGTCAGTCCGGATGTGGACAAGCTCCACCGGAAACCCTCCGACGGCGGCCAGCTGGTCTGCGGTCTGCTGCGTCTGGGTGAGCGCCAGCTTGCTGGCGCGGGTGCCGATCCGGACCGTCACTGCTGCGGCGCTCCCCCGGAAGCGGCTGGCTGGCTGGCGCCGGCCTCGCCGGGGTAGGAGTCGTGCCCGGTGCCCACGGTGGTGTCCGCACCGGCAATGGTGGGCTTTTCGCCGCGGAAGTTCTGGCAGCAGCCCGGCCGGCAGACGTCGTACCAGGGACCGAGGTCCGTGAGCGCCGGACGGTCACTGATGTTGTTGGCAACCGTCCGCTCTGAAATCAGGTCCACCATGCCGTTGACGAACTTGCGGTGCGTGCCGGGTGTGGGGACGCGGGTGGCGGTAAGCCCCAGGTTGGCGCAGGTTTCCAGGGCTTCGGTGTCCAGGTCCCAGACAACTTCCATGTGGTCGCTGACGAATCCGAGCGGGACGATGACAATTCCCTTGACACCCTGGCCGGCCAGTTCCTCGATGGCGTCGTTGATGTCCGGCTCGAGCCAGGGCACGTGCGGAGCGCCTGACCGGGACTGGTACACCAGGGACCAGGGCGCCGTGAGGCCCGATTCCTCTTCCACGCGCTGGATGACGGCTGCAGCCGTAGCCAGGTGCTGGGCAACGTAGGCGGAGCCTTCAGCGAATTCGCGGGGCTCGCCCTCTGAGCGGCCGGCGGCCTCCGCGTCCCGGGTGGGGATGGAGTGGGTGGCGAACAGGATCTGGACCGGCGCGTCCGGGGTGCCTGCGGCTGCGAGCTTTTCCCGGACTTCCGCCAGGCCGGCGGCGGTGCCCTCTACGAACGGCTCCACGAACCCGGGGTGGTCGAAGTACTGGCGCACCTTGTCCACTTCGAGCCGGCCGTCCAGGCCGGTTTCGGTCAGTGCCATGCCGATGTCCTCGCGGTACTGGCGGCAGCTGGAGTAACAGGAGTAGGCACTCGTGGTGATCATCAGGAGGCGGCGGTGGCCGGCGTCGTACGCGTCCTGCAGGGTCTGCGGAATGTACGGGGCCCAGTTGCGGTTGCCCCAGAGGACCGGCAGCTCGATGCCGCGGGCAGCAAGTTCGGCCTCCAGGGCAGCCTTGAGCTCGCGGTTCTGCTGGTTGATGGGGCTG
This sequence comes from Arthrobacter sp. AK04, assembly GCF_021129155.1. Lineage (GTDB taxonomy): Bacteria > Actinomycetota > Actinomycetes > Actinomycetales > Micrococcaceae > Arthrobacter > Arthrobacter quantipunctorum. The sequence continues at coordinate 18,005 of NZ_JAJOMC010000030.1, forward strand.
ATGCCGCCGTTGGCGCGGTAGTGGTGCGAGACCTCTTCCAGCCGTTCATCCGGGATGCCGCGGCCGCGGGTCACGTTGCGGAGGAACGGGATGACGTCCTCCTGGCCTTCCGGCCCGCCGAAGGAGGCGAGGAGGACGGCGTCGTAATTTTTGGGTGCCATCCGCCCGGCCTCGGTGACAGGGTTGACGACGACGGCGCCGCCGGCGGTTGTGGGGTCAAGCTGGCTCATGCGAGCACCTCCGCTACTTCTGCCGGGGAAATCCGGCGTCCGGTGTAGAACGGGACTTCCTCCCGGACGTGGTTGCGTGCTTCGGTGGCCCGCAGGTGGCGCATCAGGTCCACCAGGTCCACCAGTTCGGGGGCCTCAAGGCCCAGGATCCATTCCCAGTCACCGAGGGCGAACGAGGAGACGGTGTTGGAGATGACCTGCGGGAACTCCCGGCCCAGGAGACCGTGTTCGCGAAGCATCGCGCCCCGCTCTTCCTCGGGCAGGATGTACCACTCGTAGGAGCGGACGAACGGGTAGACGCACAGCCATTCCGCCGGCGCTACCCCACGGGAGTATGCGGGCGTGTGGTTCTTGGCGAACTCGGCCTCGCGGTGCACGCCCATGGCGGACCAGACAATCTCGGTGCCGGCAAAGAGGGTGCTGCGGCGGATGTCGCGGATGGCCTGCTGCAGCGCCTCCGGCTTGGGGCCGTGGAGCCACACCATGACGTCCGCGTCGGCCCGCATGGCGGAGACGTCGTAGCTGCCGCGGTGCGTCACGCCGGCCCGGGCCAGCCGCTCCAGGAGGGCCTCGAAGTCAGCGGCTGCGTCGGCGCTGCGGATCAGGGTCTCGGAGCGCTTGAATACCGTCCAGAGGGTGAAAAACTGCTCAGCTGATTCTTCGGTTTTAGTGACAGATTCGGCAGATGTGTGGCTCATGGTTACAAGTTTGCCCCCTCCTACCCGTCAAGTCGAAACCAACAACTTCTACAAGCCGTAGAAGTGCGCAACGTCACATCGGCGGGAGGCCGGGCAATTCCAGTCTCCCCTAGGGCTTCCGCAGCCGAAGGTAGATAACACCCGCACCGGCAGCCAGGCCCACCAGTCCCAGGCCCAGCCCAATCGTGGCTGCCTGCAGCTCCGGCTGCGTGCTGATATAGGAGCCCACGCGCTGCCTGCTGCCCGGCAGCGTCCCTGCGGCATGCGGAGTGCGGCCGCCCGGTTCCCGGGCCTGGTCCGGCTGTGCTGCTTCGACTGGCCCCGGAGCTCCCGGCGCGCCGGCCGCGGCCTCGGGGCCGGCCGCAGGCGGCGGCTCGCCGTCCCCGGGGATGCCTGGCTGGACGGCGCCTGGCTGGACGGTGGCCGGGCGTTCGGTGCTTGGTTGATTGATGCCTGGGTGATCGGTGCCAGGCAGGTCTGCCGCGGGCTGCTCCGCCCGCGTCCCGGGTTCCGACGACGGCACGGGCGCCCCGGTGGGAGTGCCGGCCGCTGACGGCTGGGCGGGCGCGGAAGGAGCTGGGCTCCCTGTCAGCGTCCCCGGCGAGGACAGGGACGGAACCGGAACGGCTGTCGCAGGAAGCGTTGCCGAGGGGATCTTCGGCACGTCTGACGGGAGCGGGAGAGGCGTCGAGGGCACGGCCAACGGGGACGCCGTGGCCGAGGGAGCCAACGAGGCTGTGACCGCCGGAAGGAGGGGAGTTGGAACGGACAGAGTGGAAGGGACTGGAGAAGGGGCAGCCGCCTCCCTGGTAGGCCTGCCGCCGTCGTCGGTTTTCTCCTTGCGCGGCTCCGTGCGTGGTGCCCTGCCTGCCTCCTTCCCGCCAGGGCCTTGGCTTGGGGCGTCCTGCCTGGAAGGAGCGGAAGTGCTGCCGGGCTGGGGATCCCCCTCATCACCCAGTGAGGCGGGGACGCCTGCTGCAAGGACCAGTACCGCTCCGACCGCCGCAGCCGCAGTGCCGCGCCGGACTCCCCCATGGATACCGGTCCGGGACGTGAAAATTTCAGACCTGGTGTGAGACATAGTCATCGACCCTAGCCACGTCGCCAGGCGAAATAAAAGCCGGGCAAATCAGCGGCTTAGTGTCCTGGCAGGAGGCCCATGGCTGCTACCGGCTCCTGACCAGCAGTGACGTTCAGCGGACCAGGTTGTGGATCTGCTCGGTCGTGTCGGACACCACAGCGGCCAGTCCATTGCCCGCCACCCAGCCGCCAACGACCGCCAGGTTCCCCGCCGCGGTACAGGCCTTTCGGATGTCCGCCACGCGGGCTCGGTGTCCCACGGCGGCGAAGGGCAGCGATCCCCGCCACCGGACAACGTCCCAGTCCACCACGTCCCCGGCTTCGATGGCCACGCCCAGCAGGGCCTGTGCATCACGCAAGGACGCGGCAAAGAGTTCATCGTCGGTGTCCGGGCCGCCGGGCTGCTCGCCGGCCCCGTCCACCCGGCCGTAGGAGAGCCTGACCACGTGTCGGCCGGGGCCGGCCGCTTCAGCCAGCCAATCCCATTTGCCGGTGGCGTGGGTCAGGGCCTTCGCTTCAACACCGGGGGTCTGGGGCGCCACCAGGATGCCTGTGCCGCGGGGCCTGCGGTCCAGTTCGGGCTTGATGAGAACTAGCGTGACGAGCTTGACGTCAGGTCCTGCGGTAGGCCGTCGCCCTGCCAGGGCGGGCACTGCGGCTTCCAAAAGTCCGACGGCGGCCGGACCGTCAACTCCTACCACCAGCAGGCCGGCGTCGAACGTTGCTTCCGGTGAGGTAACCCGCCACCCTTCAACCGTCCGGTCCACCGCTGAGGCGGGCGTCGCGGACAGGAGCGTCACCCCGCGGGCGCGAAGGTCGCCCACCAAAGCGGTAACCAGCGTGTGCATCCCGCGCTCAAGGCCGGCAACGGCAGAGCCTGCCTTGGCCGGAACGGCGGGCTCCGGCCTGCGGCCGTTGTGCGCGGGTGACCCGGCGCCGGCGCGGCGCTGGGCGGAAACGGCAGCGGCAAGGGAGCCGTGCCGCCTGATACCGGCGCGGAGCCCCGGAGCCACCATGTCGACGTCGAGCAGTCCTGGATCCGCGGAGTGGACACCGCCCACCACCGGGGCCACCAGGCGTTCCAGGACCCTGTTTCCCATGCGTGCTCTCACCAGGGCGGAGACGCTGATGACATCGTCCGCCGTCCCCACTGAGGCCGGGAGGAACCTGTCCAGGGCCGCCCGGAGGGTTCCCAGGGCGCCCAACGACCTCCTGACTTCCGGGTCCCACGGGTTGGCCGGAATGCCCAGGACGCCCGTCTTGGGCAGTTCGCGCGGGCCGTCCGGAAGCTGCACCCAGGCTCCCCCCGGGCGCGGCGGGACGATGCTGCCGGCGAGGCCAAGCTCGCCGGCCAGGCGCGCGACGGCGTCGGAGCGGGTGGCGAAAGATTCCGCGCCGCTGTCCAGGGTCAGGCCGGCAACGGTGTGGCTGCCCACGCAGCCGCCCCATTCCGGTCCGGCTTCCAGGACTGTGACCTGGAAGCCGGCGGAAGCCAGCTCGCGGGCGGAGAGCAGTCCGGAAATACCGCCGCCCACCACCAGCGCGGTCCGGGGCTGAGCCGGCATGCTGGCCATGGGGTTACTCCGGGGAGATGGAGTGGATGAGTTCGACCACCCGGGTGAGGACGGCGGGATCCGTCTCCGGCGGAACGCCGTGCCCCAGGTTGACCACGTGCCCGGGGGCTGCCGCGCCGGCGGCTATGACCTCGCGGACGTGCGCTTCGAGGATGTCCCAGGGGGCTGGCAGGAGGGCGGGGTCGATGTTTCCCTGCAGGGGTACCGTGCCGCCCAGCCGGCGGTTTGCCTCATCGAGCGGGAGCCGGTAGTCCACGCCCACCACGTCCACTCCGACGTCGCGCATGGCCACCAGGAGTTCTGACGTGCCCGTGCCGAAGTGGATCAGCGGAGCACCGAGGTGCCGCACATGGTCCAGGGCGCGTGCCGAGGCCGGCGCCACATACCTGGTGTAGTCCGCCAGGCCCAGGGACCCGGCCCAGGAGTCGAACAGCTGGGCTGCGGAAGCGCCGGCCTCGAGCTGTGCCTGCAGGAACATGCCGGAGGCGTCGGCGGCCCAGTTGGCCAGGGCGTTCCAGGTTTCCGGGTCGGCGTGCATCATGGTGCGCGGACCCAGGTGGTCACGGGACGGCCTGCCCTCCACCATGTAGGCCGCAAGCGTGAACGGTGCGCCGGCGAAACCGATCAGCGGGGTGCTGCCGAGCTCGGCCACGGTGAGGCGGACCGCTTCACGGATCGGCTCCAGTGATTCCCATGTGAGCTGGGGCAGCGCCGCCACGTCTGCGGCCGTGCGGACGGGAGTGTCAAGGACCGGTCCCACGCCAGGCACGATGTCCACGCCGACTCCGGCAAGCTTCAGGGGAATGACAATGTCCGAGAAGAAGATGCCAGCGTCAACGTCGTGGCGGCGGACGGGTTGGAGCGTAATCTCGGAAGCCAGCTCCGGGCGCAGGCAGGAGTCCAGCATGGCAACACCTTCGCGGACCTTGAGGTACTCAGGCAGCGAACGTCCGGCCTGCCGCATGAACCAGACGGGGCGCCGGGACGGTTTGCCTCCACGGTATGCCGTGATCAGCGGGGAATCTGCGGTGCGGCCGTCCAGCAGCGGGTGGTCTGCGGCGAGGGCGCCGGCAGGGGACATGGCGGGGCTGGAAGTCATGCCTTTGATTGTGCCGAAAATCGGCTGCAAAAGATAACGACAAAGTGTCATGCAAAGGTGCTTTGGCCGCGCCGTGTCAGGAATCACAGCCTCCGCCTGCACCAGGCCACGCCCGGAGTTGTTCTACCGAGTAACGAAAAAGCTATGATTGTCCTGCTGTGGTTCTTTTTTCATTGGTGGCTACACACGCCGACATCGATCTTGAGACCGTTGCTCAGTTGAGCAACGGTTCCTCGGGGATCGCCACATCCGCCCTCTCCGGATCGCCGGCAGTGACGGGTGCCATTGTCCTTGCCACCTGCAACCGCTACGAAATCTATGGCGAGGCCCCCCATCCGGACGATGTGGAGGCAGCCCGCGCCGCCCTGGTGGCCCAGATCAGCGACGTCAGTGGACTGAGCGAACCCCTCGTCTCACGCTCCTTCAGTACCCGCACCGGTCCGGAAGTCAGCCAGCACCTTTTTGCCGTCAGCGCAGGCCTGGACTCCGCCGTCGTGGGAGAACGTGAAATCGCCGGGCAGGTCCGGCGGGCACTGATCACCGCCCAGCATGAAGGCACGGCAAGCGCCGGCCTGGTACGGCTGTTCCAAGCGGCCTCAAAAACTGCCAAGGATGTCGGCGCGCAGACCGCCCTCGGCTCCCGGGGCCTGTCCATTGTTTCCGTCGCCCTGGACCTGGCAACGGACCTGTCCGAGAATCCGGACTGGTCCAGCAAGAAAGTGGTGGTTTTCGGAACCGGAGCCTACGCCGGGGCCACCATGGCGCTCCTGCGCGAACGCGGCTGCACGGACATCTCGGTCTTTTCCTCTTCCGGCCGCGCTGAAGGTTTCGTGGCCACCCGTGGCGGCACCGCGCTTGACGCTGACTCCCTCCGCCCGGCCGTGGCTGCGGCTGATGTCATGATCGGCTGCAGCGGTTCCGATACCAGGGTGGAGGCCGATGAACTGGCTGACGTCCGGGCGAACTCCCCGCAGCCGCTGATTGCCATCGACCTTGCGCTTACCCATGACTTCGACCCCGGAGTTGGCGAACTTGATGGCGTTGAGCTCCTCACCCTGGAGTCGGTGCGCCTCGCGGCCCCCCAGGAGCAGGCCGAATCGCTGGCCCAGGCCAGCGGCATTGTGAGCGGCGCCGCGAAGGCCTTCGAGCACGAGCGCGAGCTCAGGTCCGTGGATTCCGCTATCGTTGCCCTGCGCCGGCACACCATGAGCGTCCTGGACGCGGAAATGGAAAAGGTCCGGGCCCGGCACGGCTGCACCGCCGCTGCCGAGGAAGTGGAGTTTGCGCTCCGCCGCATGGTCAAGCAGCTCCTCCATGTGCCCACGGTGCGCGCCCGCGAGCTCGCCGCAAACGGTCAGCAGGACGACTACGTGGCAGCCCTGGAGGCCCTCTACGGCATTACCGTGGAGCAGCCGGCGGCTGCGGCCCCTCAGGCCGAATGCCCGGTGGACCACCGAGGCCTCGAAACCGCCTGATCCGCCCCGCCCCTCCAACGCTCTCGCACTCCCTGCGCCGTTTTCGCCAACGCTCGCTCACCTCCAGCAGGAAAGTGATAGAGCGTTTCGGTTCAACCCACATCAAGTGATAGAGCGTCCTAGTAGACGGGCTTGTTGGGTTCCACCTCACGCACCCAGGCGAGAATGCCGCCGTCGAGATGGCTGACCCGCTGGTAGCCCGCTTTCCGGGCCGCGGCCAGGACGTTGGCGGACCGTGTACCGGCTTTGCAGAGGAACACCACGTCCCGGTCCTGGGGAATCTCCGGCCAGGCCTCCCCCGCCAGGATCCGGCCCTGCGGGATCAGCACAGCGCCGTCGATCCGGACGATGTCGTACTCGCCCGGTTCCCGCACGTCCACCAGGTCGAAGTCCTTGAGGCCGGCCTTCCGCGAGGCCAGCATGGTGGCGAGCTGCGTGGCTGTGACGGAATGTTCGGTATCCGCCTGCCCTGCCGGCACGATCCCGCAAAACGCCTCGTAGTCCGTCAGTTCCGTGATGGGCTCCGCCGCCGGGTCCTTGGACACCCGGATCTCCCGCCAGCTTCCGCCGAGGGCGTCGTACAGCGCCACCCGGCCCAGCAGGGAACGCCCGACGCCGGTAATCAGCTTGACCGCTTCGGTCACCATCAGCGACCCCACGGCCGCGCACAGCATGCCGAACACGCCGCCCTCGCCGCAGGACGGCACAGAGCCGGCGGGGGGCGCCTCAGGGTAGAGGTCCCGGTACGTGGGCCCATGCTTTTCCCAGAACACGCTGACCTGGCCGTCAAAACGGAAGATGGAACCCCAGACGTACGGCTTGCCCAGGATGGCTGCAGCGTCATTAACCAGGTAGCGGGTAGCGAAGTTGTCCGCACCGTCCAGGATGAGGTCGTAGCCCGCGAACAGTTCCAGTGCGTTGGAGGCATCCAGACGGACATTATGCAGCCGGACGTCCACCAGGGGGTTCAGTGCCGCGATGGCATCGCGTGCCGACTCGATCTTGGGCCGGCCAACGTCCGCCACCCCGTGGATGACCTGGCGCTGCAGGTTGCTGAGGTCAACGTCGTCATCGTCAATGATTCCCAGCGTCCCCACCCCGGCGGCGGCGAGGTACAGCAGCGCAGGCGATCCGAGCCCGCCGGCCCCAATGACCAGCACTTTTGCGTTCTTGAGCCGCCGCTGCCCGATGGCGCCGATCTCAGGAATGATGAGATGCCGCGAATAGCGCTCCACCTCTGCGGCGGTGAGGTCGGCTGCCGGTTCCACCAGCGGATCCAAGGACACAGTTGAAACATTTGCACTGAACGTCGAGGCCATACTTCAATGTATGCCCCGGGGTACCGCCCGGTCATATTACCCCGCAGTAAAGTGGAGGTAACTGCAACGAAAGAAGGACAACCGTGGTCCATGAAGCACGGGCTAACCGCCCGCCGGCCGTCGAACCGCAAACGCCCTCGCGTCCTGCAGGCCAACGGTCGGCCAGGCTTCCACGGGACGAACGCCGCGCCCAGCTGCTCATGGCAGCCCAGGAAGTCTTCGTGGCCAACGGTTACCACGGTGCAGCCATGGACGAGATCGCCGAGACGGCGCACGTCAGCAAACCGGTGCTCTACCAGCACTTTCCCTCAAAACGGGAGCTGTACCTCGCCCTGCTCGAAAGCCACCTTGCGTCCCTGACCGACCTCATGCTGGGGGCGCTGAACTCCACCACGGACAATGACGAACGCGTCCAGGCCGTCATGCGGGCCTATTTCCAGTTCATCGCCAACGACGACCAGGCCCACCGGCTGGTGTTCGAGTCGGACCTGATAAATGACCCGGACGTCAGCGCACGGCTGGAAACCTTCAACAGGACGTTTGCCGACGCCATCGCGCGCGTCATCGCCGAAGACACCAAGCTCCCCCACCTTGAGGCGCAGCTCCTGGGCCGGGGACTCGCTGGAATGGCGCAGGTCAGTGCCCGTTACTGGCTTGAAACGGACGGCAACCTGGACCTCGATGTCGCCAGCGACCTCATCTACCGTTTAGCTTGGCGCGGAATCTCTCGCTTCCCCAAAGAGTCCTAGACTACAAATAAGACATAACCAAGCAACGTGAATGGCTGGGAGGCCCCTGTGGAAATTAAGATCGGCGTTCAGAATATCGGCCGCGAAATCGTACTGGAATCAAACGAGGATGCGGATTCGGTAGCCAAGATAGTGGAGGATGCCATCACCAAGGGCAGCGAACTCCGCCTGAAGGATGACAAGGGACGCCTGATCATTGTTCCCGGAAACGCCCTGGGCTACGTGGAAATCGGGGCCGAAGAGGCACGGCGCGTAGGTTTCGGCCAGTTCTAGGGCCTGCCGAAGAACCACCCGTAGCCCAAGGAGGACCATGCTTTCGCTGACCATCGTTGTACTGGCAGCCGCCGCCGCAGGCTTTATTGTCTGGGCAAACGACAAGCGGCATGCCAAGTACGGGGCCGGCGTGCCCGCCGGGGTTTCCGTGGCCGTTGCAGCCTTGGCCTGGATCATCCTGATGGCCGCCGGATTCGGCTACCTGCCGGGACTCACCTGGATCCCCTGGGTCCTGCCGATCGTCCTTGGAGCCGCGGCCGCAACAGCGGCCGCCATCTACCTTGGCCGCTCACGTGCGCGGCAGGATACGGAACGGCTGACAGCGATCCTGCGGGCCTGAAGCCGGCCAGGAACGTGGACGAGCGCAGAACCTTGCGCACGCTGGACAAAAGTGGCCCGCCCCCCCCCCGGGGGGGGCGCCCCCCCCTTCCTGGTGTTGCCGTGTACAGCTGTGTGTTGCTGGTGCTCAGGCGAGCAGCGACGGCTTCAGCTGCTGCAGCCGACCCAGCAGGCCGTTGATGAACTGCGGTGATTCGTCGGTGGACAGCGTCTTCGCCAGCGCCACAGCTTCGCTGACCGCGACGCCGTCCGGCACGTCGTCGTTGTACAGAAGCTCCCAGGTCCCGATGCGCAGGATGATGCGGTCCACGGAGGGCATCCGCTCCAGGCTCCAGCCCTGGGAGTACGTCTCCAGGAACTCGTCGATGGCTGCCTGCTGGGAGACAACGCCCTCAACGATTTCGATGGTGTAGGGATTAACCACCTGGTCCGTCTTTTCGCGCCGCGAGCGGATCACGTCAAAGGCCGAAACCGAGCGCTGCTCAGCTTCGAAAAGAACATCCAGTGCCCTGTTACGGGCTTTACCGCGGGCGCTCACTACTCGGTGACCCGGCCCAGGTAGCTGCCGTCGCGGGTGTCCACCTTGACTTTGGTGTTGTTCTCGATGAACAGCGGCACCTGGATCTCGTAGCCCGTTTCCAGGGTTGCGGGCTTGGTGCCGGCGGAGGAGCGGTCGCCCTGCAGGCCGGGCTCGGTGTAGGTGATTTCGAGGACAACGCTCGGCGGCAGTTCGATGTACAGCGGGGTGCCCTCGTGGATGGCGATGTTGACCATCTGGTTCTCGAGCATGAAGTTGGTGGCGTCGCCCACGGTGGCGCCGGAGACCGTGATCTGGTCGTAGTCGGAGGTGTCCATGAACACGAAGTCCGCACCGTCCTGGTACAGGTACTGGTAGTCGCGGCGGTCCACGGTGGCGGTCTCGATCTTGAGCCCGGCGTTGAACGTCTTGTCCACAACCTTGCCGGACATCACGTTGCGCATCTTGGTGCGGACAAACGCACCACCCTTGCCTGGCTTGACGTGCTGGAATTCGATGATGTTCCAGAGCTGGCCCTCAAGCTTCAGGACCGTTCCGTTCTTGATGTCGTTAGTGGTTGCCACTGTTTCCTCTGGTTTCTCTGTCTGGTCGCGTTGTCAGACGTTGTATGCCGGGCAGACAGGCCAAACGGACTGCCAGCGCGTGTTTGTCAAAAATCGGGAGGTTAAAAATTCAAGAACCATTCTACCGGTAAATTGCGGGCACCTTGGGGCCAAGGCCGCAAACGGGGATCCCGGCAGCGTTCAGCAGGCAAGCTCCAGCACATCCCGGGCACGCTGCAGCGCCACCGTGGATGAGTAGATCTGCGCCGCATCGGCGGACTGCGCAACCCGAAGATCCAAGGCCCGCGCAAAGGATTCAACGGCGGCAGACGTCTGCCCGGCGCTGTACTGGGTCTTGCCCAGGAACTGCCATACAAGGGCCTCCCGCGGCGTTCCCTGCACCTCGGCAAGGAGCTGGCGGAACAGTTCAACGGCGCGGTCCAGCCGGTTGGAGACGCGAAGCACCTCGGCCTCGAAGGTGCGCAGCCGGAAGGACTCCGGATCCTTGAAACGCGCCTCTGCAAGCAGTTCGGCGGCCTCGGACGCATGCCCTTCCACCAGGAGAACAAAAATATGGTCGGCGGGGTCCGTGGATACCGCCAGCGCCGCCCGGCAGGCGTCCTGGTTCACAATTTCCGGCAGCAGGGATTCCGGGTTGATCCGGATGCCCGGGAAACCGGCATCCGGCCAGTCTGTTGTTCCTCCCATGTCGCCCTGCATCAGGAAGCAATTTCCTGGTAGGCCGCGAACAGCAGCGAGGTGTCCGGGACGTCAAGGATCCCCGGCTTTGCAACGCCGTCCAGGACGACGAACCGCAGCAGGTCCCCGCGGGACTTCTTGTCCCGGCGCATCCCGTCAAGCAGCCCCTGCCAGCGGTCCCGCCGGTAGGTGACTGGCAGCCCCAGGCTCTCAAGGATGCTCCGGTGCCGGTCGGCGTCGGCATCGCTAAGGCGCCCAACGCTGCGGGCGAGTTCTGCGGCGAACATCATGCCCACCGAAACGGCGGCACCGTGGCGCCACGAGTACCGCTCAACAAGTTCGATGGCGTGGCCCAGGGTGTGCCCGTAGTTCAGGATTTCCCGCAGCCCGGATTCCTTCAGGTCCTCGGAGACCACCTTGGCTTTAACGGCGATGGCACGTTCGATCAGTTCACGAAGTACGTCCGACTGGGGATCCACTACTGCCGTGGGGTCCTTTTCCACGAGGTCCAGGATCGCGGGATCGGAGATGAAGCCGCACTTGATGACTTCCGCCATGCCGGAAATCATCTCGTTCCGCGGCAGCGTCTCAAGGGTGTCCAGGTCAGCCAGGACCGCGGCCGGGGGGTGGAATGCACCCACGAGGTTCTTGCCCTCCGCGGTGTTGATTCCGGTCTTCCCGCCCACGGACGCATCCACCATGCCGAGCAGGCTGGTGGGCATGTGGATGACCTTGACGCCGCGCAGCCAGGTGGCGGCGACGAACCCGGCGAGGTCCGTGACCGCGCCTCCCCCGACGGCAACAATGGCGTCGGAGCGGGTGAAGTCGTTCTGCCCAAGGACCTGCCAGCAGAAGGCGGCCACCTGGATGTGCTTGCCCTCTTCGGCGTCCGGGATTTCCGCAGTCAGCGAGGTGAATCCGGCTGCAGCCAGTTCGTCGCGGACGGTGTCACCGGTCAGCCGCAGGGCACGCGGATGGATCACGAGGACACGGCGGACGCGTTCCCCCAGCAGACCGGGCAGGTCACCGAGCAGCCCCCGGCCGACGACGACGTCATAATTCTCGGCAGCGGTACCGCCGGTGACGCTGATGACTGTTGATTGGGTGCTCACTTTTCAACTTCCTGTTTGGCAGCTGCGTGGTCGCGCAGTGCTGCTTCGAGCCGGCCGCCCAGCTCGGAAACCGAGCCGTGGCGCACGTCCAGGGTGATGTCTGCAAGCCGCTCGTAGACCGGCTTGCGGGCGGCGAACATGGCCGTCCAGCGGCCCATTGCGTCCCCGGCCAGCAGCGGGCGCCCGGAGTTTCGGGCAATGCGGCCGGCGACAGTTTGTGCGTCGCATTCGAGGTACACAACGGTGCAGCGGCTGATGAGCTGCTGTGTGCCGGAATCCAGCACCGCCCCGCCGCCCAGGGAGATGACGGTGACCGTATCGTCAGCCGCTTCGACGACGGCGGCTACCGTCCGTGCCTCGATCTCACGGAACGCGTGCTCGCCGCGGCCGGCAAAGATGTCCGCAATGGATCCGTGCCCTGCAACGATAACAGCGTCCGTGTCGACGAAGGGAACTCCGAGCTGCATCGCCAGCTGCTGCCCGATGGCCGATTTTCCGACCGCCATGGGCCCGATCAGGACGATGGGCCGCCCTGCGGGACCGGTTTTGCTGCGGTGGGGCACTTACTGGCCGATCGAGTCCAGGGACGCCGGAATGTTGTCCAGGTAGCCCTTGATGTTCCGTGCCGTTTCGGCCACTGAGTCGCCGCCAAATTTCTCCGTGACTGCCTCGGCCAGCACCAGGGCGACCATGGCCTCGGCCACCACGCCGGCAGCCGGAACAGCGCACACGTCCGAACGCTGGTGGTGCGCCTTGGCGGGTTCACCCGTGCTGACGTCGATGGTCTTCAAGGCGCGCGGGACAGTGGCAATGGGCTTCATGGCTGCGCGGACACGCAGGACGTCGCCGATGCTCATGCCGCCTTCGATGCCGCCGGCACGGTTGCTGGTGCGGACGATCCGGCCGTCGGCGTCCCTGACGATTTCGTCATGGGCGGCAGAGCCGCGGCGGGATGCGGTCAGGAAGCCGTCACCGACCTCCACTCCCTTGATGGCCTGAATTCCCATCAGTGCCGCGGCAAGGCGGGAATCAAGCCTCCGGTCCCAGTGAACGTAGCTGCCCAGTCCCGGCGGGAGCCCGTAGGCAAGGACCTCCACCACGCCGCCCAGGGTCTCGCCCTCCTTGTGCGCCGCATCCACCTCGGCCACCATGGCGTCGGAGGTTTCCCGGTCGAAGCAGCGCAGTGGATCGGCGTCGAGCGCAATGACGTCGGCCGGCACGGGAAGCGGGCGCCCTTCGGGAACCGTGACGCTCGCAATGCTGACGGTGTGGCTGACCAGTTCGATGCCGAGGTGCTTGAGGAATTGCGCCGCCACGGTGCCCATGGCCACCCGTGTTGCCGTTTCGCGTGCGCTGGCACGCTCCAGGACGGGCCGGGCCTCGTCAAAGCCGTACTTCTGCATACCCGTGAAGTCCGCGTGGCCGGGACGGGGGCGGGTCAGCGGCGCGTTCCGTGCCTGGTCGGCAAGGACTTCCGGATCCACGGGGTCGGCAGACATGATCTGTTCCCACTTGGGCCATTCGGTGTTTCCCACCTGGATGGCCACGGGCCCGCCCTGCGTCAGGCCGTGGCGGACGCCGCCGAGGATGGTCACGACGTCCTGCTCGAACTTCATGCGCGCTCCACGGCCGTAGCCCAGCCGGCGGCGCGCCAAGGAGTCTGCGATGTGCCCGCTGGTGATTTCCACACCGGCGGGGACGCCTTCAATAATTCCCATCAGAGCCGGACCATGGGATTCACCGGCAGTCAACCAACGCAACATATCTTCCATCCTGCCACGGGGGGCGGTTACAAAGCCCGTCGGGGAAGGCCGACTGAGGCGCACATCACATCTATGACGGCCGCATTGACGTCATCGCCGCGGCGGGTAAAAAGGCGTACCTGTTCCACTGCCTGGTACAGCAGCATCTCCAGGCCGGGCACTACGGCTCCGCCTCCGGCCTGCCATACCGAGGCCAGCAGGCTGGGCCACGGATCGTAGGCAACGTCCAGCAGGACACCTGGCAGGCTGGTCTTCAGGGAAGCCAGTTCAGCGGCCAGTCCGTCCGCCGCACGCGGCGGGAGGGTGGAAATGACGACGTCGGCCGCTGACGTGGGACGGGCCGCCTCAGCCAGGGTGAGGATCTCCAAGGAGAAATCCAGGCCCGCCGCAGCAGCGCGGACATCGGCCGTCCGGGATGTGTCCCTGACGAAGACCCGGGCATGGGCGGCACCAAGCTCCTTGAGCGCCGCGACTGCCGAAGCGGCCGTTCCCCCTCCCCCAAGGATGACCGCGGCCGGAGCCTCGCCGGAGCCCGCGTGCCGCAGTGCATTCACGATGCCGGCAACATCGGTGTTGGAGCCAACGGTGCGCCGCGTGCCTCCATGCTCCTCAAACGTGACGGTGTTCACCACGCCCAACGTCCTGGCAACCCCGCGGACTTCATCCACCTGCCCGAGCATGGCCGTCTTCAAGGGCATTGTGACCGAGAGGCCGCGCCAGCCTGGCTGGTCGCGGATCTGCCCCATCAGGGATGGCAGCAGTTGCTCCGTGACGTCGATTGCCGTGTAGCTGATCCCGATCCCAAGCTGGCCGTAGGCAGCCAGGTGCAGTGCCGGAGACTTTGAGTGGCTTATCGGATGGCCCAGGACGGCAGCCCGAAGGCTCACGTGCAACGTCCCACGTTGGCCATGCACCAGGCGTTGTACTGCTCAACGTAGCGGTTGTGCTCATCCAGTGTCTTGGAGAACTTGGTCTCCTTGGTGTCCAGGTTGATGGTCACCCAGTACAGGTAGTCATTGGTCTTGGGTTTGGCGGCAGCGTCGATCGCCGTCTTTCCCGGAGACCCGATGGGTCCTGGCGGCAGGCCGGGGTTCGCATAGGTGTTGTACGGGTTGGACTTGTCCTGGCGCTGTTCGTCAGTGAAGTTGTAGCTCTTGGTGCCCAGGCCATAGGTAACGGCGGAGTCCACCTGCAGGAAGCCGCCGGTCTGGTCGTTGGGTTTGAGCCGGTTGTAGATGGCACCGGCCACGTCCCCGTACTCCGCCTGGCCGCCCTCGGCCTGGACGATGCTGGCCACAATTACAGCTTCATACTGCTTGGCCGGATCCGTGATGCCCTGCGACACAAGTTCGTCAGTTGTGATCTTGACCAGGGACTGGAGGATGTCCTTTGCCGGAGTGCCAAGGGGGAAACGGTGCTCCCCCGGCGCCAGATAACCCTCGAGGTTTTTGGCGTTGGCCGGAAGACCAAACTGGGCCGGCTCGTTACTGAGGGCCTGCAGGTCCTGGAAGGAAATCCCGGACCCCTGCGAGATTGCCTGCAACGACTCGCCGATGCGCAGTCCGGCGCTGAGCGCGAAGTAGATGACTTTTTCCTGGTCCTTGCCCAGGAGGACGTTCACGGCGTCCGAGTTCTTCATTTCCGACTTGAACGTGAAGTCACCCGGCGCGAGTATTCCGCCGGATGCGTTGAAGCTCTGCAGGAATGTATCGGCATTGGCTACCACCCCTTCGGTTTCCAGCTTCGAGGCGACGGACCGCGTACCTTCACCGTTTTCGACGGTGACCATCACTTGTCCTGAACCAGGGCCGGGGAAGTCGCTGGGCTTGTCACTGCCAAGCAGCGGCTTGATGAACTGCGCTCCGACGGCGACAGCCGTAACGAAGACGGCAAGGGTCAGGAAAAGCGCCAGGAGCCGCCGGCGCCGGCGCACCTTCTTGGAGGGTTTGGCCACTACGGTTGCTGCGGCCGAGGCGGGAAGAAGCTCATGGTGGTGTGCATCGTCGTCGTGCCCCTCTTCATAGTGGGTCCCGTCGCCGTGCCCTTCCTCGTAGTGCGTCCCGTCATAGTGGCCATCGTGCTGGTGCACGCCTGCCGCATAACCGTGCCCGTCCGCGTAGCCGTGTTCGTCATAGTGGGATTCGTCGTTGTGGTGCACGTCCGCTGCGTGCTGGTGCCCTGCCAGGGCCGGCTCCCAGGAATCTTGCGCGGCGGGTTCGTGGGGATCGTCCTGGATGGACGGCGGGGTGGCAGGAGCAGCCGGAATCACGGGCTCGTGCGCCCGGTCCTGCGGTGCCGGTTCTTCACGCAATGGTTCATCCTGACGCCGGGGGTCTGCTTCTGCGGCCGCGGGGGGTTCCGCGGGCAGCGGTGGAATGTCGTGGCCGGTCTCGTATGCCTGCTCCGGAACGGCATCGTGGCCTCCGGCGTTGAGGGTCTTCTCCCGTTCGCGGAGTTCCTTGCGGGTCAGCGGCCTTCCTGCCCCCGCGTCCAGAGGGCTGGAAGAGTCGTCAATGTTGGCAGGGCTCACTGGTGCCTTCCATTATCTGAAGATCGGTCCGTATCACCGGGTGTGGAAGGCACCGTTTCCGGCCCCCTGCCTCCCATGTCCACGGAAGGGGGTGGCGCCGTCACTCGTGAGCCGACGTCCGCTCCCCTGGCTTTCTGCATGTCGATGGCGTGCTGAAGGATACCTGCCGCCGCGACCTGATCAACTACTTTACGGTGGTTCCTGCTGCTCATGCCAGCTTCGTGCAGGCTCCGGTGGGCACTGACACTGCTCAGGCGTTCATCCACCAGGTTCACCGGCACCGGCAGGTCCCGGGCAGCGAGCTCGCCGACCAGCAGGCGTGCGTAGTCCGTGGCCATCACGGCTGAGGCCCGTTCCTCACCCTTCATGGTGCGTGGCAGGCCCACAAAAACCTGCACGGCGCCGAGTTCCTGGACCAGGTTCGCGATGACCCGGACGTCCGAGTTCTTTTTCGCGTTGCGGTCCAGCGTCTTGTACGGGGTGGCCAGGATGGATTCCCGGTCGCAGATGGCAACCCCCACCCGGACGGTGCCGACGTCCACCCCCAGTTTGATGCCCTGGGGGTAGCCGTCGGCAGCAGCAGGATCGGTCATCGGAGGGTTAGCGCCGGGAAATGGCGTCAACGACGGCGGAGAGCGCCTGGCCTACCTGGCCGGCGTCGGTTCCGCCACCCTGGGCGACGTCGTCCTTTCCGCCGCCGCCGCCACCGAGGATCCCTGCAGCCAGGCGCACCAGGGCTCCGGCTTTGACCCCTGCTTCCCGGGCGGCCTCGTTGGTGGCCACCAGGATGACGGGACGGTCGTTGGAGACTCCAGCTACTGCCACGGCCGCGGGTGCCGAGCCCAGGCGGTTCCGGAGGTCAAGGGCCAGGCCGCGGATGTCGTCAGCGCCGCTGACCTGGCCTGCGTCGTGGGCGATGACACTGACGCCGGAGGCATCCTTGGCGGTGGCGACCAGCTGGGCAGCAGCTCCTGCAAGCTGTTCCTTGCGGAGGCGGTCCAGTTCCTTCTCGGTCGCCTTGAGCTTCGCCAGGGTGGCGGCGATCCGGTCTGCAAGCTGGCCGGAGGGAACCTTCAGCATGTCGGTGAGCTCGGTGACCAGGGCGCGTTCGGCTGCCAGGTGGCGGAACGCATCCATGCCCACGAAGGCCTCCACACGACGGTTTCCCGACCCCACGGACTGCTCGCCCAGCAGGGAAAGGCTGCCGATCAGGGAGGTGTTGGACACGTGGGTGCCGCCACAAAGCTCCCGCGACCAGGCGCCGTCGATCTCGACGACGCGGACTTCACTGCCGTAGTTCTCGCCAAAGAGCGCCATGGCGCCGAGCGCCTTGGCCTCGGCCAGGCCCATAACCTTGGTTTCCACGCGGAAGTTGTTCCGGATGGCCAGGTTGGAGACTTCCTCGATCTCGGACCGCGTGGCTGTGCTCAGCCCCTCGCCCCAGGCGAAGTCGAAGCGCAGGTAGCCGGCCTTGTTGTAGGAGCCGCGCTGGGTGGCCTCGGGGCCGAGGATCTGGTGCAGCGCGGCGTGCACGATGTGCGTGCCCGTGTGCGCCTGTTCAGCGGCGTGCCGGCGTTCGCGGTCGACGGCGGCACGAACCAGCGAGTCAGCGCCGATTTCGCCTTCGCGGACGATCGCTTTGTGGACGCTCAGGCCCTTCAGGGGGCGTTGGACGTCGAGCACCTCCACGACGAACCCGTCGCCGGTGATCAGGCCGGTATCGGCGGCCTGGCCGCCTGCTTCGGCGTAGAAGGGGGTTTCGGAGAGGACCAGCTCGATTTCGTCGCCGGTGGATGCCTGCTGGACCGCGCGGCCGCCGGTGAGGATGCCGCGGACGCGGGACTCGCCGTCGAGCTCGGTATAGCCGGTGAAGACCGTCTCGCCCTGGGCCAGGATGTCCTGGAAGGCGCTCAGGTCAGCGTGGCCGCCCTTCTTGCCCTTCGCATCGGCCTGGGCGCGCTGGCGCTGTTCCTGCATGAGGCTGCGGAAGGCGGCCTCATCCACTTTGAGTCCGGCTTCCTCGGCCATTTCCAGGGTGAGGTCGATGGGGAAACCGTAGGTGTCGTGCAGCGCGAAGGCATCGGCCCCGGACAGGGGCTTGTTGGCGGCCTTGGATTCCTTGACGGCGTCCTCAAGGCGTGCGGTTCCGGAGGCGATGGTCCGCAGGAAGGCTTTCTCTTCGGCGTAGGCAATGCGGCTGATCCGGGCGAAGTCCGTGTCCACCACAGGGTAGACGCCCTTCATAGCATCGCGTGAGGCGGGCAGGAGTTCGGGCAGGCAGGCCTGTTCAACACCCAGGAGGCGCATGGAACGTACGGCACGGCGGATGAGCCTGCGCAGGACGTAGCCGCGGCCTTCATTGGAGGGGGTCACGCCGTCGGAAATCAGCATCAGGGCGGAACGGATGTGGTCGGCGACCACCCGCATGCGGACATCGTCCGTGTGGTGCGGATCCTCATCGGTCTCGGCGGACGTGTATTCCTTGCCGGAGAGTTCGGCGGCCTTGTCGATGACGGGGCGGACCTGGTCCGTCTCGTACATGTTCTCGACACCCTGGAGGATCATGGCCAGTCGCTCCATGCCAAGGCCGGTGTCGATGTTGCGCTTGGGCAGCTCGCCCACAACGTCGAAATCTTCCTTGGAACGCACGTTTTCGATCTGGTACTGCATGAACACCAGGTTCCAGATCTCAATGTAGCGGGTCTCGTCAGCCAGCGGTCCGCCTTCAACGCCGTACTGGGGCCCGCGGTCGTAGTAGATCTCGGAGCAGGGGCCGGCAGGGCCGGGCTGGCCGGTGTGCCAGTAGTTGTCCGACTTGCCCATCTTCTGGATGCGCTCGGCGGGTACACCGGTGTTCTTGAGCCACAGATCCTTGGCTTCGTCGTCTTCTTCGTAGACCGTCACCCAGAGCCGCTCCGGCGCAAGGCCGTAACCGCCGTCGTCAACGGCCTTGGTCAGCAGTTCCCACGCGAACTTGATGGCGTCTTCCTTGAAGTAGTCGCCGAAGGAAAAGTTGCCGCACATCTGGAAGAACGTTCCGTGGCGGGCCGTCTTGCCCACTTCCTCGATATCACCGGTGCGGATGCACTTCTGCACGCTGACGGCGCGCGAATAGGGTGCTTCCTCCCTGGCGGTCAGGTAGGGAATGAACGGCACCATGCCGGCAACCGTGAACAGCAGCGAGGGGTCGCTGGAGACCAGCGACGCGGAGGGAACCGCGGTGTGGCTCTTGCTGACAAAAAAGTCCACCCAGCGCTTTGTGATCTCCTGCGACTTCATGAGCTGTGTACTTACCCTTCTTGCTCCGCGCCGTGTGGGTCGCGGAGGTTCTTTCGCTTGGCGGTCCCGTTGGGGTCCCCGCCGGTATGGTTCTAACGTGTGGTGCTGACCGGCCATGGCCGGTCAGCGGGATGGTCAGCGGCGGACCAGGTCTGCCGATTCGACGCCGAGGGCGGACCGGAGGTCGGTTTCCCGCTCCCGCATTCCTGCGCGGACGGCGTCGGCGAAGTCGTAGAGGCCGTCGGCGAGGCGGTTTACGGAGCGGTTGAGGCCTTCCGGGCCCAATGTCGACTGCATGCTGGCCTGCACTTCGGTCACCTTGCGGAAAGCGATCACTCCGATCGCCACGCCGATTCCCATCCAGACAATTCGTTTCATTTTCTTCTCCCGGGTGTTAGCGGCTGCGGCGGCCGGCGGCAGGCTTCTTGCGGCCGGCCAGCGCGGTACGGACGCCGTAGCTGAAAGCTGCCACCTTGATCAGCGGCGACCCCACGGTGGCGGCCACCAGGGAGGACAGGGCGGAAAGGTTTGCGGACGCGTCCGAAACGTTGGACGAGATGCCGTCCACCTTCTTCAACTGCTGGTTGGTGGTGGAGACGGTGGCGGTGACTTCGTCCATGAGCGGTGTAGCGCCGTCGCTCAGGGAACGGATGGAAGTCCGGACCTCGTCCAGGACCCGGCCCAGCTTAAGGATGGGCACCGCGAGCAGCAGCACCAGGACTGCAAACACCCCGGCAGCGATCAGGCCGGCAATATCGCCACCAGACATAGACGTTCATCTCCTCGAAATTCTTTGGTTCGGTTGCATCCCGGCGGGTACGCGTGAAGCGCATTCCGCAGATGTCCCCCAAGTACCTTACATACAAAGAAGCCCGCGGCGCTTGCCACGGGCTTCTTTGGATACGCTGCTGGAATTTAGCGTGCGTAGAATTCGACGACCAGCTGCTCTTCGCAGGTCACGGGGACCTCGGAGCGCTTGGGGCGACGGACCAGGCGGGCCTGGAGGGCTTCCAGCTTGACGTCCAGGTAGGCCGGGACGGCAGGCAGGACGTCGCGGTGGGCGCCGGCTGCTGCAACCTGGAGCGGAACCATGGTCTCGCTGCGGCTGTGGACGTGGACCAGCTGGCCCTCGCCGACGCGGAACGACGGGCGGTCAACGCGGACGCCGTCAACCATGATGTGGCGGTGCACAACCAGCTGGCGGGCCTGGGCGATGGTGCGGGCGAAGCCGGCACGCAGGACCAGGGCGTCAAGGCGCATTTCGAGCAGTTCGATGAGGTTCTCACCAGTCAGGCCCTTGGTGCGGCGGGCTTCTTCGAAGGCACGGGTCATCTGTGCTTCGCGGATGCCGTACTGGGCGCGCAGGCGCTGCTTTTCGCGCAGGCGTACGGCGTAGTCGGAGTCCTGCTTCTTGCGGGCACGGCCATGCTCACCGGGGCCGTACGGGCGGCGCTCCATGTACTTGGCCGCCTTGGGGGTCAGAGCGATGCCGAGGGACCGCGAGAGGCGGGCCTGACGGCGAGCACGAGTGTTGTTAGCCACTTGTGTCCTTCCAATATCTGCGGTGTGTCAGTGTTACTGGCCTCCACGATGGAGAGCATCGGCCAACCGCTGCCTTTTGCTACTGGGCGCAGGGCATAACCTTCTCAACGTGAATTGGGGAGATTGTGCGTCTGTGCCTTGCCAGACAAACATCTACCTTACCACGGCAGTCACTTGCCCCGGACAATCCTGCGCAGCCGCTCCAGGCGCATTGCAATGTCACGCTCGGCGCCGTTGGCCGTGGGCTGGTAGTAGTCCTTCCCCACCAGGTCATCCGGCGGGTATTGCTGGGTGGCCACCGCGTGGGGGGCGTCGTGGGCGTATTTGTAGCCGAGGCCGTGTCCCAGCTGTTTGGATCCGGGGTAGTGTGCGTCCCTTAGATGGGCGGGAATCCCGTTCCCCAGCCCTGCCCGGACATCGGCGATGGCCTTGTTGATGCCCATGTAGGCGGCGTTGGACTTGGGGGCGGTGGCCAGGTGCACCACGGCCTCCGCCAGGATGATCCGGCCTTCGGGCATGCCGATCAGCTGCACCGCCTGCGCCGCTGCCACTGCCGTCTGCAGTGCGGTGGGATCGGCCATTCCAACGTCTTCCGCAGCGGATATCACGATCCGCCGGGCGATGAAGCGCGGGTCCTCCCCCGCCTCGAGCATGCGGGCGAGGTAGTGCAGGGACGCGTCCACGTCCGAGCCGCGGATGGACTTGATGAACGCGCTGATGACGTCATAGTGCTGGTCGCCGGCACGGTCGTACCGGACGGCGGCAACGTCGAGGGCACGCTCTGTGTGTTTAAGTTCGACGGCGACGGGCCCGTCCCCTGCGTCGTCCGCATCCCCGAACGCAACGCCGGCGGCGGCCTCCAACGCGGTCAGGGCACGGCGTGCATCGCCTCCGGAAAGCCTGACGAGGTGGTCGAGCGCTTCCTCGCTGAGGGCTACTTTGCCGCCCAGCCCGCGGGGATCGGCGACGGCGCGCTGGATCAGTCCTTCAATGTCCGAGTCGGTCAGCGGACGGAGCGTCAGCAGCAGCGAGCGGGACAGCAGCGGTGACACCACGGAGAACGACGGGTTCTCGGTGGTGGCGGCCACCAGCACCACCCAGCGGTTTTCGACTCCGGGCAGCAGGGCATCCTGCTGGGCCTTGTTGAAGCGGTGGATCTCGTCGAGGAACAGGACCGTGGTGGTCTTGTAGAGGTCGCGGGCAGTCAGGGCCTCGTCCATCACGCGCCGCACGTCCTTGACACCGGCGGTGATTGCGGAGAGCTCCACGAACTTCCTGCCCTGTCCGCGGGCAATAACGTGGGCGAGGGTCGTTTTGCCGGTTCCCGGGGGGCCCCAAAGGATGAGCGAGGTGGGTCCCGCAGGGCCTGTTGTGTCTGCGCCGGCTCCTGCAGCCAACTGGCGCAGGGGCGACCCCTGGCCGAGGAGGTGCTGCTGGCCCACTACCTCGTCAAGGGTGCGGGGACGCATCCGGACGGCGAGCGGACCGCGCGGGGAAGAGTTGGTCCCTGGCCCTGCAGGCCGAACGGCGGCGACGGAACCGTCGTCGTCGTCATCATCATTGCCGCGGCCGTGCCCGAAGAGATCTTCCACATAGATAGGCTACTTCGAGTTCACTTCCGGATTTTCCCCGGGAGGCCGCCCAGTGAAGGAATGCAACCATGTCCGCACGCAGCACCGGCGGAGCCAGGCCGGCCTCCGTGCGCAACGCTTTCATTCCCGGCGGCCGGCTGGCCGGATGGGCGGACAGGTTCGGCGCAGCGCACGGCGGATACCAGCTTAGTGATGACGACGACGGCCTCCGCCTCCTGGCGGCGGACGGCGCCGAAGCTCTCCTGCAGTCCCCCTGGCCGGTTGACGGCCGGCCGGGCCGCGGCGCGGATGCCCTTGAGCGGCTGGCCTCCCTGGCCTCGCAGCCGCGGCGGCTGGGACTGCTGCTGGCCAGGCGCGGAGGCTACGGCGTGGCGGTGGTGGCTGAGGGCCAGGCCCTGGCGTCGAAGGTGGGATCGACCTATGTGCAGTCGCGGACGGCCGCGGGCGGACAGTCCCAGCAGCGGTTCGCCCGGCGGCGGTCCAACCAGGCGGACGCCCTGGTGGATGCTGTCGCCGAACAGGCTGCCCGCATCTTCAGCAGTGAGCCCTTTGAATACATGGTGCCCGGGGGTGACCGGGCCTTGGTGGGGCTTGTCCTCCAGCACCCTGCCCTGCAGGGCTACGCCGCCATGCCACGGCTGGCGTACCTTGACGTCCCCGATCCCAAGGCCGCCGTGCTGCGCAAGGCAGCCGCGGATTCATGCGCGGTGCGGATCCAGGTCACCGACGCACCCTGAACTAGCACCCTGTCAGCGCCCGGCGGGGGCGCTCCTGGCGGTAGAGATAGCGGCCTGCTCCCTTGAACCCTGCCTGCTGGTAGAGCTCCCGGGCGCCGGAGTTGGCAGCAGTAACCAGCAGCCAGAAGCTCTCCACGTTCCGTGCGTTCCCGGCGGACAGGAGCGCCTGGAGCACCCCCGTCGCATAGCCCCGCCTGCGGTGCGCGGGCGATGTCGCCATGCAGTAGATTCCTCCGGTGGCGCCCACCAGGGCGAGGCGCCCAACAGCGGCTGGGACGCCGTCGTCGTCCCTGGCGAGGGCATACAGCCCAGGGCACCCCGTTAAGATCGCGCGCGCTGCCTCCCGTTCCTGCCTACCGCCCCTGCCGTCCACGCTCCACCAAAGGTGCAGCCACTCCTCACTGGGCTCGTCGAGGATCTCCACTCCTGTGACTTCCGGATGCCCGGCTTGGGATCCGGAAGGCCGGGCCATGATCAGTGTTTCGGACTGGCGGGTGAAGCCCTGGGCGTCCAGCAGCTGGTTGAGCCCGGTGTTGGCGGGCGTGTCCGCTACCTGGAAGATCAGCGGGAGGCGCCGCGTGCGGTACCACCGTGCAGCCTCCCGGAGCGCATCC
Organism: Arthrobacter sp. AK04; assembly: GCF_021129155.1. Lineage (GTDB taxonomy): Bacteria > Actinomycetota > Actinomycetes > Actinomycetales > Micrococcaceae > Arthrobacter > Arthrobacter quantipunctorum. Next base: position 41,789 of record NZ_JAJOMC010000030.1, read on the forward strand.
TGCGGCTCCTGTGCAGGGTCCCGCGGCCACACGGAGTTGGCCCGCTGCGTAACGCCGTCCGCCGCCCGGAGGACCCACTCCCCCAGGTCATGGCGTTCGGGGGCGGGCCAGGCTGCATCCATGAGCGCTTCGTAGGTACGGGCGGGCTGGCTCGAACGGCTGGGGGCCACAGGGACTCCTGATTCTGGACAGACCGAAGGCCCCCCTTCCAGGAGGGCCTTCAGGCCAAACGGACAGTGCCTACTTGCCCTCTTCCGGCTTCTTCGCTTCAGGCTTGAAGTCAACGCCCGCTTCCTTGCGCTGCTGCGGTGTGATGGGCGCCGGAGCTGCGGTCAGGGGGTCGTAGCCGTTGCCGGTCTTGGGGAAGGCGATCACGTCGCGGATCGAATCCACGCCGGACAGCAGCGCCACGACGCGGTCCCAGCCGAAGGCGATGCCGCCGTGCGGAGGTGCACCGTACTTGAAGCCTTCAAGCAGGAAGCCGAACTTCTCCTGGGCGTCCTGGTGCGAAAGGCCCATGACCTCGAAGACCCGTTCCTGGACATCGCTTTGGTGGATACGGATGGAGCCGCCGCCGATTTCGTTGCCGTTGCAGACGATGTCGTAGGCGTATGCCAGCGCGGACTCGGGGTCCGTATCGAAGCTGTCCATGTACTCAGGCTTGGGGGACGTGAACGCGTGGTGCACTGCGGTCCACTGGCCGGCGCCGACGGCCACGTCGCCGGAAGCCACAGCTGCTGCCGCCGGCTCGAACATCGGCGCGTCCACCACCCAGCAGAAAGCCCAGTCGTCCGGGTTGATCAGGCCGGTGCGGTGGCCGATTTCAACACGGGCCGCACCCAGCAGGGCGCGGGCGGAAGACTTGTCGCCGGCGGCGAAGAAGATGCAGTCGCCCGGCTTGGCTCCCACGGCATCCGCCAGGCCTGCCCGTTCTGCCTCGGTGAGGTTCTTGGCCACGGGGCCGGCCAGTTCGCCGTCTTCCTTGAAGAGGACGTATGCCAATCCCTTGTGCCCGCGCTGCTTGGCGAATTCCTGCCAGCCATCCAGGGTCCGGCGCGGCTGCGAAGCGCCGCCCGGCATCACCACGGCACCGACGTAGGGGGCCTTGAAGACACCGAAGTTGGTGTCCTTGAAGAACTCAGTCAGCTCCGTCAGCTCCACGCCGAAACGGAGGTCCGGCTTGTCCGAGCCGAAGCGTGCCATGGCGTCGTGGTAGGTGATGCGCTGGATCGGCGTCGGAATTTCGACGTCGATGAGCTTCCACAGTGCCTTGACGATGTTCTCGCCCAGGGCAATGACGTCGTCCTGCTCCACGAAGCTGGCTTCGATGTCCAGCTGCGTGAACTCCGGCTGCCGGTCCGCACGGAAATCCTCGTCACGGTAGCAGCGGGCAATCTGGTAGTACTTCTCAAAACCGCCCACCTGCAGGAGCTGCTTGAACAGCTGGGGCGACTGCGGCAGCGCATACCAGGAACCGGGCGCCAGGCGGGCCGGCACAACGAAGTCGCGGGCACCTTCAGGTGTTGAACGGGTCAACGTCGGGGTCTCCACCTCAACGAAGCCGTCCTGGTGCAGCAGTTCGCGGGCCACGCGGTTGGCCTCGGAGCGCAGCCGCAGGTTGCGGGCGGGGCCCGGGCGGCGGAGGTCCAGGTAACGGTGCTTCAGGCGTGCTTCCTCGCCCACTTCGACGTGCTCGTCGATCTGGAACGGAAGGGGGTCGGAGGTGTTGAGGATGGTGACCTTTTCGGCCATGACCTCGATTTCGCCCGTGGCCAGGGCCGGGTTCTCATTGCCCTCCGGCCGCTTGGAAACGGTGCCGATGATCTGCAGGACGTACTCGTTGCGCAGGCCGTGGAAGACTTCTTCCTCGCGGACCACCACCTGTGCCACGCCGGAAGCATCACGCAGGTCCACGAAGGCCACACCACCGTGATCACGGCGGCGGCCAACCCAGCCGGCCAGGGTTACGGTTTGTCCAATGTGCTCGGAACGAAGGGATCCGAGGTCATGTGTGCGCAGCACAGCACGCCTTTCTGCGGGGTTACGGCGGGAAGTCGATCTGGAAGTTAAATAAGATCGTTTCGGGAACAATCCCGTTCGAGTTTACCCGCTGCAAAGGGACTGCCACCGCATGAGCGCACACCAGCAACTTCAACGCAGGCTTGGCACGTTTGATGCCACGGCCATCGGACTCGGCTCAATGCTGGGAGCGGGGGTCTTTGTTGTCTTCGCGCCTGCGGCCGCGCTGGCAGGCCAGTTGCTGGCCCTGTCGGTGGTCATTGCCGGGGTGGTTGCCTACTGCAACGCCGTCGCCTCGGCCGCCCTCGCCGCAAAGTATCCCACCAGCGGAGGAACCTACGTCTATGGCCGCGAACAGCTTGGCCAGTGGCCGGGATTCCTTGCCGGCTGGGGCTTCGTCACCGGGAAGACTGCGTCCTGCGCCGCCATGGCACTGACGTTCGGCAGCTATGCCTGGCCCGGCTACGAAGTGCCGGCGGCCGTGGCGGCCGTGGTTGTCCTCACCGGCGTCAACCTGCTGGGCATCACCCGTACGGCGCTGCTCACGCGGATCCTGCTGTGCATCGTGTTGGCCACCCTCGCCTTTGTCGCCGTAGCCGCGGCCGTGGGGCCCCATCCCGGCGCCGGCAGCGGCGGCCCCGCGGTCGAAGCGTCGCTGGGCGGGGTGCTGCCGGCAGCTGGACTGATGTTCTTTGCCTTTGCCGGCTACGCGCGGATCGCCACGCTGGGCGAGGAGGTCAAGGATCCTGCCCGGGCCATCCCGCGCGCAATCATTGCCGCCCTGGCTGCAGCGTTCGCGATCTACCTGGCCTTGTCACTGCTCCTGCTGAACCACCTTCCCGGCGGGCAGCTCGCCGCAACCCGGACGCCGCTGCTGGACGCGGTGCTCGAGTCACGGTTCGAGGGAGGTGCAGTACTGGTGCAGGTGGGCGCCGCCGCCGCCTGCCTGGGAGCCCTGCTGGCACTGATCACGGGCGTGGGCCGGACCACCATGGCCATGGCACGGGAACGGGACCTGCCCTCGCCGCTGGCGAAGGTGGGGGGAAAGCACACTGTTCCGTACGTGGCCGAACTCGCCGTGGCCGCCGTCGTAATCCTGCTTCTCCTCACCACGGACGTCATGACGGTGGTGGGCTTCTCCAGCTTTGGCGTGCTGATTTACTACGCTGTGGCCAACGCTTCCGCGTACACCCTGGCCGTGCACCCGGGGTACGCACCCAAGTGGCTGAACGCAGTCGGCTTTGCAGCCTGCCTGTTGCTGGCCTTCACCCTGCCGCCGGCGTCGGTCCTGACCATGGCGGCCGTGCTGGCAGCAGGCGTGGCGGGGCGGTGGCTGGTGCTGCGGCCGCGGCACTAGCGCGGTCCACGGCGCGGAGCGGGACCGTCGCGGGGCACATTGGTCGGCCCACTGGCCGTGTACGGAAGAATCGACGGCGGGTCTGTGCCAAAGTGCCCCACGACGGCGGCGCAGGGCGCCGAGGGTGCAGAGCAGTTATACGGCTGCTGCAGCCGGCTCAGCAGCCGTAGACACCTGCACTGCCAGGTCTTCGGCCGGCGGCGTCCAGGTTTCCGGGGCTGCGACTACCTGTTCGCCGGTCCGGATGTCCTTGACCTGGTGCGTGCCGTCGTCGTCCGTGAACCAGACGAACGGGATGCCGCGCCGGTCGGCGAACTTGATCTGCTTGCCGAACTTTTCCGCCTTCGCGGCCACCTCGGTGGGAATTCCGCGGCTGCGCAGCTGGGCGGCCACGTCCTGCGCGGCGTCCCAGCTGTCATCGTGCGTCAGTGCCACCAGCACGGCAGTGGGAACCGAGCGCGAGGCCTTGGCCAGGTCCTGGCTCAGGATGCGGGACACCAGCCGGGTGACGCCGATGGAAAGTCCGACGCCCGGGAACTTCCGGTTCCCCTTCGAGGCCAGCGCGTCATACCGGCCGCCGGAGCAGATGGAGCCCAGCTGCTCGTGTCCCACCAGGACGGTTTCCACCACTGTCCCGGTGTAGTAGTCCAGGCCGCGGGCGATGCTGAGGTCCGCCACCACCTTGCCCGGTGCCCGCTGGACGGCCGCGTCAATGACCTGTTCAAGCTCGCTGAGGCCCTCTTCGAGCAGATCATTGGTGACACCCAGCGCGCGGACCTGCGCCACGAAGGAGGTGTCCTCGGTGCGGATTCCGGCCAGCTGCAGGGCTTTCTGCGCCTGGTCGTCGGTGGCGCCCAGTTCCGCCTTCAACAGTTCCGCGACCTTCGCGGGGCCGACCTTTTCGAGTTTGTCGATGCTCCGCAGCACGCCGGCCGTGTCGTCCAGGCCAAGACCGCGGTAGAAACCCTCGGCGAGCTTCCTGTTGTTGATGCGGAGGCGGAAGTCCGGAATGGGGAGGGCGCTCAGCGCTTCAGCGATCACCAGGGCAATCTCGACGTCGTAGCGGAACGGCAGCTCGCCGTCGCCCACCACGTCAATGTCCGCCTGGGTAAACTCCCGGGCGCGGCCTTCCTGCGGGCGTTCGCCGCGCCATACCTTCTGAATCTGGTAGCGCCGGAAGGGGAACGCCAGGTAGCCGGCGTTTTCGACGACGTAGCGGGCGAACGGGACCGTGAGGTCGAAGTGCAGGGCCAGTGCGTGCGCATCGCCTTTGCCTTTCGCCTCACCTTCGTCCTCCTGGAGGCGGCTCAGCCCGTACACCTCCTTGTCGATCTCCCCCTTGCGCAGCAACTGGCCAACCGTTTCCACGGCCCGGGTTTCAATGGAAGAGAACCCGTGCAGCTCGAACACCCGGCGCAGGGTATCCAGCACATGGAGCTCCACCAGCCGCTCCTCGGGAAGCCACTCGGGGAATCCGGACAGGGAGGCGGTGCGTGCCATGGTGGAGTTTCTCCTCTTGGTGAACGGCGGCAGGGACGTGTGCGGCAATTGGCCCGAAACGGGTTTACGGCGGCGGCACCCCGGCCAGTCATGCATAAACTATGTGCGGCAGTCAGTTTATGTCGTCTTCCGCCGGCTTCTCCAATGCGGCGGACCGGCAGGCCCGGCTGCCCCATGCCAGCGCACGCGGTCCACAGCCGCACCGTGCTGCAGCCCGACTATGAGGAGGACCCTTGGCGGCCAGTTCACGCAGTGCCCGCGAAACGCGACGGCGCATCCAGCAGATGGAAGCCAAGCGGGCCATGCGGCGGGACCAGGAAAGCAGGCGCAAACGCGACAACCTCATCGCCGCCGGTGCCGGAGCGGCCGCCGTTGTCCTCGCCGTCGTCCTTCAACTCACTGCTTTTGCCGGCAACCCCAGCGAGGAAGAGTTCGCCGCCGCAGAAGCCGGGCTGAGCAGCCCGTCCGCGTCGGCGGCGCCGTCCGCAAGCCCGTCCGCCCAGGCAACCAACGGCCCCAACATCCCCGCTGCGGACACCGCCGCGGGGCAGACCTTTACCGGAGAGCTCGTCCTGAACGGCAGCGCGCTCGGCGTGGAGCTCAATGGAACGGACGCTCCCCAGGCAACAGCCGTGTTCAAGTCGCTCAGCGACGAGGGCTACTTCAGCGGCAAGACCTGCCACCGCCTCACCACCGGGGAGACCTTCGGCGTCCTGCAGTGCGGCTCCCCCACCGGCGACGGGCAGGGCGAGCCGGACTACACCTGGGGTCCGCTGGAGAACACGCCGGCGGACAATGCCTATCCGGCCGGAACCATCGCAGTGGCCCGGACCGGCAACAACGCGTACGGAAACGGCACCCAGTTCTTCATTGTCTACAAAGACACGGTCATCCCCGCGGACAGCGCCGGCGGCTACACCGTGGTGGGGAAGGTGACATCGGGGCTGGATGTGGTGTCCAACCTGGCCGCCGCCGGCATCACGCCGGGCAGCAGCGACACGGACGGCGCGCCCGTCGAACCAGTCACGATAGACTCGTTTTCTCTGAAGTAGGAAGCCCGGCCGGTACGGCTGCGGTGCAGTACGTGAGTATTTCCCTCCAAGCGAAAGACTTTTAGCGGTGACAGACAGTCAGAAATCCGACGAAACAGCAACAGACCTGACCGAAGCGGCGGCCCCCGCGGCTGACGGCGCAGGAACTGAGGCATCCGGTACCACGGCAGTGGAAGCTCCCGAAGCCGGGGCTGCCGCAGCAGAACCTGCTGCAAGCGAGGCTGGTCCCTCCGCTCCCGCGGATGACACTCCTGCTGATGACAATTCGGCCCCTGCCCCCGCGCCGGCAACTGCGCCGGCCCCTGCACCTTCCGCCCGGGCAGCAGCACCGTCGCCGGCCGCATTCGCTTCCCGCCCGAAGCCCGCCGCTGCCGCCCCCGCTGCAGCTGCTGTTCCGGCAGCGCCTGCCACCTCTTTGGCCGAGGCCTCGAAGTGGGGCCGGGTTGAAGGCGACGGCCATGTATTCCTGACCATTGACGGCAGCGAGCACGCCGTCGGGCAATACCCGGGCGTCAGCGACGACGAAGCCCTTGCCTACTTTGCGCGGAAGTATGACGACGTCGTGGCCCAGATTGTGCTGCTTGAGCAGCGCGTCAGCTCCAAGGCACCCAGCACGGACATGCAAAAAACCGTCACCCATCTCCGCGAGCAGCTTGCGGAACGGAACATGGTGGGCGACCTCCGTGCGGCCGAGGCGAGGCTGGACAAGCTCGCCGAACAGATCGGTGAGCTGGAGAAGGCCGAAAAGGCCGAGCACGACGCTGTCCGCGCGTCGGAACTCGCAGCCCGTGAGGCAATTGTTGCCGAAGCCGAGCAGATCTCCGGCCAGGACCCCGCGCAGACTCAGTGGAAGACCTCCAGTGCCCGCATGAACGAACTCTTCGAGAGCTGGAAAGCAGCCCAGAAGAGCGGCGTGCGCCTGGGCCGCAGCAACGAGGACGCCCTGTGGAAGAGGTTCCGGGCAGCACGGACTGTTTTCGACCGCCACCGCCGCGCCTACTTCTCGCAGCTGGACAGCAACAACTCCGCGGCGAAGTCCGCCAAGGAGAAGCTGATCGCCGAGGCCGAAGCATTGTCCACCTCCACGGACTGGGGTTTTGCCGCCGGCGAGTACCGCAGGCTGATGGACCAGTGGAAAGCATCACCGCGCGCCAGCCGCAAGGACGACGACGCCCTGTGGGCCCGGTTCCGTGCGGCCCAGGATGTGTTCTTCACGAACCGCCAGGCTGCCAACGACGAGATCGACCAGGAATACTCGGCCAACCTCACCGTCAAGGAGGCGCTCCTGGTGGAAGCCAACGCTATCCTTCCGGTCAAGGACCTGGCCGCAGCCAAGAAGGCACTGCAGTCGATCCGTGACCGGTGGGAAGAAGCAGGCAAGGTCCCGCGCGGCGATATGGGCCGTATCGAGGCCGGGCTCCGCAAGGTTGAAGATGCCGTCCGCAACGCTGAGGAAGAGCAGTGGCAGCGCTCCAACCCGGAGCGGAAGGCGCGCACCAACAGCGCCCTGTCCCAGCTGGAATCCGCGATCGCAGGCCTTCAGGACGATCTTGCCAAGGCAGAGAAGACCGGCGACCAGCGCAAGATCAAAGCTGCCCAGGAAGCCCTCGAGGCGCGCCAGGCCTGGCTCGACCAGATCCAGCGCTCGGCCAGCGAACTTTCCTAAGCCACGCACCCGCCTCGTCAGCCTGCTCTGCAGGCCAACGTCCCAGTGCAGGCCCTTAACAGGGACAGGCCCGGTCCGGTTATACCCATAACCCGCCCCGGGCGGGCCCCGTTAACGGGCGGCGCGGGAGGGAGGCAGAATGGCGATTGCATCGGGGTGCGCCGGCCAAGGCCCACCATCTGCGGCAGCACCCCGCTTCCCTGAGCTCTATGTCCCGGACATGCCCTTCGCCATACCGGAACTGCAAACCCTCGCCGCGGACGGACTCCTGGACCGGCTGCACCACCGCGGGTATACGCTGCCCGGAGTGGCCGCGTCCCCGCAACTGCGTGCACGTGCGGCGGCCGGGGCGGTGCCGTTGCCGGTCAGGCAAAGGGTGGTTGCCGGCCGCATGACGGCAGCGTGGATCTACGGCTGCGCCCCGGAACCGGACAGGCTGGCCCTGCTGGTGGATGCCAAACGGAGGGTTTCAAGCCTCCGGAACACCAGGGGCTGCACCCTGCACGAGGTGAAGCTTGGACCTTTTGACGTGGTCAGCCTCGGCGGCCTGATGGTCTCCAGCCCGCTGCGGACTGCCCTGGACATTGCCCTGCACGTGGACGCCGGCAGGGCCATCCCCGCGCTGGAGGGTTTGCTGGCACGCCCGCAAAAGGACGTGCGCCTTCGCCTGCTTGTCCTGGCCATAGAAGCAACGCCCCGCGTGCCCCACAAGCGCGCGGCCCTGGAAAAGCTTGCCGCGCTAGCTCCGGCGCTTGTTGCCGGTGGTCCGGTAAACGTCGAACACGCCGTCGATTCTGCGGACAGCGCTGAGGACGTGGCTCAGGTACTTGGGGTCGCCCATCTCGAAGGCAAACTTTGAGATCGCCACCCGGTCCGTGGAGGTATGCACGCTGGCTGCCAGGATGTTCACGTGGTTCTCGGAAAGGACCCGGGTGACGTCGGACAGCAGCGACTTGCGGTCCAGCGCTTCCACCTGGATCTCGACCAGGAAGACGCTGGACTGCGTTGGCGCCCAGTCCACGTCCACAATGCGGTCGGGCTGGTCCTTCAGGTCCGAGATGTTGGTGCAGTCCGTCCTGTGCACGGAGACTCCCGAGCCCCGGGTCACGAACCCAAGGATCGGGTCAGGGGGGACGGGTGTGCAGCAGCGGGCCAGCTTGACCCAGACGTCGCCGACGCCGCGGACCACCACGCCCGAGTCGGAGAAGCGTGCCTTGGTGACCTGGGTGGGGATGCTGACTTCGGTGATGTCGTCGTCGGCGCTCTCGTTGCCGCCGAGGCTTTCCACCAGCTTTTCCATGACCGACTGGGCGGACGTATGCCCGTCGCCCACCCCGGCGTAAAGGCCCGAAATGTCAACGTACTTGAAATCCTCTGCCACCGCGGCGAGGGCCTCATGCGTCATCAGCCGCTGCAGCGGAAGGTTCTGCTTTCGCATTGCACGGGTCAACAGTTCCTTGCCGCGGTCGATTGCCTCTTCCCGGCGTTCCTTGCTGAACCACTGGCGGATCTTGTTCCGTGCCCGGGCGCTCTTGACGAAGTGCTGCCAGTCCTGGCTGGGCCCGGCACCTTCGGCCTTGGAGGTGAAAATCTCCACCCAGTCGCCGTGGTTCAGTTCGCTGTTAAGCGGAACCAGTTTTCCGTTGACCCGGGCACCGATGGTCCGGTGGCCCACTTCGGTGTGGACTGCGTACGCAAAGTCCACGGGAGTGGAACCGGCGGGCAGCGCCATGACTTCGCCCTTGGGGGTGAAGACAAAAACTTCCCGTGCATTGATTTCGAAGCGGAGGGAGTCCAGGAATTCGCCCGGATCCGAGGTTTCCTGCTGCCAGTCCACCAGCGAACGCAGCCAGCCCATGTCCCCGTCCCGGGGGCTGCCGGGGCCAACCGCGGTCCGGTTGGGCTGGTCCTTGTACTTCCAGTGCGCAGCCACACCGTATTCAGCACGGCGGTGCATCTCATGGGTACGGATCTGGATCTCAACCGGCTTGCCACCGGGCCCGATCACCGTGGTGTGCAGCGACTGGTACATATTGAACTTGGGCATCGCGATGTAGTCCTTGAACCTGCCGGGCAGCGGGTTCCAGCGCGAGTGCATGGTGCCCAGGGCGGCGTAGCAGTCACGGACGGAGTCCACAAGGACACGGACACCCATGAGGTCGTTGATGTCGTCGAAGTCTTTATCGCGGACGATCATCTTCTGGTAGATGGAGTAGTAGTGCTTGGGGCGGCCGGTGATGGTCGCCTTGATCTTCGCGGTACGGAGGTCTTCGGTGATCTGGTCGCGAATGACGCTCAGGCTCTTCTCCCGCTCGGGGGTCCTGTCCCCCACCATCCGGACGATCTCTTCATAGACCTTGGGGTACAGCGCAGCGAAGGAGAGGTCCTCCAGCTCCCACTTGATGGTGTTCATGCCCAGCCGGTGGGCCAGGGGCGCAAAGATCTCCAGCGTCTCGCGGGCCTTCCGGGCCGAGGATTCTGCGGAGACGAACCGCCAGGTCCGTGCGTTGTGCAGCCGGTCCGCCAGTTTGATCATCAGGACCCGGATGTCCTTTGCCATGGCAACAACCATTTTGCGGACGGTCTCGGACTGCGCCGCCTCACCAAAGCTGACCTTGTCCAGCTTGGTCACACCGTCCACCAGCATGGCCACTTCGGGACCGAAATCCCGCTTCAAGTCGGCGAGGGTGTAGGGCGTGTCCTCCACCGTGTCGTGCAGCAGGGCCGCGGCCAGGGTGGTTCCACTCAGCCCAAGTTCCGCCAGGATTGTAGCGACGGCCACGGGATGCGTGATGTAGGGGTCGCCGCTCTTGCGCTTCTGCCCGCGGTGGCTTTGCTCCGCGACGTCGAAGGCCCGCTGGATGAGGTCGAAGTCCTCTTTGGGGTTGTTGGCCCGGACAGTCCTTAGCAGGGGCTCAAGGATTGGCGAATACGTCGCTGTGCTGCGCCCCGTCAGCCGGGCGAGCCTGGAGCGGGTGCGTTCCCGGCGGCCGGGAAAGGTGGGGCGGGAGCCGGAGTTGTCGACCGGTACCAGCGGGCCAGGGCGCGCGGACGAGGCCACCCCGGCCTGCGTACCGTTGGCAGCACTCTTGTCTCCTTGTGCCGCTGGCGCTGACGCCGAACGCTCTTCCAATGAAGTACCCCTCACCACCGTTTTAATTACTTCAGTCTATTCCCCGCGGCGGTGAGATTTATAACCAGCACCTTAAACACGGACGGGGGGGGGGGGGGGGGGGGGGGGGGGGGGGGGGCGGGGCCGCCGCGCCGGCCGCGCCGGCGGGGGGGGGGGGGGGGGCGGGGGGGGGGGCG
>NZ_JAJOMC010000031.1 GCF_021129155.1 Arthrobacter sp. AK04
CCCCCCCGGCCCGGGGCGCGCGGCCGCGGGCGGGCGCCCCCCCCCCCCACCCCCAAAAAACAACCCCCGGGGGGGGGGGGGGGGGGCCCCCCACCCCCCCCCCCCCCCCCCCCGCCGTCGTCATTCCCGGAGTTTTTGTCCAGATATGCAGGCTTCGCCGCCTTCCAACCCTGCATAAGTGGACGAAAACTCCCAGGAAACTGTGGAATCGTTGCCCTGTGAGTTCCGAGCCCTTGTTTACTCCCCCATGCGGTCCTGTCACAGGCTGGCGGGACGGCAACGTCCTCCGCGCCACCGGGATTCCATACGCCACCGCCGGGCGTTTCCAGCCGCCGGTTCCGGCACCTGACTGGACCGAACCGTACGCTGCAACCTCCCCCGCCCCCGCCTGCCCGCAGGGGCCGGTGCCGTTCCTGGACGACATCCTGGGCACCCGGTATGGCGAACTGCCGGGCAGCGAGGACTGCCAGAACCTGTCCATCACCTTGCCCGCTGACGTGGAGCTTTCCAGCCCGGAAAGCTTGCAGCTGCCCGTGATGGTGTGGATCCATGGCGGTTCCTACACCACCGGATCCGGTGACCTTGCCATCTTTGACCCCGCAGTGCTGGTAGCCGAGAACCGCGTGATCGTGGTCTCGGTGACCTACCGGCTGGGGCTGTTCGGGTTCCTGGCAACCCGCTCCGGCAGGCCTGCCAACCTGGGGCTCCTTGACCAGCTCGAGGCGTTCCGCTGGGTGCAGCGCAACATTTCCGCATTTGGCGGCGACCCACGCCGGGTGACTGCTTTCGGCCAGTCCGCAGGCGGTGACGCGATCGCCCACTTGATGGCGACGCCAGAAGCGCCGGCCCTGTTCCAGCGTGCCATCATCCAGAGCGCCCCCTTGGGCATCTCCCGGGGCCGGGCAAAAATGAACCATGCCATGGGCATCGCCGCAGAGGCTGTGACCGAAGAGACTCCCGCCATGGAGGTGGTGGAGCGGGAGGACCATGTGGCGCAGGTGGCCCGGAAGTTTGGGATGCTGGCCGCGATGCCGTTCGGGACGCAGTACGGGCACGCGCCGCTGCCGGAGGAAGCCGAGATCGAGGACGCCTGGAACCGCTCCGCGCCCGGCATCGAGATCCTGATCGGACACACCTCGGAGGAGGCGAGGCTCTTCCTCCCCCGCAGCCCCTACCTCAGCCGGCTGGATGGTATTCCGGTTGCCGGGCCAGCCACCCTCAGGGCCATCAACTGGGTGGTCACCGAAACCGTGTACGGCCGGGCGGCCCGGAAGTTCGCGCGCCGGCACGTCCTGGCCGGCGGCATGGCCCACCGTTACGAGCTGCACTGGCATGCCCCGGGGAACGTCCTTGGCGCCGCGCACACCATCGACCTTCCGCTGCTCTTCGGGAACCGGAACACCTGGGATGGCGCGGGCCTGATCTCCGGTGCCGGATGGGAGGATGTGGACGCCGTGGGGCGGGAACTGCGGGCGCTTTGGTCACGTTTTGCCCGCGGTGACAGCCTTGGCGAAAAAGGCGGCATCCCGGGCGCCCTCCAGTACACCTCGGAGCGCCGGCCTGATCAGGCCCGCCGGCGTCCCCGGGTGGTGGAAACTGCGGTGCGGATCGCCTCCACCAGGATGTCCTGGCGCTGGAAGTAGGCATTGTGGCCGGCGTCGGCTACAACCAGGAGGCGGGTGCCGGGCACCGTGGCGGCAACGTGCTCCGCGCCCCGGCGGATGCGCGGCCTCTCCCCGTCCCCGATCACCACCACCAGCGGACTGGCCACTGATTCCAGGCCCTGCTGGAAAGCTGCGATGTCCCGCGGGTCCGCGCTGAGGAACTCCCCCTGGCTTTGTTCGAGGCTGCGCGGGTGCCTGGCGGCTTCAATGGCCGTAGCGGTTGAACGGACCCTGATATAGCGGGCGAAGTCCTTCGGGTTGTCCGCGATCCACCGCTCCGTGAAGGAGTTTCCCACGCCCAGCCAGATCCGCTCATCCTGGTCGAGCGAGCTGAAGACCTCGAACTTTTCCGGCTGGCCTTCCTGTCCCGGCGGCGGCACCACCAGCGGCCATCCCATCCCGCAGACCACCAGGGCAGCCGCGCTGCCGGGGTGGCGGACGGCCCAGCGGAGCGTGGTCATGCCGCCCATGGACTGCCCCACAATAATGGGGTCCTCAAGGCCCAGGGAGCTTATGAAATGCTCCAGCTCCTCGGCCCGGTCAACCAGCGGGCCCTGCCGCGGGGAGTTCGATGACCAGCCGTGATCGTAGGTGTCGTACGCCAGCACCCGGAAGTCCCGCTCGAGCTCCTGGATGATCGGTTCCCAGCATGCCGCGGCCGAGGCATGCCCATGCAGCAGCACCACCGGCTGGCCGCGGCCTGAGTCCGTGTAGTGGATGTCGTTGCCGAGCACATCGAGCCATGGCATGAGGGTGTTCCTTTCGGGCCTGGCCAGCCGGGCGGCCCACCACCCACCAGCCTTGCAGAACCACGGCAGGTCGTCATCCAAGGTCCACCGCGGGCGGCGGCAGACGGCGCCGCCAGGCGGCGGCGGTAGAGTCTGGTCACGTGAGGACGCTCGGAGTGGACCTGGCCGCGGCTGCCAAAAAGACGGCCGTGGCTGTCATCGAGTGGAGCCGCGGATCAGCCCGGCTGGTGCACCTCGGGCTGGACGTCCAGGACCAGGAAATCGTTTCGCTCTTCGGCGCCAGCGACATGACCGGTGTGGACTGCCCGGTCGGTTGGCCGGACGCGCTGATTCCGTTTCTTGCCGGCCACCTGGCCTTCGACGCCGGGCCCGTCCTGGCGTATGACGGCATAGAAGGACGGCGGCTGCTGGCCTACCGGGACACGGACCGGTTCGTCACGGGCCGGACAGGCCTGATACCGCTGAGTGTTTCCGCCGACAGGCTGGCGCATCCCGCCATGCGGTGCGCCGTGATCCAGGCAAAGATCGCCGCGCTCCACGGACCGCAGCTCCGGGACGGTTCCCGACGCCTTGCGGAGGTTTACCCGGCAGCCTCGCTGAAGCTCTGGGGGTTGAACGCCCGGGGCTACAAGGGACGGGGCAGTTCCGAGGCGGAACGGCGTGCCGCACTCCTCGTCAACCTGAGGGAGCAGGCTCCGTGGCTGGATTTGGAGGGCTACGGGGATCAGCTGGCCGGCTCGGACGACATGTTCGACGCCGTCATCGCCTCGCTCACGGCCCGCGCCGTTGCCCTCGGGCTGACGGAGCGTCCTGGCGAAGCCCATGTGGAGGCCGCCCGCACCGAGGGCTGGATCCACCTGCCCTCGTGCGGCCTCGACGGACTGGTCACCTGAAGAATTTTTTTGTCCAGATATGCAGGCTTTGCCCCGTCGGAAGGCTGCATATCTGGACAAAAACTCCTGTGAGTCAGCCGAGCTGCCAGTTCCGGATCTCCTCCGGGTCCTCACCGTGCGTGCGGGTATGCTCCCGGGCCCGCATCCGCCGGTCCTGGAGGCTCTGGCGGAGGGACGAATGCCGCTCGGCCAGCCCGGGCACCCGGTCGATGGCGTCAATGGCCAGCTGGAACCGGTCAATGCCGTTCAGCATGGCCATGTCGAACGGCGTGGTGGTGGTCCCCTCTTCCTTGTAGCCCCGCACGTGCAGCCCGTCCTGGTTGCTGCGGCGGTAGGCCAGCCTGTGGATCAGCGCCGGATAGCCGTGGTAGGCGAAGATGATGGGCTTGTCCGCCGTGAAGATCCCGTCGAAATCCCGCGCCGGGAGCCCGTGCGGGTGCTCGCTCTCGTCCTGCAGCCGCATCAGGTCCACCACGTTCACCACCCGGACCTTCAGCCCGGGCGCACCCTCCCTCAGCAGTTCCGCCGCCGCCACCGTCTCCACCGTGGGCACGTCGCCCGCGCAGGCCATCACGACGTCGGGCTCCTCGCCGGGCACCTCCGACCCGGCGAAGTCCCAGATCCCCAGCCCCCGGCGGCAGTGGTTGGCGGCGTCGGCCGGGCCCAGCCACGTGGGCGAGGGCTGCTTGCCGCTGACCACGATGTTCACGTAGTCCGTGGAGGCCAGGCAGTGGGCCATGACGCACAGCAGGGTGTTAGCGTCGGCCGGCAGGTAAACCCGGATGACCTCGGCCTTCTTGTTCACGGCGTGGTCAATGAAGCCGGGGTCCTGGTGCGAGAAACCGTTGTGGTCCTGCTGCCAGACGTGGGAGGACAGCAGGTAGTTCAGCGAGGGCACCGGCTGGCGCCAAGGCAGCTGCCGGTGCACCTTCAGCCACTTGGCATGCTGGTTGAACATGGAGTCGACAATGTGGATGAAGGCCTCGTAGCAGCTGAAGACCCCGTGCCGTCCGGTCAGCAGGTAACCCTCCAGCCAGCCCTGGCACAGGTGTTCGCTCAGCACCTCCATCACCCTGCCGGAACGCGCGAGGTGCTCGTCGGCGTCGTCAATCCGGTACTGCCACACCTTGTCGGTGACCTCGTAGACGTTCTGCAGCCGGTTGGACGCGGTCTCGTCCGGGCCGAAAAGCCGGAAGGTTTCCATATTCAGCGAGATGACGTCCCGCATCCACGAGCCGAGCGTGATCATGGGGCTCACGCGTTCCGTTCCCGGCTGCGGGACTTCGACGGCGTGGTCCCGGTACGCGGGCAGCTTCAGGGCCTTCCTGAGCAGTCCCCCGTTGGCGTGCGGCGTGGCGCTCATCCTGAGTGGTCCGGCAGGTGCTGCCACGGCGACGTCGGGCCGCAGCCGCCCGTCGCCGTCGAACAATTCCTCCGGCCGGTAGGACTGGAGCCACTCTTCCAGCTGCTTCAGGTGCCCTGCGTCGGTGCGGACCTCCGCGAGCGGCACCTGGTGGCTCCGCCACGTCCCTTCAACCTGCAGCCCGTCCACCACGCGCGGCCCCGTCCAGCCTTTGGGCGAGCGCAGGACGATCATGGGCCAGCGCGGGGCACCAGCAAGATCTTCCATACCGGCCTGCGGCGTCCGCCGGGAATCCTGGATGGTGCGGATATCCGCAAGGCAACGGTCCAAAACCTCCGCAAAATCGCGGTGCGCCTGTTCGGTGTTGTCCGGGTCCTTGACCGTGACGAAATACGGCTCATGGCCGTAGCCGCGCAGGAGCTGTTCCAGCTGCTCTTCGGGCATCCGCGCCAGGACGGTGGGGTTGGCGATCTTGTAGCCGTTCAGGTGCAGGATGGGCAGCACGGCACCGTCAGCGGCCGGGTCCAGGAAGTTGTGGGAGTGCCAGCTGGCGGCGAGCGGCCCGGTTTCCGCCTCGCCGTCCCCAATGACGACGGCGGTGACCAGCTGGGGATTGTCCAGCACCGAGCCGTAGGCGTGGGCCAGGGAGTACCCGAGTTCACCGCCCTCACTGATGGAGCCGGGCGTTTCGGGGGCGGCGTGGCTGGGAATGCCGCCCGGGTAGGAAAACTGCCGGAAAAGCTCCGCCATGCCGTCGACGTCATTGCCCACATGGCCATAGATCTCGGAGTAGGTGCCTTCCAGCCAGGCGTTGGCGACGACGGCGGGCCCGCCATGGCCGGGACCTGCCACGAAGAGCATCTCGGCGGAGTCGCGGCGGATCACGCGGTTGAGGTGGGCGTAGACAAAGTTCAGGCCGGGAGTGGTGCCCCAGTGGCCCAGGAGCCGGGACTTGGTGTGTTCGGCCTTCAGCGGTTCACGCAGCAGCGGGTTGGAACGGAGGTAGATCTGTCCTACGGACAGGTAGTTGGCGGCGCGCCACCAGCGGTCCACAAGTTCAAGTTCGTCGGGCCCACTGCTGCTGGTCATAACCGTCCTCACGTTGCGTATGGCCCCCTTGTTGGTCACCGCCGGGGCCGGCCGTTCCCCCATCGCACCAGATGGGCCAGCGAGAGGCAACCCCGCTTGCCCTGGGGCTGCTACCAACCGGTAGTCTTTGGATTCAGATGTTCACGCTGACAATCAACCAGACCGATAGCCGGCGCGATGGCGACCGGGTGCCGCAGCTCCTCAAGGACCTGCGGCATATTCCTGCGCGCCTCGACTTCGACCGGTCGGTGGAGGACGAGGTCCAAGGCATCGTGGACTGTCCGCACCAGGCGGTGGAGGCCGCAATGATCGCGCTCCGCTGCGGGTCCTGGTACGTGGGGATCGGCGTCGGGCCTGTCAACGAGCCGCTGCCAAACCAGATCAAGGACGCGTCCGGCCACGGCCTGGTGTACGCGCGGCGTGCAGTGGACCGGCTCCGGAACAGCAAGGAGCGGGTTCCGGTTGCGGTGGAGGGGCCGCTGGCGGACATCGCCCATGACGCAGAGGCCGTACTGCGGCTGCTGGGGCACATCGTGCGGGACAGGTCCGGGGCCGAATGGCGGGTGCTTGACCTGATGACCCCCGGCGTCCGCGGCCAGCAGAAGGCGGTGGCCCAGGAACTGGGCATCACCACGCAGGCCGTGAGCAAGGCGGTGGCGCGGGCCCAGTGGAATGAGGAGCACGCGGCCCGGCCGGCGGCGGCCAGATTGCTGGCCCTGATCCTTGAGGTGCGCTAGCGGCTGCCTGCGTTAGCGCTGGGTCGCGGCCATCACCGGTTCGCCGTTGAAGTATTCCAGCTGCCAGCCGTCGATGGCATGGTGGTGCGCCAGGTTCAGCACCGCGTTGTCGATGCTGGTCAGGGTACTTCCCACGGCGCGGCTGAGGGTGACCCTCAGGAGCGTTCCATGGGCGACGACGAGGAGCCGGCTGCCGCGGAATTCCTCGGCAAGTGCCTCAAGCGCCGCCAGCCCCCGGTCCGCTGCCTCCTCCTCGCTTTCGGCGCCGCGGAAACCACCGGGGGCACGCATTGCCTCCAGTTCAGGCCCTGCCTGCATGCCCTCGGCGGGGCCAAAACTGCGTTCTGCCAGCTCCGGAACGCGGCGGACATCGCTGAGGCCCAGGCCGGCTGCGATCAGGTCCGCGGTTTCGGCGGCCCTGCTCAGCGGCGAGGAGACGATCGCGTCCCATTCGTAAGCGGACAACACAGCGACGGCGTCGCGCGCCTGGGACCGGCCGACGTCGTTCAGGGGAATGTCAGTGGATCCCTGCAGCCGGCGCTGCGCATTCCAGTCTGTCTGGCCGTGGCGGATGAGGGCGAACGTCGTGAGGGTCATGCTGTCCATTCTGCCTTGTACGGCGTTAGAGCAGGCTGCGCAGCACGTGGGCGGCGCCGTCGTCGAACACGGAGTGGGTAACCTCATCCGCAGCGGCGATGACTTCCTCCGGCGCCTGCCCCATGGCCACGCCCCGTCCGGCCCAGCTGAGCATCTCGATGTCGTTGCGGCCGTCGCCGATGGCCACCGTGAGGTGCTGTTCGATGCCGAGCCTCCCCCGGAGGTTCTCCAGCGCGCTCGCTTTGGTCACACCGGCCGCGGCGATGTCCAGCCAGGCCGTCCAGCCCACCGAGTAGGTGACCCCGGCGAGGCCCACGTGCTCAATCGCCTCGTTGAACTCTTCGGGGGTGTTCTCAGTGCTGAAAACCACCACGCGCACAGCCGTGGCTTCGAGCATGGTGTGGAAATCCACGCCGACAGCCTCGACGCCGAAACTGGGGTCCTGGAAGCGCTCGGTGGACAGGAAGTTCCCGTCAGCGTCCTCCAGCGCGTACTTGGCTGAGGGAAGCCGCTCCCGGAGCGCGCGGAGGGCGGGCCCGGGGTCGAAGGTGGCTTTGTGGATGACCTCGTAGCCGCCGTCGAGCCCGGGGTGGAGCCGCAGGGTTACTCCGCCGTTGCAGCAGACAGCGTAGCCGCGCTCGATGCCGATTTTCTCGATGATGGGCAATGTGGCGTTGAGGGACCGGCCAGTGGCGATCATGACCTCGTGCCCGGCAGCCACCACCGCCTGCGCGGATTCGCGGACGCCTGGGGACATGTGGCCGTCGTGGTCAACCAGCGTGCCGTCCACGTCCAGGGCGACCATCAGCTTCTGCCCGTTGTTGTTGTTTTCGTTGTCTCGCCGGTCATCGTTGCCGGCGACTGAGGTTTCAGTCAGCGTTGTCATTCACATAGTGAACCAGACGTCCCCCTGCCGCGCTAGGACGCAGGCCACAGATATGTTGAACACCGCATTAACGTTTGTTGGTATGCCGCGACCATGCGCGGGCACCGACCACTCCCAAGCTTGTTGGCAGATCATGGCTTTCAAGGTTCCGATCTGCGAACTAGCTTCTGATCCGAGGGCGCAGCCCGGCTGCGAGCAACCTACGTTTAAGTCGGCCGGGGTCTTCCAGATCGGCCCAGCTCCAGCGCACAAAGCCGAAGCCCAACCGCCGGATCCGATCCTCGCGGAGCTTTTCCCGGTACACGGCTTCCTCTGCTGAGGCCTTGCCCCGGACAGCGGCCTCGACATACTTGGCCTTTCCGTCGAATTCCCCCACCACCCGCTGCTTGGGCCACCAGCAATCTGCCCTGCCGATAAAGCCCTCCCCGTCATGAAAGGCGTGCTGCAATACGGGCTGTTCGAATCCAAGCAAGTCGAAAGCCGCCCGGCTGTAGGACTCCCCGACGGACTCTGCCAGGGGGCTGGCCAGAACCGCCACCCTTTCCGCCCGGCGTCGAGCGGAAGCATGAGGGTGGGCCGCTATGCCATCCGCTATTGCCTGGATGGCAAGAAGACCCGCATCCGACGGCAGCCTGCCCTCCCGGTTTAGCATCCGGGCCAACCCGTCGGCCACCACCAAGGCCTCCGTAAGCCTGGCCGTGACCATAACGTCAACGGTTGTCCGGATCCGGCTTGTGCAATGGAACTCCCCGTAAGCCACTGGTTCCACATCCGGCTTGAGGCAGTACCGCAGCGGGTACGAGCGCACTCCCCGCACCTGTTGTGCTGCACTGTCCTCCCCCACGACCATCAGGGGCGACCGCCGCACCCCGCTCCGTCCCGGCAGGGTGGTGGCCAGCTCAATGCAGGGAGGCGTGCGAAGGGTGGGCAATCCACTGGCCAGCGCTGCCGTCTCCCCGCACAGCACGGCGCCCTTGACGGATCTGGTGATTGCCGCCGTCGACCAGGCGAAACGCTCCGACGGCCGCGCCCTGAGCCAGTCGGCGGTCTGCACATAGAAGCCCCGCGTGATACGGGACAAGCCTTCCGGCCCGGAACTCGCGGTGGATAGCGTCCGTAGTCCCGCGCTCACGAAGGATGGCAGCGGAATCGATGAGCCCCGGCAAAATCTCCATGGGTCAAGGCTGGCCGGAACAGTATGGGGAGTCAGCAGTGTGGCCGGGCTATGTGGACAAAGCGGCGCGCGGCCCGACACCCCGGAACTTCTCGAACGCGCCAGGTCAGAAGCTTGTTCGCAGAACCTCATCTTGAAGGTTCGGATCCGCGAACAAGCTTAGGAACGGGCAGCCAGCTACAGGACCGGGAGGACCTCAAGGCCGCCCAGGTACTTCTGCAGCGCCTTGGGCACGTTGACCGAGCCGTCCGCGTTCTGGTGGTGTTCCAGCAGCGCCACAATCCAGCGGGTGGTGGCCAGCGTGCCGTTCAGGGTGGCCACAGCGCGGGTGCCCTTGGCTACACCCTCCGGGTTGACCGCGCGTTCGCGGATGTTCAGGCGGCGGGCCTGGAAGGTGGTGCAGTTGGAGGTGGAGGTCAGCTCGCGGTACGCGCCTTGGGTGGGGACCCACGCCTCGCAGTCGTACTTCCGCGCGGCGGAGGTGCCAAGGTCGCCCGCAGCGGTGTCGATCACGCGGTAGGGCAGCTCGCACTTGGCAAGCATTTCCTCTTCCCACGCCAGCAGCCGCTGGTGCTCGGCGGCGGCCTCCTCGACCGTGGTGTAGATGAACATTTCCACCTTGTTGAACTGGTGGACCCGGATGATGCCGCGGGTGTCCTTGCCGTGCGAGCCGGCTTCGCGGCGGTAGCAGGAGCTCTGGCCCGCGTAGCGGATGGGGCCGGCGGAAAAGTCCAGGATCTCGTCCGCGTGGTATCCGGCCAGGGCTACTTCCGAGGTGCCCACCAGATAGAGGTCGTCTTCGGCGAGCCGGTAGATCTCGGCGTCGTGCTTTACATCGAAGCCCGTGCCCTGCATGGTTTCCGGGCGCACCAGCGTGGGCGTGATCATCGGGACAAAACCGTTTTCGATGGCCTGGTCCATGGCCATCTGCAGCAGCGCCATCTCCAGCCGGGCGCCCACGCCGCGGAGGAAGTAGAAACGGGCACCGGAAACCTTGGCGCCGCGCTCCATGTCGATGGCGCCGATCAGTTCGCCGATTTCCAGGTGGTCCCGGGGCTCAAAGTCGGGGAATTCACGTGGGGTGCCCACGGTCTTGACCACCACGTAGTCGTCCTCGCCGCCCTCCGGAACGCCGTCCTCAATGACGTTGGGAATGGTGCGCAGCAGCTCTTCCTGCTTGGTCTGCGCGGCGTCGGCCTCGGCGGACGCGGCCTTGACCGCGTTGGCCAGCTCCTTGACCTCGGCCAGCAGGGCCTTCTTCTCATCGCCCTTCGCCTGGGCCACCTTCTTGCCGAACGCGTTCTGCTCGGCCCGGAGGTTCTCGAAGCGGATCAGCGCCGCGCGGCGAGCGGCATCCGCGGACATGATCGCGTCCACCACTGACTCGTCCGCGCGGCGGGCACGCTGGCTGGCACGGTATTTATCAGGGTTTTCGCTGAGGTCTTTTACGTCGATCACCACACAAGGGTATCCAATCCCGCGCACGACGGCGGGCGGCAGCGGGCGTGCCGGAGCCGGAGCCTTTCCGCCGGGCTACTGTTGAAGCACCATGAGCGACCTGATTCTCTATCTGCTGATTGCGGTGGCGCTTGCCTTCGCCATCTCCAGCTGGTGGGGCGTGCGCCGCCTCAAGGCCCTGCACGTACGGAGTGCCGTGGGCGGGGAGGCGCAGGACTCCGGGCTTACCCGCCAGCGCGTCGCAGTGATTTTGAATCCCATCAAGGTGCGCTCGGAAGAAGCGAAACGCCTCATCCAGCGCGGCTGCCTGGCGGCAGGCTGGGAGGACCCCGTCTTTTTCGAAACGACGGCGGAGGACCCCGGCCATTCCCAGGTGGCGGCTGCGCTTGCCTACAAGCCCGACGTCGTCCTGGTGGGCGGCGGGGACGGGACAGTGCGGGTGGTGGCCGAGGCCCTTGTGCGCACCAACGTGGCCATGGGGCTCATCCCGCTGGGTACCGGCAACCTCCTGGCACGGAACGTGGACCTGGACCTCAACGACCTCCACGCCAACGTCAACACCGCACTGTTCGGCCGGCAGCGGTACATCGACACAGCCCGGATGGGCATTGAAAACTCCCGCACCGGAAGCGCCTCAGAGCACGTGTTCCTGGTGATAGCCGGCATCGGCATGGACGCCGAGATCCTCGCCGACACTAACGCCGGCCTGAAAAAAGCGGTGGGTTGGCTGGCATATACCGAGGCAGGCATGCGGCATTTGCCCGGACGCCGGAAGAAGGTCTCTATCTCCCTGGACGGGAGCCCGGAGCAGGTCCGGAACATCCGCAGCGTTTTATTCGCGAACTGCGGGCTGATCCCGGGCGGCATCGACTTCATTCCGCAGGCCATGATTGACGACGGCATGCTGGACGTGGTGGTGATGAGCCCGCGCAGTGCCCTTGGCTGGCTGCTGATGTACGTCAAGATCATGTTCAAGCACAGCGGGAAACTGCCCGTCATGACCGTCTACCGGTCCGGGAGGGTGGTCATCAAATGCCCGGAACCCATGGCCATCCAGTTGGACGGCGACACGGCCGGGGAAGCTACCAGGCTCACCGTCCAGGTGGAGCCGCGGTCCTTGTTGATCCGGGTGAAGGCCCAGGATTAGCGGCTATTCGCTCTTGCGCTTCTTCTCCTCGGCGGCCTTTGCCGCTGCATGGGCCTCGGACTGCTCACGGATCATGGCTTGCTCTTCTTCAAAGCGCAGGCGGTCGGCACGGTCGGCGTCATCCCCGTCCCAGTCCTGGTTGTCGGCAGTGGGCCGGGGGTTGACGATCATCCCCTGGCCGTCGTTTTCGGTGCCGCTGGTAGTCATGACGCGCTCCCTTCGTTAGGGGCCATCCCCCGTGTGGATCAAGTAAGCATACGCACTGTCCACAACCCGCGGAAGTACTTCGAACGGCATTCACCTACGCTTTGGGCGAAGCGGGGGAACCGTTTTCGGCGGACTCATCCGCGGACCGGAAAATTCCCGCAACCCATGCCCGCGCTGCCTGGAAGGCCTGGTCAGCAGTGTGCGGTTCCACCGGCGCCGCCTGCATGTCGGCCCGGGGATATGACCCCAGGAACCGGGTTGCAGGACTGATGCGGTGGAGCCCTGCAAGGGCATCGGCCATCCGCTCGTCGCCCACATGCCCGTCGGCGTCGATGCTGAAGAAATAGTCGCCCAGATACTGTCCGGTGGGCCGGGACTCAATGCGGCTGAGGTTCACGCCGCGGCTGGCAAACTGGTCCAGGATTTCCATCAGGGCACCGGGCCGGTCTTCGGGGAGCGGGACCACCAGCGTGGTTTTGTCCGCGCCTGTGCGTTCGGGCAGGACCCCCGGGCGGCTGACCAGGATGAAGCGGGTGACGGCCTCCGGGTTGTCGCCGATGTCCTCAGCCAGCACCGAGAGTCCGGGCTGGTCCCGGGCTACCAGCGGAGCGCAGATGGCGGCGTCATAATGGCAGCCTTCCTCCAGGAGCCCCATGGCTGAGGCCGCCGTGGAGGAGCCGGGCACGTATTCGGCTGACGGAATGTTCGCATCCATCCACAGGCGGCACTGGGCCCAGGCATGGCCGTGGGTTGACACCCGCCGCACGTCGGCCAGGCGGACTCCGGGCCGTGCGACCAGCACGAAGCTGATGGGCACCAGGACCTCGCGGATGATCCGCAGCTCGCCCCCGCCGGCGATCGCGTCCAGGGTGGCGGTGACGCCGCCTTCAACGGAGTTTTCGATGGGGACCATCGCGGCATGGACTGAGCCGTCACGCACTTTGTCCAGTGCAGCGTTGACGTTCGACGCCGGGACCCGGGTGGATTGCGCAGCGTCCGGCACCTGCAGGAGGGCTGCCTCGGTGAAGGTACCTTGCGGTCCGAGGAAGGCATAGACGGGGGAGGACGCGGACATAGACATTCCTTCTTGGATATAAGCGCCGGCAGGCGGCGCCGCAGACAGGCGACGCCGGCGGAAGCGGAAGCTCGGTCCGGACGTGAACGGAGACCTGCCCGGCGGTAGGCCTGGCCGTTACAGCACCATCGGCTACAGCACCATCGGCTTCAGGCCGTTGTCGGAGACGAGCGGCTTGCCGGCCTCCAGCCACATGTCCATTCCGCCGGAAACGTTGATGGCGGTATAGCCCTGGCCGGTGAGCCACTGGGCAACGCGGAATGAGCGCCCGCCCGTGCGGCAGATGACGTAGACGTCCTCGTCCGGATCGAGTTCCTCCAGCCGCGCCGGAAGCTGGTCCATGGGAATGTGGAGGGCGCCATCTGCATGGCCGGCCACCCATTCATAGTCCTCACGGACGTCAAGAATGACGGCGTCATCGGGGATGTCGCCGACGGGGACGTTATCGAAATCGCTCATGGAGGGTCCTGCCTTCGCGGATCGGTGTCGTTTTAAAGCCTAGTGCGTTGGGCCCCATCCGGCGTCCGGCTCCACCCGCGTTAAGCTTCTGAGTGACCCTAGGAGGAACCGTTGTTCCCTGAGCAGCAGGCCCGTGCCATTACAGGAGGCCGAAGCTTCCTGCCCGATCAGTGCCCTGGTGTGGATGCGTGCGGCCTTGACTGAACTTCACGAACTGTCGGCCGTGGCCCTTCGGGACCTCCTGCGCCAAGGGCATGTGTCAGCAGCGGAAGCTGCGGCGCATTTCCTCGCCAGGATTGAGCAGCAGAACCCCCTGCTGGGCGCCTTTGTGACCGTGACGGCGGAACAAGCGATGGTGGACGCCCGCGCCGCGGACTCGGCGCGGACCCAGGTCCCTGCCGGGGAGCTGCCGCTGCTGCACGGCATGCCCCTGGCTTTCAAGGACCTCACAGACGTGGCCGGCGTCGTGACAACACACGGCAGCGCGGCCCTGGACCACAAGCCGGCGCCCAGCGACGCCCCTTTGGTGGCCCTGCTCAAGGAAGCGGGCGTAATCGCGCTGGGCAAGACCCAGGTTCCCGAATTCGGACTGACGGCCTACAGCGAAAACCGGATCGCGCCGCCGTCGCGCAATCCCCATGCGCTGAGCAGGAGCTCAGGCGGGTCCTCCGGCGGCAGCGCTGCTGCCGTGGCCGCGGGGCTGCTCCCTTTCGCACCGGGCACCGACGGCGGGGGCTCCGTCCGGATCCCTGCTGCCGCCTGCGGACTGGTAGGGCTCAAGCCGGGCCGCGGCGTGGTCCCTGCCGGAGAGAGCCTCGGCGATCCGGCCCGCCTGGTGGTGGCCGGCCCCATCGCCAGGGATTCCCTTGATGCGGCGCTCATGATGGATGCCCTGACTGGACCCAACGCGGGCCGTGACGCAACGGGCAGGCCGGACGGCGGCTACCTTGCAGCGGTTAGTCAGGAGCCCCCGAGGCTGCGGATCGGCATCAGCCTGGACAGCCCGTGGTCCGGCACTTTTCCGTTTGCCCCCGAGCAGGATGCGATGGACGCCCTTCGGGTGGGCGGGGACCTGCTGGAGCATGCCGGACATGCCCTCAGCGAAGCTTCCATTCGGTACGACAACCGGTATCCTGACGCATTCACTACCGCATGGACCGCCGCAGTAGGAGCGGCCAGGATCAGTCCCCACCGCGAGGCGCTGCTGGCGCCCCTGACCCGGACCCTCCGGCGCCGGGCCCAGCAGCGGAGCCCGGCGAAACTCGCTGAGTCCGTGGCGTTCCTGCGGCAGTTCCAGCACGACACCATGGCGCAGTACGGGCAGTGGGACCTGATGCTCATGCCGTCCCTTGCCCAGACGCCGCGCCCGGTGGGCTGGTTCACCGGCGCCATGCACGGCACTGACCTTTGGCCCGCTTCGCAGTGGCCGGGCGATGCCGACGGCGATTACCGCAAACAGTGCGAATTCGCGCCCTGGTCTTCCATGGTCAACGTGTGCGGCCTGCCGGCCATCACGCTGCCCGTGCATTGGACCGGCGGGGTGCCGGGGCAGGGACTGCCCATGGGAGTCCAGCTGGTGGGGCCGATGGGATCGGAAACCCTCTTGCTGCAGGTGGCCCGCCAACTGGGTTTCTGAACAGGCTGCCTGCGGCGCCACTGTTGACCTCCTCCTAACGCCGCCTTAATGCGCCTGTAACCCGTGCGGAGCAGACTTGTGGCAGTGCCAGGCCGCGGCGTCCTTCCGCCGGCCACTGCTCGACGAGGAGTCGCCTTATGAAAGCTGAAAATCCCGTCACGACTGCCAGCGACGCGCGATCCCAGCCGGACGGAGCCAGGCCGGACCTCAGCAACGCCAATATCAGGGAGGACCTGGCCGGGCAGGGCCGCTGCGCCCTGGTCCATCTCCCCACCGGACGGACCTGCCTCCTGCCGCTCCGGCACCACGGACCGTGCGAGTTCCACCGGCCGCAGGAAGCCGACGACGTGGCCGCCGGCGGATGACCGGCGCCGGAGAGTGACGGCCGGGAGGGAGACCACGCTGGAGTGCAGCAGCGCCGGAAGCTGCGCCACTGCCATAGGCGAAAGTGTCGACTCCGCCGCCAATCAGGAGGACGATTAAAGGGCAGTCACGGTGAGGAGGTTTGTGATGTGCTATTCATCCAGCAAGGACTTCGGGTGGGGCAGGAAAGACACCGAACGCAAACCCGAGGCAAAGCACGAAACTCCGGCGGAAACCCCGGAGAAGCCGGTGAAGGCGCAGGACTTCACGTTCTGGGCATTCCCGGGCTGGCGGAAGACCCAGACGCCCGGCACCCCTTCAGCTGAACGGAGCAAGGAGAAGGTCTGAGGCCGCGTCACGGTCCGCGGAGGGGTCTTCACCGAAGGCCCCTCCACTGTTTCCGGGATCGCGGGGACCGGAAAGCTCCTGTGATGGGCTGAAGCAGGAGCGCCCCGCATTGTGCCCCGGTAAACGCTCCCACTATGGTGTAACCATAAGCATGCTTATCATCGACGCGTGACGAAGGGAACCAGCATGAGTACCGGAAACTACCCACCCGCCGGACAGCCGGAGCAGGGACCCGGAAACCATGACGGCGGCCCCTCGGCACCGTCCCGCACACCCTTCCCGGCGGATTACGCCGCGGGTTCCACTACGGATTCCACTGCAGACTCTTCCGACGGCCTGGCAGAGTCCCGGCCGGATGCATCCCTGCCGGCAGGCACGGGCACTCCCGCGCCACAACCTTCATCGGCTGCGGATCAGCCCGGCGTGACCCGAGCGGGAGTGGTGTGGGCGGCAGTGGTGGCCGCCCTGGTGCTCCTGATCCTGCTGATCATATTTATCCTGCAGAACCAGGACCAGGTGGCCGTGCGGTACTTCGGCCTTGAAGGCCTTGTGCCGCTGGGCATGGCGCTGTTTATTGCCAGCGTGACCGGAGGGGTCCTGGTTGCCGTGGCCGGCGGCGCCCGCATCCTCCAGCTCCGCAGGAACGCCCACCGCGCGCGGCTGCGCCAGCGGAAGTAGACGGCGGTCCCCTGCCAGCCGCGGGCGAGCCCGCCCGCGCCGAGGTTGCGGTATTTCGCGGACCGCGCGGCGAGGAGTTCAGGCACGGGCAGGCCGGCGATCGAGGCCGGCTCGTGTTCGATGCTTGGCCCATCCGCCGGGCAAGGAGGTCCGCGATGGGGGGATGCCAACACGCTGGGGATCCGTGGGCCGGAGCCCGTTAGGGACATCAGCCTCGCCCTGGAGTATCTGGTCGTAGCCGCTGCGCCGGGACCCGGGAACGTCGTGGCCGAAGCCGGTGATGGCGAGGATCGCCAGCCGGGGGTTGATCCCGTGCATGGCGACGGTGGAGAAGGCCCAGCCGGTCCATGATGCCGGGGCGGAAATTCTCGATCGCCACGTCCGCGCGCTCCGCAGCACAGCCTTGCCGTCCCCGCTCTTCAGGTCGTGGCTGTTGGACTCCTTGTTGCGGTTGCAGGACATGAAGTAGGTGGACTGGCGGCCGTCCTTCGGCCCAACGAACGGCGGGCCCCAGCCGTGGTGTCGTCGCCGACGCCCGGGTCCCATCCGGAACCAGGACGCTGAGGCGGCAGCGGAAGCCATGCTTGCGCACATTGAGTTGGTCTCGGACGTGGAGCTGCTCGGCTAGCAGCACGCGGCCACAGCGTCTGCAGGGTCAAACACAGGTGGCCGCCGCATGGCTGTGTTCGAACACCAGGCTCGGCATCGGCCGAAAACCTGTTGACCGGGCCTTCCGGCGATCCTAAAATCTGGACATCGCATGAGCCTGCCCGCCGGTTCTCGCAGGCCTTTCTTCCGTCGAGGCGCCCCGGCGCCTCTCACTTCCCCTAATAGCCAAGGGCTTAGACCCATATCGGAAGCACTGATGATGTCCACAGTCCACGACACCACCCGGGAAATGGAAATACAACAGGCCCTGCGCGAGCTGCGCACGCGGCTGTCGGGCTCCCTGATCGAGCCGCATGATCCGTTGTACGAAGAAGCCCGCGCGGTATGGAACGGCATGGTCGACCTCCGGCCACGCGCCGTCGTCCGTGCCGGGGGAAGAGCCGACATCGACGCCGTACTGGACACCGTCCGGCGCAGCGGGCTGGCGCTGGCCGTCCGTGGCGGCGGGCACAACATCGCAGGCCACGGGAGTGTCGAGGGCGGACTGGTACTGGACCTGGGACCGCTGAAACGCGTCGATGTGGACGCCGGGAGCAGGCTGGTGACGGTGGAGCCTGGAGCCACCCTTGCCGACGTCGACCACGCAACCGCCGCGCACAACCTTGCCGTCCCGCTGGGAGTGATCAGCGGAACGGGCGTGGCGGGACTTACCCTCGGCGGTGGCGTGGGGTGGCTGACCCGCTCCAACGGCCTGACCCTGGACAACCTTGAATCTGTGGACGTTGTCACCGCCACCGGAGAGCACCTGCACGCCAGCGAACACGAGAATCCGGAGCTGTTCTGGGGGCTGCGCGGTGGTGGCGGTAATTTCGGCGTGGCCTCTTCCTTTACCTTCCGTGCCCGCCCCCTGCCGCCGGAGCCACTGGGCGGAAACCTGTTTTACCGCAGGGAGCACTGGCGCAGCGCCCTTTTGGCTTTTGCCGAGTGGACGCGGGACCTGCCCGAGGAGATGAACCCCATAGTCTCGTTCCTGGTTTTTCCGGCGGAGTTTGGGATGGGCGGCGATCCGTGGATGGTCATCGGATTCGCGTGGGTGGCGGAGGACCAGCAGGCCGGCCTCGCCCTGGCAGACCGGCTCCGGGCCGCTGCCCCGCCTGACGAGGAGGAGGTGGGCCCTGCCCCGTGGACCACCTGGCAGAGCGCCATGGACAGCGCCTTTCCCAAAGGCTCGCGCGGCTACTGGAAGAACGTCTCCTTTTCCCGCCTCGATGCGGAGGCGGTGAATGTGCTGCTCAGTTTCGCATCCGAGCTCGCGTGGGAGGGTACGGGCATCGACATCCACCACCTGGAGGGGGCGTTCGGAAGGGTGCCGGAGGACGCGACGGCGTTCCCCAACCGGTCTGCCCGGTACTGGCTCAATGTCTACGGCTTCTGGCGCGACCCTGCAGAGGACGAGCGGCTGACCGCGTTTGCCCGGAAAGCCTATGCACTCATGCAGCCGTTCGCGGAGCACGGCGAGTACGTCAATTTCCTCGGCGCCGAGGTGGGGCTGAAGGGCGTGGACGCCGCCCGTGGAGCGTACGGTCCGGAGAAGTTCGAGCGCCTGGTGGCACTCAAGAACCGCTACGATCCCCAGAATGTCTTCCGCCTCAACCACAACATCCCGCCAACGCGGGCGCCCAACTGATGGGGTGGGCGCCCGCGTTGGATGCACGACGCCGGCACGTCCGCGGGCGCGGGCCGGCGCGTAGCGTTCAGCCCGGCACAGCGCCCAGGCAGGATTAGCGTCAGGCCCGCCTAGAACGTGTACGTTGGACCGCTGCTGGAACTGGCAATCGCCAGGCCGATGATGGCCAGCAGCCAGAACGCGCCGTAGCCCATGAGGCACAGGTAGCCCAGGACCAGCCCGGCAATGGACATGCCCCGGCCGGCCGGTTCGCGCTTGAGCGCCATATGGCCGGTAATGATTGCTGCAATCTGCGGGAGCAGGAGCCAGCCCATGATCACCGAGGCGATGCCGCACACCATGCTGGCAATGCTCAGCGTTTTCGGTTCCGGCTGCATGCCGTAGTACCCCTGCTGGGGGTACTGGCCCGCCGGCTGGCCGTAGGGAGCGGGTTGCCCGCTGTACGGGCTGGGCGGCTGGCCGTAGGCTCCGCCATACTGGCCGGGTTCCCCGTAAATGCCCTGCCCGGACCCGCTTTGCCCGTAGCTGTCCTGCCGCAAGCTGTCCTGTCCAGAGCTGTCCTGCCCAAAGCGGCCCTGCGCGTAGCCGCCTTGCCCGTACTGCGGCGGGGACGGCTGGCTGCCGTACGGCGGCACGAACCGGGGCGGCTCAAGGCCGGACGGCGCATTGGACTCAGGTTGGCCGGATTCAGGCCGCTGGCCGGGCTGGTCAGACATGGTTCCCCCTACGGATTTTGGTTCCAGCCTACCCCCGGCCCCGGGGCGGATCTATTGGCCCCAGTAGGGCAACACGTACATGGCAAAGATGACGAACGCCGCAAGCAGTGCCAGCTGTCCGGCACCGGCGGTACCGGGGCGGCGGGCTTTTGAACCCGGGCGGCGTCCCGCTGGAGTGTGGCCCTCCCCGGACCGGACTGCCGAAGAGCCGCCCCGGGCCACCGGACGTGCTGGCGGAGCCGGCCTAAGAGCTGGGGCTCCGGCACTCGCGGGTGGCACCGAAGGCGGAACCACCGTCCCCGGCCGGACGTGCCGGAACGCCATGATGCCCGGTTCCTGTTCATGCGTCAGCTCCTGGCCCAGCTGCGCATACAATCCCGCCACCGCCTGCTGGTCCAGGACCTGGGGCAATGCCTCGATGGCGCCAACCACACGCTGCGTACCGGCCACGGCCACGTCAGAGCCGGTCACGCCAAACAGGTCCGGTTGGGCGGCCATGCAGATCAGCGGACGCACCAGCCTCCGGTACGGCGGCGAAACCACGGAGGACACAGCAGCACATTGGGCCAGGGCGCCCTCCACAGCCTGCGTCCTTGCGTACCGCCCCTGCCAGAGCACCCCGGACAACACCCGGACTTCGCCCGTCCAGTTCTTGCAGTCCACCACCACAACTCCGCCCGGCCCCACCAGGACATGGTCCAGGTTGGCTTTAGGCCGGCCGGGCCAGTGCACGTCATGGAGCACGTACCAGCCGCGCGGGACCAGCTCGCCCAACTTGTCGGCCACCATGTTCCCGCTTACGGCATCCGTGTCCCAGGGCTTTGTGGAACCCTCCGCCTCGTCAAGCCGGCGCTTGAGCCTGGCCACCCTTTCGGCGGCCAGCCTGGACTGCTCGGCTTTCCCGTCTCCTGCCCCCATGGCCGCCCCTGCTTCCCTGCCGGAAGGACGACGGCGGAGGGCCGCCGTCGTGCTTTGCTTACGGATAATTTCCCCGACTTTTTCGAAAGTAACAGGGCGTGCAGCAGGCGGTATATAAGTACTTTGGTAGGGCCGGTACTCAGGGTGACTACTCGTTTGATGACAATCTTCCGTCACAGGCCGGACACAGTGGCCGGATTCCGGACGGATCGTTTTGACTCAGGTCCCTGTCTGGCATGCTGGTGGCATGGCTAGCCGCGCGGGCACAGTTGCCCAACCCCAGGACCTTGTTGACATCACTGCGCTTCTTGACGCGTATTACGACATCACGCCCGATTTGGGTGATCCCGGCCAGCGCGTGGCGTTCGGTACCTCCGGACACCGCGGCTCCAGCCTGAAGGCGTCCTTTAACGAGCAGCACATCGTTGCCATCACCCAGGCCATCGTGGAGTACCGGGCGGGGCAGGGCATTACCGGGCCGCTGTTCCTGGCCAAGGACACGCACGCCCTCAGCGAGCCGGCGCAGAACTCCGCGTTGGAGGTTCTGGCAGCCAACGGCGTCCAGGTCCTCGTGGACGCCCGCCACGGCTACACCCCCACCCCGGCGCTCAGCCACGCGATCCTGACGTATAACAGGAAGGCCGCTGCCGGCGCCCCGCAGGCAGACGGCATCGTGGTGACGCCGAGCCATAACCCGCCGGCAGACGGGGGCTTCAAGTACAACCCCCCGCACGGCGGGCCTGCCGATTCCGATGCCACCGGCTGGATCGCCAACCGCGCCAATGAGCTTCTCGAGAACAGCCTGCGTGGGGTTAAGCGGATGCCGCTGGCCGACGCCCAGGCTGCCGACACCACCGGCAAGTTCGACTTCCTTAGCAGCTACGTGGACGACCTTCCCTCGGTCCTGAACCTGGATGCCATCCGTGACGCCGGTGTGCGCATCGGCGCCGACCCCATGGGCGGCGCGTCCGTGGATTACTGGGGCGAGATCGGCGAGCGCCACCACCTGAACCTCACCGTGGTGAACCCCACCGTGGATCCCCAGTGGGCCTTCATGACCCTGGACTGGGACGAGAAGATCCGGATGGACTGCTCCTCCCCGGCGGCCATGGCCTCCCTGATCAAGCGCATGTCTGCTGGTGCGGACGGGTCGGCCGCGTTCGACGTCGCCACCGGCAACGATGCCGACGCCGACAGGCACGGCATCGTTACACCCGACGGTGGGCTGATGAACCCGAACCACTACCTCGCCGTGGCCATCGACTACCTCTACCGCAACCGCAGCGGCTGGAACCCGGCCTCCGTGGTGGGCAAGACCCTTGTCTCGTCCTCCATCATCGACCGCGTGGCCGAGAGCCTGGGCCGCAAGCTGGTTGAGGTTCCGGTGGGCTTCAAGTGGTTCGTGCCGGGCCTGCTTTCCGGCGAGGGTGCGTTCGGCGGCGAGGAATCGGCCGGCGCTTCCTTCAATAAGCTGGACGGCAGTGTCTGGACCACGGACAAGGACGGCATCCTGCTGGCCCTGCTCGCTTCGGAAATCACTGCCGTCACCGGCAAGTCCCCGTCCCAGCTCTACAAGGGCCTGACGGACCAGTTCGGCGCCCCCGTCTACGCGCGCATTGATGCAGCAGCAACGCGGGAGCAGAAGTCGGCACTCGGCAAGCTGTCGCCGTCGGACGTCACCGCAACGAGCCTGGCCGGGGAACCCATCCTGGCCAAACTGACCGAGGCGCCGGGCAACGGCGCGTCGATTGGCGGGCTTAAGGTGGTCACCGAGAATGCGTGGTTCGCCGCCCGCCCGTCCGGCACCGAGGACGTCTACAAGATCTACGCCGAGTCCTTCAAGGGCGAGGAGCACCTCAAGCAGGTTCAGGCGGAAGCCAAGGCCCTGGTGGACAGCGTTATCGCCTAGCTGCCCCGGTTTTCCGGCAGGGCCCACAGCCGCAGGATGCGCCGGACGGTATGGTCACCGTCCGGCGCCATGTCCACCAGCGCAATCCGGTCGAGCACCAGGTTTTCGCCTGGGTACAGGCGGCGGCCGTGCTGGTGGGAGATGTGCGGCCGGTAGCCGGACCTGGTGTGGGCCGGCGTGAGGATCCTGCCGCCGGAGCTTTCAACTGCCGTGGCCAGCTGCTCGTGCAGCGCCTGCAGGTCCGGCCGCGTCTGCACAAGGCTGACGGGCACGGAGCCGTTCCGGCCGAAACCCGCGTCCTCCTCTACCTGGAGGTTCGCGCCCAGGGCCGCTGCCGCATACGGGCCCGCCAGGCCGGCCAGGCGGACGGCGACGTCGGCACTGTCGGCACTGTCGGCAGTCCCGACGTCGAACCTCACAAGCGTGATGTGCAGCGGCCATTCCGTGCGCAGGAAAACGGAGCCTTCCGCCACCGGCTCCACGAACGCCACGAAAATGAGGTTCCGCATCGGCATGGCACCAGTCTCCCACTCCCCCAACCCGGCCGGCACAACCCAACGCTCCCGCACTTGATGCGCCTTAACCGCCAACGCTCCCTCACCGGGTGAAGGAGCGTTGGCAGAAAGGGCACATTAAATGAGAGAGCGTCCTAGACGGTGCGGACAACATCCTCGTAGGCGAACTTGGGCTTGGCTTCGCCCCAGGCGTCCTCGGCCGGCTGGCCGATGTTGACCACCAGGAAGCTCTTCTGGCCGCCGTCGGGGAAGAACGCCTCGTCAATGGCACCGAAGTCGGCTCCCGTCATGGGGCCCGCGGCGAACCCGAGGGAGCGGACGGCCAGGATGAAGTAGCCGGCCTGCAGGTGCGCGTTGTTGTTGCCCGTGGCGGCGGCGAGTTCCGGGTTGGCGTCGTACATGGCCTTGGGGGCGTTGTAGCCGGGGAGGAAAGCGTCCCACCGGCCGGCCCAGTCCGTGTCATAGCTGAGGATGGCTACCAGCGGGGCGGAGGCCGTCTTGGCGCGGTTGCCGGCCATGAGGGCGTCCACCAGCTTGGCACGCGCTTCGTCCGAGCGGACATAGGTCACGCGCAGCGGCTGGGAGTTGAAAGCGGTGGGGCCGAACTTGGTGAGCTCGTAGATGGCCTGTGCCTGCTCGTCGGTCACCTCTCCGGTGAAGGAGTTGGCCGTGCGGGCCTGCGCGAAAATAGCGTCGACGGCGGCCGAATCGATAACCGCTTCTTCATGGGCAATGGTCATTGGCTTACCTTTCGCTGTGCCTCCCCGTCCGTATGGGGCTGGCCTCGTTGCTTTCCAATGGTTGCAACTTCAACCAGCCGTGTCCTCTTCCCGTGACGGCCCGTGACATCAGACACAGCAGTCCGGCGCGAGTTCACGGGCGGTATTCTTATCCCAGTTAATCTCCGCCCTCCGCGGCCCCCCTCGAAAGCCCCCGAAAGGCCTCCGCCCATGAGCATGCTCGGAATCAAATGGAAGCTGCACGGCACAGGCAAGTCCATCAGGCCGGGTCATGTGGTGGCCCCGGACGAGCGGCTGGCCTGGCCGCTGACCATCGGCGTGGGCATGCAGCACGTGGTGGCCATGTTCGGCGCCACCTTCCTGGTGCCCATCATCACCGGCATGCCGCCAGCCACCACTCTGTTCTTTTCGGGCATCGGAACGCTCCTGTTCCTGGTGATCACCAGAGGCCGGGTTCCCAGCTACCTGGGCTCAAGCTTCGCGTTCATCGCGCCCATCATGGCATCCCAGCAGCAGTTCGGCGTGCCCGGAGCCCTGGGTGGCGTGGTCATGGCCGGCGCGGCCCTGGCCCTGGTGGGGGCCATCGTCCAGAAGTTCGGCGCAGGCTGGATCAACCGCCTGATGCCGCCTATCGTCACCGGCGCCATCGTGGCGCTGATCGGGCTCAACCTTGCGCCTGCGGCAAAGCAGAATTTCGACGCCGCTCCCGTCACCGCCGTGGTCACGCTGGCCACCATCATCCTGGTGAGCGTGCTGTTCCGGGGGATCCTGGGCCGCCTCAGCATCCTGGTAGGCGTGGTGGTGGGCTACCTTGTGGCGATGCTTCGCGGCGAGGTGAGCTACGACAAGATGGAAGCCGCAGCCTGGGTGGGCCTGCCGCAGTTCCAGACCCCCGAATTCCATGTTGGCGTCCTGGGCCTGTTCGTGCCCGTAGTGCTGGTCCTGGTGGCGGAGAACATCGGCCACGTGAAGTCCGTGGCCGCAATGACCGGCCAGAACCTCGACGGCGTCTCCGGACGTGCGCTGATGGCTGACGGCGCGGCCACCGTCCTGGCCGGCTTCGGCGGCGGCTCCGGCACCACCACGTACGCCGAGAACATCGGCGTCATGGCTGCCAC
Source organism: Arthrobacter sp. AK04 (assembly GCF_021129155.1). Taxonomy (GTDB): domain Bacteria; phylum Actinomycetota; class Actinomycetes; order Actinomycetales; family Micrococcaceae; genus Arthrobacter; species Arthrobacter quantipunctorum. The sequence goes on from NZ_JAJOMC010000031.1 coordinate 24,736, forward strand.
CAAGGTCTATTCGACGGCGGCCTACTGGGTGGCAGGCGTCTTCGCCATCCTCCTGAGCTTCTCCCCCAAGTTCGGCGAGCTGATCGCCACCGTCCCGCCCGGAGTGCTGGGCGGCGCGGCCACCATGCTGTACGGCATGATCGGGATCCTCGGCGTGAAGATCTGGGTGCAGAACAAGGTGAACTTCTCGAACCCCGTGAACCTGACCACCGCCGCGGTGGCCCTGATCGTCGGCATTGCGGACTACACCTGGACCATCGGTGACCTGAAGTTCACCGGCATCGCCCTGGGCTCAGCCGCCGCCCTGGTGATCTACCACGGCATGAAGGCCATCGCGAAGGCCCGGGGCACGGTAGCCGAGCCCGAAACTGAGCACGCCGGATTGCCTCCGGAGGCCAAGGCGGCCGCGAAACGCTCACCGAAAAAGCGCTAGGCCTCGTTCAGGGACAGGGGCTCGGCGGGCAGGGCCGCCGGACGAATGACCGGCAGATGCCCATGGCCAAAGACGGGCCCGGGACGGGGACGTTTGGGAACCAGCGGAGCCCCCGCAGGGTGCCTGACCTGGCGGATCGCCCAAGGAACAAGGTACTCGCGGGCCCAGGCAAGGTCTCCAACCCGGGCTTCCTTCCAGTTTCGCGGCGGAAGCGCCTTGGGCTGCAGCGGCTCAAGGCTGTGGCTGACGGCCAGGGCCTGCAGTACCCCCAAAGCTATGGTGTGGTGGCCCAGCGGCGAGAAATGAAGGCGGTCAGGATCCCACATGCCGGGTCGGGTGAGGTCGCGCAGGCACCAGAGGTCAACCATGACGGCGCCATGCCGGGCGGCCACCATGTGCAGGTTTTCGTTGAGGATGGCCACCTTGCCGCGTATCTGGCCGAAAACCGGTGTGGTGCCCCAATCCGGGCCGGCGAAAAGAACCACCGTGGCCCCGGAACGGGTGAGCTGCTCCACGCCGGCGTCGATCTTCTCGGCCAACTTGTCCGGATCGCTGCGCCGGAACACGATGTCGTTGCCGCCGGCGGACAGCGTCACCAGGTCAGGCATCGCCGCCAGCGCCGGGCCCACCTGCTGATCGAGGATCTCCTGCAGCCGCAAGCCCCGGATCGCCAGGTTGGCGTAGGCGAAATCAGGCTGCCCCGCGCTGAGCTCCTCTGCCACGCGGTCAGCCCAGCCCCGCAGCCCGCCCTGGTTCAAGGGCTCGGGATCCCCCACCCCTTCGGTGAAGGAATCGCCGAGTGCCACAAAGCGGTGCCATGGGTGCAAACCCGGGCCAACCGGCCGGCCGGGCCGTTGCTCCTGCATCGGCGTTGTCATGCCGTCCTCCCCTCCTCAGTATGCGATGGATCCTTGGCGCGACGGGCTTTACGCCGCCGGGGCCGCTCCTCCTGGTCCAGCTCGGCGGGGGGCAGCAGGCGGAAGTCCGCGACGCCGTCGGGCGTTCCTTGCCTCAGCCCGGCAGGCTCCCTGCCGGCCTGAGGACCGGGGCCCTCCCTGCCGGCACCCGGCACAACGACGTTCAGGGCGGCATCGCGCAGGTCGAGTTCGTGGTGCAGCGCCTGCGTCTGCAGGAACCGAAGGGCCCCCTCGCGGCTGAGGCCGTACTCGTCCATGAGGCTGCGCACCGCCAGGTCCACCAGGACAAGGGAGCTTTGCACGACGGCGATCCCCGCCGTCGCCTCGGCGCGCTCCGCCACCCGCACTACAACACGCAGGGCCCTGGCCACCTGCTGCGCATAGGTCCGGCTCCGCAGGAGGTCGTCGCTGCTAAAGGCGTGCGGAGAGGCGGCATAAAGGTTGATGGCGGCACTCGTTCCGCCCTCGGATGCGATGGGCACGGACAGGAGGGACTGCACGCCGTGGCCGGCGGCGGCGCTGGCGTACCCGGGCCAGCGGCGGTCGCGGCTGACGTCGGACAGCAGCACGAATTCGCTGGTTCGGAGCGCCTCCATGACCGGACCGTCGGCAAAAGAGCACTGTTCCCGGTCCGCTTCACGGGCGCTCTCGGTGCCGGCAGCAACGGTGTGCGCCTGGCCCAGGCGGAAGATGGTGGCAGCCCAGCTGATGCCGCGCTGGCTCCCCTTGATATCGGCCATGAAGTCGCGCGTGACGTCCCAAAGATAGGTTTCAACGTCCTTGCTGCCGAACACCTGTTCCGGGGGTACTGGAAGGGGTCCCCAGCCGAGCTGACCTGTGGGTTCCGCGGCCATAATCAACGCCTTGGTTGAAGCGCTCCGGCCTACTGCAAAACCTCTTTCTAAGAATACGTCCCCCGCGCGTTTCAAGGGAGGGGGAGGTACGGATCAGCCGGCCGACTCCTGGCTCAGCACGACGTCGCGCGCCTCCACATCCCGGTCCGTCACCGTGGTGGGCGACTCAAGGTGGACGGCCCCAGAGGGCAGGATGCCGGCACCCCCGTACAACTCCATCACCTTCCACTGGGCCACGACGTCTTCGCCGGCGTGGTCCGGGGGCAGGCTGTCCCAGAAGGCGAAGCCCCCGGCGGCGGTAAGTGCGTCGCGGCGGTACATCGCACAACCGCCCAGCCAGGCCACCCGGTACGGAACCCACTGGCCGGGCTGCAGGGACAGGTCGGCGCTGATATGGCTGAGGTTTGCGGCGCTGTGCAGGGGCCACCGTTCAAAACCGGGTGCGCCGGGCCGGATCCGCTCAGCCGTAACCGGGCCCTCCCACGCCTCAAAGGCTGCGGTCTGCTCCGGCCGCCTGTCCCCAAGATAGGACAGGCCCTGGGGTGCCATCCCCACGAAACCGCACTCCAGCTCGTCAAGGGCACAGCTGAGCCGGTGGAGCGCCCCGGGTTCCAGCCACACGTCGTCGTCCAGGAACAGGCATTTCTCCGCGCTGGACTGCTCCAGCAGGAACTGGCGGTGTTCAGCCAAACCACGCCTCGGCAGGTGGCGGAGGCGGGTGACGGGCCGGCCCTGGGCTTCGAGCACCCGCACCATGGCCGCGGCAGCAGGATGTTCCCAGCCGGGGCTGCCGGCTGACTGGTCACTGATGACGACGGCGAAGGACGGCTCGGCCTGCGCCGCAAGACCTGCAAGGGTGACGCCAAGTTCAGCCGGGCGGTTGCAGGTAGGCAACAGGACATCCACGTCCACGCTTTCCCGCAGTTCCACGCGCTGCGCCCATTGTTCGGACGATCTCCTGGCCACGGCCCACCTCCTGGCACCTGCATGAGGGCATAGATTGCGAATGGGGTTCGCCGTGATCCTTACCCACCTCACGCCGGTCTATGCCCGGCACGCCGAAGGCCTCCGCCCCAGGTTCCGGGGAACCAGGGCGGAGGCCTCCAGGGAAGTGATGCCATGCCGTCAGACGGCGGCGGCCAGCCGATCAGCCGGCGTCGAAGCTCTCGTCGTCGTCGTTCGGTGACTTCTCCTTGGGGAGGTCGTTGCCGCTGCCGTCCGGAATTCCGGCCGCTTCCTGTCCGGGTTCGGACGAGACCGGAGCGGAACCCTGGGAGTCGTCGTTGGACTCATCGATTTCGGCGGCGCTGGAGGGAAGGTCCACATCGCGCGGCACGGGATTCCCCCCGCCACCGGACTGGGGCTCGTTGGTGTCCACACTGTCCGTTCCGCCGCCCGCAGCGCCCTGGCCTTCGCCCAGTTCCTGCTCCGCGGTGGGCGTGCCGTAGCCGCCGGGGTCCGTCTCGGGCTGTGCGTGCTGGTTTTCCTGCGTCATCATTTCCTCCTGTTGTCCGTTGGGATGGAACTTCTTGCCGGCCGCTTCCTGCCTAGAGGCCCTTGCCGCCGGTCACCGGCAGTACGGCCCCGGAAATGTAGGAGCCGTCTTCGGAGGCCAGCAGCACGTAGGCGGCGGCGAGTTCGGCCGGCTGGCCTGCCCGCTCAAGGGGCGTGTCCTGGCCGAACTTGGGGAGCTTTTCCGGCCACTCAGTCGCCGGAATCAGCGGCGTCCAGATAGGCCCGGGGGCTACGGCGTTGACCCGGATGCCCTTGGGACCCAATTCCTGGGCCAGCGCTTTGGAGAACGCCACCTGGGCAGCCTTGGTCATGGCGTAGTCGATCAGCCCCGGGGACGGATTGAAAGCCTGGATCGATGCAGTGGTGATGATCGAGGCGCCCGGCTTGAGGAGCGGCACCGCGGCCCTCGCCGTCCAGAGCAGTGAGTAGAGGTTCGTCTTGAAGACCCGGTCGAATTCCTCCGTGGGCAGGGACTCAAGGCTCTCGCGGTTCTTCTGGTAGGCCGCGTTCAGGACCACCACGTCCAGCCGCCCGAATCCGGCTGCGGTTTCCTCGGCGATGCGGGTGCTGAAGGCCTCTTCGCGGCCGTCCCCCGCGAACAGGAGGACGCGCTGGCCCGCCTTGCGGATCCAGTCCGCGGTGTCCTGGGCATCCTCTTCCTCTTCCGGAAGATAGGAGATGGCCACGTCTGCGCCCTCACGCGCGAACGCAATGGCGACGGCCTTGCCGATCCCGGAGTCGCCGCCCGTGATGAGCGCCGCCTTGCCCTGCAGTTTGCCGTGGCCCTCGTAGCTCAGTTCCCCGTGGTCCGGTTTCGGTTCCATGGGCGCCGTGAGCCCGGGCTGCTTCTGTTCCTGCTCCGGAAACGGGCCCGCGTGGTAGCCGCCCCGGGGATCCTTGGGCTGGTCCACCTGTTTGTCTGTGTCGCTCATAGTCCGCCTGCTCACTGTGTCGGTTTTCGAAGAGCTCCGCCGTTCACCTGCTCTTCGAAGCTATCCCGGCCGGAGGATCAAAGTCCACCGATCGGGGCGAATAATCAGTAAACTTATCAAATCTTGTTCCGGGCGCAACGCCTGCCTTGTTTCTGGGTATGGGAAGAGTAGAAAGGGAACAAGGGGCAGGCACAGGAAGGAGAGGCAATGTCCGAGGTGGAGGACTACACGGGCAGAACGGGGAGGAACGAAACCCGTGAGGAGCAGCTGGACCGGAACTGGGCCGAGCTGCTGCAGGAGATGCGGGTACTGCAGATGGGCGTCCAGATCCTGGCCGGCTTCCTGCTGACACTCCCTTTCCAGGAACGGTTTGAAGACCTTGATGATTTCCAGGTGGGCCTCTACCTGGCCAACGTGGTGATTGCCGCACTGACCACGGCGCTCATCCTCCTGCCGGTCAGTGTGCACCGGCGGCTCTTCCGGAAACGGCTCAAGGAAACCCTGGTCTCCAGCGGCGACAGGATCGCCAAGATCACCCTTGCCGGCATCGCGCTGCTGAGCGCGGGCACCGCGGCGCTGGTCTTTGACGTGGCTGCGGGGCGCACCGCCGGCCTCACTGCGGGCGGAGCGCTGATGGCCGTGATGGTGGTCCTGCTGGTCTACGTTCCCATCCACTTGAACAGGCGCGCTGCGGCCGGGCAATCGTCGCCGGGCCACGACGGGGACTAGCCATGGGCAAATGGCTAAAGGAGCATGGGCTGCTCCTGGTGAATGCGGGCCTGTTCCTGGTCTTCTTCACCGGCATGATCGTTACCGGGGCCGCCAACTACAGCGAGGAGCAGCAGGCGCACGGGGAACCCGCAGTCTCAGTCCTCCAGTTCATGGCCACCGGCGAATTCATCGAGGCCACTTTTGAAAACTGGGAGTCCGAGTTCCTGCAGATGGCCATGTATGTGGTCCTGACTGTCTTCCTGTTCCAGAAAGGCTCATCCGAATCCAAGCCGGTGGGCAAGGACGCTCCCCAGGACGAGGACCCGAGGGAGGCGGCCATCACAAAGGCCACCCCCTGGCCGGTCAAGGCTGGCGGCGCCGCGTTGAAGGTCTACGAGCACTCACTGTCGATCCTCCTGTTCCTGCTGTTCCTCGGCTCGTTTACGGCGCATGCACTGGGCGGAGCTGAGGCGTACAACGAGGAACAGCAGACCCACGGACAGCCCACCGTCACAGCCCTTCAGTATGTGGGCACAAGCCGCTTCTGGTTCGAGTCCTTCCAGAACTGGCAAAGCGAATTCCTGGCCGTCGCCGTCCTGGTGGGCGCGTCGGTGTACCTGCGGGAAAAAGGATCACCCGAATCGAAGCCCGTGGCAGAGCCCCATCACGACACCGGCACCTAAGCCGCTTCCCCGAAAGGAAAAGAGCATGCGAACGATCCTGAGATCTGCTTTCCTGGCACTCTTGCTCATCGCCACACCCGCGTTTTCGCTGGGAGCGGCCCAGGCCTCGCCCTCCGCCGGCGCGGTGCCTGTCGTGGCGCAGGAAGGCGCCGCACCCTCCGCGGCCGGGTGGGCGGTGACGGGCACATCCCCCACGCCTTCCCCCGGGGATACTGCTTCCACCGGCCCTGCGAATCCGGGCACGGGCGAGTCGGCTGAGAACGAGTCCACCAGGGTCAATTTCGCCCCGTGGGTCATTGCCGGGATCGCCGTCGTGGTGCTGATCCTGATCCTGATCTGGCGGCGGCGCCGCAACACCACCATCGTGTAGCTCCCTCCGCGCCGCTAAGCGCCCTCAAGTACCTGGCTTGTTGCCCACGCCAGGTACTTGGCGGCGTGGGCGACGGCGTCCTGGGGGCTGGGGGCAACGTCCAGCAGCTGCGCGGCAGCCACCACACCGTGTTCGGCAAGCTCTTCAGGCGTCACCAGGATGCGCCCGGCCACCACGATCACGGGGATTCCGCGCTCCCGTGCCGCGTCCGCGAGGGCGATGGGCGCTTTTCCGGTCAGGGATTGTGAGTCCATGGACCCCTCGCCGGTGATCACCAGGTCCGCCCCGCCCAACTGCCCGGCCAGGCCGGTGAGCCCTGCTACCAGCGCGAAGCCGCCTTCCAGCGTGGCGCCGGTGAAGGCAAGGAACGACGCCGGGAAGCCGCCCGCGGCGCCGGCGCCGGGGATGTTCACGTCCCGGCCGGTGGCCTCACGGAGGATCGATGCCCAGTTGCGGAGGCCGGCGTCGAGCAGTTCCACAGTGTCCGCGTCCGCGCCCTTCTGCGGCGAGAAGACATGCGCGGCGCCCGACGTTCCAAAAAGCGGGTTGCGGACGTCCACGGCAATCCTGAACGTGGCGGCGGCCAGCCGGGGGTCCAGGCCGCTGGTGTCCAGCGAGGCAACCTCGGCAAGTGATCCGCCGCCCAGCGGCACTACGTTTCCTGCGGAATCCAGCGGCTTCAGCCCGAGGGCACGCAGGGCGCCGCTGCCGCCATCGGTCATTGCCGATCCGCCCAGCCCCAGCACGATCTCGGTGGCGCCGGCGTCCAGCGCCGCCGCGATGAGCTGGCCGCAGCCGTAGCTGTGGGCCCGGAGCGCATTGGCCGGGGTGGGCTCCATGTCGGCAAGGCCGGAGGCCTGGGCCGTTTCGATGACGGCGGTGACCTTGCCGTCGTCGGACGTATGGATGGCCCACGCGGCTCCCAGGGGGGCCAGGATGGGACCCACGACGGCGTTGAGCCGCTCCTCGAAGCCGGCGGCCACGGCTGCCTCCAAGGTTCCTTCGCCGCCGTCGGCGATGGGGAACTGGGTGGCAACGGCCTCCGGATACACCCGCAGCGCGCCTTCCGCGATGGCAGCAGCGGCTTCAGCCGCCGTCAGGGAACCCTTGAACTTGTCCGGAGCAATAAGAATGCGCATGCGCTCCATCATGCCAGCCGAAGATTGGAAAGCGCTTGCCAGATCCAAAATGCGGACAGCAGGGGGAGGCGGGTCAGCCTTCGCGCCACTCGTGGCTGGTGATGTGCGATCCCGCCTGTGGCCCCATCTGCAGCATCCCGCCATCCACTGCCCAGGAGGCGCCGTTGACGTAGCTGGCGGCCGGCGAGGCGAGGAAGGCGATGACGGCAGCAATTTCCCGCGCGTCCCCAGGCCTTCCCAGCGGGACACCCGGCCGGTCCTTGGTGGTGGGGTCCTCATCTTCCTGCCCGGTCATGGGCGTGGCAATCTCGCCCGGCGCCACGCTGTTGGCCGTGATGCCGTGCTCGGCCAGTTCGAGGGCCAGCGTCTTCATGAGCCCGCCAAGGCCGTGCTTGGACGCGTCATAGGCGGATGCCCCGACCCTGGGCTGGAATTCGTGGACGCTGGTGACTGCAATGAGGCGCCCTCCCCTGCCCGTCTTCACCATCCGGCGGGCAGCTGCCTGCAGGCAGACAAACGCGCCGTTGAGGTTGGTGTCCAGGGTTTGCATCCAGGTGTCGATGTCCAGGTCCAGGAACTTGGTCCCGTCACCGGTGCCGGCGTTGTTGACGAAGACGTCGACTCCGCCCAGCTCGTCTGCCAGTTCCTCAATGACGGCGGCGGCGGCACGCAGTTCGGTGGTGTCCAGCTGCCGCACCACAGCCTTGCGTCCCAGCCGGCGGACCTCCTCGGCAGTGTCCTCGGCCCCGGCTTTATCCGAGTGCCAGGTGACGCCGACATCCATCCCTGCCTGGGCAAGGGCGACGGCGGTAGCCTTCCCTATGCCGGAGTCCGATCCCGTCACGATGGCGGTGCTTGGGGTAAATCCTGCGGTGTCCTGCATGGTGGCAGCCTTTCAGTCAGTCAAGCGGGGCAGTACATGGATGGATGATGGCCTGCTGCTCCGCAGCTGGCTAGGCCGGACGGCGGAGTTCCTCCTGCTGGGTATCGCCGTCCTGCGCGGAGGGCTCCGCTTCCGGCACGGCCATCAGCGGGACGGCGAAAGTCACCACCGGACGGCCTTCGGGGTCGTCGGCGGAGCGTATGGTCAGGCTCCTGGTTCCGGGCGGCACGGACGGGCTGAAAACCTGCAGGTTCCGGGACCCCAGCGTGGCGGAGTCCTGGAAGGAATATTCAGTGCCGAAGTGGTCCTCGAGGATGATGCGTGGCTCGGGGCCGCCGTCGGAGGCCAGGTGGATGTTGACCACCAGCCCGGTGGCCCAGATCTCGACCGAGAGAACAGTGAATTCCGTGGAACGGGTGACGTGCTGGCCGTAGGTGGGTGGCAGCAGCATCGTCCGGAGATCGCCGGAGGGAATAAGTTTGCGCATAGTAGTTCCTGTAGGTTCTGCTTCCGCCGTTGGCGAAGCATCCCCGGCGTGATGGGCCGGGGCTGGGCCGTGCGCGGCTGGAAGGGTAGCGGCTCAGGCGTCCTCGCGGCCGGGATTTTCCAGCCGGAAGAAATTTGACTGCTGGCCGTCGCTGCGTTGTTCCTGGTAGATGAAGTTCAGCCCGCGGGAGTCGAAGGTTTCAAACCATTCCTCCCAGCTGATGTGGCGGAGTTTGTCGTTCTCGCCGCCAAAGTCGATCCGGAGCACTCCCAGATGGTCGCCGTGCTCGGTGCCTTCCACGGTTGCCGGAACGCCGTTACGCTCTTCGGCCCACTGCCGGATCACTTCGTGGTGCGTGGTGGCCAGGCTCCGGCCTTCGCGCTCGGGTTCGTCCTCCGTTGAGGTGACCTCCTGTGAATATTTGAGGGATTTTGATGACTCGGGGCCAGTGCGGACCTTACCTTCGTCGGGGCCGGCACCCAGGTCTTCCGGCTCCCGGTCCGCTCCGCGTTTGCTGGCCTTGTTGCCCTTGTCCTGTGCCACGGTGGCCATCCTTTCCCCAAGGTCCTAACTAGTAAGTCTACTTACCATCTAGCCTCCGGATCTGCCCCTGTGTCAAGGGTTCTGGAAGCACCTTGTGGAACAACTGTGGGGATCACCAACCGGGACAAGCCACAGTTGCGGAACGAGAGCCGCGGACGGCTACTTCCTCGGTCGCAGCACCGCGAAATAGCCCGGAACGTGGCTTTGGCCGTCAACCCCGGTCGCCGGGTTGGTTTCGATGGCCACCCCGCCGTCTGCCAGGAGTTCCCAGGCCCCTGGCGGAAAAGCCCGCGAGCGTTCCCCGGGGCCAAAGTGGCCGGGCATGGGCAGACCGCGGATCGCACGTTCCAGCGGAGCCGGGATGTTGCGGCGCGTGGCGCCCAAGTGGGAGACATACTCCACCGGGTTGCCCTGGAAATTGGTCTCCGCCAGGAACACTGTGCCGCTGCTGCCGGCCAGCAACCGCAGGTTTTCGATCATCGCCGCCTGGTCAGTGGCATCCAGGACGTGAAGGACGCCCCGGATGAAGACGTTCGCGTCGCCCTGGATGGCGAGCGCTCCAGCTGCCCCGGTTTTGGTCATGTCCAGGGCCTGGTAGCGGAGCCTGCCTGCCCGGCCGCCGGCCCCGGCATGCGCATCGGCATGGGCTTCGGCATGGGTTACCGCGTGCCCGGACACATCCACACCCACAGCCTCGGCGAAGACACCGGCCAAGGCCCTGGTGAAACGTCCGTGCCCGCACCCCACGTCTATGACGGGAAGTCCACGGTCCAGGTAACGGAGCAGCACGTCCCGGTAGCCGAGGAACTCATTGTCCGTACCCGGGTCCCACAGAATGTCACTGCCGGCGCCCCTGCCACGGATACCCGCCCAGTACCTGTCCCATGCCACCGGCCGGTCCTTGGGGGCAGAGCGGGACAGCCTGATGAGCTTGGGAACCATCAGGTATTTCTGCAGGACGGAACGTACAGACTTTGCGGCAGGGGACTTCGCTGGGGAGGACACGGAACAAATATAGGTGTCCGCCGCTCCCGGACGCGATCTGCCGTATTGCTGCAGGCTGCATGCCCGTAATTCCGGCACTTCCCCCGCCCCGGCCGGGACCGGCAAGTCCTCCGCCCCCTTAACGTGCGCTTTTCACCGGTCCGCCCGCCCGGCGTCGCCATACAATGAGAGTCAACTGGGAGGGAAGGGGGCACTGTGGCGGCTGAATCGCCGAGTGACCTGGGCGCGCTGCGCACCGCCGTCGTGGCTGATCCCGACGGCGGGCGGCTGGAAACGTACGCCCGGACGCTGCGGGACGCCGGGTACAGCGTCCTGTGCGCGGGAAACGCTAACGGCCTCGCGGCTGCAGTGGACTCCTGCCGGCCTTCCGTGGTGGTGGTGGACGCTTCGCTCTCCGCTGTGGAAACGGCCGCGCCGGTCCTGGTGGTGGTGGACCTGGACGATCCGGCGGAGCTCGCAGCCATGAACCCCTCCGGAATACATGACTGCATCGCGAAGCCGCCGCCGCCCCGGGAACTGGTCCACCGCGCCACCGCGCTGATCGACCAGGTGGCCCGCCGCAAAGCCGCGCGGCAGGAAACCGAAGCCCTCCGTGAACAGCTCCGGGAGGTATCGGCAGCAGTCCGGGCAACGAACGATCCGCAGGAGATAGCCCGCCATGTGGTGGCCGGCTTTGGCCGGACCTTCAAGGCCGATCACGTATGGCTGGCCACCTTCGAGGACAGCCGGGTACCCCGCATCAACGCCGCCTGGAGCAGGCCGGGCCTTGAGCCCCTCCCCGAACAAGCGCTTCCGGATGAAGAGTACGCGCAGCAGACGGCGGACCGGCTCTGGGCCAACGCCGAGACCATGTCCACTGCCGGGACGGACGAGCCTGCGGCGGGAGATGCGCCTGCACCGGGAATCGCCAATGCCGTGTCGTCGCTGGCAGTGCCCATGGGCGAGGGGAGCTCGTCGCTGGGCATCATCTGGATCGCGATGCTTGACGGACCGCGGACATGGTCCGGCACCGAGCTCGGGCTCATGCAGCACGTGGCAGGCAATGCGGCGTACGGACTCATCCAGAGCCACCTGATCAGCAGCCAGCAGCAGGTAGTGAAGCAGCTGCAGCAGCTCGACAAGGCCAAAACGGACTTCCTGGCAACAGTGAACCATGAGCTGCGGACGCCCCTGACGTCCATCATGGCCTACCTGGACATGATCCAGGAGAGCACCGAGCAGCCCGTCTCCCCCGAAGTCCACCAGATGCTGGACATCGTGGTCCGGAACACCGAGCGGCTCCGGATCCTGATCGAGGACATGCTGAGCGTCTCCCGCAATGGCCTTGATGACAGCCTGCTGCACCTCACCCCGGTACGGCTGGGACAAACACTGGACCTGGTTGCGGCAGCACTCAGACCCCTGGCCACGCAGCAAAACGTCACAATCGCCGTGGACCCGGTTCCCGAGGATCCGGAGATCCTTGCCGATGAGGTGCAGCTGCAGCAGGTCTTCACCAATCTTGTCTCCAACGCCATCAAGTTCACACCGAGCGGTGGGCGGATCGAGGTGGGCAGCGAGTCGCACTCGGCATCGGATGGCACCCGTTGGGCCACCGTCAGCGTCGCGGACACCGGCATCGGCATCTCGAGTGATGAGATCGACCACGTCTTTACGCGTTTCTACCGGGCCTCCAACGCCATGTCCGGCGCCATTCCCGGGACCGGCCTGGGGCTGGCCATCACCAAGGACATCGTGTCCCGGCACGGCGGCCGGATCGACGTGTCCTCGACCCTGGGCAGCGGCACCACGGTCACCGTCAGCCTCCCCCTTGACACCCGCAGCCAGGAAAACTGAACCGAATGCAGGAACAGAATGTTTGCGGATAACGACCCGCGGCTCTCCCAGCTCCTGGAAGGCATTGTGCGCCTGGCATCCGGCGACCTGACCTCCCGGATCGAAGTGTCCCCCGCGCGCGATGAACTCGACGCGATCATCATGGGCACCAACCTGCTCGCCGAGGACCTTCAGATCATCTACGAAGAGCTCGAGCAGCGCGTGCAGGTGCGGACCCAGCTCCTGCACGAAGCTCACCTGGAAATGCAGAAGATGGCCATGCAGGACCCGCTCACGGGCCTGGCAAACCGCTCCGCCCTGATCGACGCGCTGAAGGGCGCATTAGAGGCGGACGCCAATCCCCAGTCCGGGGAGGGCCCGGCCCTCCTGCTGATGGACCTGGACGCCTTCAAATCCATCAACGACAGCCTGGGCCACACCGCCGGCGACCACGTCCTGGTGACCGTGGGAGAAAGGATCCGCAGCGCCGTCCGTGAATCCGACGTCGTTGCCCGCCTGGGCGGGGACGAGTTCGCCATCGTCCTGCCCGCGGCGTCCCCGGACCAGGCGGGCATCGTGGGGCACCGCATCCTGGCGGCGCTGGGACAGCCGGTGGAGCTGCCCGGCCGCAGCGTGCGCTGCGGTGCGAGCATCGGGCTCAGCTCAGGCGGTGCCGGCAAGACCCCCGAGGACATGCTGATGGAAGCCGACGTCGCCATGTATGCCTCAAAGGCGGAAGGCCAGAACCGGCTGCACCGCTTCGAACCCGGGCTCCTGCTGGTCCGCAGGCTCCGCAGCCAGCTGGTGGAGGACCTGCGTGCCACCCTCAAGGACGGCGGCCTGACCCTCTACTACCAGCCCGTGGTGGAGCTGGCTACCGGACGGATCGAAGGCGTGGAGGCCCTGGTCCGGTGGAACCACCCGACCCGCGGCTTCATCATGCCCGATGAGTTCATCCCCCTCGCCGAAGAGGCCGGCCTGATCTCCGAGCTGGGGCTGTGGGTGCTCCGGGCCGCGGTGCACCAGCTCCGAGACTGGATCGACGCAGGGCTGGTGGACAGCCGCTTCTCCGTCCGGATCAATATCTCGGCCACGGACCTGCAGAGCCTGCAGTTCATCGAGGACGTCAGGAACGTCCTGAAAGAAACCGGCGTAAGGCCTGAGCAGGTGGTGCTGGAGCTGACGGAAGTGGCAATCGTCAAAGGGAACGAACTGGACCGCTATTCGCTGGGCGGGCTCCGGGGACTGGGTGTGGGCATCGAGATCGACGATTTTGGCACCGGGTACTCGTCCATCAGTTATTTGCGCCGGCTTCCGGTGGACCGGGTCAAAGTGGACCGGTCCCTCATCACTGGCCTGGGAACCGATCCGACCCAGCCCGCACTGGTGGCAGCGGTCCTGCAACTGGTCAGGGCCTGCGGACTGGAGGCGGTGTGGGAAGGCGTGGAAACGGCAGAGCAGGCCGAGCTCCTTCGCGGCCTGGGCTGCCTCAGCGCGCAGGGTTATTTCTTCAGCAGGCCCGTCCCGCCCGGGCAAATTCCGGAATTGTTGGCGGGCCAGGCTGAAAGCCCGGCCCAGCAGGGGTAAAGTACTGCGCTTTTGTTTCCCGCGATATACGATCATCGTGCGGTGTCTGGTTTTCGTCGCCGCGAAAATCAGGTCTCAGCATGGGCACCGGAATTAAAAGGCGTTTGTAAATTGAACAACATCGGGACCACTGGGTCATTACTTCGTCAACTGGGGGCGTAGCTAATGTCGGTTCGTACACAAGCATGGGGAATTATTGCCGCTGTGCTGGCGGATACTGATCCGTCCGGAGAGGCTGTCCGGCAGCGGCTGAGCAACAGCCTGGATGAAAATCCGGGAGTGCCGGAACGGGCGCTGCTCGAATATCTCCTGGAGACGCGGCGCAGCGACGCCAATACCGCGGAGACGCTGGAGAGCGCCCGGGAGATGCGGATCACCCCCGCAGTCCCGCCGAAAGTGGCAGAGCAAATCGACGCGATCCGCAGCATGTCACGCATCAGCGCGCTGCTCGAAAGCCAGATGCTCATGACCGCCTTCCAGCCAATCTATGGCCTGGCAGAAAAAAGCGTGGTGGGAGTCGAGGCGTTGTCCCGGTTCGTCAGCGATGACGGAGCTGCCGCGGAACTGTGGTTTGCCGAGGCCGCCGCCGTCGGCCTGGGCGCAAACCTGGAATTCGCCGCACTGGGATCTGCGGCCGCTGCGGCGAAGTCGCTTCCCGGGAACCTGTTCGTATCCCTCAATATCTCGCCCGCTTCCTGCCTGGACCCGCGCCTGACTGAATTGTTCGATCATATCGACCTGCCCATTGACCGGGTTGTGCTCGAAATGACGGAGACCGTCAAGGACGAGGAATACCCGCAGTTCATTTCCGCCATCAACCCGCTGCGGGACCGGGGCCTGAGGATCGCCGTGGACGACACCCACTCGGGGGCGGGGGCACTAAGCCGGATGGTGCACCTCCGGCCGGACTTCCTGAAACTGGGCCGGAACGTGATCGGCGATGTGGACAATGACGGCATCCAGCGCGCCCTGGCCGCCTGCCTGGTGGACTTCGCGGAGCAGATCGGCACCACCCTTGTGGCCGAAGGCGTAGAAACCGCAGGGGAACTCAAAGTCCTCACCGAGCTCGGCATCAGCGCGGGGCAGGGCTACCTCCTGGGCAGGCCTTCTGTCCGGCCCACAGACTGGGCCAGCTGGAACGGCCGCCTGGACGTGGACGGGCTCAACCGCCATCTTGCGGGACGCGGGCAGGCCGGCGAACCTTCGGTGGCCAACGAATCGCACTGACCCGGCCGCCAGCGGGGCCCTCCGGAGGACATCCGGAAGGCCAACCGCCGCTGGTGCTATTCGCTGTGGCCCTGGTCGCCGCTCATCTGGTCTTCCGCCGGAGGCGTCTCGCCCGGAGGTACTCCCCCGCCTGGTTCCAGGCCCGTGATATTGCCCTCGGCAGGATCCGGATTCGACGAGCCGGCAGAGTCTTTCCCGCCCTGACCGGCGCCGCCGGGCTGGCCGGCGGCTGGCTGGCTCACGCCTTCCCTGGCATCGGCAGGCGGGGTCTTGCCCGGCTGGTCCGGGTTTGCTGGATCATTTTCGGGATGGTAGCTGCTCATGGTGCTTGCGTCCTTCCTGCCCGGCCGCGGTTCCTTGCCCCGGCTCTGGACTAATTGTAAGCATGCTGATAATTCTGGAAGGGTAATGCTCCGGGCATCCGCTGGGGCGCCCGGCACGCGACGTGAGAAGGAGCAGTCACATGGGTATCGGCGACAGCATCGGCAAGGCAGCAGAAAACGCCATGGAGGATCTGGCGGGGACATCGAAGCCCACAGAGTCAGCGCATGTTCCTGAACCCACCGACCCGAACGATGACGTGGAGGTCCACTCCTCCATCAGCGAGGGCTCCAATGCCATGGAGGCGGAGAAGCAGAAAGCCCAAGGACTCAAGACCGGAGCTGCTCCGGGCCCGATCTCCGAGTCCCCCTTTGGCGGGGACGTGGAGCCGGATGGTGAGGGTGGCAGCCCGGCCGCCGCTGGAAACAGCAGTGCAGGCCAGGACGACGACGGCGGCCTCGCCGGCGGCGCGCAGGCACCGGGCGGCTCCCCCGCATCCCAGCGCGGCGTCCCGGGCTCAGGAGGCCTGCCGGAGTCCAATCCGGACGAGTTGCGGGCCGACCCGTCCGAAGGCGACCAGGACCCGTCCACCAGCACCGGCCGCGGCTAGGAGCCGCGCGGGATCCGGGGAGTAGTCAGCGCGGGAGCAGTCAGCGCGGCTGGCGCCGTCAGCCGCGCGGCCATTCTCCGCGTTCAAGCAGCACGTCGCGGAGCAGGTCCGCGCGGTCGGTGACCAGCCCGTCCACGCCCAGCTCCAGGAGCCGGCGCATCTCCTCCGGATCGTTGATGGTCCAGACGTGCACCACGAGGCCCAGGGCGTGGGCGCGCCGGACAAAGCCGGGTGTCACCACATGCACCCGGCCGTAGCGCACCGGAACCTGCAGGGCGTGGACTCCGCGAAGGTTCCAGCGCATGCTCCACCTGAAGACCGGCCCGGGGAGCAGGCGGCCCAGCAGGGTGAACAAACCCACCGACACCACACCGGCCGATGCCGCCACCGGCTGGCTCAGCAACTTCAGCACCGCCCGCCGCCGGCGGTCCGAGAAGCTGGTCAGCAACACCCGGTGGTGCACCTGGTGTTTTTCGATTCCGGCCGCGATGCTGCGGACGGAGTTCCAGTCCTTGACGTCCACGTTGAGCCGGACCCCCGGCAACTCCGCAAGCAGCTCGTCCCACCGCGGGATAGGCTCACGTCCGCCGATCCGCGCGTTTGCCACCTCGTGGGCGGGGAGCTCGGATATCTTCCCGCTGCCGTCGGTCACCCGGTCCAGCGTTTCATCGTGGAAGAGGAGCACTACGCCGTCAGCTGTGGTGTGGACATCGGTCTCGAGGTAGCGGTAGCCGAGGTCGACGGCGGCGCGGAACGCGGCCATGGAATTTTCCAGGCCGTCCCGTGAAAAGCCGCGATGCGCCATCGCAATGGGTATCGGGGACCCGTCCGCGGCGGCATGGTCAAAGAACGGGAGGCTCACACTGCGAGCGTACTCCTGCCGAAGCAGGCCGGGTCAGCGTCAGCCTTCGTGCGTGACTGCGTCTTCTTGAAGAACGATGTCCACGCCGTCGCTGCAGTGCAGCAGCGCCCGGCCGCGGCCGCCGTCGAAATCGATCCACACCGCGGAGTGGTCAGCGGTGACTGCATCGACCAGCCCGCCGGCCTCGAATCCCGGGGCGAAGAGGACGCGGACGCGGTCGCCCTGCCTGAGTTTCTTCCAGTGCGGCGCGGGCGTCGCCTGGCGCGGCGCGTCAGCGGTTCCAAGCCTGGTTTTTCTTGCCATTGTTACCCCTCGAGCCTGTTACCCCTTGAGCCGGGATGGAGGGGTTGGGCCCTCCATCCCCAACGTTAGGGAGCGAAGGTGAACGTGAGGTGAGCGCCAGCTGTGAAAACGGGGCAATGTCCGGCGCACCTGGGAGAAAGTGCGGCACCTGGGCGGGGCAATGTCCCGCGCCGGGATCAGGAAAGCCGCACGCCCAGCGAGGCCAGCCGCGATTCCAGAACCTGGGCCACGCCGTCGTCGTCAAAATGCGGCGCCTGCTGCCCGGCCGCGCGGATGGCTTCCGGATGCCCGCTGGCCATGGCGTAGCCGTGCCCGGCCCAGCGGAGCATCTCGATGTCGTTGGGCATGTCCCCGAAAGCCACCACATCCTCGGCGCCGATGCCCAGGGCGGAGGCGTACTGGGCCAGGGTGACGGCCTTGTTGACCCCGGGCAGGGCGAGCTCGAGCATGGACACCCCGGGGGAGGAATGGGTGGCGGAGGCGAGGTGTTCGACGGCGGGGGCCACTTCGGCGAGGAAGTCGTCGGCGGTGCCCTCGCGGACGATTGCCAGGAACTTCACCACGGCGTCGTCTTTGACCAGCGTTTCCGCCAGCGGCGCCGGCGTGAATTCGGAGAGCAGTTCGCTGGAGCCGTTTTCGATGAAGCCGGGTTCAAGGTGGAACCCCCCGAGCGTCTCGGCGGCGAACAGCGCTGCGGGGCGCAGCCGTTTGATGACGCGGCGGACTTCCAGGACGGCGTCGAGGGTCAGCGTCCGGGCGGAGACCAGCCTGTCAGCCTCAAGGTCCCAGACCACGGCTCCGTTGGAGCAGATGACGGTGCCGGCATGGCCCAGCTGGTCCTGCAGGGGGTGCAGCCAGCGCGGCGGGCGCCCGGTGACAAAAACGAGTTCGACGCCGGCATCCCGGCAGGCGTGGAAGGCACGGACGGTGCGGTCGCTGATTTTTCCGTCGTGGCCGAGGATCGTTCCGTCAATGTCGCTTGCTACCAACCGCATCCTGCCAGTCTACGGGGCGGGCCGGCGTCCCCTCCCACCCAGCCGGGCGGTGACCTTCGCTGCGGCCGCGGCGCAGGCCTCCCCCAATGCCTGCAACCTGTCCTGGGATACCCGGAACCGCGGTGCGGGGATCAGGACGGCGGCCACCACCTCGCCCCGGTGGTCAAAGACGGGAGCTGCCAGGCCCACCTCGTCGATGGAGGTTTCCCCGTAATTGACGGCCCAGCCGCGCCGGATGTCATCTTTCAGCCGGACCAGGTAGGCGTCCAGGCTGGACTCGTCCAGTCCGGGGTAGCTGATGGCCCCGCTGCTGAGGAGGGAGCGGACCCGGGGTTCGGGTTCGCGGGCCAGGAACACCTGGACGGAGGCGCTGAGGGCGTCGTTGTACCGTGCCCCCAGCGGGGTGGTGTGCTTGATCTGGTGGTGGCTGGCGATCTGCTCCACGCAAATGGATTCATCACCGCTCCACACCATGAGGGCGCTTGTTTCGCCGGTCTGTTCCGACAGTTCGCGCAGGACGGGATAGGCAACCCGGCGTTCCTCAAGCTCGGCGAGGAGCGGCCCGGCCACGGCAATCAGTCCCAGCCCAAGCCGGAACCGCCGCGTTTCGGCGTCCCGCTCCACCAGGTGCTCCTGCTCGAAGGTGGCCAGGATCCTTGAGACCGTGCTCTTGTGCAGCCCCACCCGGTTGGCGATTTCGGTGACGCCGAGCAGGGGCTCGTCGGCCGTGAAAGTCCGGAGCACCGCGATCGCGTTGACGATGACGGAAGCGCCCTTGCTGTCGCCGTTGCCTGTGGTCTCGGGTTCTGTTGCAGTCATGGTGTTACCCATCATTCCCTAAGGGAGGGCCGGGAGCGGGGGCGCGGGGGGGGGGGGGGGGGGGTGGGGGGTTTTTGCGGCATAATGGTTATACCCAAGATTCCCTTTGGGGGGGCCGGGGGGGGCGGCGGGGGGGCGGCCCCCGCTTCCGGGTGTTCGTTGGCGCCAGTAAGGAGATTAGGCGCCGATGATGTTGTACTCGGGGCCGAACGGGAACTTGGTGATGTTCTCCGCGCCGTCCTCGCCCACCACCAGGATGTCGTGCTCGCGGTAGCCGCCCGCGCCCGGCTGGCCGTCCAGGACGGTGATCATCGGTTCCATGGAGACCACCATGCCCGGCTCCAGGACCGTGTCGATGTCCTCGCGGAGTTCGAGTCCGGCTTCGCGGCCGTAGTAGTGGCTCAGGACGCCGAACGAGTGGCCGTAGCCGAACGTGCGGTTGGCCAGGAGCCCGTAGCCCACGTAGATCTCGTTGAGCTCAGCGGCGATGTCCTTGCAGACGGCGCCGGGCTTGATCAGCTCCAGGCCGCGCTTGTGAACCTCCACGTTGATGTTCCACAGTTCCAGTGACCGGGCATCGGGTTCACCGTAGAACAGCGTCCGCTCCAGCGCCGTGTAGTAGCCGGAGGTCATGGGGAAGCAGTTGAGGGACAGGATGTCGTGTTCCTGGATCTTGCGGGTGGTGGCCCAGTTGTGGGCGCCGTCGGTGTTGATGCCGGACTGGAACCACACCCAGGTGTCGCGGATTTCTGAGTCGGGGAAGGTCCTGGCGATTTCGTGAACCATGGCCTCGGTGCCGATCAGCGCAACCTCGTATTCGGTGATCCCTGCGGTGATGGCGTTGCGGATGGCTTCGCCGCCCAGGTCACCGATGCGGGCGCCATGCTTGATGACTTCGATTTCCTCGGCGGACTTGATCATGCGCTGGCGCATGGCTGCCTGGGCCACGTCCACCAGGGTGGCGGACGGGAAGGCGGCCTGGATCTTGTTGCGGTTGTCCAGCGGCAGGGAGTCGTCCTCGACGCCGAGGCGGCGGGGGTTGATGCCGCGGGTCCGCAGGACTTCCTGGATGGCGAAGATGTAGTTGTCGCGGCGCCAGTCCGTGTACACGATGTTGTCGCCGTAGCTGCGGCGCCAGGGCATGCCGGCGTCGATATTGGCGGTGACGGTGACGGTGTCATCCTTGGTGACCACCATGCCGTAGGAGCGGCCGAAGGTGGTGAAGAGGAAGTCGGAGTAGTACTTGATGGAGTGGTAGCTGGTGAGGACGACGGCGTCCAGGTCCTTCTCTGCCATGATGCGGCGCAGGCCGGCCAGGCGGCGCTCGAACTCGGTGTCGGAGAACGTGAGGCTGACCTTCTCGCCATTCTTGAGGATCTTGGTGCGCTCGAGTTCGGCGACGGTGGTGGCGTTCTCGGTGGTGATGGTCATCGTGGCGATGCCTTTCTCTAATGCATTTCTTGAGGTGCGGTTGGTTTGGTTTGGGAGGGAAGCTATTCGTGCCGCAGGGGCTCTTTGCAGGTTTCCCTGGAGAGGGACACGGCGATGAGGGAGACGACGGCGGCAGCCACCAGGTACCAGGCCGGCGCCAGGTCGCTTGCGGTTGCGGCGATGAGGAGCGTTGCCATGAACGGGGCGGTGCCGCCGAACAGGGCGTTGGAAAGGTTGAAGCTGACCGCGAAGCCGCTGTAGCGGACCCGGGTGGGGAACATCTCCGCCAGGAAGCTGGGGAGCGTGCCGTCATTGAGGGTGAGCATGGCGCCCAGCAGGATCTGGACCAGGACGATGACCAGGAAGTTGCCGGTGCCGAGCAGTGCGAAAGCGGGGACGGTCAGGACAATAAAGGCAACCGATGCGCTGATCAGCACCTTCTTGCGCCCGTACCGGTCCGAGAGCATGCCGGTGAGGAAGATGAAGCCGATGTAGGTGATCAGGGCAATGGTGGTGGCCAGGAATGATTCAGTTTCCCCCAGGCCCAGTTCAGAGGACAGGTAGGTGGGCATGTAGCTGAGGATCACGTAGAAGCCGACGGCGTTGAGCAGCACTGCGCCGACGGCCTGCAGCAGCTGCCGCCAGTGGTTGCGGAAGAGGCTGGACACAGGGGCCTTGACCGCGTGGTCCTCTGCGGCCAGTTCCCGGAACACGGGGGTGTCCTCGAGCTTGGTCCGGATGTACCGGCCGATCAGGCCCATGGGGGCCGCCAGCAGGAAGGGCAGCCGCCAGCCCCAGCTCTGCATCGCATCGCTGGAGAGCAAGGTTGTCAGCAGGCCGGCCATGAGCGAACCGAGGAGCAGGCCGGCGGCGGTGCTGGCGGGGACGACGGCGGCGTAGAGGCCGCGGCGGTTGGCGGGGGCGTACTCCACCAGGAAGGCCGAGGCTCCGGCGTATTCGCCGGAGGCAGAGAAGCCCTGGACCACCCTGATGATCAGGAGCAGGACGGGAGCCCAGATGCCGATCGTGTCGTAGCCCGGGATCAGGGCTATGCAGAACGTCGCTCCGGACATGATGAGGATTGACAGGGAGAGTGCCGTCCGCCGGCCCACCCTGTCGCCGATGTGGCCCCAGATGAATCCGCCGAGCGGGCGCACCAGGAACGAGATGGCAAAGAGGGCGAAGGTCAGCAGCAGCCCGGTCTGCGGATCGGATTCCGGAAAGAAGACCGTTGCGATGGTGACGGCCAGGTAGCCATAGACGGCGTAGTCGAACCATTCAACGAAGTTGCCGATGAAGCTGGCAGCGATGACCCGGCGCCTGGTTTCCTTGCTGACGGCGTTGTCGGCAGGGGTGGGGCGCGGATCACTCAGGGTGCCGCCCGGGGAGCTGCGGCGGGATGGGGAGGAAGTTTCGTTACTCATGTATCCACCAAAGTGTTTGGGGTTGCATTCAGCGCAACGCTGTTGCAACAGACTAAGGTGTGATGGCCGCCACGGTCAATGGTTGTGGAGCATGTACTTTTTCTGATTTTTCACATGAGGTGTGCAGCGCGTTCACTAGACCCAGGCCTGCGCGGCACTTGGAGTGGCGTACGTACCGGCTCGCTGCAGTTGTTGTAGATGCAATAGAGTTGCATCATCATTCCAACGACCCCTCGGTGCGCTCTCGCTTTACGCCCCTTACGCGCGGGCGGTCTATTGACACCCCCTATCGCGACTGACATATTTCGAGTAAGCGCTATGCGCATCGTGTTGTGCATTACGCAATTAGCGGCAACGAGCTGGAGGAGATCGCGTGGCGCGGCCACCTTTTGGTTGCCCGCCACCGGCCCAATTGGGTAGCCCACCGGAGAGGCCACAGCTTCTAGACTTGGTAGTCGGGCCGGGATCTTTGTCCGGCCAACGAAAGGAACACAGGAATCATGGTTCATAAAGTCAAGGCAGTCATTGTCAAGGAAAAGAACGCTCCGGTGTCAGTGGAGACCATTCTGGTGCCGGATCCGGGCCCGGGCGAGGCCCTCGTGGACATTCTGACGTGCGGGGTGTGCCACACGGACCTGCACTATAAGCAGGGCGCCATCAACGATGACTTCCCCTTCCTGCTGGGCCATGAAGCCACCGGTGTTGTCAGCGCCGTAGGCGACGGTGTTACCTCCATCGCCCCCGGTGACCGTGTGATCCTGAACTGGCGTGCAGTCTGCGGTGAATGCCGCGCCTGCGCCAAGGGCCAGCCGCAGTACTGCTTCAACACCGCTAACGCCACCCAGAAAATGACCCTGGAAGACGGCACCGAACTCTCTCCCGCTCTTGGCATCGGGGCCTTCGCGGAGAAAACCCTTGTTGCCGCCGGGCAGTGCACCAAGGTGGACCCGGAGGCTGATGCTGCCGCCGTCGGGCTGCTGGGCTGCGGCGTAATGGCCGGAATCGGCGCTGCCATCAACACCGGCGAGGTCAAGCGCGGAGAGTCCGTCGCGGTGATTGGCTGCGGCGGTGTGGGCATCGCCGCGATCGCCGGTGCCAAGCTCGCCGGGGCCACCACGATCATCGCCGTGGACATCGACGCCAACAAGGTGGACATGGCTAAGTCCCTTGGCGCCACCCACGGCATCGACTCCAGCAAAGAGGACCCCATCGAGGCCATCCGCGCCCTCACTGGAGGCAACGGAGCGGACGTGGTGATTGACGCCGTCGGACGTCCCGAAACCTACAAGCAGGCGTTCTACGCCCGCGACCTCGCCGGCCGCGTGGTCCTGGTGGGCGTCCCGACGCCGGAGATGAAGCTGGAACTGCCACTGCTGGACGTGTTCGGCCGCGGCGGCTCGCTCAAGTCCTCCTGGTACGGCGACTGCCTGCCCTCCCGTGACTTCCCCATGCTCGTGGCGCACTACAAGCAGGGCAACCTGGATCTTGACGCCTTCGTCTCGGAGCGCATCACCATCGACCAGGTGGAGGAAGCCTTCGACAAGATGCACGAGGGCAAGGTGCTGCGTTCGGTGGTGGAGCTCTAGTGGTCGCCATCGAGAACCTGGTCACCTCGGGCACTTTTTCGCTCGACGGCGGCACCTGGGACGTGGACAACAACGTCTGGATCGTAGGCAATGACGAGGAGTGCGTGATTATCGACTCCCCGCACGACGCCGCCGCGATCATCAACCAGGTCCGGAGCCGGAAGGTCCTTGCCATCCTTCAGACCCACGCGCACAACGACCACATCGGTGCTGCGCGTGAAGTTGCCGATGCCGTAGGCGCCCCGATCTACCTGAACCCCCAGGACCTGGTCCTCTGGGAACAGGTCTATCCGGACACGAAGCCGGACCGGGAACTGAACGACGGGGACGTGTTCGAGGTGGGCGGGGCTGTCCTGCGGGCCATCCATACACCCGGCCACTCCCCCGGCTCCACCTGCTTCTACCTGGAAAGCGAAGCAACGGTCTTCACCGGGGACACACTGTTCAACGGCGGCCCGGGCGCCACCGGACGGTCCTACAGCGACTACCCCACCATCCTGGCCTCGATCCGGGAACGCCTGCTCACCCTCCCTCCCGAAACCGTGGTCCGCACCGGCCACGGCGACAACACCACCATCGGGGCGGAAAAGGAAACGCTGGCAAAGGTTCCGCAGTAACCGGCGGCACAAGACACCCGCGGGGGGCGCGCCGGGAACGCCTGGCGCGCCCCCGTGGCGCTGCAGCGGGCAGCAGTATATTCGCAGGGCAGTAAAAGCAGGCACCAGCAGGATGTGTGCCGGTAAGGAAGTTGGAACAATGAAGTTCGGTAAGCAGCCCGCCCCCGTTGCGGATATTGACGAGGACAACCTCGAAGTCCATAAGCCCAAGGCCGAGGCAGCGGGCGTGAAGGCCGTGATGGTCGCACTGGAACGCGCCGTGGCGCAGGCCGGCGTGGCCCGCACGGCGCACTCGCTGCTGCGGCTGAACCAGCGGGGCGGTTTCGACTGCCCCGGCTGCGCGTGGCCGGAATCGGACAAGAAGCGCAAGACCGCAGAGTTCTGCGAGAACGGTGCCAAGGCCGTGGCGGAGGAGAACACCCTCCGGACCGTCGGTGCCGAGTTCTGGGCGAAACACTCAATCGCCGAGCTCTCCACGAAGACCGAGTACTGGCTGGGCAACCAGGGCCGGCTGAGTGAACCCGTGGTGATCCGGGCAGGCGAGACGCACTATTCACCGATCTCCTGGGGCGATGCCTTCGACCTGATCGGCGAGCACGTGCGGGCCACCACGGCCGATCGCTGCGTCTTCTACACCTCCGGGCGCACCGCGAACGAGACAGCGTTCATGTACCAGCTGTTCGCGCGGGCGCTGGGTACCAACAACCTGCCGGACTGTTCGAACATGTGCCACGAGTCGTCCGGTTCTGCCCTGAACCCGACGATCGGGATAGGCAAGGGCACGGTGTCGCTGGATGACATCCACGATTCCGAGCTGATCTTCGTGGTGGGACAGAACCCGGGAACCAACCATCCGCGGATGCTGTCCGCGCTGAAGGAGTGCAAGGACAAGGGCGGCAAGGTGGTGGCGGTCAACCCGCTGCCCGAGGCCGGCCTGTTCAACTTCAAGGATCCCCAGACCGTCTCCGGCGTGGTGGGCGGCGGAACCCCGCTCGCGGACGAATACCTGCAGATCAAGGTGGGCGGTGACCTGGCGCTGTTCCAGGCCCTGGGCCACCTGCTCCTGGCGGAGGAAGAGCGGAACCCGGGAACCGTCGTCGACCATTCCTTCATCGACGCGCAGACGGACGGGTTCGACGCCTACCGCGACGCCCGGGGGGAGCTGGACTGGGCCGAAACCGAAAAGGCCACGGGGCTGGCCCGGGAGCAGATCGAAAAGGTTGCCTCCATGCTGGTGGCTTCCAAGGCCACCATCTTTTGCTGGGCCTTGGGCGTGACGCAGCAGCCGCACTCGGTGGACACCATCAAGGAAATGGTCAACGTCCTGCTGCTGCAGGGCAACTTCGGCAAGCCGGGCGCCGGCGCCTGTCCGGTCCGCGGGCACTCCAACGTCCAGGGCGACCGGACCATGGGCATCTGGGAAAAGCCCAAGGAATGGCTCCTGGAAGCGCTGGATACGGAGTTCGGGATCACGTCGCCGCGGCACCACGGGTACGACGCTGTGGAGGCGATGGAGGCGTTCGAACGGGACGAGGTGGACGTCTTTGTATCCATGGGCGGCAACTTCTCCCTGGCCTGTTCAGACACGGAGACCCTGGAAGCCGGGATGCAGCGGATCGGGCTGACGGTGCACATTTCCACCAAACCCAACCGCTCACACGTTGTCCACGGGCGCACCTCACTGATCCTGCCCACCCTGGGCCGGACGGACAAGGATGACAAGCACCCCAAGGGCGCCCAGTTCCTCTCGGTTGAGGATTCGATGTCCGTGGTGCACTCCACCCAGGGCCGCTTGGCCCCGGTCTCCGAGCACCTGCTCGCAGAGCCGGTGATCGTGGCGCGGATGGCCGAGGCCACCTTTGGCCCGGACCACCCGGTGGACTGGAAGGCCATGGCCGAGGACTATGACGTGATCCGGGACCACATCTCCCGCGTGCTGCCCGGCTTCGAGGACTTCAACGCCAGGGTCCGGACCAAGAACGGGTTCGTGCTGCCCAACCCGCCGCGCGACACCCGGTCCTTCAAGACCGACATCGGCCGGGGCCGCTTCACGGTCAGCCCGCTGGAATACCTCACCCCGCCGGCCGGGCACCTGGTGCTCCAGACCATCCGCAGCCACGACCAGTACAACACCACCTTCTACGGCCTGGATGACCGGTACCGCGGCATCTCCGGCGGCCGCCGGGTCATCTTGATCCACCCGGAGGACCTGGTGGAACTGGGCTTCAAGGACCGGGACCTGGTGGACGTGGTCAGCACCTTCCGCGGCCACGACCGGCAGGCGGACAAGTTCCGCCTGGTGGCCTACCCCACCGCCAAGGGCTGCGCCGCCGCGTACTTCCCCGAAGC
Source organism: Arthrobacter sp. AK04 (assembly GCF_021129155.1). Classification (GTDB taxonomy): domain Bacteria; phylum Actinomycetota; class Actinomycetes; order Actinomycetales; family Micrococcaceae; genus Arthrobacter; species Arthrobacter quantipunctorum. The sequence continues at coordinate 51,154 of NZ_JAJOMC010000031.1, forward strand.
CAATGCCCTGGTCCACAAGGAAAACGTGGCCCGGGTATCCAACACCCCCGGGTTCAAGGCCATGTTCGTCCGCTTCGTGCCACACCTCGCGGAAACCACTGGGCAGGAGTCTTCCGAAGAACTGGAGCCTGCCGCGGCGGGATAGTTCCAGGGCTTTATAGGCATTACGACGACGGGGCGGCACCGGGAGCGCAGCGCAGCGCGGGTCGGCGTGGGATGGTTGTATAGATGAATTTTTATGCTGCGTGGGCGAAGG
>NZ_JAJOMC010000032.1 GCF_021129155.1 Arthrobacter sp. AK04
CACCCCGCCCGCCGGCGGCTGTTGGAGTGCGCCCCCGAACCCCCCGGCCCCCTGTGATCCCTGTCTCTTTTTTGGTGTTTTCGGGCCGCCCCCCCCCGGCCGCCCCCCACTTTTTGTCCCCCTTGGCGAGGGTCTCAGGCTGCTTCGTGGTCGCTTTGCAATTCGGGCGCCGCCAGGGCCCGCGGGGTAACCTCGACCACCGGAGGGGCAGCAAGTCCGGATTCCTCAAGCGAGTTCAGCTTCCGGGCGGTGGGAAGGACGCGGGCTTCGAGGGTCCCCACCATGGCGTTGTAGCGGTCCACTGACGATTTTAGGGACGAGCCCAGTTTGGTGACGTTCTCGCCCAGGGTCCCCATCCGGTCGTACAGCTGGCGTGCCAGTTCGAACAACTCTCGCGCGCTATCCGTCAGGACGTCCTGCCGCCAGGTGAAGGCCACGGACTTGAGCACGGCCAGCAGCGTGCTGGGCGATGCCAGGACCACGTTCTTGGACAGTGCATGATCAAGGAGCCCGGCGTCCGCCATGAGCGCGGCGGCCAGGATGGACTCGGCAGGGATAAAGCAGATCACCAGCTCGGGGGAGTTGCCCGGAATGTCCCAGTACTTTTTGCTGCTCAGGGAATCAACGTGTGCCCGCAATGCCTTGGCATGGGCGGCCAGCAGCGCCTGCTGGTTCCGGCGGTCGCTTCCGGACAGCGGTCCGGTCTGCCGGGCGCCGGAACCGTCGGCGGCGCGGAGGTCCTGCGCCGCGCCAAGTTCCTGGGCTTCCAGGTAGGAGGAGAGCGGTACTTTTGCGTCCACCACCAGCTGCTTTTCGCCCGGCAGCTGCACCACCAGGTCCGGCCTCACGCCCGAATCGTGGCCGGCACTGTGGACCTGCTCCACGAAATCGACGTGCCGCAGCATGCCGGAGGCTTCCACCACCCGCCGAAGCTGGACTTCACCCCACTGGCCGCGGGCGCTGTTCGACCGGAGGGCAGACTCCAGTGCATGGGTTGAGCGGATCAGCTGTTCGTCGGAGAGCCGCGCTTCCTGCAGCTGCTGGGCGAGCTGGCCGTACTGTTCCACCCGGTCCCGTTCCAGCAGCGCCACCTGTTGCTGGACGGCCGTCAGTTTCTCCGCCACCGGGGCAAGTGCGCGCAGCACACTGCCGTCCTGCGTCCTGGCCTCACCCAGCTCGCGGTTCTGGGCCGCCAAAAGCCTTCGCTCGGCGTCGGCCGCGGCAAACTGCGCACTGACCTCGGAAAGCCGTGACGACACGGCGTCGAAGTCCTCTTCCAGGCCGCGGCTGTTTTTCCGCAGCACGAAGAACACGGCGGCAGCACCCACAAAGGCACCCAGCAGCAGCATGAACAAAGCAAGAATCAACGCGAAACCATCCATGCCCTCACTGTCGCACGGGGCTGTGACATTTTGCCGAAGCGACATTTTCCCCGGCCCGCTCCGGACCCCGGGTTGCCCGCTGCGGGTAGAATAAATCCTCGTGGCTCTTACTATTGGCATCGTCGGACTGCCCAACGTCGGCAAATCAACTCTCTTCAACGCACTCACCCGCAACCAGGTCCTGGCCGCGAACTACCCGTTCGCCACCATCGAACCCAATGTCGGCGTCGTGAACCTGCCCGACCCCCGGCTTCAGAAGCTGGCTGAAATCTTCGGTTCGCAGCGCCTCCTGCCCGCGCCGGTGTCGTTCGTGGACATCGCCGGCATCGTCAAGGGTGCCTCGGAAGGAGAAGGCCTGGGCAACAAGTTCCTGGCCAACATCCGCGAAGCCGAAGCCATTGCGCAGGTGGTGCGGGTGTTCGATGACCCCGATGTCATCCACGTCGACGGCAAGGTGGATCCGCGCTCGGACATGGAAACCATCAACACCGAGCTCATCCTGGCCGACCTGCAGACCATCGAGAACGCCATTCCGCGGATCGAAAAGGAAGTCAAGATCAAGAAGCGGGAAGCTGCTGAGCTTGCCGCCATCAAGGCAGCCCAGGCGGTCCTGGAGCGCGGCGACACGATTTTCTCTTCCATCAAGAGCGACAAGCTGGAAATGGAACACCTCAAGGAGCTTGGCCTCCTGACGGCCAAGCCCTTCATCTATGTTTTCAACGCCGATGAAGGCATCCTGGGCAACCCTGAAAAGCAGGAGGAACTGCGGGCCATGGTCGCCCCGGCGGACGCCGTTTTCCTTGACGCCAAGCTCGAAGCCGACCTCGTGGAACTGGACGAGGAAGAAGCCCGCGAGATGCTGGAAATGAATGGCCAGGACGAATCCGGGCTGGACCAGCTGGCGCGCGTCGGCTTCCACACCCTGGGGCTGCAGACCTACCTGACCGCCGGCCCCAAGGAAACCCGTGCCTGGACCATCCGCCAGGGCGATACTGCACCGCAGGCAGCGGGTGTAATCCACTCTGACTTCCAGCGCGGCTTCATCAAAGCCGAGGTGGTGTCCTTCAACGACCTGGTGGAAGCCGGGTCCATGGCCGAGGCCAAATCCCGCGGCAAGGTCCGCATTGAGGGCAAGGAATACGTGATGGCCGACGGCGACGTGGTGGAGTTCCGCTTCAACGTCTAAGCCCACAGGATTTCGGGACGGGCCCATCTGCTTCCGCAGGCGGGCCCGTCTCTGTCGGCGCGCTTCATCCCGGTCGAGCGGGTGGAGCCTGCTTCGTTGCCTGCGTAGTACCGCGGCCGTCCAGCCTCAGGGAACCGACCCGCGCTCGGCTCCCTGCAGCACGTGACCTAGGATCTACCCATGACGACTCTTCAGGGTGCGGTTGTTTTGGTAGTCGGCGCCACCGGCGGACTTGGTTCGCGCATCGCCGCCCAGCTGGAAGGTAACGGCGCCACCGTGGTCCGGTCGTCAAAGTCTGCTGGGCACGATCTGCGCGCACCCTCAGTGATCCAGGAGGTCCTGGATGAGACGAATGCGCAGTACGGACGTCTCGACGGGCTGGTGGTTGCGTCCGGGGTCGTCGCCTTCGGCGCCGCATCAGACCTTGAACCCGCCACGGTGGACGAACTCTTCGCTGTGAACACGACCAGTCCGATCCAGCTCATTACCCAGAGCCAGCCCTACCTCGCGGCCTCGGCACGTGAGGGCCGGGAACCCTTCGTTGTCACACTGAGCGGCGTTGTCGCCGAGGCACCCGTCGCCGGCCTGGCGGCATACTCGGCGTCGAAGGCCGGACTCGCGGCCTTCGTTGTCGCAGCGGCGCGCGAGTATCGCCGCGCGGGCATCCGGATCGTGGACGCCCGCCCAGGCCACACTGGCACCGCGCTGTCCGATCATCCGATTGCGGGGTCAGCGCCGCAATTCGGCGCGGGGCTGGACCCAGACCTGGTTGCAGCGCGGATTATCACCGCGATCGTCGATGGCGAGAAGGATCTGCCCAGCACCGCCTTCCAGGCTCGGCCAGGTCCTTCAGCTGAGCGCCAAAGAAGCTAATGGACCCCGAAGCGGGTTCATTGCTGACGGCGGAGGCGTCCCAGCCGCCTATGGTTGGGAAATGATGCCCGGCCCGCACCTGCGCCTGGTTCTGCCGCATCAGTTGTTCCGCGAGCAACTCGATGCGGCGGACGGGACCGTGTATGTGCTGATCGAGCATGACCTGCTCTTTCGCCAGTACTCGTTCCACTCCCACAAGCTGGTCCTGCACCGGGCGTCCATGAGCCGGTTTGCCCGCCGCCTCGGCGGGACGGGCAACGAGGTCGTTGTCCTCCGCAGTGACGCCGGCCGCAGCTCCCGCCAGCAGCTCGCGGACCTGGTGCGCCGCCGCCGCCCGGCCCAGGTGACCTGGTTCGACGTGGTGGACGACTGGCTTGAACAGGACCTTTATGCCGGCCTGGCCGACGGCGGCTACCGGATGCGCGGCGAGGACGTGCTGGAGACGCCGAACTTCCTCACCGACCGGGGCCAGATTGACCAGTGGTTTGCCGCTAACGCTGCCCGCATGCACGACTTCTACGTGTGGCAGCGCCGCCGGCTCGGCGTCCTTGTCGACGGCGGGGAGCCGGCAGGCGGGAGATGGTCCTTTGACGCAGACAACCGGAAAAAGCTTCCCCGGGGGTACGCGCCTCCCACGGTGGGCCGGTTCGCCCGCCACCCCGTCCAGCGGCCGGAGGGGACCTTTGACCTTGATGCCATAACCGGACCAGAAGCCGCCGACGGGGACGTGGCGTCGGACGACGTCGAACTGGCCATTGCCTGGGTGGCGGTGGAGTTTCCGGATGCTCCGGGCGATCCCGCCCTGTTTGCCTGGCCCACGAGCGCGGACGAGGCACGCAAGCACCTGCACGAGTTCGTCCGCGAACGGCTGGACGACTTCGGCCCCTACGAGGACGCAATTTCCACCACCCATCCGTTCATCGCCCATGGCCTGCTCACGCCGGCATTGAACATCGGACTGCTGGACCCGCGGGAGGTCCTGGAGGCCGTGCTCGACGGGGCAGGCCCAAATACTCCTCTGGCCTCCCTGGAGGGTTTCGTCCGGCAGGTGATTGGCTGGCGTGAATACATGCGCGCCACCTACCGGACCCGCGGCCGGCAGATGCGCACTGCCAACCGGTTGAACCACAGCAACGGGCTGGGGGACGGGTGGTGGGATGGAAGTACCGGGCTGGCCCCCGTGGACATGGTGATCTCGCGGGTACTCGCCACGGGGTATGCCCACCACATTGAGCGGCTGATGGTCCTGGGCAACGCCATGTCCCTGCTGCGGATCCATCCCGACGACGTCTACGAATGGTTCATGGAGCTCTTCGTCGACGCGTACGACTGGGTGATGGTCCCCAACGTGTACGCCATGAGCCAGTTCGCTGCGGGGGCGGAGATCACCACGAAACCCTATGTTTCCGGCAGCAACTACCTCCGCAGGATGTCGGACCTGCCGGCAGGGGAATGGGTGCATGACTGGGACGGGCTCTACTGGACCTTCATCGATGACCACCGGGAGGTCTTCGCGCGGAACCCGCGCTCCCGGATGGTGGTCTCCCTGCTGGACGCCATGGACCCGGAGAAGCGGCGGGAGCACCGCCGTCGTGCTGAAGCCCTGCTCGGCGCAGGACAGGAGGCAACACGGCTGCTGCGGACGGCACCGGCAATCGAGGGGCCGCACGCACTATCCTGAGTACAGGGCGTGATCCTGGCGATTCCAGGAGCCCCTCCCGCAGAAGGAAAAGAAGGAGGCGGCATGCCGTTCAGGCGTCTGGTGCACTACATCACCGCAGCGGTGGCGGCCGCCCTGGTCCTGTCGGGGTGCTCGGGCAACGGCGGCACCGCTCCCGTGGTGGTAGGGGAAGCCAACCGCGGCGGCAGCGTGACGGTGGCGGAGGCCAACACTTTCTCATCCTTCAACCCTTACAGCGCGGACGGCAACACCGATATCAACTCCAAAATCGGTTACATCACCCACTCTGGCTTCTACTACCTGGATGACGCCGCAAGGGTGGTGCGGAACGAAAAGTTCGGGCGCTACGAGAAGGTCTCGGACCAGCCCCTGAAGGTCAGGTACACCGTCAACGAGGGCGTCAAGTGGTCCGACGGCGAGGCGATCGACGCCGGCGACCTCCTCCTGAGCTGGGCGGCGGGGTCAGGATATTTTGACGACGCCGACCCCCTGGCGGGGACAGGCACCACATACTTTTCGGTAGCCTCAGACACCAGCGGCCTTGCCGGTACCGTCCTGCCGGAAATCGGGGCAGACGGCCGTTCCATCACCCTGGAATACGCCGTGCCCTACGCTGACTGGGAAGTGGCGTTCGACGTCGGCCTGCCGGCGCACGTGGTGGCAGCCAAGAGCGGGCTGAACGATGAGGAAGACCTGGTGGACCTGATCCGCGACTCGCCCCGCGGCAACGGGGAGGAGCCCGCAGTCAATGAACCCCTCAAGCGGGTCAGTGATTTCTGGAACTCCGGGTTCGACGCCAAAAGCCTGCCCGATGACCCGTCCGTGTTCCTCTCCAGCGGCCCGTACATCGTGCGCGACATCGTCCCCGAAGTCTCCATGACCCTCGTCCGGAACCGCGACTACGTGTGGGGCCAGGAGCCCTGGCTGGATGAAATAACCGTCCGCTTCACAGGTTCCGTGCCCACGGCAGTCGAAGCGCTCCGCAACGGCCAAGCGGACATCATCTCGCCACAGCCCTCCGCTGAAACCGCGGAACTCCTGGCAGGACTTGCGGACCAGGGCAACACCGTCGAGTGGTACAACCAGTCAGGCTATGACCACCTGGACCTCAACTTCTCCGGGCCGTTCGCCGACGAGGACGTCCGCCAGGCGTTCCTCAAAGCCGTGCCCCGCCAAGCCATCATCGACGCCGTGGTGGGCGACAGGCAGCCCGACTCAGCACCCCTGGATTCGCACGTGTTCCTGCCCGCCCAGCCCAAGTACGGCGACACCGTCAAGAACAACGGCTCGTCCGACTACACCGAGGTGGACATCGACGGGGCAAAGGCACTCCTGGGTGGTGACACCCCCACCATCCGGATCCTCTACAACCGGGACAACCCCAACCGCGCCACAGCATTTTCCCTGGTCAGGGACTCTGCCGCGCAGGCAGGCTTCCAGGTGGTCGATGCAGGGCAGGGGAGTGCTGACTGGGCCCGTGCACTCGGTGGTGAAGGCTATGACGCCGCGCTGCTGGGATGGATTGGCACCTCCGCGGGGGTCAGCCGCGTCCCCCAGATTTTCCGTACCGGGGCCGGCAGCAACTTCAACGGCTTTTCCGACGGCGACGCCGACAGGCTGATGAAACAGCTTGCCGGCACCACGGACCTGGGCAAGCAGGATGAGCTGCTGGCGGAGATTGACAAACAGATCTGGGAAAACGCTTATGGCCTCCCGCTCTACCAGACCGTTGGCGCCACAGCCTTCAGCGCCCGGGTGGCGGGCGTCAAGACGAGTGCCGGCCCACTGGGTGTGTGGTGGAACGCGCGGGATTGGCGCCTGGCGCAGCCGTCAGCATCCTGACATTCGCGGACAAAAAGCTTCCAGCCTGCCCGATTCGCCGTAGGGGCTACCGGCGAGTAGCATGTGACTTGCACAACTTCCGTTGACCGACTAGGCGTTCAGTTCAAGCCGGTCACGGTTTGGCAACGGAGTACCAGTATCTGGACTTCGTGCGGTTAGGCTACTCGTATATGTAGGTTGCGTCACAGTCGAAAGCTGCGTCTCACCTGCGGGGAAGCACCAGATTCCCCCTCGTTATCTCCCACAACTCATAGGAGGCGGAATGCGTTTTACGCGCACTTCCAAAGCACTGGGCATGGTGGCAATCGCCGCCCTCGCCCTGACCGGCTGCGGCGCTGGAGGCGGCAGCAATGAAGGGGCAAGCGACGCCGCAGGCGATCCGGCCAAGATCATCACCGCCTACAGCAACGAGCCACAGAATCCGTTGCTGCCGGCAAACACCAACGAAGTCTACGGCGGCCGCGTTGTAGAGCTTCTCTTCGAAGGCCTGACCAGCTACAGCCCCAGCGGCGAGTCGGTCAACGCGCTGGCAGAGTCCATCGAATCCCCGGATGGCCAGAACTACACCATCAAGGTCAAGAGCGGCACCAAGTTCACCAACGGCGAGGACGTCACCGCCAAGAGCTTCGTTGACGCGTGGAACTTCGCAGCGCTGAGCACCAATGCGCAGGCGAACAGCAGCTTCTTCGAGTCCATCGAGGGCTACGACGCCGTCAGCGCCACCAAGAAGGAAGGCGAGACGGAAGTTCCCGCTCCCACGGCCGAGACCCTCTCCGGCCTGGTCCTCAAGGATGACTCAACCATTGAGGTCAAGCTGACGCAGCCGGAGGCTGACTGGCCCCTGCGCCTCGGCTACACGGCCTTCATGCCGCTTCCCTCCGAAGCCATCGCTGATCCCAAGGCTTTCGGCGAGAACCCCGTTGGCAACGGCCCGTACAAGATGGCCAAGGAAGGCGCCTGGCAGCACGACAGCCAGATTGAACTCGTCAAGAACGAGGACTACGCCGGCAGCCGCGAAGCCAAGAACGGCGGCGTGACCTTCAAGTTCTACACGGACCCGGCTCCTGCCTACACCGACATCCAGGCCAACAACCTGGACGTCACGGACGTCCTTCCGACCAACGCCCTGAAGACCTACACCACGGACTTCCCGGACAACCACCTGAACAAGCCGTACGCAGGCAACTCCACCCTGAACATCCCGGGCTACCTGCCCGAGTTCCAGGGCGAAGCGGGCAAGCTGCGCCGCCAGGCCATCTCGATGGCCATCAACCGCGACGAGATCACCAAGGTGATCTTCAGCGGCACCCGCATCCCGGCCAAGGACTTCACCTCCCCGGCCGTGGACGGCTACAACGAGAACGTCGAAGGATCCGACGTCCTGAAGTTCGACGCCGCCAAGGCAAAGGAAACCTGGGAAAAGGCGAATGCCATCAGCCCGTGGCCGGCTGACAAGACCCTTCAGCTCGGCTACAACACCGATGGCGGCAACAAGGAATGGATCGACGCCGTCGCCAACAACCTGAAGAACAACCTCGGCATCCAGGTCGAAGGCCAGCCCTTCGCCAAGTTTGCCGAACTTCTGGACCTCCGTAAGTCCCAGACGCTTCCCGGCTTCGCCCGGGCCGGCTGGCAGGCAGACTACCCGTCGCTGTACAACTTCCTCGGCCCGCTGCTGCGGACCGGCGCCAGCGCCAACTACGAGGGCTACTCGAACCCCGAGTTCGACAAGCTCCTTGACGAAGGCCTGGGTTCGAAGTCCACCGACGACGCCAACGCGAAGTTCACCGAGGCCCAGGAAATCCTGTTCCAGGACCTGCCCAACCTCCCGCTGTGGTACTCCGCACGCCAGGTCGTGTGGAGCCAGAACGTCACGAACGTGGACAGCGGCTGGAACGGTGTCATCCAGTACTACAACATCACCGCAAAGTAGTCCTGAGACCGTCCAACTCAAATAGCTAGTGGGGGTCCGGCACCAGCCGGGCCCCCATAGCCTTGATACCGGCAGGAAGCTGTCCTACATGAAATTCCCCCCATCTCCACAAACCCCGGAGGGTCTGCTGTGATCCAGTTCATTCTCCGGCGGCTGCTCCAAGTCATCCCCGTTTTCCTGGGCACCACCCTGCTTGTCTACTTCATGGTGTTCGCCCTCCCCGGGGACCCCATCAGGGCGCTCTTCGGAGACCGCCCCCCGAGCGAAGCCGTGATCGCGGCCCTTCGCCAGCAGTACAACCTCGACCAGCCGTTCTGGGTCCAGTACGGCCTGTTCCTCAAGAACCTCTTTACGTTCAACCTGGGTGTTGACTTCACCGGCCAGCCCATCGCCGCCACCCTTGGCCGCGTCTTCCCCGTCACCGTGATGCTGGCGGTCGAAGCGCTGGTCATCCAGGCAGTATTCGGCATCGGCTTCGGACTCATCGCCGGCCTCCGCAAGGGAAAGATCTTCGACTCGACCGTCCTGCTCGCCTCGCTCGTCGTCATCGCCATCCCCATCTTTGTCCTCGGCTTCGTCCTGCAGCTCGTCTTCGGCGTCTACCTCGGCTGGGCCAAACCCACCGTGGGCACGGACGTCAGCTGGAGCACGCTGCTGCTTCCGGCCTTCGCGCTTGCGCTGGTCTCCTTCGCCTACGTGCTCCGCCTCACCCGCGCGTCGGTGATTGAAAACTCGACGGCCGATTACGTGCGTACCGCCACTGCCAAGGGGCTGTCCCGGCCGCGGGTGGTCATGGCGCACATCCTCCGCAACTCGATGATTCCGGTCGTCACCTACCTGGGCGCCAGCCTCGGCGGCCTGATGGGCGGTGCCATTGTCACCGAAGGCATATTCAACGTCCCCGGTGTGGGGCAGAAGCTCTACCAGGCAATTCTCCGCAGCGAAGGACCCACCGTCGTCGCGATCGTGAGTGTGCTGGTGCTGGTCTTCGTTATCGCCAACCTGCTGGTTGATTTGCTGTACGCCTGGCTTGATCCGAGGATTCGCTATGAAAAGTAACCAAGACACCACGCACTTCGTTGCACCGCTCGAGGAGACCCCTCTGCTGGCAACGGATGCGGTGAAGACTGACCAGGCCCCGCTGAGCCTGTGGGCTGACGCCTGGCGGAAGCTCCGCCGTCGTCCGCTGTTCATCGTCTCGGCAGTGATGATCCTGGTCATCCTGGTAGTGGCCTTCTTCCCGGGCCTGTTCACCCAGACTCCGCCGAACGACAACTGCCAGCTGGCAAATTCGGACGGCGCGCCCTCGGCCGGGCATCCGTTCGGATTCACCTTCCAGGGCTGCGACGTGTACGCCCGCGTCATCTACGGCACGCAGGCCTCGGTCATGGTTGGCGTGTTCGCTGTCATCGGCGTGCTCATCATCGGAGTGACCCTGGGCGCGCTGGCCGGCTTCTACGGCGGCTGGATCGACGCCGTGATCGCCCGCCTCGGCGATATCTTCTTTGCACTGCCGCTGGTGCTCGGCGCACTGGTCGTTACCCAGCTGCCGTTCTTCCGCGAAAACAAGAGTGTATGGACGGTCATTATGATCATCGTGCTGCTTGCGTGGCCGCAGATGGCAAGGTTGACCCGCGGCGCGGTGATCGAAGTCCGCAATGCCGACTTCATCACGGCCGCCCGGTCGCTGGGCGTGTCCCGGATCCAGAGCCTCATCAAGCATGTGCTGCCCAACGCCCTGGCACCCATCATCGTGCTGGCCACCATGGAGCTGGGTGTTTTCATCGTGCTGGAGGCGACGTTGTCCTTCCTTGGCATTGGCCTTCCCGGCAGCATCATGTCATGGGGCAACGACATTTCCGCGGCGCAGTCCTCAATCCGAACCAACCCCGCCGTGCTCCTTTACCCGGCTGCCGCCCTGTCCATCACCGTCCTGAGCTTCATCATGCTGGGCGACGCCCTGCGCGATGCTCTTGACCCGAAGAGCCGCCAGCGATGAAAGAGGCATACGTGACTGCATCAGATGTCACCATTACCGAAGCCGGAACACCCGCAGACCGGCCGCTCCTGGAAATCCGGGACCTGGCCATCACGTTCAACACCAGCAACGGCGACGTGAACGCGGTCCGGAATGCCCACCTGACCATCATGCCGGGCGAGACCGTGGCGATCGTGGGCGAGTCCGGGTCGGGCAAATCAACAACCGCCCTCGCAGCCATCGGTCTGCTGCCAGCAAACGGCCGGGTTTCCGGCGGACAGATCCTGCTGGACGGCGAAGATATCTCGCACGCGCCGGAAAAGCGGATGATCGAGCTGCGCGGCAACACCATCGGCATGGTGCCCCAGGACCCCATGTCCAACCTCAACCCGGTATGGAAAATCGGCTACCAGGTCAAGGAAACCCTGCGCGCCAACGGCAGGCCCAGCGGACCGGAAGACATCGCCAAGGTCCTGTCCGAGGCAGGCCTTCCGGATGCCCACCGCCGCGCCAAGCAGTACCCGCACGAGTTCTCCGGCGGCATGCGCCAGCGGGCCCTGATCGCCATCGGCCTGTCCTGCCAGCCCCGGCTGCTGATTGCGGATGAGCCCACGTCAGCGCTGGACGTCACGGTGCAGCGCCAGATCCTGGACCACCTTGAAGGCATGACGTCCGAGCTTGGTACGGCTGTCCTGCTGATCACCCACGACCTCGGCCTTGCCGCCGAACGCGCGGACAAGGTTGTGGTCATGTACCGGGGTCAGGTGGTCGAATCGGGGCCGTCGCTGGAGCTGCTGCAGAACCCGCAGCACCCCTACACCAAGCGGCTCGTGGAGTCGGCGCCGTCCCTGGCAAGCCGGCGGATCCAGGTTGCCAAGGAACAGGGCGTGGAAGCGGCGGATCTCCTGGCTCCGGCCGCTGAGGCACTTGCCGCCGACAACGTGCTGCAGATCCAGGACCTGCGGAAGGTGTACAAGCTACGGCAGGGCCTGGGCAAATCATCCGATTTTGCGGCCGTCGACGGCGTTACCTTTGACGTCCTTCGGGGAACCACGACGGCGATCGTGGGGGAGTCGGGCTCCGGCAAGTCCACAGTGGCCAAGATGGTCCTCCAGCTGGAGAAGCCGACCGACGGCAAGATACTTTTCGACGGCGTGGACACCTCGCTGCTGAAGCCCTCGGAACTCTTCAAGTTCCGGCGCCGGGTGCAGCCTATCTTCCAGGACCCCTACGGCTCCCTGGATCCGATGTACAACATCTACCGGACCATTGAGGAGCCCTTGCGGGTCCACAAGATCGGGAACAAGGCCAGCCGCGAGAAGAAGGTCCGCGAGCTGCTGGATCAGGTGGCGCTGCCGCAATCCACCATGCAGCGGTACCCGAACGAGCTCTCAGGCGGGCAGCGGCAGCGCGTTGCCATTGCCCGTGCGCTGGCGTTGGACCCCGAAGTCATCATCTGTGACGAGGCGGTGTCCGCCCTGGACGTCCTGGTCCAGGCGCAGGTGCTGAACCTCCTGGCTGACCTGCAGTCCAACCTCGGCCTGACCTACCTCTTCATCACCCACGACCTCGCGGTGGTCCGCCAGATCGCGGACCACGTCTGTGTGATGGAGAAGGGGCGCCTGGTGGAGACAGGTTCCACGGACGACGTCTTCGACGCGCCGCAGCAGGAGTACACGCAGGCGCTGCTCAACGCCATCCCGGGGGCCAAGCTGATGCTTCCGCCGGAAGTCGCATAAGCGGACTGCCCTCACAATAGATACGGCTGGAGCCGGGGCCTTCGGGCCCCGGCTCCAGCCGTCTGCGTTTCAGTCCTGGCCCGGGCCGTCGTCCAGGGTGCCCGAGGCGCGCAGCGGCTGCTGGTCCGCCGTCGGCTTCCGGTCCAGGCCCAGAACCCGGAGGCGGCCCTCAAGGAGGGTTCCCAATTTTTGGCGGCCTGCGGGGTTCATGTGCACCGAGTCGGCCAGGTCCTTGACCAGGCCGTACCGGGTCAACCAGTCGCCCACCGATACAAAGGGGAGGGCATGGGACGCAGCCACCGACCCCAGCACAGCATCAACTTCGGTTCGACGGCCGCCGCCGTGGGCCTCGCCACGGGCAAGCGTTCCAATCATCGCCATGCGGGTGCCCGGGTAGCGCTCCCGGAGCTCGGCAATAAGGCGTTCGGCGTTGGCGGCTATCTGCCTGTCACTCGCTCCGCCGGCGGCGTCGTTGCCGCCGCCCTGGATAACAATGAGCGCCGGCGTGCCGGAGGGGAGCAGCCAGTCGCCGCGCAGCAGGGCATCGATGTAGTTGCCTGTTGCGCCGTTCGAGGAGACAAAGCCGGTGCCGCCCCGGCCGCAGAAGTACACCTTGTACCCTGCCGCGGCCAGGCCCAGGCGTGGCCAGCCGTCCACCGGTTCCGACTGTGAGTCACCGATCAGCAGGACGGTCCTGCTGATCTCGGGGATCACGGCCTCAAGCCGCCCGTTGGCCGGGTTCAGGACGCGGGAACCCGCAGCTACTCCAACAGGATTCCCGGGTGCCCCTTCGGATCCCGCCGCCACTGCCGCCGCAACTGGACGGGCAGGATCTTCGGGGGACAGGGCTGGCAGGCCGCAGCCGGAGAGGACAACGGCAGACACGGCAACAGCCGCAGCGACGCCGGACGCGGCACAGAGGGTCCAGGCCTTGGCGGCCGGGGATTTTCGCATCTGGTGTCTTTCGGGCTTGCACGGTCTGTCAGAGCAATCATGTGGCATGACGTGCCCTATGGCCAGTGATATTGGCCACAATTTTCCGTGGCGGTGCAGGCCCCGGGCCATGAGGTGCCCGCACGCCGCCTGAGAATTTAGGCCAATAAATGGCACTGGCGCTAGAATGGAGGAAGGTGCCCTGTGCTAAGGGCCTGATCCGTCGTGCGTTCCGGTTGGAAATGTCGCGATACAACAGCTGACTTTCACCACTGAATCGAGCCATTACGCATGTCTGAAACCACCACCAACACCGCGGTAGCCACTGCATCACGCAGTGACCTCCGCAACGTCGCGATTGTGGCCCACGTTGACCACGGCAAGACCACCCTGGTCGACGCCATGCTCAAGCAGACCAACTCCTTTGCCGAGCACAACCACCTTGAAGACCGCGTTATGGACTCCGGTGACCTGGAGCGCGAAAAGGGCATCACCATCCTGGCCAAGAACACCACCGTGGCCTACAACGGACCGTCCTCCAACGGCGAGACCATCACCATCAACGTCATCGACACCCCCGGCCACGCCGACTTCGGCGGCGAGGTGGAGCGCGGCCTGTCCATGGTCGACGGCGTTGTCCTCCTCGTTGACGCTTCCGAGGGCCCGCTGCCCCAGACCCGCTTCGTGCTGCGCAAGGCCCTCGCCGCGCACCTGCCCGTCATCCTGCTGGTCAACAAGACCGACCGTCCCGATGCTCGCATCGAGGAAGTCGTCCACGAGTCCATGGACCTCCTCCTGGGCCTTGCCTCGGACCTGGCGGACGAAGTTCCGGACCTGGACCTGGACAAGATCCTCGAAGTTCCCGTTGTCTACGCCGCCGCCAAGGTTGGCCGCGCTTCCCTGGAGCAGCCCGCTGACGGCGCCGCCCCGGAGAACGAAGACCTTGAGCCGCTGTTCAAGACCATCATCGAGCACATCCCGGCTCCCACCTACAACCCGGAGGGTGTGCTGCAGGCACACGTCACCAACCTGGACGCATCCCCGTTCCTGGGCCGCCTTGCCCTGCTGCGCATCTACAACGGCACCCTGCGCAAGGGCCAGACCGTTGCTTGGGCCCGCGCCAACGGTGAGCTCAAGAACGTCAAGATCACCGAACTGCTGGCCACCAAGGCCCTGGACCGCGTTCCCGCGGAGTCTGCAGGCCCGGGCGAGATCGTCGCCGTCGCCGGCATCGAGGACATCACCATCGGTGAGACCCTGACCGACGCCGAGAACCCGCAGCCGCTGCCGCTGATCACCGTGGACGATCCCGCGATCTCCATGACCATCGGTATCAACACCTCGCCGCTGGCCGGCAAGGTCAAGGGCGCCAAGGTCACCGCGCGCCAGGTGAAGGACCGCCTGGACAAGGAACTGATCGGTAACGTATCCATCAAGGTTCTCCCCACCGAGCGTCCTGACGCCTGGGAGGTCCAGGGCCGTGGTGAGCTGGCGCTGGCCATCCTGGTGGAGCAGATGCGCCGTGAAGGCTTCGAGCTGACCGTTGGCAAGCCGCAGGTTGTCACCAAGACGATCGACGGCAAGATCCACGAGCCGATGGAGCACATGACCATCGACGTCCCCGAGGAGTACCTCGGCGCCGTGACCCAGCTGATGGCAGCCCGCAAGGGCCGCATGACCAACATGGCCAACCACGGCACCGGCTGGTGCCGGATGGAATTCATCGTTCCCGCCCGCGGCCTCATCGGCTTCCGCACCAAGTTCCTCACGGACACCCGCGGCGCCGGCATCGCAGCGTCTATCTCCGAGGGCTACGAGCCGTGGGCCGGCCCCATCGAGTACCGCACCAACGGCTCGATGATTGCTGACCGCGCCGGTGTTGTCACGCCGTTCGCCATGATCAACCTGCAGGAGCGCGGCTCGTTCTTCGTCAAGCCCACCTCCGAGGTCTACGAAGGCATGATCGTGGGCGAGAACTCCCGCGCCGACGACATGGACGTGAACATCACCAAGGAAAAGAAGCTCACCAACATGCGTGCAGCCTCCTCCGACACCTTCGAGAACCTGACGCCGCCGCGCGACCTGACCCTCGAAGAGTCCCTCGAATTCGCCCGCGAGGACGAGTGCGTGGAAGTGACCCCGGAAGCCATCCGCATCCGCAAGGTCATCCTGGACACCAACGAGCGCGCTAAGGCCAACCGCGCCCGCGCCAAGGTCTAATTACCTCAGCGCTAACTGAAACTGCCGGTACGGCGGTGGGAATTCCCGCCGTCGTACCGGCTTTTCTTTGTTTGAGGCGGCCCTGGCTGCGCAGCCACCCCGGCCGTCAGTGCGCCGGGACGCTCCCTGCGCACAGAGCCCGGTTGTCACTCCGCCCGGACGTTTCCCACATAGCCACCCCTGCTGCTGTGCCCGACCTTCCGCACCGGGAAGCATGCTTTCATGCGAACTGTTATCGCGGCGCTGGCCGCGCTTGGGGGAGTGGCGAGCACCAGCTCACTGCAGCAGGCCGGGGTTTCGCGGCGGAGTATCGAAGCCGGCGTGCGTGCCGCCGCTGTCCAAAGAGTGGCGCGGGGCGTGTATGCGCTGCCGAACTCAGACCCCATGCTGGTCCACGCCGGCCGCCATCATGCGGTGCCGGGCTGTGTCACGGCTGCCTCCGCAGCGGGGCTATGGGTAGTCAGAACTCCCGGTAAACCGCATCTGGCTGCACGGCATGGCAGGCCGATCAGTGGTTGCGTGGTGCACCGGGGCGCCGTACCACCGACGCATCTGGACATCGTGTGCCAGGCCCTGCGCTGCCTGCCGCCGCTTGAGGGACTGGCAATTGCGGAATCTGCAGTCAAAAAGGGGCTCGTTCAGCTTCCGGCGCTGCGGGAGCGCTTTCCGGCGGTACGGGAACAGGCGATTGTTCGCCTGGTGGCCAGAATCCGCCCGCAATCCGGATCCATCATCGAGACGATGGCCCGGTACCTGCTGGAAGAGGCAGGGCTGAACGTCGAGTTGCAGGTCCAGATTCCCGGGATGGGTCACCTTGATCTGCTGGTTGACGGTTTGCTGGGCATTGAGGCGGATGGGTATGCCCACCACGCCAGCAGGGATGCGTACCGTGAGGACAGACGGCGTTGGAACGTGACCGTAGTCCGGGGTGTTCCCACTCTTCGCGTGACCTATGAAATGCTGCTCGGCGAGCCCCAGGAGTTCGTGCGCCTGGTGCGCCAGGCGCTCGCAACGTACCGGTCTGCGCAGTGAGCCGCGGATTCGATCCGCTGCCGCAGTCCCTGCGCAGTGAGGGCCGCACCTACTGCGCGGGCCGGCGCCGCGCGGGCGCCGGCGGAACTTCCTTGGCGGCCACCACGTCTGAGAGCTGGATGACGACGTCGGCCTTCCGCGTGCGGACGGTGCACGCCCCGGCGTCGCACGCCACCAGATGGCCCAAGGCATCCGTCAGGCCGCCCTCGATGCGGTACCGCACCACCACCCGCATTCCGGGTGCTGCGCCGGAGAGGAACCCGGCAGGGGCAGGTACAGGCTGACTCACCAGTTCATACTAGGGTGTCCCGCTAGGTTCGCGGGAACGGGCTGGGAGATAATAGGCTCAGATGTCAATGGTCCGGCCCCAGCGCCGGATGCAAGTACCGGCGGGTTGCCGGAACCAACGTGGAGAGGCCAGGGACGTGACGTACGTAATCGCGCAGCCGTGTGTAGATGTCAAGGACAAGGCATGTATTGAGGAATGCCCCGTCGACTGCATCTATGAGGGTGAGCGTTCGCTGTACATCCATCCGGACGAGTGCGTGGACTGCGGTGCCTGTGAACCGGTGTGCCCTGTTGAAGCCATTTACTACGAGGACGACACCCCGGAGGAATGGGCGGACTACTACAAGGCGAATGTTGAGTTCTTCGATGACCTCGGCTCGCCGGGCGGGGCAGCGAAGGTCGGCAACACCGGCAAGGACCACCCCATGATTGCCGCGCTGCCGCCGCAGAACCAAGACCACTGACGCGGGAAGCTACCGTGACCGCAGCGAGGACGTTTGGCCTGGACCTGCCCGACTACCCGTGGGAAGCCATGGCGCCGTATGCCGCCAAGGCAGCGCAGCACCCCGGCGGGGCCGTCAATCTGTCCATCGGGACCCCGGTGGACCCGACGCCCGCCCTGATCCAGGATGCTCTGAAGGCCGCTGCTGACGCCCCGGGGTACCCCACAGTGCACGGCACCCCGGCTTTGCGTGAAGCGATTGCAGGATGGTTTGAAAGGCGCCGCGGCGTCGCGGGGCTTGATCCCCGCAACATCATGCCCACCGTGGGCTCTAAGGAACTGGTGGCCTGGCTGCCGCTCCTGTTGGGGCTCAAGCCCGGTGACGTCGTCGTCCGCCCTAAGGTCGCCTACCCCACGTATGACATCGGCGCCACCCTCGCGGGTGTTACGTCCGTGGCGACCGACAACCTGGACGAACTGGACGACGCCACCCGCGCGCGCGTCCGGCTGATCTGGGTCAATTCGCCGGGTAACCCGACAGGCAGCGTCCGGGGAGTCGATTCCCTGAAGGCACTGGTGGAGCAGGCCAGGGAACTGGGCGCCGTGGTGGCCTCCGACGAGTGCTACGCGGAACTTGGCTGGGGCGACTGGGATGTCCAGCGCGGCGGACAGGCCGTGCCCAGCATCCTCGATCCGCGCGTGGCCGGCGGCTCCCACCAGGGCCTGCTGGCCGTCTACTCCCTGAGCAAGCAGTCCAACGTGGCGGGCTACCGGGCAGCGTTCGTTGCCGGCGACCCCGGGCTCATGCCCAACCTGGTGAACAGCCGCAAGCACGCGGGCATGATCGTGCCCTATCCGGTGCAGGAGGCCATGCGCGTGGCGCTCGGCGATGACGCGCACGTGGAGGCACAGAAGGACCTCTACCGGGGGCGCCGCGAGCGGCTCGTTCCGGCGTTGCTGGACTTCGGCCTCGAGATCAAGGATTCCGACGCCGGGCTGTACCTGTGGTCCACCGCCCGGGAAAGCACCTGGGACACCGTGGGGCGGCTGGCGGAGCGGGGCATTGTGGTGGGCCCCGGGGTTTTCTATGGCGAAGCCGGCAACGGTTACATCCGCGTGGCGTTGACGGGATCGGACGAGCGCATCGACGCAGCGGTGTCCCGGCTCGTTGCGGCACCGTAACAATACTGTGACTCGCGCCACAACGGCCCGGTTTTAGGGGCTTCCGGACCGTCTCGGATTAGTGGCACCCGCCAAGGGGCGGTACTTTTTAAGTGACTATCAATGGTGGCTTTCTACAAGAAGGCAGCCCGGGTGTTGGAACCTGTGTTCTCAGGCTTCGTGCGCGGCTCACCTGATGTTGGATCAAGCTTTCGACAGAGGCCCAGAAGCCTCATGAAGGGGACTCCATGACTGAGACCAACAATGCGGCCACCCTGCACCACGCAGGAGGCGAGCTTAAGCTGCCGCGCATCCAGGTTGTTGAAGGAAACGAGGGCTACGACGTTTCCAAACTGCTGAAGCAGACGGGCGCAGTCACCTTTGACCCCGGCTTCATGAACACGGCAGCCACGACTTCGGCTATCACCTACATCGACGGCGATGCTGGCATCCTGCGCTACCGCGGGTACCCCATCGAGCAGCTGGCGCAGCACTCCAGCTTCCTTGAGGTGTCCTACCTTTTGATCTACGGCAACCTGCCCAGCCCCACGGAGCTGGAAGAGTTCGACCAGAAGATCCGCCGCCACACCCTGCTGCATGAAGAGCTCAAGGGCTTCTTCAGCGGTTTCCCGAGGGACGCGCACCCCATGCCCGTGCTGTCCTCGGCAGTGTCGGCACTGTCCACGTTCTACCAGGACTCGCTGGACCCGTTCAACGCTGAGCAGGTGGAAGTTTCCACGATCCGCCTGATGGCCAAGATGCCGGTGATCGCGGCGTACGCGCACAAGAAGTCCATCGGCCAGCCCATGCTGTACCCGGACAACTCCCACAACCTCGTGGAAAACTTCATGCGCCTGAGCTTCGGCCTGCCGGCCGAGCAGTACGAAGTGGACCCCGTCATTGCCAAGGCGCTGGATCTGCTGCTGATCCTGCACGCGGACCACGAACAGAACTGTTCAACGTCCACCGTGCGCCTGGTGGGCTCGTCCAACGCCAACCTGTTCGCATCGGTGTCCGCCGGCATCAACGCGCTCTTCGGTCCCGCGCACGGTGGCGCCAACGAGGCAGTGCTCAAGATGCTCCGCCAGATCCAGGCCGACGGCACGAAGCCCGAGGACTACATGGAGAAGGTCAAGAACAAGGAAGACGGCGTCCGCCTCATGGGCTTCGGGCACCGTGTCTACAAGAACTACGATCCGCGCGCGAAGATCGTCAAGGCCACGGCCCACGAGATCCTCAGCAAGCTTGGCGGCAACGACGAACTGCTGGACATCGCCCTGCGCCTGGAAGAGAAGGCGCTCAACGATGACTACTTCATCCAGCGCAAGCTCTACCCGAACGTGGACTTCTACACCGGCCTGATCTACAAGGCCATGGGCTTCCCGGAGAAGATGTTCACGGTACTGTTCGCAATCGGCCGCCTTCCCGGCTGGATTGCCCAGTGGCGCGAAATGATCAGCGACCCGAACACCAAGATCGGCCGTCCGCGCCAGCTCTACATCGGTGAACCAGAGCGGGACTACCCCGTCCGCTGACCTCCGTTTAGCAAAGCCAGACGTACAACGCCGGGGGGGGGGGCGGCGCGGCGCCCGGGGGGGCGGGGGGGGGGGGGCGCCGACGGGAATAAAAGCCGCCCCCCCCCCCCCCCCCCCCCCCCCCCCCCCCCGTTTTAAAACCCCATCGTTTGCCCCCCCCCCGCCCCCCCCCCCCCCCCCGGGGGGGGGGGGCCCGCGCGGGGGGGGGCCCACGGTCGTTTTGGGCCGTGAAAACGACACCTACGGAGCAATCGATTCGCGAGCTAGGCGTTGTAGCCCTGCGGGTTGTTCTTCTGCCAGCGCCAGTGGTCCTCGCACATCTGGTCAACGGTTTTGGTGGTGGACCAGCTGAGGTCTGCCAGGGCGGAGGTGGCGTCCGCCCAAAAGGCGGGGAGGTCGCCGGCGCGGCGGCCGGTGATCTCGTAGGGGATTGGCTGCCCGACTGCCTTCTCGAAGGAGCGCAGCACCTCCAGGACGGAGGAGCCCTTGCCGGAGCCCAGGTTCCAGCGGAAGACGCCGGTGCGCTCCGCAACGTAGTTCAGCGCGGCCACGTGCCCCTCGGCAAGGTCCACAACATGGATGTAGTCGCGCAGGCAGGTGCCGTCCGGGGTGTCATAGTCGCCGCCGAAGACCATCAGCTTCTCGCGGCGGCCGACTGCCACCTGGGCGATGAAGGGTACAAGGTTGTTCGGGATGCCCTGGGGGTCCTCGCCGATCCGGCCGGAGGGGTGGGCGCCGACGGGGTTGAAGTAGCGCAGCAGGGCTATGTGCCAGCGGGAGTCCGCGGCGCCCAGGTCCGAGAGGATGTCCTCGATCTGCTCCTTGGTGCGGCCGTAGGGGTTGTTGGCCCCGATCTCCATCTTCTCCACGTAGGGGATCGGGTTGTGCTCGCCGTAGACGGTGGCTGAGGAGCTGAAGACGATGGACCGGACGTCGTGGCGGTCCATGACCCGGATGAGGTTCAGGGTTCCCACCAGGTTGTTGTGGTAGTACTTGAGCGGTTCCCGGACGGATTCGCCAACGGCTTTCAGTCCGGCGAAGTGGATCACCGCGTCAATGGGGCTGGCGGCGAAGACGCGCTCGACGGCGGCCTCGTCCACCAGGTCGACGTTGTGGAACTCGGCGGTCTTGCCGCTGAGCTCGGCAACCCGGCGGAGCGATTCCTCGCTGGAGTTGACCAGATTGTCGATGACCACCACATCATGGCCGGCTTCCTGCAGGGATAAAACAGTGTGGGAACCAATGTAGCCGGTGCCCCCGGTGACCAGAATTTTCATGCCTCTAACGCTATCCCACGGAGACCTGCCGCCGCCGCCGTGTTCCGGATGGCGGGCAGGGCCGCCGAGCCCTGGGACGGCGCGGGGCGGCGGCACGGCATGCCGGACCCCTCCAAGGAGCACATCCGTGCTAAATAGGAGGAGTGCCAAAAATCGTAGATGCCGAAGCCCGGCGCCAGGACGTTGTCGAAGCAGTTCTCCGCATCATCGCAGGTGACGGCCTGGAGCGGGCTTCCCTTCGGGAAACAGCGGACGAAGCCGGGCTGGCGGTGGGTTCGGTCCGCCACTACTTCGCAGGCAGCGAGGAGTTGCTGGCGTTCTCCTTCGCCTCAGTGGTGGACCGCATCGTGCGCCGGCTTGAAGCGTCACTGCCTGGCGTCCATGCAGCGGTTCCCGGTACCCCCGGTCACCGGGCTGCCATATTAACCCTCCTGTGCGGCCTCCTGCCCCTGGACGGGCCCCGCGCGCTTGAGGTCTGCGCATGGATGGCGTTCCGGAACGCCGCCAGGGTCCGTCCGTTCCTGGCCGCCGAAGCAGACAGGAGCCACCGGGAGGTGGCCGTCATCGTGGGCACGGTCGTCAGTGCGCTGAGGCCGGAGGACGAGCCGAAGGAAAACCTGGTGGTGGAAGCCGAGCGGCTTCTCGCCACCCTGGACGGGCTGTGTATGCACGCCCTGTTGCAGCCCGGATGGATGACACGGGAGATGTGCATTGACGTCCTGGAACAGCACCTCGACGGGATGTGATGACTGCCACTAACGTGGGCGTCAGGGGGAATAGACTGGGAGCCGGGGGAGCTACCGGATCACCCCCGGCATGGGCGCGCGACGGAAGGACGTCGGATGTATCAGACAAGCGGCACCAGGTGGCAAATCACCGCGGACACGTCGGGGCCAATGATGATAGCCCTGTTCGTCCGGGATACTGCAGGTTTGGACGGCGCGGGGCACCCCGCACTGTCCCATGCCGCGCCCAAGGTACGCCGCGCCGATCATTCACACCTGACCGCGGACGTGGGCGGCCTGAGCGCACTGAAAACGGAGTGGGAGGCCTGGTGGCAGCAGCTGCTCAAGGCCCACCCCCAGACCTCACCTGAGCTGTCGCCGCCGGAATTCGACGCTTTTGGCAATTCTCCCGCCCTGCAGCGCGTGCTCCAGGCACACTTCGGCTCCGCCCTCACATGGGCCCGGGAGCGCAGGAGCGAATATGCCGAGCTTGAGGCGGAGCGGGCCGCCAGCGGTGCGGACCAGCTTCTTGAGGACATGGTGGACGACAGGCTGATGGAGGTTGGCCGGGACTCCAGGGACTTCAAACTGACCATCATCGAGCTTCCGCTCAACGAGCAGCGGGCCTGGTACCTGGAGCCGGACAAGATCATTATGAGCAACCGGCTGATGGCCGAGCCTGAGCTCTTCCGCAGCTACGTTCAGCCGGTGGTTGAGATCCTCGTGTAGGGACCTCCACCAGGCAACAGCCGGGCAGTATTCCTGCAGCCACCGTTCAACTGCCGGTCCCTTCCGCCGCCACCGTGATCCGGACCTGTCCATCCGTGGCTGCCGAGGCCTGCCACCCGTTCCGCGCTTCCCGGGTCCAGCTCCGGCCGGCGACCTCCACCCGGGTGACCTCGAAGCCTTTGGCGTTGGCAACCGCCCATTGCGCCACGGACCAGGCCTGGCTGCCGGCGGCCTCCACCACCAGCGTTTCACCCTCAACAGCCGTGCCCAGCGGCCCGTAGGCCTGGCTCAGTTCGGTGGACAGCGCGGCGGTGTCCCCGTCCGCACCAGCCGCCCGCAGGGTGCACCGGACGGCTTCGGGCGTCTGGCCGGACAGCCCGGAGGCAAACGTCCGCCCCATCTCCTCGTGCTGCGCATAGGCGGTTGGGTACGCGGAGCGCTGCACGCGCTGGGCAGCGTCAGTGATCTCCAGTGACTCGTAGCCCGGAACCTTGACCAGGGCGTCGTAGAAGGCGTTTGCGGCGTAATAGGGATCCATGATCTGCGCCTCGGTTCCCCATCCCTGGGAAGGGCGCTGCTGGAACAGCCCGCGGGAGTCCGGGCCGGCCTTGTCCCCGTGGTCAATGTTCCGGAGCTTGGACTCCTGCATGGCGGTGGCCAGGGCGATGCTGGCCGCTCGCGGCGGAAGCCCGCGCTGTACCGCCACGGCGGTGATCAGGGATGCGTTGACGGCCTGGTCCGGGGCCAGTTCCGACGTACGCTCGCCGATAACGGCCCTGCAGCGCTCAGAAACGAGCGTTTCGGAGCGCTGCAGGAAAAACACGGCCGAGTAAACGCCGCCTGCAACCAGCGCCAGGGTGAGCACCAGTACTGCGAGGCGGCGCAGTCCGCGTCTTCGTGCCATGGAATGATCAGTTGGCGTGGAGGGCGTCGTTCAGCTCCACGGTCTGGCCCTGGCGGGGGAGGACCTCCACCGCGCCCGTGGTGGAGTTACGGCGGAACAGCAGGTTGGGCACACCGGACAGCTCGGCAGCCTTGACGATCTTCGTGGTGTCCTCGCCCACCTCGTCCTTGGGCCCCGGTACCCGCACCCGGGTCCCGGCCGTCACGTAGAGGCCGGCTTCCACCACGGAGTCGTCGCCGATGCTGATGCCCACGCCGGAGTTTGCCCCCAGCAGCACCCGCTCGCCGATGGTGATCTTTTCCTTACCGCCGCCGGAAAGCGTGCCCATGATGGAGGCCCCGCCGCCCACGTCGCTGCCGTCGCCGGTGACCACGCCGGCCGAGATGCGGCCTTCCACCATCGACGTGCCCAGGGTTCCGGCGTTGAAGTTCACGAACCCTTCGTGCATCACGGTGGTTCCTTCGGCCAGGTGCGCGCCCAGCCGTACCCGGTCGGCGTCGGCAATTCTCACTCCGGAAGGAACGACGTAGTCCACCATGCGCGGGAACTTGTCGATGCCGTAGACGGTGACGGCGCCGCGGCGGCGCAGCCGCGCCCGGGTGAGCTCAAAGCCTTCCACGGCGGCGGGGCCGAAGTTGGTCCACACGACGTTGGGCAGCTTGCCGAAGATGCCGTCGAGGTTGATGGTGTTGGGGCGGACCAGACGGTGCGAGAGGAGGTGCAGCCGCAGGTAGGCGTCGGCGGTGTCGGCCGGGGCTTCATCGAGGTGGATCTGGACAAAAACGACCTTCTGCTCCGTGCCGCGGTCCTGGTCGGCACCATTTTCGGCGATGCTGGTCAGCGCCTCATCCGCGTTATCGACCGAACGCAGGTTTTCGGCGGCAACACCAAGGGCCGGAGCGGGAAACCAGACATCCAGGACGCTGGCGTCCCTGGTGGAAACGGTGGCCACACCGAAGCCATAGGCGGAGCGGTGGTCAGTGGATGCAGGCGATGTTTCGGGCACGGCAGAAGAAGCAGTCTCAGTCATGGCCCCAGTCTATCGACGGGCAGGGACAGGGTCCGAACTAGACTGGCTTCGTGACTGCCGAAACCACCCCCCAGCCTTCCACCCTGCAGCTCGACCTCCGCCAGGATGTTGCGCTCCTTACCGCCGCCATCATGGACATCAACAGCGTGTCCGGGAACGAAAAGGAACTCGCGGACGCCGTGGAGGCAGCCCTGCTGGCCATTCCCCAGCTGACCGTGCTCCGTGACGGCGATTCGATCATTGCCCGCACCGAACTGGGCCACCCGGAGCGCGTCATCCTCGCAGGGCACTTCGATACGGTGCCGTTGCCCCTGGCAGGGGATGCCAAAGGGACCGTGCCTTCCAGTTGGGAGTCCGGTGTCCCGGGAGAGGGGATCCTGTACGGCCGGGGTGCCACGGACATGAAGGGCGGCGTTGCGGTTCAACTGGCCCTGGCGGCCACAATGTTCGACGACGGCGCCGCGCCGAAGCGGGACGTCAGCTTCGTGTTTTACGACCACGAGGAAGTGGAAGCCGTCAAGAGCGGCCTGGGGCGCCTGGTCCGCAACCACGGCCACCTGCTCCACGGCGACTTCGCCATCCTCCTGGAACCGACGGACGGCACGGTGGAGGGCGGCTGCAACGGCACCAGCAGGTTCGAGGTGACAACGGTGGGAGAGGCGGCCCACTCCGCCCGCGCGTGGATGGGCAGCAACGCCATCCACGCCGCGGCACCCGTCCTGGCGAGGCTGGCCGGTTACGAACCGCAGACCATCGCTGTGGACGGACTCGAGTACCGGGAAAGCCTCAACGCCGTGAAGATCAACGGCGGGACGGCCGGCAACGTGATCCCGGACCGGTGCGTGGTGGAAATCAACTACCGGTTCGCGCCGGACAAAACCCCCGACCAGGCTGAGGCCGTGGTGCGGGAGCTCCTGGCAGGTTTCGATGTTGTGCGAACGGATGCTGCCGCCGGCGCCCGGCCCGGTCTGAACCACCCGGCTGCCGCGTCCTTCGTTGCCGCCGTGGGAGCCGAGCCGAAACCCAAATACGGCTGGACCGACGTCGCCCGTTTCAGCGAACTGGGGATCCCGGCGGTGAACTTCGGTCCGGGGGACGCGCTGCTGGCCCACAAGGACAACGAACACGTCCACGCGGACGCCATCCGCACCTGCCTGCGGGCGCTGCAGGACTGGCTCGCAACCTGAACTTAAAACGATGGCCCGGACCAAAAAGGTCCGGGCCATCGTATTGAGGGCAAACTATCAGGGAACGGGTGCTTCGGCCTTTTCAGGCTCGGCCTTCGCCACGCCGCCGGCCGCCTTCTTCGATCCGCGCCGCTCGATCCACACCGCGATCCTCGAAACGAGGATGTTGATGGCGATGTAGATGGCTGCCGCCACGAAGAAGATCGGGAACAGGAACTGCGTTCCCAGGAAGTCCGCCATGACCTGCACGGCGCGAAGGAGCTCGCCGTACGCCACGATGTAGCCGAGCGAGGTGTCCTTGAGGAGCACCACCATCTGCGCCACCAGGGACGGCATCATGCGCCGGATCGCCTGCGGCAGCTCGATCAGCATGCGTGACTTGAAGCTGGTCAGGCCTATGGCAAGCCCGGCCTCACGCTGGCCCTTGGGCAGTGACTGGATGCCGGCACGGATGATTTCGGCGAACACCGCGGAGTTGTACAGCACCAGGCCGGTGACAACAGCAATGAACGGCGAGGTGCCGAAGCCCAGCAGGACGAACAGCATCATGAGGACTACCGGCATGCCGCGGAGGAATTCCAGCACCACCCGGATGGGGATCCGGATGAAGGCTGCATCCGAGATGCGCAGCAGGCAGAGCAGCAGGCCCAGGGGGAAGGCGATGACAGCCGCGAGGGCTGCAGCGCTGAGGGTTGCGCCAAGGCCGTTGCCCAGGAGCGTCCATACATCGGCCCGGGTGAAGATCTGCCAGCGGCGCCCTTCAAAGATGCCCTGCTGCGCGAACGTCATGATGATCCAGGCCAGCAGGCCCAGGATCAGCAGCGAACCCACGATGGATCCGATCAGGGAGATGCGCCGGGCTTTGGGGCCTGGCACGTCGTAGAGGACTGAGCTCATCGGGCAATCGCCACCTTTCGTTCCACCGTGCTGGCCAGGATGCCCAGCGGAACGGTGAGGAGCAGATAGAAGAACGCAACGCCCAGCAGGACGGGGATGACGGCGTCACCGTTGGCGTTTGCCAGCTGCCGGCCGTAGCCGAACAGCTCCAGGACGAAGAATGCGCCGGCAACCGAGGAGTTCTTGACCAGTGCGATCAGGATGTTGATGAGCGGCGGGACCACCGTCCGCAGGGCCTGCGGCAGGATGATGAGGTTCAGGACCTGCCCGAAGTTCATGCCGATGCTGCGGGCCGCTTCGGCCTGGCCCACCGGGACGCTGTTGACACCGGAGCGGACAGCTTCGGCGATGAACGCTGCGGTGTAGGTGCTGAGTGCAATGATGGCGGCAATTTCGAACTGCTCGAACTTCACTCCGAGCCGGGGAAGGACAATGGCCGCGAAGAAGAAAGCAATGGTCAGGGGAGTGTTCCGGAGAACCTCCACGTAAACCGTGCTGAATCCGCGGAGCGCTGCCACCGGCGAAACCCTGGCTGCAGCGAGGAGGGTGCCGAGTACCAGTGCGATGACGCCGGAAACGGCGGAGAGGAAAAGCGTGCGAAGAAAACCGTTCCAGTAGAGGGGAAGGTTCTCAAGAATGACGTCCATAGGATCCTTTGGATGTGGGCGTGGACGGAAGCGGAGACGGCGGTTGCCGGGGCCGCGGAGCAGCCCCGGCAACCACTGGGGTTACTTAGTAACGGTCAATCTCGGGCAGCTCGGGGGCCGTCTTGATGACGGAGCCCGCAGTGTCTTCCCATGCCTTCTTGTAGGACCCGTTTTCCTCGAACTTCTCCAGCTGGTCGTTGATCCAGTTGCGGAACTCGGTGTCGTCCTTCTTCAGGCCGATGCCGTAGGGCTCCTTGGTGAAGGTTTCATCGGAGGCGAGCTTGAAGGCTTCCGGTTCCTTGTCCACGAAGCCGGCCAGGATCACGTTGTCCGTGGTGACGGCCTCTACCTGCTTGTTGCGCAGCGGCTCAAGGCAGGCGGAGTAGGTTGCAGCCGGAACGAGTTCCGCTCCGTACTGGTCCACGATGGTGGCCGCGGGGGTGGAGCCCGTTACTGAGCAGACCTTCTTGCCGCGGACGTCCTCGGGGGTCTTGATGGTGTCGTTGTCTGCGTTGACCATCAGCGCCTGGCCGGCCTCGTAGTACGGGCCCGCGAAGCTGACGACCTGCTTGCGCTTGTCATTGATGGTGTACGTGGCGATAACCAGGTCAACCTTGCCCTGTTCGATGAACGGCTCGCGGTTGGCGGAAACGGTCTCGGACCATTCGATCTTGTCAGCCGGGATGCCCAGCTCGGCCGCGATCAGCTTGCCGATCTCCACGTCGAAGCCGATGGGCTTGCCGTCCAGGCCCACCTGGCCGAAGAGGGGCTGGTCGTACTTGGTGCCGATCTTGATGGTGCCGGCCGAGGCGAGCTTTTCCATGGTGGTGCCGGCAGCGAACGTGGGCTCTGCCGCGACCGAGGGATCGCCCCCGGCGTCGGTGCCGCCCCCGCCGCAGGCGCTCAGGGACAGGGCGAGAGCGGCGGTAGCCGCCACGAAGAATGACTTCCGCCGGGTCATAAATGCCTTCATGACATTCCTTTCATTGCGGCCGTGGGTCACGGCCTGGGTGCGAACTTGGAGTGTTTGTTCGGGTGGATCAGTGGGTGAGGAGCTTGGACAGGAAGTCCTTGGCGCGGTCGCTCTTCGGATTGGTGAAGAACTCCTCCGGGGTGGCGTCCTCAACGATCTGGCCGTCCGCCATGAAGACGACACGGTCCGCGGCCTTGCGGGCGAAGCCCATCTCGTGGGTGACCACGATCATGGTCATGCCCTCCTTGGCCAGCTGGATCATGACATCCAGGACCTCATTGATCATCTCCGGGTCGAGCGCCGAGGTGGGCTCGTCAAAGAGCATGACCTTCGGCTTCATGGCCAGCGCCCGGGCGATCGCAACGCGCTGCTGCTGCCCGCCGGACAGCTGCGCCGGGAGCTTCGGGGCCTGGTGGCCCACGCCAACGCGTTCAAGGAGCGCCATTGCGTCCTTGTCCGCTGCTGCCTTGGAGACGCCTTTGACCTTGATGGGCCCGAGGGTCACGTTTTCGAGGATGGTTTTGTGGGCGAAGAGGTTGAAGGACTGGAAGACCATTCCGACGTCGGCACGCAGCTGCGCCAGCTCCTTGCCTTCCTCGGGCAGGACCTTTCCATCGATGCTGATGGTCCCGCCTTCGATGGTTTCGAGGCGGTTGATGGCGCGGCAAAGGGTGGACTTACCGGAGCCCGAAGGCCCGATGACCACAACAACCTCGCCCTTGCGGACCTGGAGGTTGATGTCCTTCAGTACGTGCAGCTGGCCGTAATGCTTATTTACGGCGTTCAGGGAGACGAGGGCATCGCCGGGCACATGAGTAGTCATAGGAAGAATCTAGCGAACAACACAGGCTTATGATGCGAATCACCCCATGTTGCTGCGGATCGTGATTCAAGAGATACCTCCCGCGGGCAGGTTAGCCTAGGGGAATGAGCATCAGTGCAGATCCGGCAAGAAATTCCCAGCCACGCCGCAAGGGGCCCCTTGAACTGCGCCGCAAACAGGCTGCCGTGGAGATGTCGGACCAGCATCTGCTTGATACCAAGGGCCCCGGGCAGTTCGTCCACACCGATCCCTGGCGGGTCCTGCGCATCCAGAGCGAGTTCGTGGAAGGGTTCGGTGCCCTGGCGGACATCGGCAAGGCCGTGAGCGTCTTCGGTTCAGCACGCACCAAGCCCGGCAGCCCCTACTACGAGATGGGCGTGGAGGTGGGGCGGAAACTGGCGGAGGCCGGCGTTGCCGTCATCACCGGCGGCGGGCCCGGTTCCATGGAGGCCGCCAACCGCGGCACCGTGGAAGGCAACGGCGTGTCCGTGGGGCTGGGAATCGAGCTGCCGTTCGAACAGGGCCTGAACCAATGGGTGGACCTGGGCATCAACTTCCGGTACTTCTTCGCCCGCAAGACCATGTTCGTCAAATACGCCCAAGGGTTCATCGTCCTGCCCGGCGGGCTGGGAACCCTCGACGAATTGTTCGAGGCCATGGTGCTGGTGCAGACGCGGAAGGTGACGTCCTTCCCGATCGTCCTCCTCGGCGTCGACTTCTGGGGTCCCATGATCGAGTGGATCAGGGGCACCCTGGTGGCCGAAGGCATGGTCTCGGAGAAGGACCTGGACCTGATCCAGGTGGTTGACGATCCCGCCGAGGCCGTGGACCGCGTGCTCCACGGGGCCGTTACTCCCTCCTTCAAGGGAGAGCAGCGGCCCGAGTAGCCGGTCCCGCCCGGGTGTCCGGACTGGCAGCGGCCACCCGGTCTGGCACGATGGAACGGTGAGTTTCTTTCTGGTTTTCCTGGCCATCGCGCTGGTCGGGGCGGTTTTCTGGGTGGGCCTCGGGCTGCGTTCCGGCAGGAAAGGCAACGGTCCGTTGCCCGCCCTGCTCGACGGCGGCCTGGAGCAGCCGCCTGCCAACCTTCCCCCTGTCCTGCTTCCTGCCCAGGCCGCGCCGGAGGATGTGGACCGCGTGCGCTTCTCCCTCGGCCTCCGTGGCTACCGGATGGACCAGGTGGACCAGGTCCTGGATGAGTTGCGGGACCAGCTCGCCTACAAACAGGAGGAGATTGACGCCTTGCGGGCTGAGCTGCTGGCAGTGCAGGAGGCCGGCACCACGGAACCCGGCGAAACCGGACCCACTGGAAAGAACACGCTGTGAGCACAGTGGCGCGGCGCCGCGCAGGCATTCTCCCCTCGCTTCAAGGGGTGGCCGCGCAGGCGGGAACGGCCCTCCGGGGATTGCCGTGGTGGCTGCAGGTCACCGCCATCTACCTGGCCGCCCGCCTGGTCAGCGCCTGCATCTTCATGGCCGCTGCCCTTCACCAGGGCCCCAATCCCTGGTTCCCGGCAAAGCCCGATTACTGGAACTTCATCAACATCTGGGACGCCCGCTGGTACGCCCAGGTCATTGCCGGCGGTTATCCTTCCGTCCTGCCGACGGATGCCGCAGGCAACGTCCAGGAAAACACGTGGGCCTTCTATCCCTTGTTTCCGGCCCTGGCCGGAGGGCTCAGCGGACTAATCGGCATGGCTCCCGCAGCGGCCCTGACCATCATCGCCATGCTTGCGGGCTGGGGCGCGGCGCTGGTTGTCTACGTCCTTTTCCGGCACAAGGCCTCCCACGCACCGGCGCTGTGGGGCGTTGCCTTCTTCGCTACCTTCCCGGTCTCGGCTGTCCTGCAGGTGCCATACGCCGAACCGCTGTCCCTGCTGCTCCTCGCAGCGGCATTGCTGCTGGTGATCCGGAGGCAGTACCTCTGGGCCACTCCCGTGGTGGTGCTCCTGTGCCTGTCCCGCCCGGTAGGCGTTCCCTTTGCGGCCACCCTGGGGCTGCTCCTCCTGCCCCGTCTCTGGGTGCGGTTCCGCCCTGCACCACCCGGTGCCGGGCAGCGCGAAGGAATGCACTCCACCCGTGACCTCGCGGGCCTCGCTGTCCTGACCGGCGTCGGAGGCGCCATGGCGCTCGCCTGGCCCGCGGCAGCGTGGGCGGCCACCGGAGACATCCAGGCCTACACCAAAACGGAAACGGTATGGCGCGGCCACGACCTGGTGCCCTTCAAGCCATGGTTCGACACCGGCATCAGCCTTTTCGGGCCGGTGCTCGGAGTGCTTGCGCCCTTCATCTACGTGGCGCTCTTCGCCGCCATGCTCTTCCTGCCCCCCGCCCGGCAGATCGGCGTCGAACTCCGCCTGTGGTGCGCCTGCTACATGGCCTACCTGGTGGTCTTCCTGCATCCGCAGACCAGTACCTTCCGCATGCTGCTGCCGCTGTTTCCGCTGGCGCTGGGGGCCGCCCTGGTTTCCAGGTCCCGGGCTTACCGCGGCACGGTGGTACTCATGTTCGTGCTGCTGCAGATTGTCTGGATCGTGTGGCTGTGGGCCTGGGCGCAATTGCCGGGCGGAGGGGATTATCCACCCTAGCCCTTGGGGCTTCCGCGCAGGTCAGGGCGGAAATAGCGGGACGCAGGAAATGTCCATCGATTAGCTACGTGCGGGTAATTCCGCGATAATAGTAAGTAAGCAAGGACAAAAAGCATTCAGAATACGCGCAGCCCGGGCGGTGTCCAACCACTCCGCCATGGCAGCTTGATCTACATGCGGACACAGCCCGCCCGGGCTGATCAGTCCTGGGACTAAATGGAGGGGAATTCCTCATGGCGGCTATGAAACCACGCACCGGCGACGGCCCAATGGAAGTCACCAAGGAGGGCCGCAGCCTGATCATGCGCGTCCCGCTCGAAGGCGGCGGGCGACTGGTGGTCGAGCTGAACGCTGCCGAGGCAGCCAACCTCAAGGAATGCCTGGTCGGCGTTACCGAATAATCGTGAAAAGGCAGGGCCCGCAGCCACCAGGCTGCGGGCCCTGCCTTTTCGGATCCCTATTTCTTGACGGCCACCAGCAGGCCGTCGCCGGTGGGAAGCATGGCCGAAGCCAGCCTGTCGTCGTCGCGGATGGCCTTGCCCACCTGGCGCAGGACCACGGTGTTGGCTTCGCGGTTTGCCGGGTTGGCCACCTTGTCCTTGTCCAGCGCGTCATTGATGATCAGCAGCCCTGCAGGCTTCAGGAGCCGGATGGCCTGCTCCACATAGCCGGGAAGCCCGGGCTTATCGGCGTCAATGAACACCAGGTCATAGGCACGGTCCGTCAGACGGGGAAGGACGTCGCCCGCCCGGCCGGAAATGGTCCGCGTGCGGTTGGCCGGGCTGCCCGCCTCGGAGAATGCCTCCCGCGCGGCCCGAAGGTGTTCGACGTCCACGTCAATGGTGGTGAGCACGGACTGTGGGCCGAGGCCGCGGAGCAGGCACACACCTGAAACTCCAGCCCCGGTCCCGATCTCGACGGCGGTCTGGGCTTTGGACGCGGCAGCCAGCACGGTGAGGACTGCTCCCACTCCCGGGCCAATGGGCGTCACGCCAAGCTCGAAGGAGCGCTCCCTGGCCCGAAGCATGACCTCATCCTCAGCAGGAAGATCTTCTGCATAGGACCAGCTGGTGGACTTGTCGGCGCTCATGGGTATCGCTTTCTGGGCGGCAGGGAATGTCCTTTACAGCCTACTGTGTCCGGTGGCAACGGCAGGGGAGGCGGGCGGTTGCGCCTAGGGCTGAACTTTTCCACAATCAGGAAATTCCCAGACAAGTTTGAAATGATTAATATCCGCTCATCCAAAAGGTGACCGGCGCCGAATCAGAGATGTCAACAGTATCCGGGCGTTAGTATTCCACGAGGGGAGTGGACGATGTCATCTTCAGTTGTGGCACCTGTCCCTGCAACAAACCATCCTGAGGCTGAGTGGGTGCGTCCCACCTGGGAAGAAGTGGTCACCAACCACTCGGCGAAGGTCTACCGGCTGGCTTACCGCCTGACGGGCAACAAGTACGACGCCGAGGACCTCACCCAGGAGGTGTTTGTCCGCGTCTTCCGTTCACTGGAGAACTTCAAGCCAGGCACGCTTGACGGCTGGCTGCACCGGATCACCACCAACCTCTTCCTGGACCAGGCGCGCCGGAAAACCCGGATCAGGTTCGACGCCCTCGCCGAGGATGCGGAGTCGCGGCTTCCCGGCCGCGAGCCGGGTCCGGAACAGAGCTTCGAGCTCAACAACCTGGACCTGGACGTCCAGGCCGCGCTGGAGGAGCTTCCCCCGGACTTCCGCGCCGCCGTCGTCCTCTGCGACCTCGAAGGCCTGTCCTACGACGAAGTGGCGGAAGCGCTGGGCGTGAAGCTGGGCACCGTCCGCTCGAGGATCCACCGCGGCCGGACCATGCTTCGGGAAAAGCTGGCACACCGGGACCCGCGTCCCCAGCAGTCGCGCCGCAAACTGTCCATGCCGCGTATCGCCGGCATCCTCTGAACGGCGCATGAGGTCCCCGACTCCCTTCGGACGCAGGCACCAGCGCACCAGCAGCCACCTCCGGTCCTGCCAGGAATGCTCTGCAGCGGTGCGGCGGGAACGCCAGTACCTGGAGCGGCTCCGCGATGCCCCTATCCCTCCCGCCAGCGATGACCTGACAGCCCGGCTGCTGGCCCGGACGCAGGAGCTGGCTGCCGTCCCCCAGGTTCCCTTGCAACGGCCCGCGCAGCCCCGCACGGCTGTCCGGGTCCTGGCGCTGGCCGCCGGCGGCAGCACGGCCGCGGCGGCTGTCCTGGCTGCAGGCGCCTTTGCTGCGGCAGGGGATCCCCTGCCCGGGGAGGCCTTGGGGAACCCGGCTGCTTTCTCGCAGGTCTCGTCCCGGACACCGGCGGATGGCAGGCAGTTGAACGCTGAACAGCTCACCCTGCTTCGCTCCGAAGGCTGGGCCTGCCCGGAACTTGAAGCGATGGGCTTCCACCTTGAGTCGGCGAAGGCCACGGTGCTCAACGGGCAGCCGGCGGTGGAGCTGCGGCTGACGGACGGGTCCCACTACGCCACCGTGACCGAACAGCGGCTTCCCGCCCAAGGCGGTGGAGAACAGGGCGGAACTGCGGACCGGGAAGCGGATACCAACCTTCGCGTGTGGCAGTCATCGCCGTGGCTGGCAACCTACCGGACACCGGGACACAGCTTCACCTACGAGTCCGACCTGCCGGCGGAACGGGCTGATGACGCCGTGCCCATCCTGCAGCGCCTGGGTACCAGGGCTGAAGAAGGGGTTGCTGCCGGAACAGCGGAGTCCCCTGAAGCAGGAGGGGAGCCGCTTACCACGCGGCTGCAGCGGGGAGCGAACCGGATCGTGGCCTTTTTCACCCCATAGTGCAGGCACTTCTCCCGGGCCCCGGGTTGAAATCGTCACTGGCAGCCCGGAGAGGGTAATCTTCCTAAAGTGTTTGGAATCAACGGCCCGGAGTTCTTTCTTCTGCTGATCATTGGCGTTCTGGTGATCGGCCCCCAGCGGCTGCCCGAATACACCCAGAAACTGGCGAACCTGGTCAAGGAAGTCCGGCGCATGGCCTCCGGTGCCCGCGAGCAGATCAAGGAAGAAGTCGGGATCGACATCGATGATGTCGACTGGAAGAAATACGACCCCCGGCAGTACGACCCCCGGCGCATCATTAAAGAGGCGCTCCTCGACGACGATTCCAAACCCGTCAGCGCCGGTGCCCCGGCCGCCGTGGCCGCCGTCTCAGGAGCCGCTGCCGTGGCAGCCGACGCTGCGCCGAAGCGGCCGGAACGCGTGATCCAGTCACTGCCGCCGGGCGAAGCAGCCCCCTTCGACACCGAAGCCACCTAGAACGGCCCCACGGGGCTTTACGGCTCTGTATTCAGCTGCCTGGACCAAGTTGGCTTAGCTTGGCTGGTTGCCGCCGGCTCAGCGCGGCTGAAGCCCCAGTTTCATCCCGGCGAGCCCACGCGGTTTCGCTGCCAGTTGCCCGGCGATGCGTGACAGTGCCGCCGCAGCAGGAGTCCCGGACTGGCCGAGGACGATGGGCACACCCGCGTCCCCGCCCTCCCGCAGCTGGATGTCCAGCGGAATCTTGCCCAGCAGCGGCACCTCCGTCCCTACCGTTGCCGTCAGCCGTTCGGCGAGGACCTGCCCGCCGCCGCTGCCGAACAATTCCATCCTGCCGCCGTCGGGCATTTCCAGGTAGGACATGTTCTCGATGACTCCCGCCACCTTCTGGCCCGTTTGCGTCGCGATGGCGCCGGCGCGCTCGGCGACGTCGGCGGCAGCAGCCTGCGGCGTGGTGACCACCAGGATTTCCGCCTTGGGCAGCAGCTGGGCCACGGAGATCGCAATGTCGCCGGTGCCGGGCGGCAGGTCGAGGAACAGGGCATCCAGGTCGCCAAAATAGACGTCGGTGAGGAACTGCTCCAGGGCCCGGTGCAGCATCGGCCCTCGCCAGGCCACAGGCTGGTTGCCGCTGACGAACATGCCGATGGAAATCACCTTCACCCCGTACGCGACAGGGGGGAGGATCATGTCATCCACCCGGGTGGGCGGCTGCGTGATGCCCATCAGGGCCGGCACGGAGAAACCGTACACGTCCGCGTCCACGATGCCGACGCGCAGGCCCTGGGCTGCCAGGGCACAGGCAAGGTTGACGGTCACCGAGGACTTGCCGACCCCGCCCTTGCCGCTTGCCACCGCGTAGACCCTGGTCAGGGAACCGGGCTCGTTGAAGGGGATCCCGCGCTGGCCTCCCGCGCCGCGGAGCAGCTCCTTGAGGGCATCGCGCTGTTCCTGGGTCATCACCTTGAGTTCAACGTCGACGGCGGCCACGCCGGGAACTGCCAGCAGCGCCTTTGTGGCATCGGCCGTGATGGTGTCCCTCAGGGGGCAGCCGGAAATGGTGAGCAGGACAACCAGGCTGGCCCTGCCGGCGTCGTCTACGGAGACGGACTCAACCATGCCCAGTTCGGTGATGGGGCGGCGGAGTTCGGGGTCGATCACCGTGGCCAGGGCAGCGTTGACTGCCTCAGCCAACGCAGTGTTGGTAATGGGTTCGCTCATTAACGGTCCTGGGTGGAATGGCCGGGCTTGACCCGGGGGATCTGCTGGGTGCGCGGGTTACGCTGCCGGTCGCGCTGTTCCTTGAGTTTTTCCT
The DNA here is from genome assembly GCF_021129155.1 of Arthrobacter sp. AK04. Classification (GTDB taxonomy): domain Bacteria; phylum Actinomycetota; class Actinomycetes; order Actinomycetales; family Micrococcaceae; genus Arthrobacter; species Arthrobacter quantipunctorum. The sequence goes on from NZ_JAJOMC010000032.1 coordinate 36,608, forward strand.
TGACCTTGTCGCGCGGGGACTCGTGCTGCCCCTGGCCGGAGGGATCATGGGTCCGGAGCTCCTCCTGGGCCTCCAGCATGTCCTCAAGCAGTGAGCGGAGTTCGGCGCGGACGTAGTCGCGCGTGGCAACCTCGCGCAGCGCAATCCGCAGGGATGCGAGTTCCCGGGTCAGGTACTCCGTGTCGGACAGGTTGCGCTCGGCGCGCTGGCGGTCCTGCTGGAGGGAGACGCGGTCGCGGTCGTCCTGCCGGTTCTGGGCCAGCAGCAGCAGCGGTGCGGCATAGGAGGCCTGCAGGGACAGCATCAGGGTGAGCAAGGTGAAGCCGAGGGCGCGGGAATCGAACTGCCACTCGAGCGGCGCCCAGGTGTTCCAGGCCAGCCAGATGACCACGAAGACCGTCATGTAGACGAGGAACTGCGGCGTGCCCATGAAACGGGCAAAGCCTTCCGTGGCGTGGCCGAAGGCGTCGGGATCCGGCGAGAACTTGGGCAGGATCCGCTGGCGTCCGCTCAGGGGCGTGTCCAGGCTGCCCTTGTCTGCCGTTTTCCGGGCGGGTGTCCGCTGGTTGGGATTCTTTGGTGCGCTGCTTTCAGCCAATACGGCCACCAAGCCTTCTTATCGGGGCTTCGCCATCGTGGGCGCGCCAATCATCCGGCAACAGATGATCCAGAACGTCATCAACAGTCACCGCCCCCACAAGCCGGCCGGCGTCATTGACCACGGGGAGGGAGTTCAAATTGTAGGTAGCCAGCGTCCGTGCCACTTCGCTGATGTGGGCCTGGTCCGACAGTGGTTCCAGGTTCTTGTCCACCAGGTTGCCGAGCGGCTCGAACGGCGGGAACCGGAGCAGCTGCTGGATGTGCACAACCCCCAGGAAGCGGCCGGTGGGCGTTTCCAGCGGCGGCCTGGCGATGAAGATGGAGGAGGCAAGCGCGGGGGAGAGTTCCTCGCGGCGAACGTGGGCCAGGGCCTCGGCCACCGTGGCCTCGGGAGGAAGGATGACCGGCACCGGGGTCATGAGCCCGCCTGCGGTGTCCTCGTCGTACTCCAGCAGGCGCCGGACGTCCTCTGCTCCTTCGGGCTCCATCAGCTGGAGCAGCTCCTCCGCCTGGGCAGAGGGGAGCTCACCAAGGAGGTCGGCGGCGTCGTCGGGGTCCATCTCCTCCAGCACGTCGGCTGCGCGCTGCACGTCCAGGGCTGAGAGGATCTCCACCTGGTCATCCTCCGGGAGCTCCTGGAGGACGTCGGCCAGGCGCTCGTCCTGCAGCTCGCTCGCCACCTCGAAACGGCGTTTGTCGCTCATCTCCTGCAGCGCTTCGGCGAAGTCCGCCGGTTTGAGGTCTTCATGGTTGGCCACGAACTGCGTGGCGGCCTGGGGCTCGGTGCGCGGGCCCTGGAGGGCGTCGGCCCAGTCGATGATCAGGGTTTCGTTGCGGCGGAGCCGGCTCAGCGGGGAGAGGGAGTGGCCGCGGCGGACAAAGAGCTTGCTGACGAACCAGTCGCGCGAGCGGTGCTGGTCCATGGCGATGTCTTCGATGGTGGCGTCGCCGCTGCCGTCCCGCAGGGTGACGCGGCGGTCGAACATCTCGGCCACCACCAGTGTTTCGGCCCCGCGCTGTTCAAAGCGGCGCAGGTTCACCAGCCCGGTGCAGATGATCTGGGTCTGGTCAATGGAGGTGATGCGCGTCATCGGCACGAAGACGCGCTTCTTGCCGGGAACTTCGACGACGATGCCCACCACGTGCGGTGCGCCCTGCGTTCCCCGGGACAGCACAACAACATCGCGCAGCCGGCCCAGCCGGTCGCCCAGCGGGTCGAAGACGTCGAGGCCCAAAAGGCGCGCCACGAAGACGCGGGTAGGAGTTGTGCTCACTCCTACAGGCTACCGAGTCTGCTCTCTTTTAGCTGAATTTACAGGCAGCACACATGCTCATGGGCAAGAATGGGGGTATGGCAAACATATTTGGTGCTCCCAAGGCCGGCGGGCCCGGCGGGATGGATGAAGCCCGGGCCGTTCCCACCGGCGATACCGTGGGTTCCTACACGTCCTACCTGGATGCCCAGAAGGCCGTGGACTACCTGGCGGACCAGCAGTTCCCCGTCCACATGGTGTCCATCGTGGGCAACGAGCTGAAGATGGTGGAGCGGGTCACCGGCCGCCTGAGCTACCCCCGGGTTGCACTCTCCGGAGCGCTGAGCGGCATGTGGTTCGGCCTGTTCGTGGGTGTCATGCTGTCCTTCTTCGCACCGTCACCGGGGTACTTCTCCATCCTTACCTCAGTGCTGATGGGCGCAGCGTTCTTTATGCTCTTCGGCATCGTCACCTACGCCATGCAGCGCGGCAAGCGCGACTTCACCTCCACCAACCAGGTGGTGGCCACCAGCTACGACGTCGTGGTGTCGCCGGAGGCTGCCCACGAGGCGCGGCGCCTGCTCCAGCAGCTGCCGATGACCCGCTCGGATGCGGCCGCCGGCGGCGGTCCCTACACCCAGCGCGACTACAACAGCCAGCCCTACCAGCAGAACCAGCCCGGCCAGGGTCCGGCCCGCCCGTCAGGGTGGAACGATCCCTACGGCCAGCAGTCCTCCGGGTCCTCCGCCCAACCACATCCGGTCCAGGAGAACCAGGGCCAGCCTGCTGCCGCCCAGGACGCGCAGGAGCAGCCCGCCCCGGCACGGGCAGTACGTTACCCGGACCTGCCGGACGGCCGGCCGCAGTATGGGGTCCGGCTGCCGCAGGCTCCCGCCGCTGACGCCGGCCACCCTGAGGACGGTCAGCAGCCCACGCAGGGGCAGCGCGTTGACGGCCAGCAGGACGCACCTGAGCAGCACCCGGGTGAGCCGCGGCAGTAGCCTGCGGGCAGCCCCGAACGGGCGAAGACAAAAACGGGGCTGCCGGAACACATTGTTCCGGCAGCCCCGTTTTGTCGTTTTTGCTTACGCTTCCAGGGCCCCGTCGGCTTCGCGGTAGATGCCGGCCATCCAGTCCTGCACGTCCTCGGCCTTGCGTGGCAGGGCAGCGCTCAGGTTGACCGGGCCGTCTGCCGTCATCAGGACGTCGTCCTCGATCCGGACGCCGATTCCACGGTATTCCTCCGGGATCGCCAGGTCCTCGGCCTTGAAGTACAGTCCGGGTTCGATGGTGAAGACCATTCCTTCGGTGAGGATGCCGTCCAGGTAGAGCTCGCGTTTGGCCTGGGCGCAGTCGTGGACGTCCAGCCCCAGGTGGTGGCTGGTGCCGTGCGGCATCCAGCGGCGGTGCTGCTGGCCTTCGGGACTGATGGCCTCCTCCACCGTCACGGGGAGGAGTCCCCATTCCGCAAGCCGCTCGGCCAGGACGGTGGTGGCTGCGGTGTGGATGTCGCGGAACTTTGCCCCGGGCTGCGCGGCGGCAAACCCGGCGTCGGCAGCGTCAAGCACTGCTTCGTACACTTTGCGCTGGATGTCGGTGAAAACGCCGCCGGCGGGAAGGGTGCGGGTGATGTCGGCCGTGTAGAGGGAATCGGCTTCAACGCCGGCGTCCAGCAGGAGGAGCTCTCCGGCGTGGATCTTGCCGGTATTGCGGGTCCAGTGCAGAACCGTGGCGTTGTTGCCGGAGGCTGCGATGGTGTCGTATCCCAGCTCGTTTCCTACTTCGCGTGCCCGGGCGAAGAAGGCGCCTTCCACCACGCGCTCCCCGCGGGCGTGCGTGAGGGCACGCGGCAGGACTTTTACTACTTCCTCGAACCCTTCAACGGTGGCTGCCACCGCGAGCTTCATCTGCTCGATTTCCCAGTCGTCCTTGAGCAGGCGCAGTTCGGAGAGGGCTTCGCTCAGCTTTTCGTCCAGGGCATCGAGGACGGCGAGGTCCAGGTTGTCCGGGTCCTTCGCCGTGTTGTAGCGGGCGGTGTCCACCAGCGCGTCGATGTTCTCGTCCACCTTGCGGACCAGCCGGATGGAGATGCCGCCGATTTCCGGGGCGCCCACGTCCTTGGTGATGGCGGTCTCCAGCTGGTCGATGTGGGCCGTTGCCAGGCCAAGGCGGGCCTCGAACTCGGCGAGTGTGGGGCGGGCGCCGATCCAGAATTCGCCGGCCCGGGAGTCTGCGTAGAACTGCTCGGTGTCCCGCCCGGCCAGCGGCCGGAAGTAAAGCGTCGCCCGGTGGTGGCCGCCGTCGTCGCCCTTTCCTTCCGCGACGGGCTCAAGGATCAGGACGGCGTCAGGCTCGTGGTCGAGGCCGAGCCCGGTGAGGTGCGCGAATCCGGAGTGTGGGCGGAAGCGGTAGTCGCAGTCGTTGGAGCGGACTTTCAACGGGCCGGCTGGGATCACCAGGCGCTCGCCCTTGAACTGTCCGGAGATTGCCCGGCGCCGGGTTGCGGCATAGCCGGCTACGGCGTCACGCTTCGGGAGCTCCTGGCTTGCGGGCGCCCAGTTGCCGGCCATGAAGGCCTTGAAAGCGTCGGAGCTGGGCCGCTGTGAGCGATTGTTGACGCGCTCTTCCAGCGGCTGGAAAGCAGAGGTGGGGGTGTTTTCGGCATCTTTCACGGCACCATCGTCTCACCAGCTCCGCGGCTATGCGAACAGGCGGAGCCCCGTGTGCGGACTCCCTGCGGCGCGGGGCCAGCCGGTTGGTGCGGCCGCGCATACGCAGGGTGAACGCCGGGTCAACTACTCTGGACAGGTGAGGATTGACCTGCATGCCCACTCCAATGTCTCGGACGGCACCGAGAATCCCGCAGACGTCATGGCTTCTGCTGCCCGTGCCGGCCTGGACGTCGTTGCGCTGACGGACCACGATTCCACGGCCGGCTGGGATGAGGCGTCCGCTGCGGCCGTTGAGCACGGAGTAGCCCTGGTCCCCGGGATGGAGGTTTCCTGCCGGACGGAGGAGGGCATCAGCGTCCACCTCTTGAGCTACCTGCATGACCCGGAACACCCGGGACTCCTTGAGGAAATCACCAAGGCCAAGGACGCGCGGCATACCCGTGCCGAACGGATGGTCACCCTCCTCGCGGAGGACTACCCCCTCACCTGGGACGACGTCATCCACCATGTAGCCCCGGGCGCTACCCTCGGCCGTCCCCACATCGCGGACGCCCTCGTGGCCGCCGGCGTGGTGGAGGACCGCTCGGAGGCCTTCGCCTCCATCCTCACCTCGCGGTCGCGCTACTTCATCCAGCACTACGCACCCGCGCCGGCCATCGCCGTCGAACTTGTCCGTGCCGCCGGCGGGGTCCCTGTCTTCGCCCACCCCGTGGCGTCCTCGCGCGGGAGGATCGTGGGCGAGCGGGTGTACCAGGAGATGATCGACGCCGGCCTGGCGGGCCTGGAAATCAACCACCGGGACAACCCGGAGGAGGGGCGCGCCTTCCTGCGGCGGCTGGCCAGCAAGCATGACCTCCTGATCACCGGATCATCGGATTACCACGGCACGGGCAAACCCAACCTGCTGGGGGAAAACCTCACCGATCCGGACGTCCTAGCCCGGATCGAGGAGATGGGGACCGGGACCGCCGTCGTCCGTCCCTGATCGCGCGCTACCTAGTTGGGCGGGAACGAGGTGAGTTCCGCGTGGGCACCCAGGCGCCGGGCCATGATGTCAATGGCCGGCTGGTTCTGGTCCACGCACACGAACCTGCGGTCCATCTTGGCGGCCACCGCGCCCAGCGTTCCGGAACCGGCGAAGAAGTCCAGACACCAGTCACCGGGCCGGCTGGACGCTGCCACCACCCGGCGGATGAGGCCCTCGGGTTTTTGCGTGGGGTAGCCGGTCTTTTCCTTGCCGGTGGGGGAGACGATGGTGTGCCACCAGACGTCCGTGGGCAGCTTGCCCAGTTCGCGTTTGGCCGGCGTGACCAGGCCCGGCGCCATGTACGGTTCCCGGTCCACCTCGGCGCTGTCAAAGTGGTACTTTGTTGGATTCTTGACGTACACCAGGATGTTGTCGTGCTTGGTGGGCCAGCGGTTCTTGGCCCGGGCGCCGTAGTCGTAGGCCCAGATGATCTCGTTCAGGAAGCACTCCCGGCCGAAGATCGCGTCCAGCATCACCTTGGCGTAGTGCACCTCGCGGTAGTCCAGGTGCAGGTACAGGGTGCCGTCCTCCGCGAGCAGCCGCCAGGCCTCCACCAGGCGCGGTTCCAGGAAGGACCAGTAGTCGCTGAAGGCATCGTCGTAGCGGTGCAGCGCCCCTTTGATGGTGTCGTAGGAGCGCCCCTTGAAGCCGACGCGGTCGCCGGTGCCGTCCGCATTGGCCACCATGGTGGTCTGCTGGCGGCTTTGGGCCCGGCCCGTGTTGAACGGGGGGTCCACATAGATAAGCGTGAAGGCGCCGTCCGGCAGCGAGGGGAGGAAGTCCGCGTTGTCCGCGTGGACCACCAGGCTGCTGCCGTCCGGCGCCCAGACAGTGTCAGTCATGAAGGGTATTAGGCCTCGGTGCTGCCGGACTGTGCAGCGTTCCCGCCGCCAACCACTTCACCGTTGCGGCGCCGTGTGCGGGTGCGGGGGCGCCGGGTGCGTGAGGGCTGCTCGGCCGCGGCGGCTTCCGGAGCGTCACCGGCGGCAGCGGATGCTGCGGCTGCATCGGGCGTACGACGGCGGCGCTCACCGGAGCGGGCAGCGGAGTCGCCGCTGCGGCCGCCTTCGCGCTTGGCACCGCGGTCCCGGCTGTCCCGGGAACTGCCGGCTTCGCGGCCCCTGCGGTCGCGGGAGCTGCCGGCGTCCCGGCCGCCGCGGGCGTTCTTCTTGCCCGTTTCGCCCAGGTCCTCGAGCACTTCGGCGTCAACTCCCGCGAGGGTGCGCTTGTCGCGCGGAAGCCGGCCCTTAGTGCCCACCGGGATGTCCAATTCCTCAAACAGGTGGGGGGAGGAGGAGTAGGTCTCCACCGGCTCGGGCACGCTCAGGCCCAGGGCCTTGTTGATCAGTCCCCAGCGCGGCATGTCATCCCAGTCCACGAACGTGACGGCGGTGCCCTTGTTGCCGGCGCGGCCGGTGCGGCCCACCCGGTGCAGGTAGATCTTTTCGTCTTCCACGCACTGGTAGTTGATGACGTGCGTGACGTCGTCCACGTCGATACCGCGGGCGGCGACGTCGGTTGCCACCAGGACATCCACCTTGTTGTTGCGGAAGGCCCGGAGCGCCTGCTCGCGCGCGCCCTGTCCGAGGTCGCCGTGGATAGCGGCGGCCGCGAAACCACGGTCCACCAGTTCCTCGGCAACCTTGGCCGCGGTGCGCTTGGTCTTGGTGAAGATGATGGTGCGGCCGCGTCCCTTGGCCTGGAGGATGCGGGCCACCACTTCGATCTTGTCCATGCTGTGCGCGCGGTAGATCAGCTGGCGGATGTCCCGCTTGGTGAGGCCTTCGTCATCCGGATCAGCAGCACGGATGTGGGTGGGCTGGGTCATGTAGCGGCGGGCCATGGCAATGACCGGCCCGGGCATGGTGGCGGAGAACAGGAGGGTCTGGCGGACCGCCGGGGTGGCCGCGATCAGGGTCTCGACGTCGGGAAGGAAGCCGAGGTCAAGCATTTCGTCGGCCTCGTCCAGGATGACGATCTTGACGTTTTTCAGGCTTAGGTGCTTCTGCTTGAAAAGGTCGATGAGGCGCCCGGGGGTTCCCACCACAACCTCCACGCCGTTCTTCAGGGCCTCCACCTGGGGCTCGTAGGCCCGGCCGCCGTAAATGGTGGCGATGCGCGCGTTCCTCTTGCGGGAGGCCGTCTGAAGATCGTTGGCCACCTGCACCGCGAGTTCACGGGTAGGCACGATGACCAGGGCCTGCGGTGCGCCGGGGACTGCGAGCTTCTCGTAACCGGAGTCGTCCCGGCCCACTACGCGCTGCAGGGCGGGGATGCCGAAGCCCAGGGTTTTGCCGGTGCCGGTCTTGGCCTGGCCGATGATGTCGTGGCCGGAGAGGGCCACCGGCAGGGTCATGGCCTGGATGGGGAAGGGATGGGTGATCCCGGCGTCCGCCAGGGATTCAACGATGTCGGCGCGGACGTTGAAGTCCGCGAAGGACTTCTCTTCAATCTCATGCGGCTTCTCGTCGGAGATGATGGTTTCTTCCGGCTCGATCGTTTCGGTGCCGGAGTCGTCCGTCAGAAGCTGGTGGGTATGCAATTCACTCACGTGGAGTTTCCTTATTCATTTGGGCAATGGCGCTGCCTGCTCAACGGACCGGCCTAAGGCCTTTCCGGAGCACGCTCAGGCGCGCAAGCAATTCCAGTGGAAGCCGATCGCGGGCTATCTAAAATGCTGGCACTGGTGACCAGCGGGTGTTTCTCAAGATCGCGTAGGGGCGGGCTTGTTGGTTTCAAATCAAGGAAATCAACGACCGGGCATCCATTTCTACCTCTCCAGTCTAGCCGCAAGGGCAGGGAAACCCGGCTTTGGACCGCCGTGCCTGCCGGCAGGAAGGAAAACAGCCCGGCTCAGGACAGTGGCGTGACCAGCTCAAAATGCACTTCCCGGGTGGCGATGTCCGAGGACACCAGGCGCACCCGGACTTTGGTGCCGGCCTCCAGTTCGCCGGCGCAGCGCGCCGTGACGGCAGGTTCGGCAATCTGGATAATGCCGGAGCCCCCGTTGCCGTTGCCGTTGCGGCCGTTCCCGTTTTTACCGTTGCCCCCGTTGCCGTTCTTGCCGTTGCCGCCGTTTCCGTTTTCCTTCTGGGGCTTGGACCCTGAGATGACGATCGCGTCGAACTCCTGCCCGATGTGGTTGACCAGGAGCGCGGCCTCCACCGTGTCCAGGGCCATGCGCTCCATCCGGGACGCCAGCTGGTCAGAGCCGGCCATGATCTCGGGAAGCGACGTCAGCGCATCACGGACCCAGCCGGGCACTTCTCCGCCGTTGCACAACGCCTCGCAGGTCACCAGGACAAAGCGGTCCACCAGGCGGCGCAGCGGTGCGGTGGTGTGGGCGTAAGCGGCGCCAATGGCTGACTGCACGGCGTCTTCGGGAACCGTGCCGTCGAATGCCGTATACGCAGCGCCCCGGAAGAGCATTCCCGCCGAGTGCATGATGGCCAGCTGGCGTGGATCGGTGGGGTCCAGGCTGCGGAGGTATTCGCCGTAGCTCACCTCACCGTCCCAGGGCTTTCCGAGGGCCTCCGTCTGGAGCCGGAAATGGTGCAGGGAACGCTCGTCCGGTGAGGGCATGGTGCGGAGGATGCCCACTTTGCCGGCCAGCATCAGCTGCGCCGCCGCCATGCCCGTCATGAGCGAGATCTGGGCGTTCCAGTCTTCCACGGGCAGCTGCGGGGCCGCCGTAATCCGGTAGCCGCCGTCGGGAAGCTGGACGATCTCCTGGTCCGGCATGTTGAGGCTGGCACCGCCTCTGGCGCGCTCCAGCTCCACGCGCTTGAGCCCCACCTCTTTGAGGAGGACCAGGACGGCTGAAGGGCTGCCGCCGTCGAGTTCCGCCTGGGCGCCCTTGTAGCTGAGCTTGGCGCGGCTGCGCATCCGTGCCCGCTTGACCGTCACGGCGGTGACTTCGGCGCGGGTATCAAGGCGGAAATCCCAAACGAAGGCCGAACAGTCCTGCCCCGGCAGGAGGCTACCTGCACCCTCGCTGATGACTTCCGGGTGCAGCGGAATGCGGCCGTCCGGTGTGTAGAAAGTCTGGCCCCGGCGCCGTGTCTCGGCGTCCAGCGGACCGCCGGGAGCCACGAAGGCGGGAACGTCGGCGATGGCATACAGCACGCGGTAGTCGCGGCCGTCCCGCTCAATGTAGAGCGCCTGGTCAAGATCGGTGGACGACGCCGGGTCGATGGTAATGAAGTCGATGCCGGTGAGGTCATGGGCTGGCAGCTGCAGTGCCGACACCGCGGCCTCGGCGTCCTTCACGGCATCTTTTGGATACTCGTTCGGCAGCTCAAGCTCCGTCCGCAGGGCGCTGAGTGCAGCCTCGAGGGCGTTGGTGTGCTCGTGGACATTGGGGGCCAGCCGATGATGTGACACGAAAATCAGCGTAGCCCGAATTTCGCAAATAGTGCACCGGGCCGCCCGCGGCTGCCCCGCAGATCCGGCTCCGCGTCAGGGGCGGGCAGCGTCCAGGGCGCCGAGCAGCGATGCGGCAGCGGCTGCCGGATCATCGGCTTCCGTGATGGCCCGGACCACAACGATCCTGCTGGCACCGGCCGCCACCACCTGCTCCACGTTGCCGTGGTCAATCCCGCCGATCGCGAACCAGGGCACGCCGTCGGGCTTTCCCTGCCCCTGCGCCGCCGAGGCGGCGGCCGCATGCTTCACCAGGTCCAGGCCGACGGCGGCGCGGCCGGGCTTGGTGGGTGTTGCCCAAAGGGGGCCCACGCAGAAGTAGTCGAGTGCGGCAGGGCCGGCGGCAGCGGCCAGGGCGGCGTCCACCTGGTCAGGGCTGTGGCTGGACAGGCCGATTGCGGCGTTCCCGTTCAGCAGCGTCCGGGCTGCCTTGAGGGGAAGGTCTTTCTGGCCGATGTGGAAGACCGGGGCGCCGGAGAGCACAGCAATATCCGCGCGGTCATTTACTGCCCACAGCCTGCCGTGGCGGACCGCTGCCTCCTTCAGGACTGCCAGGAGTTCCAGCTCCTCGGCGGCTTCGATGGATTTGTCCCGGAGCTGGATGATGTCCACGCCGCCCGCGAATGCGGCATCCACGAACTGTTCGAAGTCGCCCTGGCGGCGGCGCGCATCCGTGCAGAGATACAGACGCGCATTGTGGAGCCCGGCACTGCCTTCCGCATTGATAAAGGCGTCTGTACCGGACGGACGGGAAGCGGCGGCAGGGGGGTGGGACACATTCATGGGAGCCAGCCTAGTTCCTCTACACTGGGCTCGTACTGCGGGAGCCGCGGCAGCTGTCACAAAGCGCCGGGCTGAGAGGGCGTCAGAGCCGACCGCTTGACCTGATCCGGTTAATACCGGCGTAGGGAAGGAGACAATCGATGCCTCACGCACAAGGTGTGAGCGGCCGCCCTGTTCCCGGCTCCGCGATCACGGCCGATGTTGCGGTGATCGGCGGGGGAGCTATCGGCCACGGCATCGCCTGGGAGGCTAGGCGTTCGGGCCGTTCGGTGGTGGTGATCGATGACGCCCCGGGGTCGGGAGCCAGCTGGGCGGCCGCGGGGATGCTTGCCCCGGTGAGCGAGCTGCACTATCAGGAGGAGGACCTCCTGGAACTCATGCTCGATGCCTCCGCCCGCTGGCCGGTTTTCGCCGCGGACCTCGCCGCGGCCGCGGGTTCGGATCCGGGATATCTTACGACGCCGACCCTCGCCGTTGGTGCCGACGCCGCGGACAGGCGGGCCCTGCTGGATCTGCGTGCCGTCCAGCTGTCCCACGGGCTCACGGTTGAACCGCTCACCATCCGCGAGGCCCGGCAGCGGGAGCCCCTGCTGAGCCCGGGCATTGCCTGTGCGCTGGATACCCCGGCGGACCACCAGGTGGATCCCAGGCTGCTGGTGGCCTGCCTCCGCCGCGGGTTGGCCCGGCATGCCGGCGGGACGGCAGGCAACCGAAGTCATGTGCCGGGCGCCGTCGACGGATACGCGGTGCCGGACAAGGCAGCCGGCCTGCTGTGGAAGGACGGCGCCGTTGCCGGAGCAGTCCTGGAGGGCGGTGGGACCGTCCTGGCCGGGGAGACGGTGGTGGCCAACGGACTGCACGCTGCGGAACTCGCGGGACTGCCGGCAGGCCTGCACCTTCCACTGCGGCCGGTGCACGGGGACATCCTGCGGCTCGCAGTACCTGCCCACCTGCGGCCACTGGTGACATCAACTGTCCGAGGGCTGGTCCGCGGGACCCCCGTGTATATCGTCCCCCGGCAGGACGGAACCGTGGTGATCGGGGCAACCCAGCATGAGGACGCGCTCGGAAGGGACGCAGGCTCCAGCGCGGGGGCGGTGTCTGCCGGGGGCGTGTACCAGCTTCTCCGCGACGCGCAGGTGCTTGTGCCCGCCGTCGCGGAGCTTGAGCTGCTCGAATGCACGGCACGTGCCCGTCCCGGCACACCGGATAACGCCCCGCTGCTCGGGCGGGTGCCCCTGCCCGGCGAGCCCTCCGCAGGCCGCCATCCCGCCGCCGGAGGGTCCACCGCTCCGGGGGCCGGCCACGTGCCGGGGCTCATTGTTGCCACCGGGTTCTTCCGCCATGGCATCCTGCTCGCCCCGGCTGCGGCCGCAATCTGCCGCGAACTCCTGGACGGCAGGGAAGACCCCCGCTGGGCCCCGTTCAATCCGGGCCGGTTCTGCGCGGCTCCCTCCCACCTGGCTGACGCGGCCCACCCACTCAACATTTAGGAGACAGCATGAACATCACCCTGAACGGAACCGGCCGCACCGTGGCCGGCGATTCGTCCATCGCGGCGCTCGTCAGCGAGGTCACCGGCCGTCCACTGGCCGCTGACGGCCGGGCCACGGACGGCCGGAAGCTGGGCGTGGCCGTGGCCCGCAATGCCCAGGTTGTGCCCCGCAGCCTGTGGTCCGCCACGGCGCTCGCCGAGGGCGACGACGTCGAACTTGTCACGGCAGTACAGGGAGGCTGACCACCATGACCGAAACCACCATCAACAGCAGCCAGCTCTCCGGCCTCAATGACCCGCTGGTCATTGACGGCGTCACCTTGGCATCCCGGCTCATCATGGGCACCGGCGGCGCACCCAGCCTCGACGGGCTGGGCGCCGCGCTCCTGGCTTCCGGCACTTCACTCACCACCGTGGCTATGCGCCGCTATTCGCCGGACGAGGCAGGCTCGCTCTTCCAGCTGCTGGTGGACCACGGCATTCGGGTCCTGCCCAACACGGCAGGGTGTTTTACGGCGCGTGACGCTGTCCTCACTGCCGAATTGGCCCGGGAAGCCCTCGAAACCGACTGGGTGAAGCTCGAGGTCATCGCAGACGAACACACCCTCCTGCCGGACGCCGTTGAGCTTGTGGACGCCACGGAGCAGCTGGTCAACAGGGGATTCAAGGTCTTCGCGTACACCAATGACGATCCCGTCCTGGCCCTGCGGCTCGAAAACCTCGGAGCCACCGCTGTGATGCCGCTTGGCTCGCCGATCGGGACCGGCCTGGGCATCCTCAATCCGCACAACATTGAACTCATTGTGTCCCGGGCCTCGGTCCCTGTGGTGCTGGACGCGGGCATCGGTACTGCCTCCGACGCCGCCCTCGCGATGGAACTGGGCTGTGACGCCGTGCTCCTGGCCACGGCGGTGACGCGGGCGCAGAACCCTGCCCTGATGGGGGAGGCCTTCAAGCACGCCGTCATCGCCGGTAGGCTGGCGAAAGCGGCGGGCCGCATACCCCGCCGTGAACACGCGCTGGCGTCGTCGGCAATGGAGGGCCGGGCCGAGTTCCTGTAGGCCCGCATTCTGCCGGCCGCGCCCTGATCCCAGGAGCAGCAGTGGCCGGCAAAGACGCACTTCCCCCGGAACGCATCGATGAAGCCCTGGCTGGGCTGCCTGACTGGCGGGCCGGCAACGGCGGGTTGGTCACCGTCTTCAAGATGCCGACGGCGGCTGCCGCACTTAAGGTGATTGCCGACGTCGGACGCCTGGCCGAGGAGCAGAACCACCATCCGGACCTCGACTGGCGCTACAACCGCGTCTTCATCCGCTACACGTCCCACGACGCCGGGGGACAGGTGACGGCGCGGGACCTCGCGGCAGCCGCGGGAGCAAGTGAAGCAGCGGCAGCGGCGGGGGCCGTGGCCGAGCCGGCGAAGTACGTGCAGGGGCATTAGGTGCCCGCACAGCGCCAAGTGTCCGCACCGTGTAGCAGAGGGGTCACCACGCGGCCGCGTTCACCAGGCACTGTGACCTCTAAACGGCAGTGGGGGGGGGCCCCCCCGGGGGGGGGGGGCGGGGTGGGGCGGGGGGCCCGGGGGTGGGGGGGGGCGCGGGGGCGGGCGGCGGCGGGGGCCCCCGCGGCGGGG
>NZ_JAJOMC010000033.1 GCF_021129155.1 Arthrobacter sp. AK04
GCTGCCAGAACCTCTGAACAACCTCGGCCACCAACCGATTCGAGAACACCGCCATGGAAATCAACACCCCTCAATAGTCAGGTGTTGCAATCACCGCATGAAGCCAAGCCCCCAAAAGGACATGTGCTGCTACCCAGTTGGAGGGAAAATGGGTGGCATGGGCAAAGGCCGGGTCCGCAGGTGTAGGGGCATTGCGGCAGCCCTGTGCGTGGTCCTGCTGGCCGGATCCTCTGCCGGCTGCATCGGCGGGCCGGACCCGCCTGAGCCGGAGCCGCCCGCAGCCTTTGCGCTGCTGGAGGATTTCAGCGCGAGGATGCTGGCCGAAGGAGCCCCTGCCGTCCTGATCGCCGCCAGGAACGGGACCACCACCTGGACCCATGCCGCCGGCGTACGGAGCCTGGAATCCGGCGAGCCGGCCACTGTGTCCGATCCCGTCCGCGTAGGCGGCATCACAGAATCCTTCATCGCAGCCTCGGTGATGAAACTTGCAGCGGAGGGCAGGCTGGACCTGGACAGCCAGGCAAGCCGCTACCTGCCGGAGTTTGGAAACGTCCTCCATCCACCCGGCCCCGTGAGCGTCCGGCAGCTCCTGACCCACGAATCCGGGATCCCCGACTTTACGGTCCCCCTGCTGGCGTCCGGAAGCTGGGCGGAGACGATGAACCGGCCGCTCAGCCTCGAGCAGCAGCTGGCCCTGGCGGCCACCGTGCCATGGGACGGCCGGCTGGCGCGGATCTTCGACTATTCCCGCACCAACTACGCAGCGCTTGCCCTGATCGTTGAACGGCTCCGCGGCGAGGGGATCGAGGAGGTCCTGGCCGCGGACATTGCCCGCCCCCTGGGCCTGCAGGCGACCCGGATGGGCGGTCCCCCGCCCACGGGAATGGTCCACGGGTACGTCACCCTCGAGGGCAGGCGCACGGATGCCAGCATGCCGGCCTGGCAGGCGGAGTCGCCCTCCACCGGGGCCGTGTCCACGGTGGAGGAGGTGAACAGGTTTTACGCTGCACTGCTGCAGGGCAGGCTGCTTCCCCCGGACAGCGTGACGGCCATGAAGGGCGGCTACTCGCAGTACTACGGCTTTGCCCTTCGGCGCTGGAACAACACCTGCAACAACCGCTTCTACTACGGCCTGCCCGGTGACACCGACGGCTACGGAATGATCACCATGACCAGCGAGGACGGCAGGAGCCAGCTGGCGATATCGGTCGCCTACCCTCCCGCGCCGCCCACCCTTGAGTCAAACCCGCTGATCCATGAGATGCAGGATGTTGCACAGGAAGCCCTCAACAGCCTGTGCTGAGGGCCTCCTGTCGGGCTTCCCGCCTGGGAGTCCGTTTGGGGCTTAGGCCCCCGGGTTCAGGACCACTTTGATGCAGCCGTCCTCTTTCTTCTGGAACTTCTCGTACAGGGCGGGCGCGCCTTCCAGCCCCGAACGGTGGGTGACCAGGTCCATCACGCCCAGCGGATCGGCGTCGTCCTCCACCAGGGGCAGGAGCTCGTCAGTCCAGCGGCGGACGTTGCACTGCCCCATCCGGACCTGGATCTGCTTGTCGAACATGGTCAGCAACGGCATGGGGCTGGCGGTCCCGCCATAGACGCCGCTCAGGGACAGCGTCCCGCCGCGGCGGACGGCATCGATGGAGGTGTGGAGTGCGGCGAGGCGGTCCACCCCGGCGGTCTCCATCGCCTTTTGCGCCAGCTTGTCCGGCAGGAGTCCGAGGGCCTGGTGGGCGAAGCCGGCAACAGGGGAACCATGGGCTTCCATGCCGACGGCGTCAATCACCGCATCCGGGCCCCTTCCGGCTGTCATCTCCCGCAGCTGGTCCGCCACGCCCTTGCCGTAGTCGAGTGTTTCGACGCCGTGCCGTTCCGCCATCGCGCGGCGTTCGGGGACTGGATCCACACCAATGACCCGGAGCCCCCGCTGGACGCCGATCCGTGTGGCGAACTGACCGACGGGTCCCAGGCCGAACACAGCCAGGGTTCCTCCGGCCGGGACGTCCGCGTATTCCACGCCTTGCCAGGCGGTGGGGAGGATGTCCGAGAGGAACAGGTACCGCTCGTCCGGAAGCTCACTCCCCACTTTCACCGGGCCGTAATCGGCATGCGGCACGCGCAAATATTCGGCCTGGCCGCCGGGAACAGAACCGTACAGTTCCGAGAAGCCAAAGAGGGCTGCGCCGGAACCCTTGCTCTTGACCTGGGTGGTTTCGCACTGGGACTGCAGGCCCAGCCCGCACATGAAACAGTGGCCGCAGGAGATGTTGAAGGGAACCACCACACGGTCGCCCTTGCGGAGGTTGGTGACAGCGCTGCCCACCTCTTCAACGATGCCCATCGGTTCATGGCCGATCACGTCGCCCTTGTGCATGTACGGCCCCAGGACCTCGTACAGGTGCAGGTCCGAGCCGCAGATGGCCGTGGAGGTAATGCGGACAATGGCATCGGTGGGTTCCTGGATCACGGGATCAGGTACTTCTTCCACGCTTACCGAGCCTTTTCCTTGCCAGGTCAGTGCTTTCACGATTCGCCTTCCGGTGGTGTTGCCTTCTGTCCGGGCCGGAGCCCATAGATCGACGGTATCGGCTTCGGCAGAAAAAAGTAAGCAAGCTGACTAAAGTCTTGTCCTTGTGGCCCGGGGCTTCTAGCGTAGGAAGGGCCAGATCCCAAGAAACGCGCGAAAGAGGAACGCCATGACGCTCTACCAGCCGGAACCGGTTGAGATCTCTACCCGCATGCGGCCCGGCGAGTGGACGGAAGAGAGCCTGGAGGCACTCGTTGGCACGTACCACACCCGGATCATGGAGATGGGCGCCAATATGGCGGAAGTGAGCACGGCCATTGAGCGGAACGACGACGGGTCAGTCAAGGTGGCCGTGGTGTGGAACAAGCCCGCGAACGCCGGCGACGAGGACGCCGTCACCGGTGGGCAAACGGTCTGAGCGGGACTCAGTGCAGTCCTTATGTACTGGCGAGCAGCCTGCCAAGGGCGCTTGAGGGCAGGTTCCGCAGGAGGTCCCGGGGGCCTTCGTAGACCTCTACCGCCCCAGCATCCCGGAGTTCACCGGCGCTGACCCCGCCGCAGGTCACGCCGATCGCCGGGATTTCCAGTGCCGCCGCGGCCTGCATGTCCCAGACGGCGTCCCCGATATAGATGGCGTCCGCGGCCTGGACGTTGATGGCCTCCAGGGCGGCCACCAGGATGTCCGGGGCCGGCTTGCTGTTTTTCGCGTCATTGGCGCTGGTGGCGGCGTCAATAAAGGCTTCCGCGTCCAGGATGGACTTCATGACCTCCAGGTCCTTCCTACGCGCTGAAGAGGCCAGCGCAACGGCCAGCCCTCCGGTGTGGCACTGGGCCAGCAGGTCCTTCGCCCCGTCCAAGGCCCGCAGCGATGGCCAGTGGGACGCGTAAAGCGCCCCGTGGCTGGCCAGGATCTCCGGGTCGAGGGCGCGGTCCCGCCCTTCGGGCAGGAGGCTGTCCACCAGGCGGTCGCCGCCCATGCCCACGTGACGGTGGATGGAGGCCATCGGGACGTCGTAGCCCTGCTGCCGGAAGGCGCCCCACCAGGAAACCGTGTGGATGTAGGACGAATCGATCAGGGTGCCGTCAACATCAAAAAGAACCCCCCGGCGTCGCCCGCCAGGGGGTACAAGGCTGTGGGGTGCCATCAGCTGACCGCTGCCCGCTTTGCCGCCGGCGCCTTCTTCTGGCGGGCCGCGTCTTCCTTTGCGGTACTTACCGGGCGGACGCGCTCCCGGAGGACCGTTCCTGCGCCGCCGTGGCTCTTGTCCCGGATCAGCCCGGTCCCGGCAATTTCCCGCGCCATGGCCACACCGGCAACGGCAGCCCTCTTCGTGGGAAAGGTGACCGAGATGGCCATCAGGCTCCCGGCTCCATCCAACATCCTTACCCTGTAGCCGCCGTCAGGCGCATCCACGAGCTCAAAATACCCGGCCATTCGTATCACTCCTCCATCAGTCACCGCGTTGTGCTTTGTCAGGAGCACTGAGGTGTTAGTAAGTATACTTATCTCTTCTGCGAAGGAGAAGCCACCCCTGGCCGCGCCGCCTCAGCACGGTCCCGCCGTCTCCGGCGGAATGGGGGTGTCACTTCGCCGAACCGTATCCTGATGCAGCTCCAGGGCGCTAGTCACAAGGGCAAAGTGGCTGAAGGCCTGCGGGGTGTTGCCCAGCTGCCGGCCCGCCTTCACCGCCCATTCCTCACTCAGCAGGCCGACGTCGTTCCGCAGTTCCAGCAGCCGCTCGAAGAGTTCCCGGGATTCCTGGTGCCGGCCCGCACCCAGAAGTGCCTCCACCAGCCAAAAGGAGCAGGCCAGGAAAACGCCCTCATCCCCCGGCAGGCCGTCGTCGCTCTCTGCGGGACGGTACCGCAGGACGAACCCGTCCTCGGTGAGCTCGCGCTGGACCGCATCGATGGTCCCGATCACCCGGGGATCATCCGGCGGCAGGAAGCCGACGCGCGGGATCAGGAGGAGGCTGGCATCGAGCTCCGGCCGGCCATAGGACTGGACAAAGGTGTTGCGGGCCGCGTCAAACCCGTTGGCCATGACGTCCTGGTGGATGGTGTCCCGCAGCCGCTCCCAACGCTCCACCGGTCCTGGCAGCCCGGACTCCCGGACGCCTTTGACCATCCGGTCCGCGGCCACCCAGGCCATCACTTTGGAGTGAGTGAAATGGCGGCGGGGTCCGCGCATCTCCCACAGCCCGTTGTCCGGCTGGTCCCAGATCTTCTCAAGGTGCTCCATCAAGGAAAGCTGGACGTCCCATGATTCATCCGGATGGGTCAGCAGCGAGTTCCGGGTCAGTGCCAGGCAGTCCAGCACCTCTCCCCATACGTCGAGCTGCAGCTGCTCCGCCGCTCCGTTGCCGATGCGCACCGGCGACGAATTTTCGTAGCCCTTCAGCCACGGCAGCTCCATCTCCGGCAGGCGGCGCTCCCCGTGGATGCCGTACATGATCTGCAGGTCGGCGGGGTCGCCGGCCACCGCGCGGAGCAGCCAGTCCCGCCAGGCTGCCGCTTCGGCGGTGTAGCCGGCAGCCATGAGGGCCTGCAGCGTCATGGTGGCGTCCCGCAGCCAGCAGTACCGGTAGTCCCAGTTGCGCGGACCGCCCAGCTGCTCGGGCAGGGACGTGGTCACGGCCGCCACGATTCCGCCGGTAGGGGCGTAGGTCAGCGCCTTCAGGGTCACCAGGGACCGCATCACCGCTTCCTGGTACTTCCCCTTCACGGTGCACTGGGAAGACCAGCCGCGCCAGAAGGCAGAGGTGGTACCAAGGACTTCTTCAGCGTCCACGCTGTGCGGCCGGCCCACGTGGCTGGGGGCCCAGGTAAGGACAAACGGGACGCGTTCCCCGGCGCTGACGGTGAAGTCGCTGACCGTATGCATGTTTTCGCCGTGAAGCGGCGCAGGGGTCACAAGATAGACGGCGTCCGGGCCGGCGATGGCGTGCAGGCCCAGCCTGTCGCTGCGAACCCAGGGAATGATGTGGCCGTAGTCAAAGCGGAGCACCAGCTCGCCGTGCATCCTGACGCTCCCGCTGACGCCCTCAACTATGCGGACGATGTCCGCCACGGAGTCGCGGGGCGGCATGAAATCAATGACGCGCACCGTTCCTTCAGGTGTTTCCCATTCCGTCTCCAACACCAGGGTGCCGTCCCGGTAGCGCCGGCGGGTGCACTGCCCGGCGCCTTCGGGGGCCAGCAGCCAGCGCCCTGCGTCGGGGGTGTCCAGCAGGGCATTGAAGCAGGCCGGGGAATCGAAGCGGGGAAGGCACAGCCAGTCGATGGAGCCTTCCTTGCTGATCAAAGCCCCGGTTTGGAGGTCGCCAACAACTGCATAATCCTCGATGCGCGCCATGTCCTTACACTGCCACAGTCCGCCCCGCGGCGATGGGCACGATTCGATGTAGCCTGCAGTCATGGCAGTCCACATCGGCACCTCCGGCTGGAGTTACGACCACTGGGAGAACGTCCTCTATCCGCCCGGGCTCCCGGCGAAGGACAGGCTCCAGCATTACGTCGGGCGGTTCAGCACTGTGGAACTCAATGCCAGCTTCTACCGCTGGCCGCGGGACACCACCTTTGCAGGCTGGAACCGGCGCTTGCCTGACGGATTCAGCATGTCGGTCAAGGCCCCGCGTGGCCTGACCCACGCCCGGAAGCTGTACCAGCCGGAGGTGTGGGTGGAGCGCATTGAACGGTGCTGGCACGAGCTCGGCGACAAGCGGGCAGTCCTCCTGGTCCAGTTGCCGCCCGGCATGGAACGCGACGACGCCCGGCTGGACTATTTCCTGGCCAGGATTCCGGAATGGATCCGGGTGGCTGTGGAGTTCCGGCACCCCAGCTGGGACTGCGATGATGTGTACGCGCTGCTGGAGCGGCACCAGGCCGCCTACTGCATCATGAGCGGCGCCAACCTCCCCTGCATCCTGCGCACTACGGCCCCCTTCACGTACGTGCGGCTGCACGGCCCCGACCACCAGCACCTCTACGCAGGCTCCTACTCGGATACGGACCTGCACTGGTGGGCAGACCGGATCCGCGAGTGGTCCGGCAGCGGCCTGGACGTCTATGCCTATTTCAATAACGACGGCGGCGGCCACGCCGTGCGCAACGCTGAGACCCTGCGGTGGATCCTTGGGGAAGGGTGACGTCACGGAAGGGCGGCAAGGACCAGGGTAGCTCCGCGCGGTTCAGCCTGTGGCAGAGTGGTTCCATGGACACGGCCCCCCAGACCCCGCCACAGAACGCAGCAACACCACCGGACCCGGACGGGAAGCACCAGCTTTCCGGCAACCCGGCGTTCAAGCTTGCCCACCGGATTTCCGACGGCGTCAACGGTGTGCGCATCCAGCTGGCCAAACGCTGGAAGTTCGTGCCGCAGACCATTGCCTACCAGGGCTACGGATCCACCAGCCTGGTGCGCGTCCTGGGCCGGGTGCTGCTGACCCAGAAGCCCATGCCCGGAAGCAAGGCAGAGCACGCAGCAAAGAACGGCAACCAGAACGTGCGCGGCTGGCGGGCCTTCACCAGCGTTCCCTTGCAGTTCACCGACGTCGAAATCACCATCGGTGATGTTGTCACCCACGTCCGGGCGGACAGGGGCGGGCTGATCGACACGGAAGTGGCTGTCCAGCTGGAGCCCGGCTGGCACACCGCGGTCCTGCGCGCCGAGGGCACCGAGCCCGTCGAAGCCAGGATCAGGGTCATCGCACCGGACGTGAAGTTCGGGATCGTGTCCGATATTGATGACACCGTCATGGTGACGGCCCTGCCCAGGCCCTTCCTGGCCCTGTGGAACACGTTCGTGTTGAGCGAGCGGGCCCGCATGGCAACACCGGGCATGGCTGTCCTGCTGGACCGGCTCACGGTGGAGCACCCGGAAGCACCGGTGATCTACCTTTCCACCGGCCCGTGGAACGCCGCCCCCACGCTGGCACGCTTTCTGACCCGCAACATGTATCCGTCCGGGGCGCTGCTGCTCACCGACTGGGGCCTCACCCAGGACCGGTGGTTCCGCAGCGGCCAGGACCACAAGCACCGGAACCTTGAGCGGCTCGCCAAGGAATTCCCGGACATGCAGTGGCTCCTGATCGGCGACAACGGCCAGCATGACGAAGCCATCTACTCCGGCTTCTCGCAGGAGCACCCGGACAAGGTGGCCGCGATCGCCATCCGCCAGCTGTCCGTCAGCGAATCGGTGTTCGCCGGCGGCCACTCCGAGGACGGGGACCATACCGCGTCCCAGGTCCCGTGGATCTACTCGCCGGACGGCGCCGGCATCGCCAAACAGCTCACGGCCCTGGACCTGCTCTAGGCGCTGGCACCCACGGCGGGAACGTCGTCGTCGGGCATCCCGCTGCCAACCGCCCCGGCGCCCATGGCCGCGACGTCCATGCCCTCACCCACCATGGCCTCCGCAATCGCAGTACCCGCGGCGGCGGCGAGGTCACGCTCCTCGATGAGTTCCTGGAGCCAGAAGTAGGAGGCCTTTGGCGTCCGTTCCAGGGTTTCGAAGTCCACGTGCAGGAGTCCGAAGGGCTGCTTGTAGCCGGCGGACCATTCGAAGTTGTCCAGGAGCGACCAGACGTAGTAGCCCCGAAGGTCCACGGACGCAGCCTCCCCGCCCGGGGCCGTTGCCCTCAGTGCGGCTTCGAGGTGGTCCGAGAGGTACTTGAGCCGCCGCTCGTCCGGGATGAACCTGGTGTTGGTGGACTTGTCCCGGACGATGATGTCCTCGAAGCTGGCCCCGCCCTCGGTGAGGATGACGGGCGGAAGGTTGGGGTACCGTTCGCCCATTTCCTTCAGTGCCACGGCCATGTACTCCGGCTTCACCGGCCACCCGTAGGCGGTGATGTCCGCCTCAGGCCAGGTTTCAACGTGGAACGGTGTTCCGCCGTTGCCGGCGGCGCTCAGGTCGCTGCCCATGGCCTCGGCCATGCTGGCCGGCACCGCTCCCCCGCCCGGCCCTACTGCCACCTTGGTGGGCATGTAGTAGTTGAGCCCGTAGAAGTCCAGCGGCTGGGAGATGAGCTCCATATCCTCGTCCGGGTGCTCGAAAGAGCTGAAGAACTTGGCCGCACGAATCAGGTCCGGGTATTTTCCGGTCAGCACGGGGTCCGCGTACAGCCGGTTCTGGGCCAGGTCCATAAGCCCGGCGCTGATCCTGTCCAGCGGGTTGATGGAGTTCGGCACCATGGGCGAGTAGACGTTGGTCATGCCGATCTCCCCCGGCACCCTGGCGGCGCGCAGGGCCTGGACCGCGAGGCCGTGCCCCAGCAGCTGGTGGTGCACGGTGGGGAAGGCGCCCAGCATCAGTTCCTTGCCGGGTGAATGCAGGCCGAGCGTGTAACCGTTGGTGCTGACCGTGGCAGGTTCGTTGATGGTCACCCAGCGCGCCACCCTGTCGCCGAATTCCTCCGCCAGGATGGCAGCGTATTCGCCCAGCCGGTAGGCGGTGTCCCGGTTCATCCAGCCGCCGGCTTCGTCCAGCGTCAGCGGGGTGTCCCAGTGGTAGATCGTCGCCATGGGGGAAATACCGTTGGCCAGCAGCTCGTCCAGGAGCCTGTCGTAGAACGCCAGGCCGGCGCGGTTCGCCGGCCCGCGACCTGTCGGCTGGATGCGCGGCCACGCAAAGGAGAACCGGTAGGAGTCCACGCCCAGCTGCTTCATGAGCGCAACGTCCTGGGGCATGCGGTGGTAATGGTCGGTGGCAATGACGGGGCTGTCGTTGTCCACGATGGCACCATCCTTGGCCGCGAAGACATCCCAGCCTGCCGGGCCCCGCCCGTCCTCATCCAGCGCGCCTTCAATCTGGAAGGCTGCCGTGGCCACGCCCAGCGTAAATCCGGATGGGATCAGGGCAGCGAGTTCTTTGGCGGTGATGTGCATCTGCGGGCCTTTTGTAACGGAGCGTAAATAAAGTACGTCTCAGGATGGCACAGCTCCGGGCGCCTGACGAGCAAAACGGTACCCCCGCCGCGCCTCTCCCGGATGGCAAGGCTACTGGGAGCCGAACAGGAACTCCTTGGCGTGCGCCACCGCTTTGCGGAAGGCGTCGTTCCGAAGGGTCGCCAGCTGTTCGGTGTCCCCGTCGGCGGGTTCCAGGTAGCCGGTATAGCCGGGGCGCAACACCCAGATGTCGCCCGCCGGCGGCAGGTAGAACACGCCAAAGGACCGCTGCTGCTTCTCGTCGGCAGTCCATACCGGCACCACGGCCAACGCCGCACCGGTGGAAGGGTTGATCCATTGCGCGCGGGGCAGCGGCTGCTCGTGCGCTTCGGGGTCCAGGAAGGGCGCAGTGCCGGCACCCCAGCGCTGTTCAAAGCGCTCGTGGAATGCCGGAATCAGGTGTGAATCGTATCGGCGCCAGTCGCTCATCCGGTTCTCCGCCTCCTCGCGGTTTTTGTTGTTGTGTTCTATTCCCCGTGTGTTTCCCGCCGGAACCAGTGCCAGGACCAGCGCCCGGGACCACTGTCAGGCCCAGGGCCCGCTCTCCCACCGCACCGGGGTGACCCTGATGACGGCGTCCGGGGATCCGCGGGGGCTGCGCACCTTCCGGACAGGAATTGACTGTCCGGCGGAGGCCCGCTGCTTGTCGTAGGCGGCGCGCCGCTCCGGATCCCTGAGGACGTCGTAGGCCTGCATGATCTGGAGGAGCTCCCCTTCCGGGGAAGTACCGCCGTCGACGTCGGGGTGGTGGCTGCGCATCAGCGCACGGTAGGCGCGCGAGATTTCCTGTTGGCTGGCGTGCGGCTGGATCCGCAGGGTGTCGTAGTAGTCGGGGGTGCTTGTCATGGTGGCCCTTTTCCGCTCCGCGGGCGCCCGCACCGGGGCGCCGTGCGGAAAAGAATGCAGGGCGCGGGCAACCTTGGGAAGGTTCCCGCGCCTGCCGGCTGTGGCTAGGTTCCGATCTGGTGCTTTTCGCTTTGCTGGGTCTGGATCTCGATCCTGCGCGGCTTGGCCTTCTCGGCCACCGGGATCCGCAGGGTCAGGACGCCCTGGTCATAGCTTGCCTTGATGTTGTCAGTGTCCAGCGTGTCGCCAAGGATCAGCTGCCGGCTGAAGACACCGCGGGGGCGCTCGGAGGCCACCAGTTCCACATTGGGCTGGGTGGGCTCCTTGCGCTCCGCCCGGACCGTGAGGACGTTGCGTTCAACGTTCAGGTCCAGGGAATCCACATTCACGCCGGGCAGGTCGAAGGCCACCACAAACTCGCCCTCCTCCTGCCAGGCGTACATGGGCATGGCAGCCGGGCGGGCGGCGGTTCCAAAGACCTGCTGCGTGAGCCGGTCCAGCTCACGGAACGGGTCCGTGCGCATCAACATCATTTCCCACTCCTTCAGCTTCAGTAGGTGTTCCACCTGTGCCATATCCACCCCTGTAATCTATGGTGATGGATATAGATTTTTTATAGCACCCGTGGGAAACTGAGGCAAGACCCCGGACGGATTTTGGAGAACTGATGGCAAACCAGGACGCAGGCCGGAGTTCCGGCCCCAGCAGCAGCCGTGCGCTGTACGCCATCTCCGTGGCCGCGGAACTGGCCGGAACAGGGCAGCAGAACATCCGGCTCTATGAAACGAAGGGCCTGCTGACGCCATCGCGGACGTCCGGGGGCACCCGCCAGTACAGTGATGACGACATTGCTGTCCTGCTGCGGATCGGCGAGCTCCTGGAGCAGGGCCTCAACCTCGCGGGCGTGGCCAAGGTGCTGGAACTTGAGGCGGCCAACAACAAACTGCACCGCGCCCTCAAAAAGGCCAGGTCCCGGCCGCAAGCCTGAAGGCTGCGCAACAGACCGGCCCCGGGGCGGGGTCAGTACCGGGCGGGGTCAGTACCGGGCGGGGTCAGTCCCGGGGCGAGTCGGCCTTGGACAGTTCACCGGTGATGCGTTCCCCGGGGATCCGGGCGGTGCGCCAGGTGTCCAGTGCGATGACCCCGCCCAGGATGACCAGGGAGAGGGACAACGATGCGAGGGCGTCGCTGAGCCAGTGGTAGCCCAGGTACAACCTGCTCAGGGCGGCAAGCACGATACCTATCCCCGCTCCCACGAAACCGAGAACGGCCGCTTTGGTGTTGCTGTGCCGGGAGAACACCAGGAAGGCGCCAACCAGGAGGAAGTCACAGGCACCCAGGACATGCCCCGACGGGAACGAAAACGTGTGGTCGATCCCGAAGAGCATCTGCTCCACGGGCGGACGCGAGCGCTGGACAATCCGCAGGATGATCTGGGAAATGATGACCCCCGTGACCATCGCCGACGCCAGCAGGATGGGGCGCCAGGCATGCTTCGCGGCGAAGCCCCACCACAGGATGACCACCAGGACAATGATGGGCAGGGCGACCGGACCGAAGACCACGGCGAGGAAAATCATGAAGGCAGTACCGGCGTCGGACCTTGTCCCCAGGAGCCAGTCCCGCACCGGCACATCCGCCGCGGACAGGCCATCGGCCTGCAGCACACTGACCAGCGTGGCAATGAACAGCGCAACCCCCGCCACCACCAGGATGATGGCCGCCCGGTACAACCCCCGCCGGTCGGCGGGGTCCATGTAGCGCTCCTCCACCACGAACTTGTCATGGAAGGCCCGCCACCTGCCCCGGCTCTTGCTGGTGGTTCCGGAGCCTGCTGAATCCTGATGTCCCACTGTGATGCCCGTCCCTGCGCCGTTGAGATTTTCCTAGGGGAAGAGTATCGCGTTCCGCACTGGCGGTAGCCTGTGTCCATGGGTGCCATGAATGAACTGATTGACGCTGCTGCCGTTCATTCTGCTGCGGCCATCCTCACGGAGGCCGCTCCCGGTGTGCGATGGGTCCGGACACCCGCCGCCGCCTCCCTGCTGGGGGACCTCAACCTGCGCGCCAGGACTGATCTTGTGGCGCAGGCGCTGCAGGACGATGTCCTGAGCGTCCCCGGGGCTGGATATCCGACGGCGGCTGGCAGCTTCCGTGCAGCACTGCGGTTTCCGGAGTTCACGGGCTGGATCCTGTGGCCGGTATCGGAGGCTGCTGCCGCCCTTGCCGTGGATTCCGGCGCGAGTGAGGACTTTGCCGACGCGCTGGCCCTGCTGGCGGAACTGACGCCCAGGCTCACCAGCGAGTTTGCCGTCCGCCGCCTGCTGCGCCACGACCTTGACCGGGCACTGGCCGCCGCCCTGGAGTGGACGTCCCACCCGAATGAGCATGTCCGCCGCCTCGCGAGTGAGGGCACCCGCCCCTACCTGCCGTGGGCGGTGCGGGTGCCCGGCCTCGTGGAGCGGCCCGAAGCCACCCTACCCGTCCTCAATGCGCTGTATAGGGACCCCTCGGAGTACGTGCGGCGGTCCGTGGCCAATCACCTCAACGACCTTGCCCGGCACGCACCCGGGCCCGTGGTGGCCACGGCAAAGGAGTGGTTGTCCGCAGCTGACGGCAACACGGGATGGGTGGTCCGGCACGGTCTCCGCACGCTCATCAAGAAGGGCCATCCGGAGGCACTGGAACTGCTCGGTTTTACGCCGGCGCAGGTGGCGGTGGCCGGGCCGCACCTGGACCGGGAGGTCCTGACCCTGCCCGGCGAACTGTCGTTCTCCTTCGAGATCGCCAACACCGGCACGCACGATGTGCGCCTGGCAGTGGACTATTTGGTCCACTACCGCAAGGCCAACGGAAGCCAGTCCGCCAAGGTTTTCAAGGTTTCCACCCTCACCCTTGCTCCGGGTGAGAGCAGGAGCCTGTCCAAGAGCCATGCCTTTCGGCAGATGACCACCAGGGTGCACCACCCCGGCCTGCACGCCCTGGAGCTGCAGATCAACGGGGCAGTCCACGGGCGCGCCGAGTTCCTGCTGCAAGGACCTTAGACAGCAGGACCTTTGACCGCCCACAATTATTGATTGACTCCGTTATGACTCTGCAGTAACCTGCGTGTTAGCGCTAACACGAGAACATCCGTGGAAAGACCCGGAACGGGGAACCTGCTGCTCCTGCGTCTGCCGGAACCCATACCTGGCTAGTGCCGGGAAGGCCCGGGGCCGCATCAACACCAGGTCCTCCTGGCCGCTTTACACGCCGGCATGCGCAGATGCTTGCCGGCCCAGCACCACATCGCGGACCAGCATCCGCGTAAGGAGAAAATCGTGAGAATTAGGAAACTCCTGGGCGCCGTCGCGGTCGCCCTCGCAGTCACAGTCGGGGCCACAGGGTGCGGCACACGGGGCGGCGCCACTGAAGCGGGAGCCTCCGCCAACCCCAGTGACTCCCTGGTGGGCATCTCGATGCCCACGCAGACGTCCGAGCGCTGGATTGCTGATGGCGGAAACGTGGAGAAGTCCCTCAAGGACCTGGGGTACAAGACGGATCTCCAGTTCGCCAATGACGACATTCCCACCCAGGTCTCGCAGATTGAAAACATGCTGACCAAGGGTGCCAAGGCCCTCATAATTGCTGCTATTGATGGCACCACCCTGACGGACGTCCTTGCCAAGGCCAAGGAGCAGAATGTCAAGGTTATTGCTTACGACCGGCTCATCAACGGCTCACCGAACGTTGACTACTACACCACGTTCGACAACTACACGGTTGGAGTGCAGCAGGCAACGTCGCTGCTGACCGGTCTTGGCCTGGTTGATGCCAGCGGCAAGAAGGTGGACGGCAAAGGTCCGTTCAACGTGGAGCTTTTCGCAGGCAGCCCGGACGACAACAACGCGAACTTCTTCTGGACCGGGGCGATGGACACCCTTCAGCCATATCTTGACGCCGGAACCCTGAAGGTTCCCAGCGGCCAGACCAAGTTCGAGCAGGCAGCCATCCTGCGCTGGCAGGCGCCTGTGGCGCAGAAGCGCATGGAGGACATCCTCACGGCCGCGTACAGCTCCGGGACAAAGCTCGACGGCGTCCTGTCGCCTTATGACGGGCTCTCCATCGGCATCATTTCGGCACTGACCAGCACCGGCGGTTACGCCCAGGGTGACCTGCCTGTTGTCACCGGCCAGGACGCCGAAAAGGGTTCAGTCAAGTCGATCATTGCCGGTGAACAGTACTCCACCATCTTCAAGGACACCCGCAAGCTCGGATCCCAGGCCGTAAAGATGGTTGACGCCGTGCTGAAGGGCCAGGAGCCGGAAGTTAATGACACGGAGACCTACAACAACAAGGTCAAGGTGGTTCCGGCATACCTGCTGGAGTCAGTGATCATCACCGGAGACAACTACAAGAAGGAACTCATAGACTCCGGCTACTACACCGAGGCCGACGTCAAGTAGCCGTACCCTCCCTAGAGGTTGTTGGGCGGGCCGCGGCGGGCCGCCCCCCCCCCGGGCCCCCCCCCCCCCGCCCCCCCCGCGCGCCCCCCCCCCCCGGGGGCCGGGGGCGGGGGGGGGGGCCCCCCCGTCGTTATGTCCTGCCGGGTTCGCTAGTCGGTCTCGCGGACCTCGTCAGGGTCATCCAGCGGGACCACACGGTCCTCGGCGTCGACCACGACGGGAGGCACCTGGACCACCGGCTCCTCCTCGTCCAGGAGGTCGTCCTCGGTATCCCAGTCGTCCTCAACTACCGGTGCATCCTCGGCGTAGTCATAGGCGGGATCCGCCTCTACGGCATCCAGGTGCGGCATGTCCGGGTGCTGTCCGGTGGTGCTCATGATTGAACCTCCGTTTGTTCGCCTGACGTGCTCTTTCAGTGAGGGCGCTGGCCGCGCCACACCTTCATCACAGCACCGCACCGAAGGGTGGTCAATAGCGCGTCACGGGACCTGGGGATACCACTCGGATTAAGGCAAGCCGAAACATCCGAGGCAGGAATACCTGCCAAAAATGCGCGGATTTTCGCAGTAAGCTTGCTCTGCAATGGGGCCGCACCATGCCCCATCCAGCCCAGGAGTTTCCGTGTCTCAGCACGCCGAGTTCAACCGCCCGTCCGCGCAGCAGGCCCAGCCTTCGCCGTCGGACGTCAAACGGTGGCGGCAGTACCTGGCGGACGAACGGGCCGAAGCCGCCGTCTACCGGGACCTGGCACAGAACCGCCAGGGCGAAGAGCGCGACATCCTCCTGGCCCTGGCTGAAGCCGAAGGCCGCCATGAAGCACACTGGCTGGGCCTGCTGGGTGACCGTGCGGGCAAGCCCCGGCGGGCATCCCTGCGGAGCCGCATGCTGGGCTTCCTGGCCCGCCACTTCGGGTCGGTGTTTGTGCTTGCCCTGGCCCAGCGTGCAGAAGGCCGCTCCCCTTATGCCAAGGACCCCAACGCCACGGATGCGATGGCAGCGGACGAGCAGATCCATGAGGAAGTGGTTCGAGGGCTGGCAACCCGGGGGCGCAACCGCCTGGCGGGCACCTTCCGCGCCGCTGTGTTCGGCGCCAATGACGGCCTGGTCAGCAACCTTTCCCTGGTCATGGGCATGGCGGCCTCCGGCGTTGCCAGCAGCGTGGTGCTGCTCAGCGGAATCGCCGGGCTGCTGGCCGGTGCCATGTCCATGGGCGCCGGCGAGTTCATTTCGGTCCGTTCCCAGCGGGAACTGCTCGCGGCAACACGCCCCACCCAGGTCACCCTGGTGGCGGCTCCCAAGCTGGACCTTGAGCACAACGAACTGCTGCTGGTGTACCTGGCCCGGGGCATGACGCAGGAGGCAGCCGAGCACCGCGTGGCTGAACGCATGGGCCTGCTGCCCTGCGACTGCGATCCCAGCCTGTCGCTGCAGCCCGAGCTGCCGGACGTCGAGGACCAGCACGAAGCCGTGGGGACCGCCTGGGGCGCGGCACTGTCCAGCTTCTGCTTCTTCGCCTCCGGCGCCATCGTGCCCATCCTGCCGTTCCTGTTTGGCCTGACCGGCGTCGCCGCCCTGGTGGCGGCCGGCATCCTGGTGGGCCTCGCCCTCCTGGTCACCGGCGCCACGGTGGGCCTGCTTTCCGGCACATCGCCCCTGACGCGCGGACTCCGCCAGCTGGCCATCGGGCTGGGCGCGGCGGCAGTCACCTACCTGCTGGGGCTGGCCTTCGGCACCGTCGTGGCCTAGTGGAGACCCGGCCGCCGCGCCGCGCAGCGTCGCGCCATGCGGGGAGCAAAGCCCGCCTGGGCATGCGCCGGGGCCTGGAGCTGCTGCTCACCGCCGCCCTCACCGCGGGCGCCGTGTTTGGAGCAGCACTGGCACTGAATGACCCGCGCTTCAAAGAGCTCCTGGATGTCCGGATCGGCCCCGGAAACGGGCAGTCCGCCGGGCAGCAGGATGCGGGCCCTTCCGGGGAAGCCGGCCAGCCGCCGCGGGCCGAAGGCCGGATGGGCGCGCCGCCTCCGGGGCTGGAGGAGTCGGACGCTCCCCTGTCCGCCGCCGATCCTCCGCCACTGGGCAGCGATTCCTACCGCTTCCTGGCGGTCAACGGGGACGGCAGCCCGGTTGGCTATTCCCCCTGCAGGCCGCTCCACTATGTCATCAATGGTGATCTCGCACCGGCAGGCTCGCAGCAGCTGGTCACGGAATCCATCGCCGCCATCTCGGCCGCCACCGGCATCCGGTTCATCTACGACGGCACCACCGCCGAGCAGCCGTCCCCGCAGCGTCCGCCCTACCAGCCCGAGGCCTACGGCGAGCGCTGGGCTCCGCTGCTCATCGCCTGGACAACACCGGAGGTTGCACCGCAGCTCAAAGGCAAGGTGATCGGAACCGGGGGCAGCACCCATTTCAGTTACGACGACGGTCCCAAGGCCTTCGTCACGGGCGGCCTGGACCTGGACGCACCGCTGATTGCCGATGAACTGCTCAACCCGGACGGCCACCTGTATGCGCGTGCCGTGATCCTGCACGAGCTCAGCCACGTGATGGGCCTCGACCACGTGGATGACCCCACCCAGCTGATGTATCCCGAGATCGGCACCCCCGAGGGGCTGTCTGCCGGGGACCTCAACGGGCTCTATGAGCTCAGCAAGGCGCAGTGCCGCAAGGATCTCTGACCGGCTGCTGCTCCACGGGCTAAGGGGACAGCCGCAGTACCTCTACCGCCTCCTCGACTGTGTCCACCAGGAAAATCCGGTCCTCCATGGGCCGGCCGGCCGCCAGGCTCTGGAGCATGGGCCACGCAGGGTACTGGCGCTCCCAGTGATGCCGGCCCACCAGCACCATGGGAGTCACCTTTTCCCGCGCGCCGTAGTAGTTTTCGCACGCATCCTGGAAGATCTCCTGCACAGTGCCGGCGGCCCCGGGCAGGAACACGATCCCTCCTGTGCACAGTTCCAGGAGGATCGCTTCCCGGATGGCGTTGGCGAAGTATTTTGCAATGTGCGTGGCGAAGTAGTTGGGCGGCTCATGCCCGTAGAACCAGGTGGGGATGCCAAGCGACGGCGTCCCGCCCGGAAAGCGTTCGACGACGGCGGCAGCCGCCCGCGCCCACGCCGACACCGAGGGACGGAACCCGGGGACGGAGGCGAGCAGGTCCAGCGCAGCCTGCAGGCCGTCGTCGTCCGCTTCACTAAGGTAGGCACCGAGGTTGGCCGCCTCCATGGCCCCCGGGCCCCCTCCGGTGGCCACTACGTGTCCGTCCCGTGCGAGGAGCCTGCCCAGCTGGGCGGCCTGGGCAAAGCCGCTGCTGCCGCGCTGCGCTGCGTGCCCGCCCATGACACCCAGCATGGCCCGGCCCTGGAACGGGCCTGTCCGGATGGCATCGCCCAGGGCATCGCCGATGGCGTGGTCGTGCAGCGCTGAGGCCAGGGTTGCGTCCAGCCGGTGCCGCATGCCGGGCTGGATGCTCCATTGGTAGATACGGGCATCCGGAAGGGCTTCATACGGGGCGCCGGGCAGTCCGGCATAAAGTTCCTCCGGCGAGTACAGGGCGGCCCGGTAGGGGTTAAACGGCACAGTCTCCAGCCGCGGGAAGATCAGCGCTCCCCTTCGTCGCAGCAGGTCCTCCACGCCGTCGTCGAACGTGCAGCCGAGGAAGATGGCGCCCTCCACGTGCAGGCGCTGCAGGGCATCGGTCCTCCCCCGCAGGTCCAGGGACTGCGCGTGCCAGCCGTGCATGTCCACCGCGCCGGCGCCGACCAGCCGGTCGAAGCTGTCCAGGTCCTGTACTTCGAGGTTGTGCGGGTGGGGGCCCACGTTTCCGGAAAGGTTCACTGTCCAAACCTATTGCAATGCCGGACGCCCCTGCGCTGGTTAACGGCATTCCCCTTGACCGGGATGGCTCGGCTGCTAGGATCGAAGAAGTAAAAAGTATGTCCTATCAAGCGAACATATAGCGGCAAGGCGGCCGTTCGCGCCCCACCCGGGCGAAGACGTCCCGCAACAAGGAACATGAGGGAAGTACCGTGGCGCACAACCTGGGTCTCAGCATCGACCGCTCCTCCCCCGTCCCGCTCTACCACCAGGTGGTGCAGGGGATCGAAGCCGCAATCTTCAGCGGAGTCCTGGAGCCCGGCAGCCGGCTTGATAACGAAATCGACCTCGCGGCCCAGCTGAACCTTTCCCGCCCCACGATGCGCAAGGCCATGGACGAACTGGTCCGGTCCGGGCTGCTGGTGCGCAAACGCGGCGTCGGAACGCAGGTGGTCTCAAGCCAGGTGCGCCGTCCGCTTGAACTCTCCAGCCTTTACGACGACCTCACCAACAACGGCAAGAAGCCCACCACCGACGTCCTGAGCTTCGCCCATGTGGAGGCCGACGACGCCACGCTGGCAACCCTCCAGCTGCCGGCCGGTTCCAAGGTCTACCACTTCACCCGCCTGCGCAAAGTGGGGGGCAAGCCGCTGGCGCTCATGGAGAACTGGGTCCGGGATGACATTGCGGAGATGGATGAAGCCGCGCTGTCCACTGAGGGCCTCTACGCCATCCTGCGCCGCGGCGGCGTGAACTTCCGCCTCGCCAACCAGCGGATCGGCGCCGTGGTGGCCAACGACTACCAGGCATCGCTCCTCGAGACCGCCCCCGGATCCGCGCTGGTCACCATGGAGCGTACCGCCACCGATGACACCGGCCGGCGCGTGGAAACCGGACACCACGTGTACCGCGGGGATTCCTACAGCTTTGAAATGACACTCGTACAGCGCTGACGCAAGGAGCTACACTCCATGACCAACTGGGTCTACCCCCTGGGCACCGCCACCGACGGCACATGGGACGTTTCCATCGGAACCTCGGACTCCTCCCTGTCCGTGGACGGCTGGGCACATACCGGGCTGAAGGTGGCCACGCTCGCTGCCGGGGCCGACGTCGTCCTTCCCGCCGCAGGTGAGGAACGCATCGTGGTGCCCCTCAACGGCTCCTTCACCGTTACGGTCGACGGCACCGAATACGACCTGGGCGGCCGCGACTCCGTGTTCCACGGCCCCAGCGACGTTCTGTACTCGGGCACCGGACGCGCCGTAAGCATCACCTCGGCCGACGGCGGGAGGGTAGCGGTTGCCACGGCCCCGGCAAAGGACGCGTACCCCACCCGGCTGGTGACCGCCGCCGAAACCCCGGTTGAGCTGCGCGGCGCGGGCAACTGCTCCCGCCAGGTCCACAACTTCGGGACACCCGCCGCGCTGGAGGCTGACCGGTTCATTGTCTGCGAGGTCCTCACTCCAGCAGGCAACTGGTCCTCCTATCCCCCGCACAAGCACGATGAGGAGAAGGACGGCGAGACGCACCTCGAGGAGATCTACTACTTCGAGACGCGCGTGACGGAAGGCTCTGCCGCTCCCGCGGAAGCGGACGCAATCGGCTACCAGCGCGTTTACGCATCAGACGAGCGCCCCATCGATGTCTCGGCGGAGGTGCGCACCGGTGACGTTGTCCTGGTTCCGTACGGCTGGCACGGTCCCGCAATGGCTGCGCCGGGATACGACCTCTACTACCTGAACGTCATGGCAGGCCCCGGGCCCGTGCGCGAATGGCTCATCAGCGACGACCCCCACCATGGCTGGGTACGCCAGACCTGGGACGGCCAGGACGTCGACCCGCGGCTCCCGTTCGGCGCCTAAGCGCCCGCACATCCCGCGATCCGGCTGGAGTTTTTGTCCAGGTATGCGGACTTCAAGGGCCTCCAGCCCTGCATACCTGGACAATAACTCACACCTGCAGGGCGTCCTTGCGGTCCGCTGGCATTTCCGCTTCCGGACGCCGCCCCACGCTGCTCCGCTTGGCGGCGGCGGCAGCGAAGGCGATGACAGCCACCCCCACCAGCGTGATGCCGGCACCGGCCCAGATGGGTGAGGTGTAGCCGAGCCCGGCGGTAATGGTGACACCGCCGAGCCACGCGCCCAGGGCGTTGCCCACATTGAACGCCCCGATATTGGCGCCCGATGCCAGGGTGGGTGCACTGCTGGCGTACTTCATGACACGCATCTGCAGCCCGGGGACGGTGGCAAAGCCAAAGCCACCCATCAGCACCAGGGACGCAATGGCCAGCACCTGGCTGGCGGCGGTCAGCGCGAAGGCCACCAGGACAACGGACAGGACAGCCAGGACCACAAGCAGGGTGCGGTCAAGGTTCCGGTCGGCGGCCTTTCCGCCGAGCGTGTTGCCCGCAAAGAGTCCCAGGCCAAACAGGATCAGGAGCCAGGGCACCGTGCCGGCAGCGAAGCCGGATACCTCGGTCAGTGTGTAGGCGATGTATGTGAAGGCACCGAACATGCCTCCGAAACCGAGGATGGTCACCAGAATCGAGAGCCATACCTGCCGGGCGCGGAAGGCCCGCAGCTCGCCGCGCAGCCCTCCTGTTTCCCCGGGCGCTCCGGCTGCCCTGGGGACGAGCGCCAGGATCCCGGCGAGCGCCACAACACCAATGACGGTGATCGCCCAGAACGTGGCGCGCCATCCGGCAGCCTGCCCGAGGAGAGTGCCGAACGGCACCCCCAGGACGTTGGCCGCCGTCAGCCCGGTGAACATCAGCGCAATGGCACCGGCCTTCTTTGACGGGGAAACCATGCCCGCTGCGACCACCGCCCCGATGCCGAAGAAGGCACCGTGGGCCAAAGCTGCAATGACCCGGCCTGCCATCATGGGCCAGTAGTCCGCTGCGGTGGCCGATAACAGGTTTCCCACGATGAACAGGACAAGCAGCGCCGCCAGTACAGGCTTCCGCGGGAAACGGGTGACGGCGGCGGTGAGACCGAGCGCGCCGACCACCACTGCCAGTGCATAGCCGGAGATCAGCCAGCCCGCTTCCGCTTCGGTTACACCAAAGTCCGCTGCCACTTCAGGCAGCAGCCCCATAATGACGAACTCTGTAAGACCAATTCCAAACCCTCCGAGGGCCAGGGCTATCAAACCGACGGGCATGCCGGTACTCCTCCATGTTGTGTGGGAACGCGCATGTTGCTGGGCGCAGGGTGACGCCATAAACTAGTTGCAGACGCGGTATTTATTGTTGCACGCGCAATTATCCCGCGCAAGCAACTATATGGAGGAGGAGCAGCACCATGGGCATTAAGGACGACGCCGTCGAGGTCCGGGCGCAGGGATGGCGGACTTTGGCGGCCCTCCACGGGCTGATCGAGGGCGAACTGGAGCGCGCCCTCCAGGCTGAGTCAAAGCTGTCCGTGGTGGAGTACACAGTCCTGGACGCGCTGAGCAGGCAGGACGGCTGGCACATGCGGATGCAGCAACTGGCCCGCGCTTCTGCTTTGAGCCCAAGCGCCACCACCCGGCTGGTCAACCGGCTGGAGGGCAGGGGCCTGCTGACACGCATCCTGTGCGATGACGACCGCAGGGGTATTTACACGGAACTGACGCCCGCCGGCCTCAGCCTCCTCGAGGAAGCGAGGCCGGCGCACGACGCCACCCTTGAGCGTGCGCTGGCAGCAGCGCAGGACATCCCTGAACTGGCCCCTCTGGTTGACGCGCTCCCCAAGCTGCACGCGGTGTCCTGAACGGGTTCGGGGCCGCTCAGGACAGTTGACGGGCCACGGCTCCGGCCACCCGCACCGGAAGGCCGCTGGCCAGGGACTCCTGGGCGGCATCGGCCACCCGGGAGGCGGCCACAGCGTCCTCGGGGGTACACGGGTTGTCCCGCTGGCCCAGGACAAGCTCTACGAAAGCGGCCATTTCGGAACGGTAGGCCTGGTCAAAGCGCTCGGCAAACGTCCGGTGCGGCTCGCCCGAAGGGAAAGCGACGCCGGGTTCGGCTGACACCATCGCCGTCTTATCGTCCAGCCCCACCATGAGCGACCGGCCGGAGCCCTGGATTTCCAGCCGGACATCATGGCCGGCCCCGTTGTAGCGGGTGGCTGACACTGTCCCCACGGTGCCGTCGTCGAACGTCACCAGGGCCAGCGCGGTGTCCACGTCCCCGACTCCGCCGATGGCCGGGTCGCCGTTGTTTGACCCCTTGGCGTACACCTCGACGATTTCGCGGCCGGTCAGCCAGCGCAGGATGTCGAAGTCGTGGACCGAGCAGTCGCGGAAGAGCCCGCCGGAGGTTGCAAGGAACTCCACGGGCGGCGGGGCCATGTCGCAGGTCACCGCGCGCAGGGAGTGGATCCACCCCAGCTCGCCCGCCCGGTAAGCCCTCCTGGCTTCCAGGTAGCCAGCATCGAACCGGCGCTGGTGGCCAACCTGCACAACGCCGTTCTTGTCCCGGATGTAGTCCAGCACCGGCAGGGCGTCCGCAACGTTCATGGCCACGGGCTTCTCGCAAAAGACCGGGATGCCGGCGTCCACTCCCGCCTTGATCAGTTCGGGATGGGTGGCGGTGCCGGTGGCCACCACCAGGCCGTCCACTCCCGAGGCCAGCAGCGCGTCAACCGAAGGCAGATACTCCGCCTCCAGGTCCGCGGCTACTCGCCGGGCATGCTCTTCAGCCACGTCCGTCAGCCGGAGACTCACGTTGATCCCCTCAGGATTCAAAACGCCGTTGAGGGCCGCGATGTTGTTGGCATGCATCACGCCGATCCGGCCCACTCCTATCAGTCCGAGCGTTACGTTCTTCATGCTTTTTCCCCTGCATAGACCGTAAAGGCGGTCCGGAAGGCGTCGAGGGCTGCGTTGCTGTCATCCTTCGCCCACGCTTCCATGCCCACGGTGCCCTGATAGCCGGCCTCAGCGAGCGCACGGGCCACAGCTGCGTAATTGATTTCCCCGGTGCCTGGCTCGCAGCGTCCGGGAACATCCGCCACCTGGACTTCGCCGATATGCGGCAGGGCAGTGCGGACCAGCTCAATGAGGTTCCCCTCCCCAAGCTGCGCGTGGTACAGGTCCAGCATGAGCTTGACGTTGGGGTGCCCGGCCGCCTCCACGAGCGCAAGGGTGTCCTTGGCGCGGGCCAGCGGGATGCCTGGATGGTCAAGCACCGTGTTGAGGTTTTCCAGGCAGAACGTGAGGCCGTGTTTTTCGCCCAGCCTGCCAAGCCGCTCCAGGGTCCTGGCACCAGTGCTCCACATCCTCCCGCTGGAACGGAAGACGGGCCGGGCGGCCTTGCCGTCAATGAGTTCGGCAGGGTGCACCACCATCCGGCTGACTCCGAGCTCAAGGGCGGTAGGGATCAGCGATTCGGCTGTTTGGACCACGTGATCGGCCGTGTCCGGGTCCACCAGGCTGCCGGACGTGTAGCCGGTCATGGAGGAGAAGACGGCCCCAGTGGCTGCCAGCGCGGGAATATCCCTGTGCCGGGAATCCCAGAGTTCCACGTCGAATCCCGCCTCGTGGATCCGCCGTACCCGCTCCTCGAACGGAAGGTCCAGGAAGACCATTTCCGCGCAGACCGCCAGCCGCATCAGACGGCCGCCTTTTCGGCGACAGCAACCGGGACGCCGCTTTTCACCGATTCGATACAGGCAAGTGCCATGGCCAGGGCGCGGCGGGCGTCGGCGGCGCCGGGCGTAAGGGTGATGTTCGACGACGGCGAGGTCCCGCCGTCGCGCTTTGCCCGCACGGCTGCGGCGAAGTCCGCGAGTTCGTCGGTGTAGGCCTGGCGAAACAGCTCGACGTTGAGGCGGGGCGTATCCGCAGAGAGTCCCTCGGCGGTATAGCGCCGGGCCTCCGTTTCGGTGGCCCGGCCCGCCTGCACCATGCCCTTGGAGCCAAACACCTCGCCGCGGACGTCATACCCGTAGAGTGCGCTGAAGTTCGCCTCGGCCACGGCGATGGCACCGTTGCTGTACCTGATGGTTACTACTGCAGTGTCCAGGAATCCCTGGTTGCGCAGGGACGGCTCCACGAGGGCGTCTGCCACGGCGTACACCTCGATGGGCTCGGCCCCCTCGTTGAACCAGTTGAGGGTGTCGAAGTCGTGGATGAGCGTTTCCAGGAAGATGGTCCATGCCGGCACCCTGGCGGCGTTGGGGATGCTTCCGGTCCCGGGATCGCGGGTCAGCGAGCGCAGGAGTTGCGGGGTTCCGGCTGCTCCGGCGGCGAGGTCTTCCTTCGCTGCCCGGAAGTCATCGGCGTACCGCCGGTTGAATCCGATTTGGAAGTGCACGCCCGCTTGCTCCACAGCCGCGAGCGCGGCGTCGAGTTCCGCCAGGGACTGGCCGGCCGGTTTCTCGCAGAAAATGTGCTTTCCGGCGGCGGCGGCCTGGGCAATCAGTGGGGAATGGAACCGGGCCGGGCTGGCGATGACCACGGCGTCGATCTCCGGATCGGCGAAAATATCCTCGGCACTGGCCGTCACCTTGGCGGTACCCAGCTGCAGGGCGAGGCTCTGCGCGGACTCAGTGTTGGGGTCCGCGATGGCCGCCAGGGCGGCACCGGGGACGCGGCGGGCAACGCTCTCGGCATGGAACGCACCCATCCAGCCTGAGCCGATGAGTCCGATGCGTACCGGTACGGGTGTTACCGCAGCTTGCTGGGAGATGTAAGCCAATGGCTCGTCCTTTCGATAGGGCGTACAACAATGGATCAGGAGGGCGAATTGTCTTCACCCGGGAAGGTGATGCTGAGCTGCCGGCGGATTTCGTCGGCTGCTTCCATGGTTCGGATGGAGGAGTCCAGCGGACGCTGGGGGCTTTCCAGCTGTCCGGCTGCGATGGAACGCGCAACGGCCGCGGCCTCGTAGTGCAGGCCCTCAAAGTGCCCGCCCGCGGGCTCGTTGTAATGCAGCCGTTTGCCGTCAGGGAACCGCACATGGAAGCTGCCGGGCATGTTGAACGGGCCGTCGATGGCCAGTGTCGCCCGGGAGCCCACAATTGTGGCAGCCGTGGGGGTGAAGTTATGCAGTTGCGTGTTCATGACTGCATTGCCCCCTCCCGGGAATCCGATGATGGCCGAAAGCTGGGCATTGACCCCTGATTGGTGCTGCTGGCCCAGGACATGCATCCGGTCCGGGGCGCCCAGGACTTCGGTAATAAGTGCCAAGGGATACGTCCCGAGGTCCAGCAGCGGTCCCCCGGCCAGCTCTGGATCGAAGATCCGGTGGGTGCGGTTGAAATACTCCCCGTACTCCGCCACCACGGTGGTCACGGTCCCCAGCATTCCTCCGTTGAGGACCTGCCGAATGACGTCGTACTTAGGCAGAAAAAAGGTCCACATCGCTTCGGCCGCGAAGACGCCGGCAGCCCTGGCCCGCGCGGCGATGTCCCGCGCCTGTCCGGCGTTGAGTCCGATCGGTTTTTCGATCAGGACGTGTTTTCCTGCTTCGAGGGCCAGCAGGGCGGCATGGTGGTGGACATTGTGCGGGGTGCTGACGTAAACGATGTCGATATCGGCAGCTGCAGCCAACTCCTCGTAGCTTCCATTCGCGGCAGGCACGCCATGGGCGTCTGCGAACGCTTTGGAGCGTTCCAGGGAGCGGGATCCGACGGCGGCAATCACCTGGCGTGAATGGGCCTGCACGGATTCCGTGAACCGTTCGGCAATCCAGCCGGGGCCCATGATGCCCCACCGCAGTGAGGGTGCGTCCTGTGAATCCGGCACGCGTGGGGCCGGCAGGACGGGAGCAGCCATCAGTAGATCACCTTCGTGAAGGATCCGTCGCTGTGCAGCGAACGGATCATGGCCTGGGCCACCTGCGAGGCCCGCAGGCCATCCTCGCCGGTGGCGAGCGGGGCCGGTTCGCCGCGTTCCAGGGCGGATATCCAGGCCTGGAGCTGGAGGCGGTAGGCGTCGGCGAAGCGCGGGCGCCAGTCCGCGGGAATGCTTGAGCGCTGCTGCCCCTCGTGGTGGACCACCAGCGCTGCGGGTTCCGGCAGGGCAGCCGAACCGTACTCGGACACGACCTCGCACCTGGTGGTGTAGCCGGACTGCGCGTTCAGGAACAGCTCGAGGGTGGCCAGGGCGCCATCAGCCGTCCGCAGGAGCATCAGCGCGGGATCCTGCAGGTCCCCGGTACTGTGCCGGGAGCTGCGCCCCGCCTGCCAAGAGACTTCAGTGACGGGCGTACCCAGCAGCCACGGGATGATGTCGAACTCGTGGATGGCCGAATTGGTGATGGCGGATTCCGAGCTGCTGCCAGGTCCCGCTTCGACCGTGCGGCTGGTGCAGTGGACCATCAGCGGTTCGCCGTAGCTGCGGAGCCGGATGGATTCGTGCAAGGCGGTGTAACCGGGATCGAAACGCCTCATGAAGCCCATGGACAGCAGCCTGGCACCGGTCGCGGCAAGGATGTCGGCCTCAGCCTCCACCACGTCAAGGCTCTCCAGGAGCGTGGGGGCCAGGGGCTTCTCGCACAGCACCGGTGTCATGGCCTCGAAGCATTCCAGCACCAGTCCCGCATGGGTGGAGTCGTGCGAAGCGATAACGACGGCGTCCACCTCACTGGAGTTGATCAGCTCCGAGGGGTCGGTGGTGGTCCGGGCCGCCGGCGGCGCGGCTGCCGCTGCACGCGCGGCGTCGAGGTCTGCCACGAACGTGACTTCTGCGCCGTTGACTGCGGCTGAAAGGTTCTTGATGTGGTCTGCGCCCATGACACCGGCGCCGATGACGCCCACCCGGATCGGCATGTTGACTTCCTGTCTGCAGTTCGTTCGATTGGGCCAATGCGGGTCGGCGGTGCCCGGTCGACATGTCCGTCCGGCATGTCCGGCGGGCACCGCGTCGCTCCTGCTAGAGGTGCCGTGCGGCGCCTTCCTTGGGCATCTCTGTGGTGTGGGCGACCTCGGCCACCTCGGCCTGGACTTCCTTGACCACTTCGCTGTGCCCGCCCAGCTGCTCAAGTTCGTGCGCGAGTTCGGCAAGTTCGGCGCCGCCGGCCATCTGGGCCGTGAGCTCGTCCAGGGTGATGTCCTTCTTGTCGTAGTAACCGATGGACTTGCCGCGCTTGAGCAGCAGGAACCGGTCCCCCACGGGGAAGGCATGGTGCGGGTTGTGGGTAATGAAGATGACGCCGAGTCCCCGGTCCCTGGCTTGCAGGATGTAGCGCAGGACCACGCCCGACTGCTTCACGCCAAGCGCCGCCGTCGGCTCGTCCAGGATCAGGACCTTGGCGCCGAAGTGGACGGCGCGGGCAATGGCCACGCACTGGCGCT
This sequence comes from Arthrobacter sp. AK04, assembly GCF_021129155.1. Lineage (GTDB taxonomy): Bacteria > Actinomycetota > Actinomycetes > Actinomycetales > Micrococcaceae > Arthrobacter > Arthrobacter quantipunctorum. The sequence continues at coordinate 27,867 of NZ_JAJOMC010000033.1, forward strand.
CGCCGCCGGAGAGCTGACCGATGGGCTGTTCCACATCGCGGAGGTCGATGCCCATTTCAGCCAGTTCCTTTTTGGTGATGTCCTTCATCTTCTGGACATCCATGCTCTTGAAAGGACCAAAACCGCTGGTCAGTTCAGAGCCGAGGAAGAAGTTCCGCCAGATCGGCATCAGGGGAACTACCGCCAGGTCCTGGTAGACGGTGGCAATTCCGGCATCCAGCGCGTCGCGGGGTGAATCGAAGTTCCGCTCCTCCCCCATGATGTTCAGCGTCCCGGCGTCGTGCTGGTGCAGTCCCGCGATGATCTTGATCAACGTGGACTTGCCGGCGCCGTTGTCTCCCAGGACGCACGTGACGCGGCCGTTGTCCACCGCCATCGTGACATCCCTCAGGGCCACGATGTTGCCGTAGTGCTTGCCGACTCCCTCCAGTGAAAGCAGGTGCACCGGGGTGTGGGTGAGGGGGTCGCGCTCGTTCTGGAGCAGTGTTTGCTGATCAATTTGTTTGGCGTTCATTTCGGCCCCTTACTTCAGTTCCGCGCGGCGTTTGACGATGAGGTTGACGATGGTGGCCAGCAGCAGCATCAGGCCCAGGAAGAACTTGAACCAGTCCGGGTTCCACTGGGCGTAGACGATGCCCTTGTTGGCCATACCGAAGATGAATGCGCCGATCGCACCGCCAATCGCTGAGCCGTAGCCGCCGGTGAGCAGGCATCCGCCGATCACAGCGGCGATGATGTAGAGGAACTCGTTGCCCACGCCTTCACCGGACTGCACGGTGTCGAAGGCGAAAAGGTTGTGCATGCCCAGGATCCAGCCGCAGAAACCGACGCCCATGAACAGTCCGATCTTGGTGGCTTTGACCGGAACGCCCACGGCACGGGCTGCATTCTCGTCTCCGCCGACGGCGAAGATCCAGTTCCCCACCTTGGTCCGCATCAGCACCCAGGTGGCGACGGCGACGAGAGCGATCCAAATGAATACCGTGATCTGGACGTCGATCCCGCCGATCCGTACTGACGACGCAAACACCGCGCGGGCTGAGGCGAAGCCGTCCATGTCCGAAATCGAGGGGGACGAGACGCCGCCGCCGATCATGCGGGTCAGGCCCAGGTTCAGCCCGGTCAGCATCAGGAACGTGGCCAGGGTGACGATGAAGCTGGGCAGTTTGGTCTTCATCAGGATCCACCCATTGATGTATCCGATGGAAAGGGAGACCAGCAGAGCCAGGAGGACGCCCACCCAGACGTTGGTGCTGAAGTACCAGCTGAACATCGAGGCAGTAAGGGCCGAGGAGATCACGGCGACACCGGTGGATAGGTCGAACTCCCCGCCAATCATCAGCAGCGATACCCCGACCGCCATGATCCCGATCGTGGAACTGCCGTACAGGATAGTAGCCAGGGCATTGGGCTGGGTGAACGTCGAGGACACCAATGCAAAGAAGATGAAGAGGACAATGGCGCCCACAAGGGCGCCGACCTCGGGGCGGGCGAGCAGCTTCTGGAGAGGGTTTCGTTTGCCGACGCGCTCATCGGTTACGACGGTGGATGTTTTGGTGAGTGTCTGTGTCATGGGTTTCTCCTGCTAGGCGGGTTCCGGAGCCGCAAGGCCCCGGAACCCGGCTCAGTCATCCTTAGCGGATGCCTTCCTTGGCGAACTTGAGAACGTCAGGAGCGGCTGCCTGATCAATGATCGACGGGCCGGTCAAGACCGGGAGCCCGCCACCTACGTGAATGCCGGCCCTCTTGACCTGCCACAGAGCGTCGATGGCACCATAGCCCTGGAGCCACGGCTGCTGGTCGACGGTGAAGGCAACCTTGCCATCGATGATGGCCTGGGCCAGTTCACCGTTCATGTCAAAGGACGCAACCTTCACCTTGTCGGCCAGGCCCAGGCTTTCCACTGCCTTGTGGATGGTCAGCGTGAATGGCGCTCCGAGGCCGATGATGGCATCTGCATCCGGAGTGGCCTGGAGCTTCGCGCTGACGGTCGAGGACACCTGCGTCATGTCCGTTCCCTGGACGAACAGGTTCTCGGTCGCCGGGATCTTAGACTTGACGCCGGCACAGCGGGCATCCAGGGCCACGTTGCCTTGTTCCATGATCACGCAGATGGGGCGCTTTGCTCCCAGCGAGTTGAGCTTGTCGCCTACAGCAGCGCCGGCGAGGTTCTCGTCGGATCCGAAGTGGGTGAAAGCGCCTACCTGCTGCCACACATCCGCTCCGGAGTTCAGGCTGACGACGGGGATGCCGGCGTCAGTAGCTTTCTTCAGGGCGTCTTTGAGTGCGTCCGGCTTGGCGAGGGTGACGGCGATCCCTTCCACTTTCTGGTCGATGGCCTGCTGGATGAGCTGTGCCTGGCGTCCACCCTCGGGGTCGGACGTGTACAGCAATTCAACGTTGTCTTTGGCGGCGGCCTCTTCGGCACCCTTGCGGAGGATGTCCCAGAAGGTGTCACCGGGAGCGGCGTGGGTGATGAGGGCGATCTTCATGCGTTCTGTCGTGGCGACTTGCCCCCCTCCGCCCGCGCCGCCTGCCTCTTCGGTCCTGCCGCCGGTGCTCGAGCATGCACTCAGGGCCAGCATCGGCGCAATAGCTGCCACCAGGGTTGCCTTGCGCCAAGAAAATTGAGCCACGTGAATCTCCTTTGATTTCAGCTCCGGGCTGCCGCGGTGCAGCTGCCGGAATGTGCTTAGTACGATCATCGTGACTTGAACCACACATGTCAATACTTTGTCCTGACATTAGTATGTAAACACGTAATGTGCGGTTTTAAGTTCGGAAATGATCGGTCAGCACGCGCTTCACAAGCCTCCTCAACGCAAAGAAGCACCCTCGCCCGGGAGGACGAGTGTGCTTCTTTGGCAGGCCCGTAAACGAGGGTGAGCCTAGGAGGCTCCTGTGCCGGCGGTTGCTTCAGTTTTCACAGCAGCGGCGTTCTTGAAGTAGTGCTCCACGTCTTCCAGGCTCTTGTCCTTGGTTTCCGGGACGAACTTGGCGGCAAACGCAATGGCACCCACTCCGAGGACAGCGAACACAAAGAAGGTGCTTGACAGGCCGATCGCCGCCAGCAGCTGCGGGAATCCGAAGCCCACCATGAAGTTAACGGTCCACAGGACGAAGGCGGAGGCGCCCATCCCGAGCCCGCGGATCTTCAGCGGAAAGATTTCGGAGAGCATCAGCCATGTCACTGGGGAGATGGCCCCCTGCTGGAAGGCAAGGAAAGTCACTGTCAGGGAAAGGATCACGAAACCGCGGGCTGAGCCTTCTGGCAGGATCAGCGAGAACAGTCCGATCAGCAGGAGCGCGGCCGTCGTGCCTATCTGCCCCGTGATAAGCATCCGACGGCGGCCCACCCTGCCGAGCAGCCATATCCCCACGAACGTCGCGAGCACGGAGATGACGCCGTTGGCAATATTGGCGGTCAGCGCAGCCTCCCGGGCGAAGCCGGATTGCGCAAGGATTTGGGTTCCGTAATACATGATCGAATTGACGCCGGTGATCTGTTGGATCACCGCAAGCCCGATTCCCACGACGAAGATCCGGCGCAGCCAGGGAACACCCAGATCCTTCCACGAGCCCATCTTGGACTTGTAGTCCTCCACGGCCATGGCCTTGACTTCTTCGAATTCCTTTCGGGCTTCTTCCTCGGACCGGATGCGCTGCAGGACGCTGAGCGTCTCACCGAAGCTGCCCATCGAGGCGAGCCACCGCGGGCTTTCCGGCATGAAGGTCATGCCGATCCACAGTGCTATGGCGGGCAGGGTGGCAATCACCAGCATCCAGCGCCAAATCCCCCCGGTTTCGCCGAAGGTGTTGCCCAGGTAGGCGTTGAAGATGAAGGCCAACAGCTGCCCGGTGACGATCATCAGTTCGTTCTGCGTGACGATCCGTCCGCGCCGTGCGCTGGGCGAAACCTCGGCCAGGTAGACGGGGACGGTGACAGAAGCGCCGCCCACGGCCAGTCCCAGGACGAACCGGGCTGCGATCATCACCTCCGTGCTCGGCGAGAACGTACAGGCCAGCGTTCCCACGAGGAAGATCATCGCCAGGACCATGATCATCTTTCGGCGGCCGTTCCGGTCGGCCAGGCGGCCGCCGAACAGTGCACCGAAGGCTGCTCCAAACAGGAGGGAGGATGTGACCAGGCCCTCGGTCAGAGGGGTGAGGCCGAGGTCTTCCTGCATGTAGGGAAGCGCGCCATTGATCACGCCGGTGTCGTAGCCAAACAGCAGCCCGCCGAAGGTGGAGATAATGGTTACGGTCCGGAGCGCACGCTTGTGGTTGGACGGCTGCCGGTTCTTGATGGCCCCGGCCGGGCCGGCAACGCTCAAAGGCTGACCTTCTGGACGTACTGCTTCATGGTTTCCAGCTGGTACCGGGAGACGTCCCCGGCGTGCTCGTCCTCTGCAAACACACTGGACACCATGACGGTGTTGTCCTTGTCCAGGAAGCCGATTTCCTTGAGGCCGCCGAAGAACTCGTCCCAGTTCACGTCGCCGTCGCCAATCTTCAGGTGCTGGTGCACGCGGACGGGGTTGCCCGGCGGGTTGGTGATGTACCGGAGACCGTGCGAAGCATGGTGGTTCATGGTGTCAGCAACATGGACCAGGCGCAGCTTGTCCCCCGCCGCACGCATGATCTCCAGCGGGTCGTTCTTCATATGGAAGCTGTGCGAGGCGACGTAGACCAGGCCCACGTTCTTCGAGTTCAGGCCGCGGATGACGCGGATGGCGGCCAGCCCCTCCTCGACAAAGTCGTCGGGGTGGGGATCAATGAGCAGGTCGATGCCCTCCCGTTCGATGATCGGCAGGAGTTCCTCCATGGAGCGGTAGAACGCCCGCTCGGATTCCTCCGCCTTCTCGGGGCGGCCGCTGAACTCGGTGTTCATTGTGCTGACGCCAAGGTCCACGGTGATCTGGATGGCACGCTTCCAGTACCGGACAGCTGCTTCGCGGGCATCCTCGTCCGGGCCTGACCAACGCAGCACAGGAAGGACGGAGGCGATTTCCACGCCGGCATCCTTGCAGGCCTTGCTGAGCTGGCCCACCAGTTCATCATCGGCCTTGGGATGGTTGTAGAAGGGAATAAAGTCCGCGTGCGGAGTCATCTGCATGTACTTGTATCCGAGATCTGCCACCACCCTCGGAAACTCCAGCAGGCTGTGCGAGTGGTGGAACGGGGTGGGGTCAAGCGCGATTTTCACGTAAAGCACTCCATGGTGGATCAGTAAGGCTGGAGGAGTTTTTGTCCAGATACGCAGGGCTGGCAGGCCTGAAAGTCGGCATATCTGGACAAAAACTCCAGCGGGCGACTAGTTGTAGAGGTCCGGCTTTGAGTTGAGCTGGACCTTCACCTTTTCTCCCGACTTCTGCGCTTCGACGCCGGCCTCGCAGCATGCTGCGGTGGCGTAGCCGTCCCACGCTGTGGGTCCACCGATTTCGCCCTTCAGCGCGGCGTCCACCCATGACTGGATCTCGACGTCGTACGCCGCGCCGAAGCGCTCCTCGAATCCCGGGGTGACGTTGCCGCCCCAGCGGCCGGCGCTGCGGGTGTAAGGGCCCTTGTCGCCGCCAATGCTGACAACACCTTCTTCAAACGACGCCTGGGTTCCAACCTCATAGCCGTACTTGGCGTTGACGAAGATCTCAACGTCAGCCAGGACGCCTGATTCGGTCTCCAGCAGGACGTGCTGCGGATCGTGCTGGCCGGCCGGGGCGTTCCTGGTGGCCTTGCCCAGGCGCACCTGGACGCTGGTGATCTCCTCCCCGGTGAAGTAGCGGATGGCATCGAACTCGTGCACCACGGAATCGTTGATCAGCATCTCATTGGTGAAGCCCGGCGGCGTGGTGGGGTTGCGGTGCTGGTGGTGCAGCATCAGCAGTTCGCCCAGTTCGTTGTTCCGGATGATCTGGCCCAGCGCGGCGTACTCGGCGTCGAAGCGGCGCATGAAGCCAACCTGGATCCGCTTGCGGCCCAGCTCAACCTCAGCCTGCACGATCTTCCAGGAGGACTGGGCGTCGGGGGTCAGCGGCTTCTCGCAAAGGATCGGGATGTCCTTGGCGATGGCCTTCAGCAGGATGTCCTCGTGCAGGAAGCCGGGCGTGGCAATGAGTACCGCATTGACGTCGCCGTTGTTGAGGGCTTCCTCGGCATCGGCAAGCGCGACGGCGCCTGGGATGCCTTCAACGGCCGCCTGGGCACGGGCAAGGTCAACGTCCACGACGGCGGCAACCTCGGCTCCGTGGATGCGGGTGTTGAGGCGCTGGATGTGGTCGGCGCCCATGCGCCCGGCGCCGATGACGGCGACGCGGAGTGCTTCAGTCATTGTTTCGTTCCTTCAGGGTCTATTACGGATGCGGGCGGTGTGGTTGTCATCAGTTGACGGTGGTCCGGGAACCGCAGGACAACAGGTAGTTGCGGGTGCGCTTGGCAATGGGCATGGGCACATCGAAAGCGACCGGATACATGTCCTGTTCCACGATGCCGAAGATGGGCCGGTTGAGGGCCTCCACTGCTTCGATGACGGCACGCAAATCGGGAAGCCCGTTCGGCGGCTCGGTCATGACGCCGGCCAGGTTGGCTGCGGCCCACGTCATGTTTTCCTCATTGACTTGTTTGAGGATCTCCGGGTTGATCTGCTTCAGGTGCAGGTAGCCAATCCTGTCGGGGTAGTTCTTGATCAGCTCAAGGCTGGACGCTCCGCAGTACTCGGCGTGGCCCGTGTCCAGGCACAGGTTCAGGTACTTCGCATCCGTTGCGGCCAGGAGGGTTTCAATGTCTTCCTGGGCGCCAACATGGGAGTCCGCGTGGGAGTGGAACTGCTGCTTCAGGCCGAAGTCCTCCAGCAGGGTCTTGCCCAGGCGGTTGTGGCCGGCGAACAGGTCGCTCCAGGCTTTGTCGCTGAGTTCGCCGCTCTCCACGGCCTCCCCGGTGACGTCGTCGCGCCACATGGCCGGGATGACCACAATGTGCTCGCCACCCATGGCCGCCGTCAGTTCGGCTACCTTGCGTGCAGGCTCCCAGGCGGTTTCCCACTGGTCCAGCCCGCGGTGGAAGGCGGTGAACACCGTGCCCGCGGTGACCTTGAGGTCACGCTGCTTCAGTTCCTCGGCCAGCCGTGCCGGGTCGGTGGGCAGGTAGCCGTACGGGCCCAGCTCGATCCACTTGTAGCCGGACTCGGCCACCTCGTCCAGGAACCGTTCCCAGGGCGTCTGCTTGGGGTCATCCGCGAACCAGACTCCCCAGGAGTCCGGCGCCGTGCCGATGATCAGCTTGTTCTCAGTCATTGCCATTCCTTCTCATCGATTGCTCCGCAGGTGCCGTTTTGGACGCTCAAAACGGCAGTTACGGAGCAGTCGATGGTGGGTAGTCGGGTCGCTAGTTGGACGGGAAGTTGTAGGAGGCGCCGGAGGCGTGGGTGGGTTCGGGCCAGCGGGAGGTGATGACCTTGCCGCGGGTGTAGAAGGAGACGCCTTCGGGGCCGTAGATGTGCTTGTCCCCGAAGAGGGAGTTTTTCCAGCCGCCGAAGGAGTGGTAAGCCACCGGGACGGGCAGGGGCACGTTGATCCCGATCATGCCTACCGTGACGGAGCGCTGGAACTTCCGGGCGTGGGCGCCGGAGGAGGTGAAGATGGCGGTGCCGTTGCCGTACGGGTTGGCGTTGATCAGCGCGATGCCGTCTTCAAGGGTATCCACGCGGACCACCACGAGGACGGGGCCGAAGATCTCCTCGGTGTAGGCGGTCATTTCGGTCTTCACGTGGTCGATGACGGTGGGGCCTACCCAGAAGCCGTCTTCGTGGCCGGGGACCACCAGGTCGCGGCCGTCCACCACCATGGCGGCGCCTGCCTGTTCGGCTTCGGTGACGATCCGTACGATGCGTTCCTTGGAGGCGGGGGTGATTACCGGGCCCATTTCGGCGTCGGGGGCGGTGCCGTTGTTGACCTTGACGGCCAGGGCGCGCTCTTCGACCTTCTTGACGATGAGGTCCGCGGCGTCCCCGACGGCGACGGCGACGGAGATGGCCATGCAGCGTTCCCCGGCGGAGCCGAAGGCGGCGGCGGCGAGGTGGTCGGCGGCGTTGTCCAGATCGGCGTCGGGCATCACGATGGCGTGGTTCTTCGCCCCGCCCAGGGCCTGGACGCGCTTGCCGTGCTTGGTGGCGGTTTCGTGGACGTACTGGGCGATCGGGGTGGAGCCGACGAAGGAGATGCCGTCCACGTCAGGGTGTGTCAGGAGCCCGTCCACCGTTTCTTTGTCGCCGTGCAGGACCTGGAACACACCGTCGGGCAGGCCTGCCTGCTTCCAGAGCTTGGCCAGCAGCATGGAGGCGGACGGGTCGCGCTCGGAGGGCTTGAGGATGAACGCATTGCCGGTGGCGATGGCCATCGGTGCCATCCACAGCGGCACCATCACCGGGAAGTTGAACGGCGTGATGCCGGCAACCACGCCGAGGGGCTCGCGGAAGTTGAAGACATCAATTCCCGTGGAGACCTGGTCCGAGTAGTCGCCCTTGAGGAGCGTGGGGATGCCGCACGCGTACTCGATGACTTCCAGGCCGCGGCCGATTTCACCCTTGGCATCGGAGAGGACCTTGCCGTGCTCGGCGGTGACCAGCTGGGCGAGCTCGTCCACGTGGGAGGCCACCAGTTCGCGGAATTTGAAGAGCACGGCGGTGCGCTTGGCCAGGGAGATGTCGCCCCAGGTATCGGCGGCCTTGCGGGCAGCGGCGACGGTGGTGTCCAGGTCGGCCCGGTTGGCCAGGCGCAGCTGTGCGGACACGGCGCCGGTGGCCGGGTTGTAGACGGATGTGGTGCGGTCACCCTCGCCGGCGCTTTCGGCGCCGTTGATGAAGTGGTTGATGGTGGAGGTCTCGGTTGCAACAGTCATGGCGACTCTTCCTTGAGTTGTAAGCGTTCGGGTGTCGAAGGGGAATCAGCCGAGCAGCTTGCGCTGGCGGGCCTTGTGGTCGGTGTAGGTCTGGAAAGCCGCTTTCGTGGAGTCCAGTTCGGAGACCTGGGAGACGGGAACGTCCCACCACGACTCTGAACTGGGGGCGTCCAGGAGCGGGTCGGATTCGACGTGGATCAGGATGGGACCTGTGCCTTCAGGGGCGGCCTTGGCGTCGCGGATGGCCTGCTCGAGTTCGGCGATGACCTTGTCCCCCGGTTCAATCCGGATGACCTTCACGCCCAGGGACTCGGCGTTCAAGGCGAGGTCCACGGGCAGGGTTTCACCGTCGTCGAAGCTGTGCTGCTCTTCGTCCAGCGTCCGGTACTGGGTGCCAAACCGCTGTGACCCCAGGGATTCGGACAGCGAACCGATGGAGGCGTAGCCGTGGTTCTGGATCAGGACAACAATCAGTTTGATCCGTTCGGCGACGGCGGTGACCAGTTCGGTGTGCATCATCAGGTAGGAGCCGTCCCCTACCATCACGACGACGTCCCTTACGTCCGCACGGCCGTCGCCGGCCGCCGTCGTACTTGCTGCGGCCTCAGCCAGGGCGGCACGCTTGACGCCCAGGCCGCCGGGGATTTCGTAGCCCATGCAGGAGTACGCGTATTCCACGTGGTAGCCGAACGGGTCGCGGACACGCCACATTTTGTGCAGGTCCCCGGGCAGCGAACCCGCTGCGCAGATCACCACGTCGCGGGCATCCATTGCCCGGCTGGTGGCGCCGATGATCTCGTTCTGCGCCGGCAGCGGCGTGTGCCGGGTGTCAAAGGCCTCGTCCACGGTGGCGTCCCAGCGCTTCTTCTCGGCCGCGATTTTCTGCTCCAGGTCCGCGCCCACGCGGTAGCCGCCCAGGGCCTGGTTCAGCTTGACCAGCGCCTTCCGGGCGTCGGCCACGATGGGCAGCGTGCTGCCGTGCTTGTAGGCGTCGATCGGGGCGACGTTGATGTTGATGAAACGCACGTCCGGGTTCTGGAACGCGGTGCGGGATGCGGTGGTGAAGTCCTCGTAGCGCGTGCCGATGCCTATGATCAGGTCCGCCTCGGCAGCGATGGCGTTGGCCGCCGTCGTGCCCGTGGAACCAATGGCTCCGAGGGAGTGCTTGTGGTCCCACGGCAGGACGCCAACGCCGGCCTGGGTGTTGCCCACCGGGATGCCGGTCAGTTCCACGAACTTCGCGAGTTCCTCGTTGGCGTAGGCGTAGAGAACGCCGCCACCGGCGATGATCAGCGGCCGTTTGGCAGCACGGATGGCCTCGGCGGCGCGGGCGATGTCGTCGTCGTCCGCGTCCGGGCGGCGGATCCGCCACTCGCGCTCTGCCAGGAACTCCGCAGGGACGTCGAAGGCCTCCGCCTGGACGTCCTGCGGCAGCGAGATGGTCACGGCGCCGGTCTCCGCAGGATCCGTGAGGACACGGAGGCCGTGGTGGAACGCGGAGAACAGCTGCTCCGGGCGGGAGACGCGGTCAAAGAACTTGGACAGCGGCCGGAACGCGTCATTGACGGTGATGTCGTAGGCGTAGGGCTGTTCGAGCTGCTGCAGCACCGGGTCCGCGGCGCGGGTGGCAAAAGTGTCGCTGGGCAGCAGCAGCACCGGCAGCCTGTTCGTCGTTGCCAGGGCCGCGCCGGTCAGCAGGTTGGAGGACCCTGGTCCGATGGACGTGCTGATGGCGAAGGTCTGGCGGCGGCGGGTGTGCCGTGCGTAGCCCACGGCCTGGTGCGCCTGGGCCTGCTCGTTCCGGCCCTGGTAATACGGCATGATGGCCGGGTCCAGCTGCTGGTACTGCTTCAGGGCCTGGCCCACGCCGGCGACGTTCCCGTGACCGAAGATGCCGAAAGTTCCCGGAATCAGCCGCTCACGGTACTCAACCCCGCCAATGGAGTCCACCGTGTACTGCTTCGAAAGGTATTCCACCACGGCCTGGGCGACCGTCATTCTGCGGGTGGCAGTTCCTGATGATGTTCCCATGGGGAGGCTACTCCGATACTTCTTCGGTTCGGTTTGGGGTGGTGTGGTTCAGCAGTGAGGCGGCGGTGGCCACGGCGCCGGCAACATCGCCGTCCGCCGGGTACAGGAGCGTGCGGCCAACAGTGAGGCCCTGCACTCCGGGCAGCGCGAGAGCTGCCTGCCAGCTGGCGAAAACCTCGTCCTGGCTGCTGTCCGGATCCCCGCCCAGCAGGACGGTGGGCATGGTGGTGGCCGCCATGACCCGTTCCATGTCCGCCACGACGGGAAGCTTCATCCAGGTGTAGGCGCTGGTGGATCCCAGGCCCTCGGCGATCGCGATCGACTTAATCACCGCGTCCGTAGACAGGTCGTTCCGGACCCTGCCGTTCTCGCGGACCGACAGGAAGGGTTCCACCATGGCGATCAGTTTGCGCTCAGCCAGCGAATCGATGGCCCTGGCAGTGGCCTCAAGGGTGGCAACGGTGTCCGGGTCCCCGAGGCAGATGCGGGTGAGCATCTTGCCGCCGTCGGCACCGAGTGCTTCCAGCGCGGCTGCCGTATGGCCGGTGAAGCGATCGTCGAATTCGTTGACTAGGCCGGCGAGCCCGCCGCGGTTCATCGAGCCGAAAACGAGCTTGCCTTCCAGCGCACCCAGCAGCAGCAGGTCGTCCATGATGTCCGGCGACGCAAGCACGCCATCCACGTCCGGGTTCGCCAGGGCGACCTGCAGCCGGTCAAGGAGCTGCCGCCGGTCTGCCATGGCCACCGGGTCATTGCCGACGGCCAGGGCGCCGCGGGCGGGATGGTCGGCAGCGACAATGAAGTTCTGCCGTCCATACTTCAGGCCGGGGTGGCGGCGCCGCGTCTTGGCTGCCCGGGCAATGGCGTCCGGATCCTCAAGCCTGATGGTGCTCAGGTGGGCGTAGCGGCGCGGGTCGTCGTCCAGCGCATTGTTCGAGGCCAGTGGCGTGAGGGTCACAGTGCTGCTCCTTCGGTGGCAAACTGGCCGGGCACCAGGCGGCCGCGCTCCGCCAGCAGCGAGGTGACCTCATCCGGCGTCGGCATGGCGTCGGCGCAGGAAAGGCGCGAGGCGACGATTGCGCCGGCGGCGTTTGCATAGTCCAGGACCTGGGCGAGCGGCCAGCCGGACAGCAGTCCGTGACAGAAGGCGCCGCCGAAGGAATCGCCGGCACCGAGGCCGTTGAGGGTCTCCACCGGGACGGGGGCGGAGACTACGCGCTCAGTGCGGGTTTTCGCCATGACGCCTTCGGGGCCAAGCTTGACTACGGCGATCTCGACGCCCGCGGCCAGCAGGCGGTCGGCCTGCTCATCGGGGGTTCCCTCCCCTACCGCCACGGCGCATTCCTTGTCGTTGCCGATGGCGACGGTGACGTGCGGCAGGATCTTGGCCACCTCGGCCCGCGCTTCCTCTTCAGATGCCCAGAACATGGGCCGGTAGTCGAGGTCAAGGATGGTGAACTGGCCTTCTTTGAGGCCAGTCCGGGCACGGGCCTCGTGTGCCGTGATGTGGGCTCCCCTGCTGGGCTCCTGGCAGAGGCCGGTCACCGTGGACCAGAAGATTCCCGCGCTGCGGATGGCGTCCAGGTCCAGCTCTTCGGCCCTGACCTGCAGATCCGGGGCAGTGGGAAAGCGTCCGTAGAAGTACAGCGGGAAATTCTCTGGAGGTTGGATGGCGCAGAAGGTGGCCGGCGTCTGGAGGCCCTGGACCGGGATGACGAAGGAATCGTCCACCCCGAATTTCTTGAGTTCGCGGTGCAGGTAGGTGCCGAAGGGGTCGTCACCGGTGCGGGTAATGACCCCCGTACGGCGGCCGTGCCTGGCAGCGGCTACTGCGACGTTGGACGGCGATCCGCCAAGGTACTTGCCGAAGGACGTGACGTCCTCCAGGCCAACCCCGATGTCATTCGGGTAAATATCAACGCTGATGCGCCCGATCGTGAGCAGTTCGTGGGTCACGGTGTTGCGGACCTTTCTCGTTTGAACTCTGTACCTCAACAGCTAGAGCTCCGGTGCCTTGGCTGGCCCTGCCATGAGCGGGGTCACATCCACTACTTTGCCCTAGAATCAATGTCCTGTCAAAGGTTTGTACTGACATGTTTACAAGTTGCCTTAACGGTCCTTATTGGCAGGAGGGGCCTGACGATAAGCCCCACCGGGGACGGCGTTACTTCCGCGGTACGGCCAACTCGCCGGTGACATACTGGGCCCGGCCGAAGCCGAACGACCAGTCACCGGCAGTATTCTCCACGTAGCCGATGAAGACGTCCTCGCCGGCGACGCCCACCTCCGCGAGCTTGTCCGCCACTGCGGCGAAGAGGCGCTGCTTGGCTTCCTGCGAACGGCCGCCTTGGGTGAAAATCTGGATCATCACAACCCTGCTTGTCCGCTCAAAACCAAGCCCCGCATCCTGGGCATAAATCTGCCCGGCGGGGTGCTCGCTCAGGATGTGGAAGTAGTCGCGCTCCGGGATGCCGTACTCGGCAAGGATTGCGTCATGGATCCCCCGGCTCAGCCGCTGCAGATCCTCTTGGCTGCGGCCCTGGTTTACATCAATTCGAACGAGTGGCACTATTTCTCCTCAAAGTTTGTACTGACATACTAACAAAGTCAGCGTCCGCGGCGCAAGAAAGGGTATTGCCTGACAGGCGGAGCGGGGTTAGAGTTAAACAACCGAAAGGTTGATAAACGAAGTAGTTGATTAACAAATTGAGTAGCTAACGGAGTGGCAGTGGAAACCGACGGAACGGGGCTGGACTCGGCGTTTATGGCCCTGGCGGACCCCGTGCGGCGGAGCATTATTGCCCGGCTCAGCCGGGGACCGGCCACTGTAAACGAATTGGCGGAACCCTTTGAAATTTCCAAGCAGGCGGTTTCGAAGCATATTCAGGTACTCGAGCAGGCGGAGCTGGTCACCCGGACCAGGGAGGCCCAGCGGCGGCCCGTGCACCTGAATCCCGCGCGGCTTGAGGCGCTCACCGCCTGGATCGACCAGTACAGGTTGGTCCGGGAGGGGCAGTTCCGCAGCCTTGATGCCGTGCTTAGGTCACGAGCTGCAGACGGCAGCGAATAATTCGAAGGAATCATCATGAGCAATTCCCTTAAACTCAGCGTTCCTGAGGGAGTCCCCTTCATCGACTATGAGCGCGAGTTCGATTTCCCCGTCACGGACGTGTTCCGGGCCCACAAGGATCCGGACCTGATTGTCCAGTGGCTTGGCCCGCGGGGCTACAAGATGGAGATCGACCATTACGATTTCCGCACCGGCGGCAGTTACAGCTACCTGCATACCGGACCGGAGGGGGTGCCTTACGAGTTCAAAGGCATCTTCCACACGGTCCGTGAGAACGAGTTCGCCATCCAGACGTTCGAGTTCGGCGGGTACCCGGACGTCGTCAGCCTGGAGTTCATGACGTTCGAGGACCTGGGCGATGGCCGGTGCCGCCTCCGCGGGCACTCCGTCTATCCCACGCAGGAGGCCCGCGACGGCATGGCGCAGTCAGGCATGGAAGGCGGCATGTCCGAAGGCTACGAGCGGCTCGATGAGCTGCTCAGCGGGGCAAAGGTGTAGGACGCAAAAGTACGACGACGGGCGGTTACCTTTGGATTGGAAGGTAACCGCCCGCCGTCGTACTTAAACGGCAACGCGGGGCCGCAACCCCGCCCATCCACGTGTGACGGGCGGGAAGCGACCCCGCGTTGGCTGGTACTGGGTACTAGAGCGCTGCGTAGACTTCGCGCAGCAGCTTTGCGGTCTCGGACGGCGTCTTGCCGACCTTCACGCCAGCGGCCTCGAGCGCTTCCTTCTTGGCCTGGGCGGTTCCTGCGGAACCGGAGACGATGGCGCCGGCGTGGCCCATGGTCTTGCCTTCAGGAGCGGTGAAGCCTGCCACGTAGCCGACAACCGGCTTGGTGACGTTGGCCTTGATGAAGTCGGCAGCGCGCTCTTCAGCGTCGCCGCCGATTTCGCCGATCATCACGATCGCCTTGGTCTCGGGGTCAGCCTCGAACGCGGCCAGGGCGTCGATGTGGGTGGTGCCGATGATGGGATCGCCGCCGATGCCGATGGCGGTGGAGAAGCCCAGGTCGCGCAGCTCGTACATCATCTGGTAGGTCAGCGTGCCCGACTTGGAAACCAGGCCGATGGGGCCCTTGCCGGTGATGTTGGCCGGGGTGATGCCAACGAGGGCCTCACCCGGGGTGATGATGCCGGGGCAGTTCGGTCCGATGATGCGGGTGACCTGGTTGCCGTCGGCGTCCACCGTGGACTGGGCCAGTGCCCAGAACTCGGCAGAGTCCTGGACCGGCACGCCTTCGGTGATGACGACGACCAGGCCGATGCCGGCCTCGATGGCTTCGACGACAGCTGCCTTGGTGAATGCCGGCGGCACGAAGACGATGGAGACGTCAGCGCCGGTTTCGGCCATGGCTTCCTTGACGGTGCCGAAGACAGTGATTTCCTTGTCGCCGTGCAGGACCGTGGTGCCGGCCTTGCGGGCGTTGACGCCGCCAACAATGTTGGTGCCGGCCTTGAGCATCAGGGCGGTGTGCTTGGTGCCTTCGCCGCCGGTGATGCCCTGGACGATGACCTTGGAGTCCTTGTTCAGATAGATAGACATGGTGCGTCCCTTTACTTAGCTGCGTTGGCGAGCTCGGCGGCCTTGTCGGCGCCCTCGTCCATGGTTGCGGCCAGGGTAACCAGCGGGTGGTTGGCCTCGGCCAGGATGCGGCGGCCTTCCTCAACGTTGTTGCCGTCGAGGCGGACTACCAGCGGCTTGTTCGCGGAGTGGCCCAGCTCGGCCAGCGCACCAACGATGCCCTTGGCGACGGCGTCACACGCAGTGATGCCGCCGAAGACGTTCACGAACACCGACTTGACCTGCTCGTCGCCCAGGATGACGTCGAGGCCGGCCGCCATGACCTCGGCGGAAGCTCCACCGCCGATGTCCAGGAAGTTGGCGGGCTTGACGTTGCCGTGGTTTTCGCCGGCGTAGGCAACGACGTCGAGGGTGGACATGACCAGGCCGGCGCCGTTGCCGATGATGCCTACGGAGCCGTCCAGCTTGACGTAGTTCAGGTCCTGCGCCTTGGCCTTGGCCTCGAGCGGATCGGCAGCGTCCTTGTCTTCAAGGAGGGCGTGCTTGGCGTGGCGGAAGTCGGCGTTCTCGTCCAGCGAGACCTTGCCGTCCAGTGCCACGATGTCTCCCGCGCCGGTCTTGACCAGCGGGTTGACCTCAACCAGGGTGGCGTCTTCCTTCTTGAAGACATCCCAGAGCTTGAGGATCACGGCGGCGACCTTGCCGCACAGTTCCTCGGCGAAGCCTGCGGCTGCAACGATTTCGTCAGCCTTGGCCTGGTCGATGCCGACGGCGGGATCGATGGCGATCTTCGCCAGCGCTTCGGGGCGTTCGACGGCGAGCTGTTCGATTTCCATGCCGCCTTCAACCGAGCACATGGCCAGGTAGTTGCGGTTGGCCCGGTCCAGCAGGACGGAGAAGTAGTACTCCTCGGCAATGTCCGCACCCTGGGCAATCATCACCTTTTTGACGGTGTGGCCCTTGATGTCCATGCCCAGGATGTTGGAGGCGTGCTCAAATGCCTCGTCGGCGGACTTTGCGACTTTGACGCCGCCGGCCTTGCCGCGGCCGCCAACCTTGACCTGTGCCTTGACAACGGTAACGCCGCCGATCTTCTCGGCAGCTGCCTTTGCTTCTTCTGGGGTGTACGCCACGATGCCGGCAAGCACGGGTACACCGTGCGCCTCGAACATATCGCGCGCCTGGTATTCAAACAGGTCCACGGTTTAGTGTCCTTCTACGTCGAAGTAGTTTCTGTACAGTCGGACACCATCGAAGACGATGACCGGGCTGCGGAATTGCACGCCCCGGCGGCCTGTTGGAAACGAGCCACGCGGCGTGATGCTCCATTGGGAACTCTAGTCCTTTGGGAGGACCGGGCCGTCCCAGACTACCCCTTATGTGAGTAAGGACACTATTCTATGGAGCGTAGAAAAACCGCGGATTTACGCGGTTTTTGAGGGCTTCAGGGCGACGGTGCTGCACTTTCCGGGGGGCCTGAAATTAGCTCGTAACGGTCCTCCGAAACGAAGAACCCGACGCCAGCCGAGACGTTTCCGCAGGCTACGCCGCCGTTGTAGGCGGAACACCGCAGCCCGTTGCGTTCGAGGTTTTGCCCGTCACCCATGACAGCAAGTTCGGCGATCGGTCCGGCCTTGCTACCGCGGGGGCCGTACGTTGCCTCCATTTGTGTGACGCCGGACCGGCACTCTCCATACGTTGCTTTGTCCGGGGTCAGCAGGGCTACGCCGCCCAGATAGCCGAGGTTCGTTCCCGCGCAATCATCCGCCACATCGTCCGGGACAGGTTTCGGATACTTGGCCAGCTCACAGTGGGCCACCGGCACGATGGCGAGTTTGTTGTTGTCGCTGTCGCTGAAGGTGTTTTGCTCATAGGGGAGGTTGAGATGTGGCCCGCGGGCTGCGGTGAGCGAGCACGCCACTGTCCGGTCCTCGGTGACGAAGGACAGGATGTCATCACCGCCGGCGTATTCCTGCGGGTCAACAAGCGGCGCCTGTTCCAGCTGCTCCATCGGCGGCAGCGGAGGCGGCGCCACGTATCCAGGGTCCTCCACCGTCACGGTGCAGCCTGTTGAAGCCAGCAGGAAAAGGGCGGCGAGCATTCCCCGTACAGTCCGTCGCATGGGCTCAGGCGTCGAGCTTGGTCAGCGGCGCGTACCGCAGCAGCAAGCGCTTCTCGCCGACGTCGAACTTCACCTTGGCCACGGTCTTGTCCCCGGCGCCTTCCAACGCCAGGACGGTTCCGTTGCCGAAGCTCGTGTGGTTGACCTTGTCCCCCACGCTGACCGCCACGATTTCCTTCTGCGGCTGCACACGGTTCTTCGCAATAGCTGCGGGAACGTCGGCGTTGAATCCGGCTGACGAGTCTGCCGCCGCGCCGCGTGCCGTCCCGGCACCCCAGAAGGATCCGCTGTAGCGGCTCGAACCGATTGATCCGCCGCCCCACCCGCCGGTCTGCCTGCTGGTTCCCTCGCGCTTCCATTCCAGGAGCTCAGCGGGGATCTCCTCCAGGAACTGGCTGGCAGGGTTGTACTGGCTCTGGCCCCACATGCTCCGCACCTCGGAACGCGTGACGTACAGCCGTTTCCGGGCACGCGTCAGGCCAACATATGCAAGACGGCGTTCTTCAGCCAGTTCCTTGGGGTCAGTGGCTGACCGCTGGTGCGGAAACAGCCCATGCTCCATGCCGGTGAGGAACACCACCGGGAACTCGAGTCCCTTGGCGGTGTGCAGCGTCATCAGAGTCACGACGCCCAGCCGCTTGGCTTCCGCCACTGCCGCGTCGATATCCGCGCCCGGGGCGTCCGGGATCTGGTCCGCGTCCGCCACCAGCGAGACCTGCTCCAGGAAAGCACCCAGCGACCCTTCCGGGTTGTCCTGTTCGTACTCACGCACCACGGCCACGAGCTCTGCGAGGTTCTCCACCCTGGACTCGTCCTGCGGGTCAGTACTGGAACGCAGCGCGGCCAGGTAGCCAGTCTGCTCCAGGACCGCCTCAAGGGCTGCCGCGGCGCCTGAACCCGCAGCCACTTCGGCCAGGTCATCCAGCAGCTTCACAAAGCCCAGGACGGCATTGACGGAGCGGGTTGCCATCGCCGGGGCCTGCTCGGCGCGGCGGGCAGCCGCCATGAATGAGATGCGTTCACGTTGGGCCAATGCCGCCACCGCACCTTCGGCACGGTCGCCGATCCCCCGCTTTGGCTCGTTGAGCACCCGGCGCAAGTTGACGTCGTCGTCCGGGTTTACCAGGACGCGCAGGTAGGCGAGGGCGTCCTTGATTTCCTTGCGCTCATAGAAGCGTGTGCCGCCCACCACCTTGTACGGCAGGCCCACCCTGACCAGCACGTCCTCGATGGAGCGGGACTGGGCGTTGGTGCGGTAAAAGATTGCGACGTCCCCGGGACGGAGGTTGTCCTCATCCTGGAGCCGGTCAATTTCCTTGGCAATGAACTGGGCTTCATCGTGCTCGTTCTCGCCCACGTAGCCGATGATCTTGTGACCGTCGCCCTCAGCAGTCCACAGCCGTTTCTCGGGGCGGTTGGGATTCCGGGAAATAACCGAGTTGGCCGCGCTGAGGATGTTCTGCGTGGAGCGGTAATTCTGCTCCAGCTTGATGGTCTGCGCCTCGGGGTAGTCCTTTTCGAACTCCACGATATTGCGGATGTCCGCGCCCCGGAAGGCGTAGATGGATTGGTCAGAATCGCCCACGACGGTCAGCTCTGATGCGCCCGGACCTTCGCCCACGATTTCCCGGACCAGGGCGTACTGGGCGTGGTTGGTGTCCTGGTATTCGTCCACCAGGACATGCCTGAACCTCCGGCGGTAGGAGTCAGCGAGGGCCGGGAAGGCCCGGAACATAAACACTGTTTCGGCGATCAGGTCATCGAAATCCATGGCGTTGGCCTGGCGCAGCCGCTGCGTGTAGCCCTTGTAGACCTCCGCAACAGCCTGCTCGAAAGGATCGTTGTAGTTCGCGGCGGAGGCGTAGGAGTCAGCATCAATGAGCTCGTTCTTCAAGGCGGAGATCTTGTGCTGGATGGCCTTGGGCGCAAACTTTTTTGGATCCAGGTCCAGGGCCTTGGACACCTGGGTTACCAGCCGGAGGGAGTCGGCGGAGTCGTAGATGGAGAAATTCGATTTCAGCCCGACGTTCGCGGCCTCCTGGCGCAGGATCCGGACGCAGGATGAGTGGAAAGTGGAAATCCACATGATCTTGGCGCGGCCGCCCACCAGCGCCTCGATGCGTTCCCGCATTTCCGCGGCTGCCTTGTTGGTGAAGGTGATCGCGAGGATCTCGCCATGGTGGGCACGCCCCGTGGCGATCAGGTAGGCAATCCTGTTACTGAGCACGCGGGTTTTGCCCGAGCCGGCGCCGGCAACGATAAGCAACGCGGAGCCTGCGTGCTTTACCGCTTCCTCCTGCTGCGGGTTCAGCCCTTCCAGGAGCTGGGCCGCATCCGGCCGGTGGTGGCCGTTGCGGTGCCCCTCCGTTTGCTGGCCCCCGGCCTGCAGCCCATCGCGCTGCTGTCCCCCGGACAGCCCCATTCCCTGCCGGATTTCCCACGGCGCAGCACCGCCTGGACCGGCCGCCGTAGCGCCTTCAGGGCGTGACTTGGTGCGGGCAGCCGCCGGGGAAGCAGCCTTGAACGGTCCGTCAGAGTACGGGTCAAACAACATATCCATGGTGCCTACAAGTCTAGGCGGTGGGACCGACACGGACTTGCAGGCTGTGGATTACCGGCTCCAGACTCGTGCGCTTTTGGCGGTCCTGCAGGCTTTATCCACATAGCGATCAATGGTGCGTGCAAGGAGGGCATTCGGTTGAAAGGCTTC
The DNA here is from genome assembly GCF_021129155.1 of Arthrobacter sp. AK04. Classification (GTDB taxonomy): domain Bacteria; phylum Actinomycetota; class Actinomycetes; order Actinomycetales; family Micrococcaceae; genus Arthrobacter; species Arthrobacter quantipunctorum. Next base: position 48,217 of record NZ_JAJOMC010000033.1, read on the forward strand.
GGTGATGGAAGCCTTAACGACGGCGGCGCCAACGCAAAGGGCGGGGAGCCTCGATGGCACTCGCATTGGCGACGTCGTGAGAATCCTGGCGTCCGTCCGTCCTGCTTCTACCGGTCCGGGCATGATTGACCAGTTGCGGGAGCTTGAGGATCTGAAGTCGCTGGCCGCTGCGAAACAGGCCCGGATTACTGTGGCTTTTGATCTGTCCCAGCGGCGGGAGCAGGCCGCGGCCGGTGTCCCGGTCAAGGAACAAGGCACCGGCGTTGCCGCGCAGGTGGCGTTGGCGCGCCGGGAGTCCCCGGCCCGCGGCGGCCGGCTCCTGGGGATGGCCAAAGCCCTCGGCACCGAAATGCCCCACGCCCTGGCCGCCCTGGAGTCCGGGCAGCTGAACGAATGGCGCGCCACCCTCGTCGTGAAGGAAACAGCCTGCCTGTCCGCCGAAGACCGGTGCGCCGTGGACGAGGAACTCGCCACCAACACCGGCACCCTGACAGGCGCTGGCTCACCGACAGGTGCTGGTTCACTGGCAGGTGCCGGGGACCGGGCCATCATCGCCGCCGTCCGGGCCGCCGCGTACCGGCGTGACCCGCACTCGGTGACACGACGCTCAGCCCACGCGGTGAACGACCGGACCGTGACCCTCCGCCCCGCGCCGGACACCATGGCCCGCCTGACCGCCCTGCTCCCGGTCGCTCAAGGCGTCGCCGCCTACGCCGCCCTGACCCGCCACGCAGACACCGTCCGATCACAGGGTGATGAGCGGTCCCGGGGTGCGATCATGGCCGACCAGCTCGTCGAAAACATCACCGGCACCCCGGGAGGGGTCAGCAACATCGAAGTCCAGCTCGTCATGACCGACCGCACCCTTTTCCAGGGCGACAGCGAACCCGCCCGCCTCGCAGGCTACGGCATCGTCCCCGCCCACTGGGCCAGACAAACAATCCTCGGCCAGCCGGAACGCCCCGGCACAGGACCACAATCGGCCCCTGCCGGCGCTCCTGAGACGGCTGTCAGGGGCAGCAGTGACTTCGATGTCTGGCTCCGACGGCTTTACACAGCCCCCGGCACCGGAGAACTCCTCGCCATGGACTCCAAAGCCCGGCTCTTCCCGCCCGGGCTCCGCCGGTTCCTCCAGATCCGCGACGACACCTGCCGCACCCCCTACTGCGACGCGCCCATCCGCCACCACGACCACATCACCCCCTGGCACCAGGACGGCCCCACCACCAGCACCAACGGCCAAGGCCTCTGCGAA
>NZ_JAJOMC010000034.1 GCF_021129155.1 Arthrobacter sp. AK04
CGCCTTACCCCCACCCAACCCCCGACGCTCTCTCACTTGATGCGGGTTTCCCTGCGACGCTCCTTCAGTTGATGCGGGTTTTCTTGTGGCGCTCCCTCACTTGATGCGCGCTTTCCTGTGACGCTCCCTCACTCACGGTGAGGGAGCGTCACGGCCTTAAGCGCCGCCGTCGTCATGGCACAAGAGGCCTCTGACGTTCAGTCCCCGCTGGCGAACCCCGACGCCTGGGGGTGGTCAAGCCAACCGTTCCGGAGCGCTTTTTTGATTTGTCCAACGGCTCGGCGAAAGTCGTCAGCGTGATCGTCTTTGTCGAAGACAAGGACCGTCCAGCCGGCCGACTCAAAGGCCTTATCCCGCCGCCTGTCGCTGAAGATCTGTGACTCATCGAGGTGATGCCCGCCGTCGTACTGAATCGCGAGGCGGCGATGACGGTAGCCGAGATCGGCCGACGGCGACCGCGCGTCTCCGGCGCGCAATGGCACCTGGAGTTCCGGCTCGGGTAAGCCGGCGCTGGCAATGGCCAGCCGAAGCAGCGTTTCGGGCGCGGAGTCGGCGCCCACGCGCATCAGTTCCAACGCTTCACGGGCCCTGACGATGCCTTGGAGATTCGGGTGCCGGGCTACAAGTGCGCGGAGGCCTGCCAGGGTGTCGTAGGGTTCCGTCCTTCCCTCGAAATCCACGCGCGGGACGCGGATGAGTTCGTCACCCATGCTCACCAGATCGTCGAGAGGCAGGTCCCGTGCCAAATCGAGCCAAGTCCGGGACCGCGTGCTCAGGCGGATGCCATCGACCAGTTCAACCTCATCTTCACGGGCCAGAACGGTATGCCCGAAGATGCCCTTGCGGCGGACCGCCGGCAACGCACGCGGCTTGCTGAGGTGCAACTCCGTGGAGTCCGCCAGCCACGGTGGCAGCAGTTGGCTCTGAAGCCGGGCCGCGGTCACATGTGAGATCCACGCCCCCGGGGACACGGCGGACAACGCCCTGGCCGCGCCTTCCAGCTCGAAGTCCCAGCCCGCCGGGCGGTACAGGCCGCGGCCCACGTTGACTACGTCCTTGCGCCGAAGCCGGTCCACCGTGACGCCGGAGGCCCTGGCTGAGACGAAGGTGAAGGGAGCTGTTGCCAGCGGAAGTGGCAGAACTTGCTTTCGCATGCTGGCATTGTGCCCCGAGACGGCGGTCGGCCGCAGAAGTTATCCACAGGCACCGGTGAGCTAATGGACGGGTGAGAGGGGATCGGCCGGAAGCCCGCATCGAGTGAGAGAGGATCGGCCCGGGACCCGACGTTAAGTGAGAGAGGATCGCCGGGGAATGGGCATCAAGTGAGAGAGCGTCCTACTCGGAGTGCAGGGCGGCGAGGCGGGTGGCCAGGTGCAGTGCAGCTAGGCGGCCGGTGCTGCGGGGGTCGCCGCCGCAGAGGGAAAAGATCCGCTGCAGCCGCTGGTGCATGGACTGCCGCTCCAGATGCAGCTCCCGCGCAGCCTGTGCGGTGTTGCAGCCGGAGTCCAGCCATACCCGCAGCGTTTCAGCCAGCTGCGAGCGGCGCTGCGCATCGTAGTCAAGGACGGCCCCCAACTGCTGGCGCACAAAGTCCTCACGCTTGGCCTTATCAAGGGAATGGAATGCCATCCGTTCCACCGCAAACGCCTCTGCGTCGAGCGCCCCCGTCAGCCCTGCCCCGGACGTGCGCAGCTCATCGCCTGCTCCCAGATCCAGCGTCAGCCGGGCCTCTGCCAGCGACCAGGGTGCCGCCGAAATCCCGGAGGCCACCGGGCCTACCGCGCTGATACTGCCCTCTGGCAATTCGAGTGTCCGGAGCCCGGCCAGGATCTCGCTGCGGTCCTCCTGCGCTTTGCCGGTCCGCAACGCGGCGAGCGCCAACAACTCCTGGTTGTCCGCATAGCTGGCACTGTGCCGGCCAACCCGGTCCAGCAGCTGCTCCACTGTGGTTCGGAGCTGCCGGGAGCCAGGGGAACGGATCACAACCGCCACCAGCTGCGCGGCCGGGGGAATGCCCGCAGCCGGGGCGAGCTGCTGGAGCCGCCAGTTTTGCGTACCGGAATCAACGGCGCGGATCAGTGCGGCGCCCGCCATCTCCTTCAGGCCGGGCGGCATGCGCTGCAGGAGGGCCAGTGCCAGAATGTCCACCGAGCGGTTCCCGGCAATCCTTGCCAGGTTCACATCGCCTCCCTCCAGCGTGTGAAGGCTCAGACGCGCCGACGGTATGCCCCGCACGGACACATCAATATGGGTAGTGCGTGCCCGGTCCTGGTCGGCGTCCCCCGCCGGAGCAGGTCCGGCATCCACGGCATGGCCAAAAGGCAGTGCGCTTGCCAGCGGAGCACCCGCGTTGGAGGTCAGGACCACTTCGGCGCCTACCGCCTCAGCGAGGACGGCGAGGATCCGGTCAAGGCTGCCGCCGTGGGCCAGCTCCACCGCCATGGCATGGCTTGCCCGGTCAGCCTGCTGCAGGTGCGCAGCCGACTCGCTCACCAGCAACGAATTGATGGCTTCCATGACGCCCACGAAGGGCACCACTTTGCGCAGCTCTATCAGCGGAAGCCCAGCAGCTTCGGCGGCTCCCACCATGGAGGACGGAATGGACGGCAGGGCCGCGCCCGTCTCGATGGCCAGCGCGGCCACTCCCCGTTCCGCCAACTCCCAGATGTAGCCGATACGCCGCTTATCCGTCGCCGCGGCCAAGGCCTGGCCCCCGGTGAGCAGCAGTTCACCTCCGCCAAGTAACGGTGCGATGTCCAAAACCTCACTGGAGTGGATCCAGCGCAGCTGCGTCTGGTCCGCAATCGCCGCCGCGGCGCGGACCACGGGATCCGCGGGTGTGAGGGTGGAATGTTTCAAAACATCCTGTAGCCGTATTGGCATGACACTCCGTCGCGTAGAAGGCAAATCTTCACGACACATTGTATGTGGTGGTTGTGGCATGAGCCACATAATCTGGATCTATCCCTTTCACTTATGGAGGCTTTCCCCATGCAAGACAACCTCTCCACGAAGCAGTCAGGGCCGGCAATGGTGCCGGCCGAGGACTGCGAGGCCTGGCTCCAGCCCATCCCCGAGTCACAGCGCACGCACAAAGTTTCCGGCCAATTCTGGATCTGGGCCGGCGCCAACCTGGCCCCCATCAACTGGGTGCTCGGCGCCCTCGGAATCCACCTGGGGCTTGGTTTCGCGGACACCGTCACCGTCCTGGTCCTGGGCAACCTGATCGGCATGCTGCTCTTCGGGTGCTTCGTGCTGCTGGGACAGAAGACGGGCGCCACCGGCATGGTCCTGGCCCGGGCGGCCTTCGGCCGGCGGGGCAACTACCTCCCCGCCAGCATCCAGGCGCTCCTGGTGATCGGCTGGTGCGCCGTGAACACCTGGATCATCCTGGACCTGGTGATGGCACTGTTCGGAACGCTCGGCTGGGTGGATCCCACGGCGCAGAACTACGCCTGGAAGATTGCCGTGGCCACAGGGATCATGGCCACCCAGGTGGCCATCGCCTGGTTCGGCTACAAGGCAATCGCCGCCTTTGAAAAGTGGACCGTCCCGCCCACCATCATCATCCTGGCCGTCATGTCCGCCGTTGCCTGGTTCGGCATGAAGATCGACTGGGCCTACGCCGGCCCCGCAGGCAACATCCTGGAAGGCTCCGAGCGGATCGCAGCCATGAGCGCCGTGATGACCGCCATCGGCATCGGCTGGGGCATCACCTGGTTCACGTACGCCGCCGACTACTCCCGTTTCGTCAGCACCGAAGTTCCCAAGAAGAAGGTCTACCTGGCGTCCGTTCTGGGCCAGTTCATCCCGGTAGTCTGGCTTGGCGTCCTGGGTGCCAGCCTGGCCACCAACAGCGGCGAGATCGATCCCGGAAAGCTCATCGTCCAGAACTTCGGCGTCCTGGCGCTGCCCGTCCTGCTGATGGTGCTGCACGGCCCCATCGCCACCAACATCCTGAACATCTACACCTTCTCCGTGGCCACCCAGTCACTGGACATCACCATCAGCCGCCGCAAGCTGAACCTGTTCGTCGGCGTCTTCTCGCTCATCGCCGTCGTCTTCTTCATCTTCCAGGAGGACTTCGCGGCTGTCCTGGACGCGTGGCTCATCGGCCTGGTGGCCTGGGTGGCCGCCTGGGGCGGCGTCATGCTGGTGCATTACTTCTGGATCGAGAAGCGCTGGCCCGGCAACCCCGCACGGCTGTTCGACGGCGTCGGCACCAAGCGGCTGCCCGGCGTCAACTGGGCGGGAGTCACCTCCCTCCTGGTCGGCATCTTCGCCACCTGGCTGTTTATGTACGGCCTCGTTCCCGCCATGCAGGGCCCCATCGCCGTGGCCCTGGGCGGCTGGGACCTGTCCTGGCTGGCCGGCGGGCTGGCGAGCGCCACGAGCTACGCCATCCTGGGCCCGAGGGTTCACCGCAAGTTCCTCGAATCCGCTCCGGCCGCCAGCGCCGACGTCCAGCCTTCCCCGGCCCTGGCCGGAATGCCAGCCCGGCCCAGCGCCCCGGCCGGCCTCTAATCTAGGAACACCTGACATGACCTTTGAAGCATTCCCGGACTCCGCCCACCCGATCACCTGGCCCGAGGGCAAGCAGGCGGCAGCATCCTTCACCTTCGACGTCGACGCTGAATCATGCACCATCGCGCACGATCCCAAGAGCACCAGCCGGATGTCCCTGATGACCCACCAGTCCTACGGGCCCAAGGTGGCAGTCCCCCGGCTGCTGCAGATCCTCCAGCGGCAGGACATCCGCGCCACGTTCTTCGTCCCCGGCTTCACGGCCGAGTGCTACCCGGACACCGTCCGGCGCATCGTGGACGCGGGGCACGAAGTGGCCCACCACGGCTACCTGCACGAGCCCATGCAGGGCATCGACGCCGAGACGGAGGCACGCTACATCGACCGCGGCCTGGAGGCGCTGGCCAAGGTGGCTGGGGTTGAGCCTGTTGGCTACCGGGCGCCGTGGTGGGAGCTGAACTGGCACTCCCCCGCCCTTCTGGCGGACCGCGGCTTCCTCTACGATTCAAGCCTGCTCGACGGCGATGCCCCCTACCGCTTCAGCGTCGCCCCGGACGACTCCCGGGACATTGTGGAGATTCCGGTGGACTGGGCGCTGGACGACTGGGAGCAGTACGCGTTCTACCCCGGCGTCACCGGCAGCGGCGTCATCGAAAGCCCGGCGAAGGTGCTGGAGATGTGGACGCTTGAGGCGGAGGCGCACCATGCGCAGGGCAGCTGCTTCGTCCTCACCAACCACCCGTTCATCTCCGGCCGGCCCTCCAAGGCCGTGGCCCTGGAGCGGCTGATTGAGCGGGTCAAGGGGATGGACGGCATGTGGGTGGCCACCATGGAGGAGATCGCGGAGCACACCCGCCGGACGGTTCAGGAAGTCCACACCCACGCCCGCATCCAGGTGCCCTCCTTCCCGGATACCGGGGCGAAGTTCACGCCGTCGGTGGTGCGGGAGTCACGGCCCGCCGTCGCCGGCTGAGCAGCCGGCTCGTATTTCCAGCCAGCTGCTGGAGTGGTGCTGTCCCGGGAAGGCGGCACCACTCCAGCAGCACCAATCACGGGCAAGAAGAGGCATCGTGAACAACCCCACCCCGGACCCCATGCAGCCTTCCACCGAGGACCGACTCCGGGCAGCCGCTTCCAGCATCCAAGGTTTCAAGGCACCGGCGCTGTCCTATGCAGTCGCTACGGCGGACGGCATCATTGCTTCCGGCGCCGTCGGCATTGCCCGGCTCTCCGACGGCCGGGCAGCGGGCACCGAAGACCAGTACCCATGGTTCTCCATGACCAAAATAGCCACAGCCACTGCCATCATGCGCCTGCACGCTGCCGGCCAGCTCGACGTGGACGCCCTGGTCGGTCAGTATCTGCCCAGCTACGATCCGGGCCGGCACGGACAACCAACAGTACGCCAGCTACTCACGCACACGGCCGGCCTGCCCAACCCCCTTCCCCTCCGCTGGATCCGCCCCGAAAACCAGGCGCCAACGCCTGGCCTGCTGGAAGGCATCGTGCGCAAGTACGGCAAGCCCCGCCGAACTCCGGGCGGTCGAGCAGCGTACTCCAACATCGGATACCTGATCGCTGGCCTGGTAATCGAAGCAGCCACCGGCCAGTCGGTCGAACAGGTCATTACCGACCTGGTCCTTCAGCCACTGGGCATGGACCACACCGGGTTCACCTTCAACACCGAAGGACCAAGGGCCACCGGCTATGTCCTTTCCCCGCGGATGACGCACCCCATGGTTGCGGCCCTGCTCCCCGCGGGCGTGGCTGGAGCCAGCGCCGGACGTGCCCTCAGCCTGCGCCCATTCCTCGTCGAAGGTGCCGCCTACGGGGGACTCATCGGGCCCGCCTCAGACGCCGTGAAGCTGGCCGCGGCCCACCTCCCAAATCCCGGCCCTGCCGGTGGAACCGGGCCGCTGGGCGACCTGGGCCAGATGCGCATGATCCACCACAAAGGCTGGCGGTTTGATCACGGCATCGGATGGTTCCGCAAGCCGGCGGATGCCAACCAGTCCCCCGCCTTCGTTGAGCACTACGGCACCGGCGGAGGCTTCTGGAATGCGATGCGGATCTACCCCGACCTTGGCATCGCTGCCGTCGGAATGACCAACGCCACCAGCCGTTGGCCATTCGACAGCTTCTTCAATGACGTCGTCGACATCCTCGGTCACAACATGCCGCAGTCCCACAACCATGACCTGCCCTGACCACGCGTCTAGCCCCTTGTCAGGGCCAGGGACTAAACTGAAGTAATCGAACATATATTCGAATAAAGGTGTGTTGTGGGCGTTATTATCGGTCCCCGCGTGATAGATGCGGGCGCCTCATTGTTCTCGGTGCTGATCTCGCCGGTGCCCGTCGCTGCGGGGTTCCCTTCGCCGGCGCAGGACTACTTTGATGGGCGGATCGACCTGAATGCCCACCTGATAAAGGACATCACCAGCACCTTCGTTGTCCGGGTGACTGGAGACTCCATGGAGCGCGCCGGCATCAGTGACGGTGATGAGCTGATCGTCAACAGGGCTCTGGAACCAAAGGACGGGTCCGTGGTCATCGCCGTACTGGACGGGGAACTGACTGTGAAGCGCCTGCGCCTGACTGCCACGGGAGTGGTGCTGCAGGCGGAGAATCCAAAGTATCCGGACATCAAAGTGCCTGCCCTCTCGGAGCTGACCATCTGGGGCGTGGCCACGAGATGCCTGCACCATGTCTAGCCGCGGCCGCCTGCGGGCACGGCCATGAGCAAGCATGCCATCATACGGCAGATGCCGCAGATCGCCCACGTGGACGTCAACTGCTTCTACGCCTCGGCGGAACGTGCCTTCGATCCATCACTGGAGGGCAGGCCGCTGGTGGTGCTCTCGAACAACGACGGCTGCGCTGTCACCCGCTCCCCCGAAGCGAAAGCCCTGGGCATTGCCACGGGCGAGCCATGGTTCAAACTCGCGCCCCGCGCAAAGGAATGGGGACTGGTGGCCAAGTCCAGCAACTACGAGCTCTACGGGGACATCAGCGCCCGGGTCATGGAGTTGCTCAGCAGGTACTCGGCGTGGCTGGAGGTTTACAGCATCGACGAGGCCTTCCTCGGGGTGAAGGGTGAGCCGGAGCAACTGTTGGCGCTGGGCAGGACCATGAAAAACGCCGTCCGCCGCAACGTCGGCGTGCCAGTATGCGTTGGAATCGCGCCCACCAAAACTCTGGCCAAGCTGTGCAACAAGTGGGCCAAGAACAACCCCGCGTTTGGCGGGGTATGCCACTGGGACAGCGTTCCTGCTGCCGTGCGGGAGCAACTGCTGGCACGCCTGTCCGTCGAGGAAATCTGGGGCATCGCCGGCCGCCTGGCCAAACGCCTGAACGCCATTGGCATCCACACCGTCCTGGACCTCACCCGCGCCGACCCCGTGGCCATCCGGGACAAGTTCTCGGTGGTCATGATGCGCACCGTCCTGGAGCTCAACGGCACACCCTGCATCCCCATGGAGGAGGAACGCCTGGGCCGGGACCAGCTGATCTTCTCGCGTTCCTTCGCCACCCCGGTCACCACCGCCGCCGGGCTGCGGCAGGTCCTCAGCATCTACGGCCAGAATGCGAGCGCGCGGCTGGCCAAACATGGGCTACAGGCGAAAGTCCTCACTGCATTCGCCGGCACCTCGCCCTTCAGCGGGCAGGAACAGTCCTATCCGTCGGTGTGTGTCCCGCTGCCGATGCCCACAGCGGACCCACTCCTGCTCACCAGGGCGGCGCACGCCCTGCTGCCCAACATCCGCGAAGGCCTGAGGTACTCCAAAGTGGGGCTCATGCTCACGGACCTGCGGCCCACCGGCAACCAATCCCCCCTGGAGCTGTTCGAGAACCGGCACGAGGAACGCCGCATCGGCACCCTCCTGGAAGACGTGAGCAGCCGCTTCGGGCGCAGTTCCATCGGCCTCGGGCACGGCGGGATCAGAACGGGCCTGGACTGGACTATGAAACGGAACATGCGCTCGCCCCGCTACACCACCCACTGGGACGAACTCCCGCTCGTCAAAGCCGCCTAAACGGCTGCTGTTTTGAACCACCCAGGCGTCCACGGCCGGAGGTCAGGCCCGGGCTTCGGCGAGGTCCTTGAGTTTGGCAAGGGCCACGGGCCAAGTGTCATTCAGCATGGATGCCCACTCGTCCACGCTGTCAAGCTCCACCTCGACCCTCGTCACGCCGCCGTCTTCGGTGAATGAATAGTTTTCATGGGCTCCGATGAATTCCTTCGCCGCATCGCTGGTCCTGTCCTCCCCACCGCCGACGATCTGGCCGAGATATCGCAAGGAGACGAACTCATGGGGCCTGATTTCCTCAACTGTTGCGATCATCCCTCCCACGGACCCCTCGCCGTCCGGGCCGAGGAACCGAATTTCGCTGCCCGGGTTCCAGTCGCCCTCATAGAAAGAACCCGTCTCGCTGAAAGCGCTCGTCCATTCCCGGTACGTGGCATCATCGAGCATCGTGGCCCAGACGGCTTGGGCGGGAGCGTTGATTTGCACCTCAAATTTCAGCTTTTCCATGCCTGATCGTACGTCCGGTTCAGGCCCGGAAACAGGCCCCGGTGAACGGCAACCCTTGGGACCCAGGGGCACTCCTTCAGGCGCCCCGGAAAAAGACGTCCGGCGACGTTTCTTGTCGCTGCGCTACGTCCCGTTGAGCTACCGAGACGTCCCGTGAACGCCCGCTACGGAACCGATTGCGGCGCTGGTCATCCACCGTTCGCTGAAGAACATCGTGTTCACCGTTGACCCGCTGGCCGGAACCTTGAGAAGCTCCTGGCCGACGGGGTGGCTGCCGGCACCACCAAGCAGGCCGATATCAACGGCATCTTCGACCTGACCGCGCTCAACAGCGTAACGGGCGAGAAGACCTCGGCCGCGGGGCTGGGCAAGGAGTAGCAGGCCCATCGATTGCTCCGCAGGCGTCGTTTTGGTCACTCAAAAAGACACCTGCGGAGCAGTCGAAGCGCCAGTTCTGCCTACTCCCCCAGGACGGCGTCCAGCTCCGCCCGCGTGGGCGGGTTCGCACCCGGCCGGGAAACCGTCACCGCGGCGGCCCGGGCAGCATGCGCCAGGAGCTCGGCCAGCCCCTCGGCGGGCAGTTCGCGCAGGTCCTTGCGGTTCTGGGCGCCATCCAGGCCGCGGTCCACCAGCCCGGACAACAGAGCCGCCATAAAGGAATCGCCCGCCCCCACGGTGTCGGCCACCTCAACCCGGGGTGCCGGCACCTTGGCTTCGCCGGCGTGGCACACTCCCCAGGGCCCGTCGGCACCGCGCGTGACCACCACCATGGCCGGCCCCTCGGATCCGCCCAGGGACAACCAGCGGCGCGCGGCATCCAGCACGTCCATGTCCGGGTACAGCCAGGCGAGGTCCTCGTCGGATGCCTTGACCACGTCCGCCAGGGTCACGAACTTTTCCGTGTGACGGCGCGCGTAGTCCACATCGGTGATGATGCTGGGCCGGCAGTTGGGGTCGAAGCTGATGGTGGCGTGCGGGTGGGCGTATTCGACGGCGGCCAGCACGTCGGTGGCGCCCGGCGCCAGCATGGTGGCGATGGAGCCGGTGTGCAGCAGCGTGGTGCCCTGCAGCATGAAGGCAAGCCGGTCGGCGATGCCGGGAAGCTCCCAGGTGAGGTCGAACGTGTAGGTGGCGGCGCCGTCGTCGTCAATCAGGGCGGTGGCCACGCTGGTGGGCAGGTCATCCGGGCCCATTGGAATCATCACGGAGCTGGCGCGCAGGTGCGCCGCGACCGCATCGCCGTAGGCGTCGCGGCCATACCGGCCGATGAACTGCACCGGGTGGTCAAGGCGGGCCAGGCCCACCGCCACGTTCAGCGGGCTGCCGCCCACGTGGGCTTCAATCCCCGAGGCGCGCTGGACAACGTCAACAAGGCCTTCGCCAATAACAGTGAGCATGGTCATACTCTGCCAGAAAGAGCGCCGCTGACGCTGTCCGTGACGGCGGCCGCGGTGTCAGGGGCCAGCCGGCGGGGGTCAGTGCAGGGCGCCGTCCGGTTCCGTGGTCCGCCAGGCGTGGAAGGGCACGGCCAGTCCCGCCCTGGTCGGGGCGCAGATAAAGGGGCCAGCCTGGGCTTCCTCCGCGGGAGCGAGCGGAACCACCCGGACCAGCTGCAGGGCCCCGTCCCCTGCCTTGGCCCGGATGGTCAGTGCGTCGCCGCTGCGGCTGATCCGGACGAGGACCCGGCTTCCCTTCCAGGCCGGAACCGGAGCCAGGGACCAGTCGGACATCCTGTCGGTGACCACCGCCCCCACCTGGCAGGCGCCGTCGGCGAATTCGACGCCGGCCTTGACCCACTTCGCGGCGGAAACACGCACGAAGATCCCGGCCTGGTCGAACTGCTCCGAGAAGCCTGCGGTGAATTCCACCTCCATGGCGGAATCCTGCGGGAACGGCGCCAGAAGCGCGTGCTCGCTGTCATGGACGAAGCCGTACGACGTCACCCGCCAGGCGTCGCTGCCCTCCTTGGCAGTGACCAGCAGATCCGTGCCGTGCTCGACGGCGGAAACGGGCGGGTTGGTCCAGGTACCGTGCTGCCAGGGAATGTCCATGGCCGCCACTGTACTGCAGGCCGGCGCGCCGCTTTGTGCCTCCGCTGCGCTCAGCGCATCAGCTCCCGGACGAGTTCCCGGCACGTTCCGTAGGCCGGGGCATGGGGATCGATCAAGCCGAAATGGTCCCCGGGCACCGTCACAAGCTGTGCCGGCACAGGCCCGGACTCACTCGCCTCCACATAGGAGGTGGACATCGCCAGCGGCACGGATTCATCCTCCGTGGCATGAACGGCGTAGACGGGAATGTCCAAGGGCAGCGCGGCCATCGGATCCGCGTACCGGTACCGGCCGGGGATTTCCGACGGCGGCCCGCCCAGGAAGTTGGCCACCGCACCATCGCTGAGGTGCATCTTCTCCGCTTCCGCCAGGTTCAGCACGCCGGACTGGCTCACCACCCCGATGAGGCGGACGCCGTCATCCCTCGCTCCAACCTCGCTGTGCTCACCCACCAGCCCCAACCGGGGCAGCCGGTCGCGGCCCGCCGCCCACACCGCGAGGTGCCCGCCTGCGGAATGGCCCAGCGCCACCACCTTGGCCAGGTCCAGGGCATGGGGCCCGGCAAGCTCCTGCAGTTTCTCGATGCCCGCCAGGACATCTGTGAACGTCTGCGGCCAGCCGCCGCCATTCCCTGCCCGGCGGTACTCCAGGTTCCAGGCGGCCATTCCCTGCGCGGCGAGGTCCACAGCCAGCGGCTCCCCCAGCTCGGCCCCGTACTTGGACCGCCAGTAGCCGCCGTGGATCACCACCACCACGCCTCGGTGGGCACCGCCGTCGGGCAGGTCAGGAAGGAAAAGTTCGCCCCACTGGCTGGGGTCCCCGCCGTACTTATACCTATGCCGCTGCACCATGTGCAGAGCGTACCGCCAGCCAATGACAAAGCCGTTGCCGTGCCATCCGTGCACTGCCATTCTGGGTAAACCCGCACTCCAGAACCCAATGAAGGGACAGGAAAATGCCACTCTATCTGTCGAAGTTCAGCTACACACCGGAGACCTGGGGCCGGCTGATCAACAACCCCGAAGACCGGCGGAAAGCCGCGCAGGCGTACATCGAATCAGTAGGCGGAAAGCTGCACGGATTCTGGTACGCCTTTGGGAGCCACGACGGCTACAACCTGTGGGAAGCACCGGACAACGTTTCCATGGCGGCGGTAGCACTGGCCATCAGCGGCGGCGGCGCGCTGAGCTCGTTTGAAACCACAGTGCTGATGAGCGTGGAGGACACAATGGAAGCCCTACAGAAGGCAGGCGAGATCAAGTACCGGCCGCCGGGCAGCTGAACCTCCGGGACTACCGGTCCAGGATCGGCGGCCCTCCTGCGGCTAGGCTCGGGAATTACATTGCAGCCAAAGGGGACCACGATGACCAGCACCACCCAGCCGGGAACCACGCCGCCAGCAACCGGCCGAAAGCTTGCAGTTACTGAGGCTCTTTCCCACCTGCCGGAGCTGGTGACCTGCGGACCGGGCCGGGCAACGCAGGCCTCCCATTCGCCGCTGGACGGCAGCCTGGTGGGTGCCGTCCCCGTCTGCACGCCAGACGACGTCGCGGCCGCCGTCGACAGCGCCCGGGCAGCCCAGCGGGAGTGGGCAGCCGTTCCCCTCCGTGCGCGCCGCGCCGTCGTCGGGCGGTTCCACGCACTGCTCCTCCACAGGGAGGCGGAGATCCTGGACCTGGTCCAGGCGGAGAGCGGCAAGTCGCGGCTCAACGCGTTCGAGGAACTCGCCGACGCCGCCCTGACCGCGGCCTACTACCGGCGCACAGCCGAACGCTTCCTCCGCCCGCGCCGCCGAACGGGAGCGGCGCCGGGCCTGACGCGGACGGTGGAGTACCGGATCCCCAAGGGCGTGGTGGGCATCATCAGCCCGTGGAACTATCCCCTGACCCTCGCCGTCTCGGATGCGATCCCCGCCCTGCTGGCCGGCAACGCCTGTGTCCTCAAGCCTGACTCCCAGACCCCGTTCACAGCACTCCTTGCCCTGGAGCTGCTGCGGGAGGCCGGGCTTCCGCGGGACCTGTTCCAGATCGTGACCGGGGACGGGCCGGTGCTGGGCCCCGCCCTGATCGGCGGCGCCGATTTCCTCATGTTTACGGGATCCTCCGGGACCGGGAAGGTGGTGGCGCAGCAGTGCGCGGAGCGGCTGATCGGCTTCTCGGGCGAACTGGGCGGGAAGAATGCCACGCTGGTCCTCGCCGACGCGGACCTGGACAAGGCGGCCAGGGGCGCCGCGCAGGGGTGCTTTTCCAACTCCGGCCAGCTGTGCATCAGCATGGAACGCATCTACGTCCACCGCGCTGTCTTCGACGACTTCCTGGCAACGTTCACTGAACAGGTGGAAGCGATCCGGCTGGGTGCCGGGCCGGGCTGGGACATCGACATGGGCTCGCTCACGGGCCAACGGCAGCTGGACCGGGTCAGCGCGCATGTGGAGGACGCCCTGGCCGAGGGCGCGCAACTCATCACGGGCGGACGTGCGCGGCCGGACCTTGGCCCGTACTTCTACGAACCCACCGTCCTCACCGGCGTGACCGGGGAGATGGTGGTCGCCCGGGAGGAAACCTTCGGGCCCGTGGTGGCCGTCTACCAGGTGGACGGCGACGACGAAGCGGTGGCCCTGGCCAACGACTCCCATTACGGGCTCAACGCCAGCGTCTGGTCCGCGCGGCACGGCCGCGAGGTGGGCCGGCGCCTTCTCGCCGGGACGGTCAATGTCAACGACGGCTACTCCGCAGCGTGGGCCTCGCACGATGCCCCGATGGGCGGGATGAAGGATTCCGGCGTGGGGCGGCGCCACGGCAGGGAGGGCATCCTGAAGTACACGGAAGCCCAGACAGTCGCGAGCCAGCGTCTTGTTCCCGTGGGCCCTCCGCCCGGCATGACGAACGAGCGGTACACCAGGCTGGTCAAGGGCGCGCTCACGCTGATGGGGCGGCTGCGCTGATGGCCGGCGGAACAGCGCTCTCCGGCAGCACCGTGCTCATCACCGGGGGCGGCAGCGGGCTGGGCCGCCGCATGGCCCTGGACGCTTCCCGGCGGGGTGCGCGGGTGGTCATCTGGGATGTTTCGGCCGACGGCGGGACTCGGGTCCGCGATGAAATCCGCGCCGCCGGCGGCGAGGCGGAAGCGCAGACCCTGAATGTGGCGGACAGGGAGGCCGTGCAGGCGGCGGCCGCGGCTGCAGGTCCGGTGGACGTGCTGATCAACAACGCCGGTGTGGTCACGGGAAAACTGCTCCTGGATGCCGCCGACGAGGATATTGAGCGGACCTTCGAGGTCAACGTCCTGGCACTGTACTGGGTGACGCGCGCGTTCCTCCCCGGCATGGCCGCCCGCGACCGGGGCACCGTGGTGACAGTTGCCAGCGCGGCCGGGCTGGTGGGCGTCGCCAGGCAGACCGACTACTCGGCCAGCAAATTCGCCGCGTTCGGCTTCAACGAGTCACTGCGCGCCGAGCTGCGGGCGGGCAGGACCGGCGTCCGCACCCTGGTGGTCTGCCCGTACTACATCGACACGGGCATGTTCGACGGCGTGCGTACCCGGTTCCCGCGGCTCCTCCCCATCCTGGAAGAGGAGGCGGTGGCGGCCAAGGTGCTGGACGCCGTCGAAAGCGGGCGGCAGAAGCTGGTCCTCCCGCCGCTCGTTAACCTGGTCCCGGCCGCCCGGCTGCTTCCGGTGGGGGCCTTCGACCGGCTCATGGACACCCTGGGCATCAACCGGACTATGGACCGGTTCACTGGTCGCCTCGCCGACGTTTCGGGGGCACGCGGCGTAAAGGACGACGGCGGCGCCTGAGCGTCCTTGTCAGGCGCCGAGCAAGCGGGCCACGTCAGCCGCCGCCGGGTAGGCTGCCTGCGTCCCCTTCCGGGTGGTGGCCAGGGCCGCAGCCGCGGAAGCAAAAGCAGCTGCCCCGGCGAGTGCGTCCCCGGCGGCCAGCCGGACGGCAACGGCGCCGGTGAAGGCGTCGCCCGCGCCGGTGGTGTCCACGCCCGTGACCGTGATGGGCTTAATCCGGATGACCCGGGCCCCTTCAGGAGCCAGTGAATCCAGCACTGCCGAGCCCTGCGCACCGAGAGTCACCACCGCCTGCCGGATCCCCCGCTCCGCAAACCGCGTTCTGGCCCCATCCCAGGCAGCATTGTCCCACTCGGCAGCAGGCGCATCGGGGCCCGGAACGGCTGCATTGTCACCCAGGAACAGCGCGGCCTCATGCGCGTTGACCAACAGGACGTCGGTGAGTGCGGTGAGCTCCTCCGGCACCTCGCCGTAAGGCGAGAGATTGAGCAGGACTGTTGCGCCGGCGTCGTGCCCTGCCCGTGCCGCTGCCAGTACCGTGTCCATGCCCACCTCCAGGCAGAGGCAGACGACGGCGGCCTCCTCCAGGACATCCGACGCTGCCGCCACGTCCGCGGGCGACAAGGTGCCGTTGGCGCCGGCCGAGATGATGATGTTGTTCTCGCCGCCGGCATCGACGGCGATCACGGCGACGCCCGTGGGCTCGGGTGACGTCCGGACATGCCCCACATCAACCCAGGAGCCTGCGGCGGAGGAGAGCAGCATGCTGCCGTTGGGGTCCTCCCCCACCGCGCCCACGAGGCTGACGTTCCCGCCCAGCCGGCTGGCGGCGACGGCCTGGTTGGCGCTCTTGCCGCCCGGGTTCACGGCGAATCCGTTGCCGTGCACCGTCTCGCCGGGGAGCGGGAGGCGTTCGCAGTAGATGGTGAGGTCCGCGTTCAGGGAGCCGACGACGACGATCCGGCCTGCCTGTTCGACGGCGGGCGGCCGGGTGCCGGAGTTGAGCATGGTGTTGACCGTACCGGTGCACCTGATGCCGGGCAACACCGCGCAGCCGACCACCCGGGGCCGGCTGTCCCGGCCGGAGAAGCAGCGCCGAAGCTACCGGTGCTTGTCCTTGTCGGGCCGCGGAGCCTCCGGAAGGGGCTGGGCCTCGTGGTGTTCGTACTTGCGGCGGGCTTCCTGGAGATGCTGTTCCAGCTTCTCCTCCGCCTCCCGCCGGCGCTGTCCTATGGTCCGGACCTGCTGGGTGGTTGGTGCAACATGGGCGCGCTGGTGGGGGCCAAGGTCCCGCGCAGTTGCATGGCTGGTATCGCTCATACGGGCATCGTCCCACCAGAATCCCCGGTCCGGAAGGCCTGGGCGAAACACGTTTTTCCGGGCGCGGGGACCGCTTATTTTCCTCACCTGCCGGCCGCCCTTGGCGGCCGGCAGAACTCGCTCGTGGTGGGCCGATCCGCCGCCGCAGCGGACCGCTGAAGGCGCCCGCCGCCGTCGTTCTGTCAGTGCCCGGCCGTAAGCTGGAACCATGCCGAGTCATTGGGACAGCCTGGACGCGAGCCTGCGCGAATCCGTGGAACAGAACGTGGAGATCTACGAGCGCGTCCGCCCTGCCCTGAAACTGGTCACCCGGGACGTCCTGCTGACCCTGCGGGACATGCTGAAGGACTCCGAGGTCACGCCGCTGTTTGTCACCGGGCGCACCAAAACGGTGGAATCCTTCAAGGAAAAAATCTCCCGCATCGAGGAGCCGCTGGAGCCGGGCGGACCCCCGGTCCTGAAGTTCCCGGACCCGTTCCGGACCCTCAATGACATGGTGGGGATCCGGGTGATCACCAAGCTGCCGGCCGAGAATGCGGTGGTGGCCAACATCATCAAGCACCAGCGCCAGCTCTTCGACTGCCGGGGCGACCGGGAAAAGGACATTGGCTCCATCGAATCCGGCACCTACGGGTATTCCAGCCGGCACCTGATCCTGCGCACCATCCAGAACGAGGCCGTCAAGGAATACCAGCAGGTTTTCAACCCGGACGCCGTGCCCAACGGCAGCTACTTCTTTGAGTGCCAGATCCGCACCATTTTTGCCCACGCGTGGAGCGAGATCGAGCACGACATCCGGTTCAAGGCCGAGGACCCGCGCGCCTGGACCCCGCACTTCGACCGGCAGTTCACCGCCACCGCGGCCATGCTGGAGACGGTGGAAACTGCCTTCGCCGACCTGCACGAGCGCTATGAGGAAGTCCGCAGCTTCTGGGATGCCGAGGGCGAGGGCGCAGCGCCGCTGACGCCCAACCGCATCAGGGATGTCTGGCGGACGCTGCTTCCGCACGTGGACCGCAAGGTGGACGACGATTGGGGCTGGGCCGCCGAGCTCCTCGCCGCACACGGCCTCAACCAGACCATGCAGCTGGCCGGGCTGCTCAGTGCCAACCGCATCACCGAGGTCCGGAGGGCCCTGGACCACCGTTACTCCCCCGGCCCCGACCGGCTGCTGGATGACCTGCTGCTGTGGCAGTACGGCACCAAGCACATCGACCTCACCGCGGAGGCCTCCGACACCGTGCCGCACCCGCGGCGCGACAGCCTGATGCGGCGGCTGCGGCAAATTGAGCGGTACCGGCTGACGAAGAAGTAAGGGCTCCCCGTGAGTTCCGCCACCTTATTTTGATGCACTCAAAATAAGCCGTAACGTTGATGCCAGGCCACCGAAGCCCTGTCCGGGCTGTATGCGGGTGAACAGTTCCCCGTGCGCCAATGCGCCGGCTCCCCGCACTGCATCGAACCCCACCCCCATTGCCCCCTGCGGACCACCCGCAGGTCTGAGGCACATGGGAACGGCAGGGATCCCGGACGCGCAGCCACCCAACCTCACGCATCAGGAGAACAGCATGACCCAGACACTCGAACGTCCCGTCACCATCAAAGCAACCCCGGCCACCGCGGCCGGCACACCCCGCGGCGGCAGTTACGTCACCCTGCCCGGTCACCCGGCCGACTCACGCCGCACCGAGGCAGGCTACATCTCGCTGCCAGGAGGCGGCACCCGCACCGGGAACACAGCACAGGGCAGCTACGTGAGCCTGCAGGCGGTGCCCTTGCGCGCGACCGAAATCAGCTACACGCGCCGCGGCTAAGGGCGCCACCGTCAGGCGTCAGGCGTCAGGCGTCAGCCGCGGCGGGCCGGCTTGTCGAAGCGCCACCCCTCGGACTTCAGCTCATCAAATACCGTTGAAGCGTCCCGCGTGCGGCTCCAGCACCCCTTCCCTGGCTCAGATGGCCGGCGCTCCGTGGAGGTTGAAGTAGGACCGGGCGTCCGGGGGCCTGATGTCAGCCACAGCATCATGGAAAATCCGCATTGGATGGGGCGTGTAGGGGTGCTCGGCAATCGCCTCGAAGTCGAGTTCGATGCCCAGGCCCACGCCCTCGGGAATGAGGATGTCACCCCCCTCGGTCAACCGGAGGCGCTCATTGGAAATCTCTCCGCGCCACGGGACGTCGGAGGCCATAATTTCCAGGTATCGGAAGTTCGGCAGCATCGCGCCAAGCTGCAAGGTGGCTGCGGTGCTGAGCGGACCGCTCGGGTTGTGCGGTGCGAAGGGGATGTAATGGGCTGCCGCTAGCGTGGAAATGAATGACAGCTCCAGCAGGCCCCCCGCGTGTGTAACGTCCGGCTGTATGTAGTCCACGGCATGCCGTGCCAGTGCGGGGACAAAGGTGTTCCGCCCGAACCAGCGCTCCCCGGCGGCGATTGGAACTGGTGACTTGGAGCGTATCTAGACAAGGGAGTCGATTCCGTCCGGCGGGCAGGGCTCCTCAAAGAACACGGGCTGGAACTGCTCTATTTCACGGGCAACCCGGATTGCGGTGGGGACATCGAAACGGCCGTGCCCTTCAATGAACAGCTCGATATCGTCCCCTACTGCTTCGCGGACGGCGGCGACGGGCTCTAGCATCCGCCGCAGGTCCCGCGGCTCGAGAGTCAGGTCAGCGGCTTCGAACGGATCCCATTTGAGTCCCCGGAAACCTTGGGCAACTGTCTGCACGGCGGCGTCCGCGAAGTCCTCCGGCGATTTTGCTCCCGAGAACCAGCCGTTGGCGTAGGCGCGGACCCTGTCGCGGACCTGGCCACCGAGCATGCGGTGGACAGGCACACCCAGCGCGCGTGCGGAAACGTCCCACATAGCCATTTCGAGCGCGCTGAGGGCAGTCATGGTCACGGGGCCCCCACGCCAATAGGCGTCACGGTTAAGTTCGTAAATATTCCGGGCTATGCAGGTGGGATCCTTGCCGCGGACAGCGTCGGCGAGGACCGCCACCGCACCCCGAACAGCATGCTCCTGGCCTTCAAGCGTTGCTTCGGCAATGCCAGTAAGGCCCTCGTCCGTGCTCAAGCGGACAAATATGAGGTTCGTCCGGTAGAAGTCGACAACAACCGTGTCCAGATTGGTAATTTTCATGAGTAGTACCTCAGGCTGCGGGCGGTGCCGTGGAGTCACGGACAATCAGGTGGGTGGCGAGCTCCACGCGGTGCGAATCCAGGACTTCCCCCCGCGCCTGGCGCAGCACAGACCGGAACGCCGCACGCCCCATCTCCTCCAGCGGCTGGGCTATGGAACTCAGCGACGGGACCGATTCCTCGCCCTGGTTTGTTCCGTCAAAGCCGATAAGGCTCAGGTCTTCGGGAACCCGGATGCCGTGCCGGCCCGCCTCGCCAAGAATGCCCAGGGCGATGGTGTCGCTGCCGGCGAAGATCGCCGTCGGAAGCTTGTCCAGCTCGAGCAGCGCCTGCAGGCCTCTAACGCCGCTTTCCCGCCGGAACCTGCCCCCGGAGTAGATGTACTGCGGGTCCACCGGCACGCCATGTGCCATGAGTGCGGCCATGTAGCCGTGCAGCCGCGCCTGGTTGCACTCGGCATTCTCGATGCCGCCGATGTACGCGATCCGGCGGTGCCCCAGCTCCAGCAGGTGTTCCGTGGCCGCCTTGCCGCCGGCCCAGTTGGTGGCCCCTATGCTGACCACGTCGGCGGAGGGCGGGTTCAGCGGGTCAATCACGACGACGGGAATCTGGCGGCGCCGGAAAGGGTGCAGTTGCGTCTCGCTGAAGGCTGAGGTCACCACAATCATTCCGGCCCTGCCCTCGTCCACCATGCGCTGGGCGCGGCGCTCGGGGCTGCGCCGGCCCTGGCCCGCCGGACCGGTAACGCTGACCAGGATCTCGACGTCGGCATCGGCCGCGGACTGCAGCACGCCGTTGAGGACCTGGATGGTGTATGCGGAATCCAGGACATCGATGACAACTTCAATCACGGTGCCGGTTTCCCCGGCGGAACGGCGCTGCAGCGGCGACTGGTATCCGGCCTGCTCAAGCACGGCCAGTACACGGGCCCGGGTTTCCGGCGACACATCCTCGCGGCCGTTCACCACCTTCGAAACGGTGGGCGCGGAAACCCCGGCCTGCTGGGCAACGGAGGCAAGCGTCGGCTTGGCCCGTTCCGGGATTTTCGTTGCCATCTGCTGAGACCTTTCGAAAAGTTTCGTTGACTCATTGTTCAGACTTCCGCGGGACGGGTCAAGGGACCTAGGAGTGCCAGCGAAATAAAGCCGCAAAATTGGGTCTTGACCTAACCCGCTTGCGACCTTTAGTTTAGACCGTGACCTAAATCACGCGTTCGAAATATTTCGAAACCGCAGGTTGAGTTCACGCCTACATTTGCAACGAAGCAATCTCAGATGGAGACGCAATGAAGCAATCCAAGACCTCCCGGCGCTCATTCCTCGCCCTTGCTGCCCTCACCCCCTTCGCCGCCATGACGGCCACTGCCTGCGGAACGTCGGGACCGGGTTCCTCCAGCAGCGGCGGTGGCGCCAGCATGTGGTACCTCTCCGGCGAACCGAACCAGACCACCATGCAGAAGGCCGTGGACGCCTTCACCGCCGCGAACCCGGACGACAAGATCGCCGTGACCTACTTCCAGAACGACGCCTACAAAACCAAGATCAAGACCGCCATCGGCGCCGGCCAGGCACCCACCATCATCTACGGCTGGGGCGGCGGCACCCTGAAGACCTACGCCGAGGCCAACCAGGTTGACGATCTCACCGGCTGGTTCGACGAGAACCCGGACCTGAAGGAGAAGTTCTTCCCGGCGTCGTTCGGTGCGGCCACGGTCAACGGAAAGATCTACGCACTGCCCAACCAGTACGTCGCCCCGATCGTCCTGTTCTACAACAAGGAACTGTTCGAAAAGGCGGGGGCCCAGCCGCCCAAGACCTGGGATGACGTGATGTCCCTGGTCAAGACTTTCAACGACATGGGCGTGGCACCCTTCTCCCTGGGCGGCCAGTCCAGGTGGACCTCCATGATGTGGCTGGAATACCTGCTGGACCGCATCGGCGGCGCCGAAGTGTTCACCGCCATCTTTGAGGGCAAGCCGGACTCCTGGATGGATCCCGCCGTCATCGAAACCGGAACCAAGATCCAGGAGCTCGTCTCCGCGGACGGATTCATCAAGGGCTTCTCGTCCATCGCGGCGGACTCCAATGCGGACCAGGCCCTGCTGTTCACGGGCAAGGCAGCCATGATGCTGCACGGTTCCTGGACCTACGGCGCCATGAAGAAGGGCGGCCAGAACTTCGTCCAGGACGGGAAGCTGGGGTTCGTCCAGTTCCCAACGGTTGCCGGCGGCAAGGGCGATCCGAAGAACGGCGTGGGAAACCCTGCGCAGTATATGTCGATCTCTTCCAAGGCCACCGACGCGGAAAAGGAGACGGCGAAGAAGTTCTTCAAGGACGGCATCCTGACCGAGACGGTCATCGATACCTACATCAACTCCGGCTCCGTCCCGATCGTCAACGGCATCGAGGACAAGCTCAACACCTCCGAGGACAAGGACTTCCTGAACTTTGTCTACGACCTTGCCAAGAACGCCCCCAACTTCCAGCAGTCGTGGGACCAGGCCCTGAGCCCCACCGCGGCTGAAGCCCTGCTGAACAACATCGACCAGCTGTTCCTGAAGTCGATCACCCCGCAGCAGTTCGCCGAGAACATGAATGCAACCCTCGGAAAATGAGTAACGCCGTCGCCACCACGCGTAAGGCCAAGCCGGCAGCTCCCGCCGGGACTGGCCCAGGCAAGGGCGGAGACCGTAACGCCGCCCTTGCCTGGCTGACTGTGCCTGCGCTGTTCTTCTTCCTGGCATTCGCCGTGGTGCCGCTGGCCGGTGTCCTAATCCTGAGCTTCGCCAGCTGGGACGGCATCGGTGCCATCGGGGCGGCGGGGCTGGGCAACTGGTTCTCCGTGCTCGCGGACCCCGGGCTGTACAACGCCCTGGGACTGACGTTCCTGATCATGATCGCCTCCTGGCTGGTCCAGACCCCCATCAGCCTCCTTTTGGGTGTCTTCACCGCGGGAAGCCAGCGCTACCGGGCCGCCCTGGCCGTCCTGTACTTCCTGCCGCTGCTGCTTTCATCGGCAGCAGTCGCCATCGCGTTCAAGGCCCTGCTGGACCCGAACTTCGGCCTGGCAACCGGGCTGGGGCTGCCCTTCCTGGCGCAGGACTGGCTGGGCGTCCCCCACTTGGCGCTGGGGCTGGTCATCTTTGTGATCGCCTGGCAGTTCGTCCCCTTCCACACGCTCATTTACCAAGGCGGGGTCCGGCAGATCCCCAAGTCACTCTACGAGGCAGCGGAAATCGACGGGGCGGGAACCATCAAGCAGTTCTTCCACATCACCCTCCCCCAGCTGAAGTACACCATCATCACCTCTTCCACCCTGATGGTGGTGGGGTCCCTGACGTACTTCGACCTGATCTTCGTCCTCACCGGCGGCGGTCCGGGCAACTCCACGCGCATCCTGGCCCTGGACATGTACCTGCGGGGCTTCCGGGCCAACCTCATGGGCCCGGCCAGCGTCATCGCCGTCATCCTCGTACTCATCGGCCTTGCACTTGCTTTGTTCCTCCAGCGCCTTGGAGGCAAGGACAAGCAGGGCAGCCAATTGGAAGGAATGTAGGGTGAGCACCGTCCTGACAAGCAGCACGGAGGAAACTCCCACGGGCACCCCGGCCGGCTCCCCCGCCAAGCGGGGGCTCGGTTCCCGGATGAGGCGGCTGAACGTCCCGGCGGGCCTCGGTGGCTGGATCTGGCTGGCCATCATCATCATTCCGATCTACTACGTGGTCATCACCAGCCTGAAGACCCAGGAAGGGTACTTCGGCCAGAATCCGCTGGCGGTTCCCACCTCCCCGACGCTGGAAAACTACCAGATGGTCCTCGAGGCCGACTTCGCGAAGTACTTCATGAACAGCACCATCGTCACCCTCGGTGCCGTCGTACCCACCGTGCTGATTTCCTTCATGGCCGCCTTCGCAATAGTCCGGGGCAAGGGCAGGTTCCTGAAGCTGGTCAACGGCATGTTCCTGATGGGACTGGCGATCCCGCTGCAGGCCACGATCATCCCGATCTACCTGATGATCATCCGCCTCAACCTGTACGACAGCCTGCTTGCACTCATGCTTCCCTCCATTGCCTTTGCCATCCCACTGACAGTACTGATCCTGTCCAACTTCATCCGCGACGTCCCGAACGAACTCTTCGAGTCAATGCGGCTGGACGGCTGCAGCGAGTGGCAGACCATGTGGCGGCTTGCCCTACCGCTGACCCGCCCCGCGATCGTGACCGTCGCCATCTACAACGGCCTGCACGTCTGGAACGGATTCCTGCTCCCGCTGGTCCTCACCCAGAGCCCGGGCCTGCGCGTCCTTCCCCTGGCGTTGTGGACCTTCCAGGGCGAATACAGCGTCAACATCCCGGCCGTGCTCGCCTCGGTTGTGCTCAGCACCCTGCCAATCCTGGTGCTCTACGTGGTGGGACGCCGGCAGCTGCTCAGCGGCCTCACCGCCGGCTTCAGCAAGTAGCCACCAGGACCTCCACGAAAGGACAGACACATGACCCCCGCACAGCCCCTTCGCGTCGGTATGGTGGGTTACGCCTTCATGGGCGCGGCCCACTCCCACGCCTGGCGCACCGCACCACGGTTTTTCGACCTGCCGCTCCAGCCCCAGCTCACCGCCGTCGCCGGCCGGAACGCCGAGGCCGCCAGGGCAGCCGCGGACAAGCTGGGCTGGGACTCGGTGGAGACGGACTGGCGCCGCCTGATCGAGCGCGACGACATCGACCTGATCGACATCTGCACGCCCGGCGACACCCATGCCGAGATTGCGATTGCCGCCCTCGAGGCCGGCAAGCACGTGCTGTGCGAGAAGCCGCTGGCGAACTCCGTGGAGGAAGCCGAGCGGATGACCCTCGCTGCGGAGACCGCGGCCAAGCAAGGTGTCATGTCCATGTGCGGCTTCAGCTACCGCCGCACCCCCGCACTGGCGCTGGCCAAGCGGTTCGTGGAGCAGGGCAGGCTGGGCGAGATCCGCCACGTCCGGGCGCAGTACCTGCAGGACTGGCTCTCCGATGCCAACGCCCCCATGACCTGGCGGCTGGACAAGAGCAAGTCCGGGTCCGGTTCCCTCGGCGACATCGGGGCGCACAGCATCGACGCCGCGCAATGGGTCACCGGCCAAAGCATCAGCGGCGTCTCGGCACTGCTCGAGACGTTTGTCCCGAAGCGTCCCCTTGCCGGCGACCTTGTGGGCCTGGGCGGCCACGGCGACCTCAGCGGCGACGCACCGCGCGGGAAAGTCACCGTGGATGACGCCGCCATCTTCAGCGCAAAGTTCGACGGCGGTGCCTCCGCAGGCGCGATCGGCGTCTTTGAAGCCACGCGGTACGCGCTGGGCCGGAAGAACGCCATGCGCCTGGAACTGAACGGCACCAAAGGCTCCCTCGCCTTCGATTTCGAGGACATGAACGTCCTGTCCTTCTACGACGCTGCGGAGTCCCCGGACGCCGGCTTCCGGAAAATCTTCGTCACCGAACCCGAACACCCATACGTCGGCAACTGGTGGCCCACCGGCCACGGGCTGGGCTACGAGCACGGCTTCACCCACCAGGTGGTGGACCTGGTCACCGCAATCGGTGAGGGCCGCCAGCCCGAGCCGTCCTTCGCGGATGCCCTGCAGGTCCAGAGGGTCCTGGCCGCCGTGGAGGCAAGCGCCACCAACTCCAGCCAGTGGCAGAAGGTCTAAGGACCGTGAACGCAGGAACAGGAGAAGGAACAGCCATGACACGACCAATCACGCTTTTTACCGGGCAGTGGGCCGACCTGCCGTTCGAGGAGGTGGCCCGGCTCGCCGGCGAGTGGGGCTTTGACGGGCTGGAAATCGCCTGCTGGGGCGACCATCTGGACCCCCGCCGGGCCGCGGAGGACGACAACTACCTCCAGGGCCGGCTGGACATCCTGGAAAAAAACAACCTCAAGGTCTTCGCGATCGCCAACCACCTCACCGGGCAGGCCGTGTGCGACGACCCCATCGACGAACGCCACCAGGGCATCCTGTCGGCGGAGATCTGGGGCGACGGCGAACCGGAAGGAGTGCGCCGCCGGGCCGCGGAGTCCATGAAGGACACAGCACGGGCCGCCGCGCGCCTGGGCGTCAAGACCGTCACAGGGTTCACCGGGTCCTCCATCTGGAAGGCCGTGGCGATGTTTCCGCCCGCCCCGGAGGCAATGATCGACGCCGGCTACCAGGACTTCGCCGACCGGTGGAACCCCATCCTGGACGTCTTCGAGGAGGTGGGTGTCCGGTTCGCCCTGGAGGTCCATCCGTCCGAGATCGCCTACGACTACTGGACCGCCAAGCGCACCCTGGAGGCAATCGGGCACCGCAAGAGCTTCGGGCTTAACTTCGACCCGTCCCACTTCATCTGGCAGGACCTGGACCCGGTGATGTTCCTGCAGGACTTCGCGGACCACATCCTCCACGTGCACGTGAAGGAATCGGTCCGCCAACTCGATGGCCGCAACGGGCGCTTGGGCTCCCACTTGGCCTGGGCCGATCCCCGGCGCGGCTGGGACTTCGTCACCGCCGGGCACGGCGACGTCCAGTGGAACCGGATCTTCCGGACCCTGAACGCCATCGGCTACAGCGGGCCCACCAGCATCGAGTGGGAGGACGCCGGCATGGACCGGCTCGTCGGCGCACCGCAGGCCCTGGCCATGGTCAAGGAACTTGCCCGGATCGCCCAGCCGGCTGCCGCTTTCGACGCCGCCTTCTCCAGCCGCTGACCCAGACTTTCCGGCCCAGACTTTCTGTCCACGGCCGGCAGCCAAACAAAAGGAAACCCCCGACATGACAGAACGCAAGAACGCCCTGGTGGTCCGCGGCGGCTGGGATGGCCACCAGCCGTACGAGGCCACGGAACTCTTCATCCCCTACCTCAAGGACAACGGCTACGACGTCCGCGTGGAGGAATCCCCCAAGGTGTACGCCGACGCGGAATACATGGCCGGCGTGGACCTGATCATGCAGTGCATGACCATGACCACCATTGAAAAGGACGAGTTCGCCGGGTTGCGGGCCGCCGTGGAAAACGGCACCGGCCTGGCCGGCTGGCACGGCGGCATCGCCGATTCGTACCGCAACAACTCCGACTACCTGCACCTGATCGGCGGGCAGTTCGCCTGCCACCCCGGCAAGCACCCGGACGAGTGCGTCGGCGAGCAGTCTGACAATTACGTTCCCTACACGGTGAACATGCTCCCGGCCGCCGCGGAGCACCCCATCACCAAGGGCATCGCCGACTTCGACCTGGTCACCGAGCAGTACTGGGTGCTCTCGGACGACTACATCGACGTCCTGGCCACCACCACCCAGAAGGTCAGGGAGTGGGACCCCTGGAACCGCGAAGTTACCTCCCCCGCCATCTGGACCCGCCAGTGGGGCAAAGGCCGCATTTTCGTCGCCACCCCCGGCCACCGGGTCGAAATCCTCCAGGACACCAACGTCCGCACCATCATTGAAAGGGGCCTGCTGTGGGCAAGCCGTTGAAAGTCGGAATCATTGGCTGCGGAGCCATCATCGCCCAGTACCTGGCCAATTTCCGCAAACTCGAGCAGATTAGCCTGGTGGCCGTGGCCGACCTGGACCCCGCACGCGCCCAGGCTGCGGCAGATGACTACGAAGGCGTCCGCGCCCTCTCCGTCGAGGAACTCCTGGCCGCGGACGACGTCGAACTGGTCCTGAACCTGACCATCCCCGCCGCCCACGCCGAGGTGGCGCTGAAGGCCATCGCGGCCGGCAAGAGCGTGTACGGCGAGAAGCCCCTTGCTGCCACCACCGCGGAAGCCCGCCAGGTGCTGGACGCCGCGCGGGAGGCGGGAGTCACCGTCGGCTGCGCACCGGACACGGTGCTGGGCACCGGCATCCAGACCGCGCGCAAGGCGATCGATGACGGCCTGATCGGTGCACCCATCTCGGCGAGCGCCACCATGGTGACCCCGGGCCATGAGCGGTGGCACCCGAACCCGGACTTCTACTACCAGCCCGGCGGCGGCCCCCTCCTGGACATGGGCCCGTACTACGTGACCGCACTCGTCACCCTGCTGGGTCCGGTGGTCTCGGTCATCGGCGCAGCAAGCCACACCCGCAACGAACGCACCATCGGCTCCGGACCCCGCCAGGGCGAGAAGGTCCCCGTTGACATCGATTCCCATGTGACCGGTGTCCTGGTGCACGCCTCCGGTGCGCTTTCCACCCTGTTCATGAGCTTCGACGCCGTGAAGTCCAAGTCCCCCAACATCGAGATCCACGGCGAGCGCGGATCCCTGGTGGTGCCGGACCCGAACCACTTCGACGGCGACGTCCAGCTGTTCTCCCTCGGCGCCGAGGACTGGGAAACCCTTCCCGTGTCCGCCGGCTACGTTGACTCCGGTCGCGGCTTCGGCATCGCGGACCTGGCCTCCACCCCCGCGGGCGCGGAGCCCCGTGCGGGAGGAGCGATGGCCTACCACGCCCTCGAGGTGATGGAATCGGTCCTCGAATCAGCCGGCAGCGGGTCCGCCGTGCGCATCAACAGCACCGTGGAGCGGCCGGCGAGCGTGGAGCTGACCGTCCTGGCCGGGGAGCTGGACCGGCTCCAGGCCCAGGAAGCGTCGTAGGCATGGCCTACACAGCCGACAACTGGCCCATCACCGCGGCCATGCTGCCCTTCCCGGGCACCAGCGCCCAGGGAACCCACGTCAACGACGCCGATGCCTCCGTGTGGGCGTCCGCGTTGGCCGAGGTGAAGGAGGCCGGGTTCGCCAACGCGGACCTGACGGACAGCTGGGTCCGCCCCGGTGACCTCAGCGCGGGCCGGCTCGCCGAGTTCAGGCAGACGGCACAGGACGTGGGCATCGGCACCCCTGCCGTCTCCGCCATCCGCCGCAGCGTCATTGACGAGCGGAACTGGGAAGCCAACCTGGCGTACAGCCACCGGACCATTGACGCGGCGGCCGAGCTGCGGTGCGAGGTTGTGTCCTTTGGCCTGCACCAGGCCATCACGCCGGAGCAGCAGAAACAGCTTTGGTTCTGGACGGTCGAGGGGCACAAGGACCCGGAGGGAGACCGGGAAACCTGGGGCAATGCGGTTTCGCGCCTCCGGGAACTCGGCCGGCACGCCGCCGAGGTGGGCCTGCTGCTCTCGCTGGAGATGTATGAGGACACGTACCTGGGCACCGCTGATTCCTCCGTGCGCCTTGTCCAGGACATCGGGCTTCCCAACGTGGGCCTCAACCCGGACCTGGGCAACCTGATCCGGCTGCACCGGCCGGTGGAGGACTGGCGGGAGCTGGTGGCCAAGACCCTGCCGTTCGCCAACTTCTGGCACATGAAGAACTACTTCCGGGACGAGGACGCGGCCCGCGGTTCGTACGTCACCATGCCGGCTCCCATGGAAAGCGGCCTCATCAACTACCGGGAGGCATTCAAGGTGGCCCTGGCCGCCGGGTTCCAGGGGATCCTTTGCACCGAACACTACGGCGGGGACGGCCTGAGTGTCTCGGCCAGCAACCAGGACTACCTCCGCCGCCACGTCCTGCCCAAGGCCGGGGGTTACGCGCTGGGCAGGAGCCAGGTGGCCCAGGGTAGGCAGCAGCCGGCGCAGCCCGCCCGCGTCTAAGCGCCAAACCCGCACCTTTCCAACCCAAGGATTCAACGAGGAAACCATGACCCAGATCTTTGACAACCCCGCAGACTTTGCGGAGGAGGCACTGGACGGCCTGGTGGCAGCCAACCGCGGCTACGTGGCCAGGGTAGACGGCGGCGTTGTCCGCTCCACCGAGGTTCCCGCGGGCCAGGTGGCCGTGGTGGTGGGCGGCGGCTCCGGACACTACCCCGCCTTCGCAGGGCTGGTGGGGCCGGGCCTGGCGGCAGGTGCGGTGTGCGGCAACATTTTCACCTCGCCCTCCGCCGGGCAGGCGTACCGGGTGGCAAAGGCAGCAAACGCCGGCGGCGGCGTGCTGTTCAGCTACGGCAATTACGCCGGGGACGTGATCCATTTCGGCGAGGCACAGCAACGGCTCAACGCCGAAGGCATCGAGACCCGCACCGTCCTGGTCACCGATGACATCGCCAGCGCCCCGCTGGACCAGATCGACAAGCGCCGCGGAATCGCCGGGGACCTGACCGTCTTCAAGATCGCCGGCGCCGCAGCCGAAGCGGGACTGGACCTGGACGCCGTCGAACGTCTCGCAGTGCGCGCAAACTACCGCACGCGTTCGCTAGGAGTGGCCTTCGACGGCTGCACCCTGCCGGGCGCTGCCGAGCCGCTGTTCCACGTGCCGGCCGGCGGAATGTCGCTGGGCCTGGGTATCCACGGCGAACCGGGGATCTCGGACCATCCCATGCCCACGGCCTCAGAACTCGCCCAACTGCTCGTCTCCGGGCTGCTCCGGGACAAGCCCGATGATGCCGGGAACCGCGTTGTGGCCATCCTCAACGGGCTGGGCAGGGTGAAGTACGAGGAACTGTTCCTGCTCTTCGGCAAGATCGACAAACTCCTCAACGGCGCCGGCCTGACCGTGGTTGAACCAGAGTGCGGGGAGCTGGTGACCAGCCTGGACATGTCCGGCCTGTCCCTCACGCTGCTGTGGCTGGATGACGAGCTGGAGCGCTTCTGGACGGCCCCGGCCGACACTCCCGGGTACCGCAAGGGCAGCCTGGCACCGCGGGCCCGCCGGGGGCTGGCCGCAACGGAGGGCGCCCTGGCCGCCGAGGAGGAAGATACGACGGCGGCAGCGGCCGGGCTGGGCAGGCTGGCAGCCGACGTGCTCGCCCAGGCGAGGGACGCCGTCGTCGACCATGAACGTGAACTGGGCAGGCTGGATGCCATTGCCGGCGACGGCGACCATGGCATCGGCATGCGCCGGGGCGTGGACGCCGCGGTGGCGGCGGCCGGCGAAGCTGTTGGCGCAGGACTTTCGGTTCACCGCGTCCTCACCGCGGCGGGCGAGGCCTGGAGCGAGCGCGCCGGCGGCACGTCGGGGGCGCTCTGGGGATCCGCCCTGGCGGCTGCCGGGCGGGCCCTCGGCAACAAGGACTCCTACAGCGGCGGGGACGCGGCGGCCGCAGTGGCCGCCTTCGCGGACGCCGTCACCAGCCTGGGTAAGGCAGGACCGGGAGACAAGACCATGGTGGACGCGCTGCTTCCCTTCCGGGACGCCTTTGTGGCCGCGTTCGACGGCGGGACGCCGGTAACCGGGGCCCTCGCCGCCGCCGTGACAGCCGCCCGGCAGGCGGCCGACGCCACCGCATCCCTGCGCCCGCTGAAGGGGAGGGCGCGGCCGCTGGCCGAAAAGAGCCTGGGCCACCCGGATCCCGGCGCGGTGTCCTTCGCCCTGATCGTGACGCGGGTTTCTGAGTACTTCGAGCCTTCACCGGCACTCTCTTATCCCAGGGCGGCCGCTTCTATGGCCGGACATGGAGTCCAGGCATGAGCGCCGGTACCGGGGCAGGGTGGCGCATCGTCATCGGCAATGACGAGGCCGGCGTCGAATACAAGGAGGCACTGAAGTCGCTGCTGGAAGCAGACAGCCGCGTGGCATCCGTTGTGGACGTGGGCGTGGGGGCCGGTGACACCACCGCCTACCCGCACGTCGCCGTCGACGCCGCCCGCAAGGTGGCCCAGGGCGAGGCGGACCGCGCCCTGCTGATCTGCGGCACCGGGCTGGGCGTGGCCATCGCCGCCAACAAAGTCCCGGGAATCCGGGCGGTCACGGCGCACGACGGGTACTCGGTGGAGCGCTCGGTGCTGAGCAACAACGCGCAGGTCCTCACCATGGGCCAGCGCGTCATCGGCCTGGAACTGGCCAAGAAACTGGTGGGCGAATGGCTCGGCTACCGGTTCGACGAAACCTCGGCCTCCGCCGCGAAGGTGGACGCCATCTGCTCCTACGAACCCGAATCCACGAAAGCAGTCCGATCATGACCGAAAATTCATCCAACCCGACCATCGCCGGCGGCGCCTCTGGCAGTCCCGGCGCCCGGAAGATCGCCATCGTGGGCTCCGGCTACATGGGCGGCGGGATCGCGCAGGTCCTGGCGCTGGGAGGTGCCCGCGTGGCTCTTTCCGATGTGTCCGCCGAGGTGGCCCAGGGAAACTACGACCGGCTCCTGGTCGAGTCAGACCAGTTCGTGGCCGATGGGCTGTTCCCTGCCGGTTCCACCGAGATCCTGAAACAGAACCTGTGGGCCGCGAAGGACATCGAGGAGGCCGTGGCGGATGCGGACTTCATCGAGGAGGCGGTGCCCGAGGTCCTGGCCATCAAGCACCAGACGCTGGCCCGGATCAGCGCCGCTGCGCGCCCGGACGCCATCATCGGCTCCAACACCTCCACCATCTCCATCGCCGAACTGTCCGGGCCGGTCAGCAACCCGGAGCGGTTCCTGGGCGTGCATTTCTCGAACCCGTCGCCGTTCATTCCCGGCGTGGAGATCATCCCGCACGCCGGCACGTCCGCCTCCACGGTGGGCGCAGTCCGTGAACTCGCCCATGCCGCCGGCAAGCAGACCGCCGTGGTCAAGGACGCCACCGGGTTTGTGCTGAACCGGCTGCAGTACGCGCTTTTCCACGAGGCGGCGCAGCTGGTGGAGCAGGGCATTGCGACGGCGGACGACGTGGATACCCTGGTCCGCACCACTTTCGGCTTCCGGCTGCCCTTCTTCGGACCGTTCGCCATCGCGGACATGGCCGGGCTGGACGTGTACAACTTCTGCTACAAGTCCCTGCAGAAGGAGTTCCCGGAGCGGTTCGCCACCCCAAAAATCCTGAGCGACCTGGTGGAGGCCGGGAAGCTCGGCACCAAGACCGGCGCCGGCTTCCTCAACGTCCCCGCGGAGCGCACCCCCGAGCTGATCGCCTACCGCAACAAGGCGTATGTGGCCATGCAGAAGCTGCTTGATGAGCTGGGGCCGGCGCCTATTGGGTGAGGGTGGGTGTCGCTGCTGCTGTGGGTGCGAAACCCCGAAAGAGCGGCGTGGTGGTCAACGGTCGAAGAGGGAGGGATTCAATGGCTGACGAAAACAGGGTCGCGTAGCGGTAGCGGGGACCCCGTGCCCGCGCCAGTACCCGACCGTTACACCGGGCCGCGTTGCTATGCGCCCGGAGGGCAGACTTACACCCCCTGCTAAACCCGCACTCGATCTGCTTATTGGCCCTGTTGCACAAGGAGGATATGAACCTCGACGTTTTTCCGCAGACGGGGCATTTGCAGGCATGCTCCCAATCCCGGCCGTCCAAGCCCATGGTCGCTACGCCTCCAGCTAGCGAGGCGTTCAGCGTAGCTGGCCAAATGGTCGCTGCCCCATGCCTCCCGTTGCCACCGATAGCCGACGTTATGTAACGCTAGATGGTTGAAACTTCAACTAATTCCTGCGTAACCTGCGTCAGCCTTCGCATTCGATGCAGTAGGAATGGCTATTGCTTCCCCGCGCCAGCTGCGACCGGTGCCGGACCAGAAAGCAGGAATAGCAGGTGAACTCGTCCGCAGCCTGAGGAATCACTTGCACGATGAGCTCATCAGAGATGATTTCACCGCCAGGTGTCAGTCCTTCGTCGAGGGCGTCGGCCTCGTCCAGCTCGGTGACGACGCTGCGGGCATCAGGGGCGTTCGCAGACTGCAAATCCTCCAGGGAACGGTCCTGGGATTCCTTGACGTCGGAACGGACTTCGTCATAGTCGGCTGCCACGTAAGTCCTTCTTCCTTCACAATACCGGTGCGTGGTGCGCTGTTGACTAAAGGGCAGAGTGCAGTGCCGCCATAAATGTTTTTCCATTCGGGGTCGGTGACAGAATCCACCGAGTCAAAACGTCAACGAAACGGTTCAGGTGCCTCACGACTCGATCAGAAACGGCATCGGGGTCCTGCCCGGTGTAGGCGCGGATTGCGTCGTCAATCGTGCTGCCGGTTCCGAGGTTCTTGGCAATGTCCTGGAGGCCGAGGTGAATCAGTCCATTCCGCAGCTTCGACTGTCCCAGAACCCATACCGATTCAGGATCATCGAGAAACGCCAGAACCTCTTCGGAGTGCAAGGTGGTGGTGCCATCTGCCCTCATATTTGCCACAGCAGTCAGGGCCTGAAATAGGGCGACGAACCGATGCTTGCGTGCAGCAGCCTCGCACCAAGGGCAGAGTGACCGGGACGCGCTCATCAGCGCCGAGCAGGAAATGCTGTGAGCCGTCAGGAGGGCTGCTGCCAGAGCCGGCTCGAGTTCACCACCGAACAATCGCGGCAGCGCTACCGAGCTCTTCCCGTCGAACCACTGAAAGGCCTGCACTGGACCAGGCTCATGAAATTCAATGCCGGAGCCGCGAAGCAGGACACCAGCGATGTTACCGAGCCCGGTGCTCAACTCCCGTATCGCCGGACCGACAGTTTCGAGGTCACTGACCTGCTCAGGTCCGAGACCCGTCAGATAATGTGCGCTCACAAGACTGGTGTACGGCCTGCCATCGAGGAACACGACTGACAGATCGTTGCGGAGAAAGTCGAACAGCCGGCCCCGTCGACCAGGAGGGAAAAAGGCGCCGCGGTTCGCCTGGAGAAGCTGATCGAAGTGCGCGACAACGCCAGGGAGGTTCCGCTGTTTGTCCGCGAAGAATTTGCCACTCATCCTGGCTGCCTTCGCCGTCTCCGCGTCCCAATCCGCGTCCAGTTTCCAACCCAGAGTCCTGCCGAAGTAAAGCTGCGCCTCGTAGGCCGCCATGGTGCCGTACTGAAGTAGGGCTATCTCGGCGGCGATAGCGGAATGCGGAAGCCCGCGTAAAGAACCAGCCACGTAGTGCATGTCAGCACGTGCTATCTCGAGGGCGATGACCTCAATGGGGTCGAGTTCTGTGAGGGTCATGGTTCCTTTTCTCATTGCCGACAGTGACAGGAAAGCATTTGGATGAAACGGGCAGCCTTCACAACAGTGCCAACTTGTACGTCTACTGCACTACAACTGCGGGCCTTTGCGAACACCGTCCCGCGCTCATTACATCTGCTGACCTTCCCGGGCGGATCGCCACTGGCCGCAATAGCTAGCTAAAGGCCATCCGCCAAGGGGATCCGTCGGTCCAGCCGATGCCCTCCAGAAAGATGTCTTCAGCAGCTTCTATGGCATCGTCCAGCGAAGGATCGTCCGGACTGGTCTCGGCGAATAAATAGTCCGTCCAGTTGCGCTCCTTCCGGGACCATTTGGACAGCAACCCGGGATACCAATAGACCCACAGGTAGTTCAGAGCTACATGTTCGTCCAAGGCGGGCAGCAGATGCCCGATGACCGGTCCCTCGCTGACGAGCTCCAGCGCCAACCCGTCCATGGGATGAATGATCAAGAAGGCATTTCGGGACATGTTGGAGGATCCAACTTTATGCTGCAGGGCCTCCGAAGCCTCCTTGACCTTCTTCGAGCCCAATTCAAGAATCTCAAGGGCATTCTGTATTTTGACCTGGTACGTGTCGCCCAGCCTCACGTTGTACTCGTGCTTGCGCCATTTGCCTGGAAGCGACTTCACCTCAACAGCTGCCCGGAGCGACCCGCCGAACGGCCAGGCACTTCGAGAGCCGGAACGCTCGAAGACAAGGTCGACGCCACCATCTTCGTCTACCTCCACAGGCAGGGAATACAGGGCTGTCATGAGAATCGCCGCTATATGCTCCCCGGATCGCACCTTCAGCTTGTCCGCCCCAGGCATCTGAACCAACTCCTGCGCGGCATTGATCAGGGCCGCGGCAGACGTGGCCACCACAGTAAGCCCTTCGGGTCCGCGTTCCGGCGGAGGTTCTCCCCAGATACTTGTTTCGCTGCGCATACACGTCTTTCTAACCCCTCAACGAGGTCCGGTCTCCTTAGTCTGCAGTACCCGTATCAGGGCTCTCGGTCAACGAACCAGCGTCAGCCTAGGCCGCTCGTCCACAAGCCCCAGTACTTGCCGAACCCGTTCCGGAGCCCATCTGAGCTCATTTGCCAGATCGGCCACAGAGAATCCGAACTTGTCAGCAACTTTCATTGCCTCGGTCAGCAGCATCGGGACCTCTCCCGGGTAGTCGGCCACGGACGCTTCCTGCCGGTTGCCGGACCTTAGCTTTTGATATCCACGTCGAACGGAAACGTCTGAAGCGCCCTTGAGTTCCTGCATGCGAAACACCAGAGCCTCCGGCGACACACCCCACGTCTGGCTGATTTGGCCAAGCCGTGGAAGGTTCATGGTGGCGGGGAGAACCGGCTCTATTTCTGCCCGAGGCATCAGGAATTCGGCAGCAAAAGCGTCAGCCTCGCGTTCCTGCCGCGGGTCCCCGACAGCGAGTTCACGATGGAGGATGAGATGGCCGAGTTCGTGGGCGCATGTAAACCTGTGCCGGTAGACAGAACGGGCCCTTTCC
Organism: Arthrobacter sp. AK04; assembly: GCF_021129155.1. GTDB lineage: Bacteria > Actinomycetota > Actinomycetes > Actinomycetales > Micrococcaceae > Arthrobacter > Arthrobacter quantipunctorum. The sequence goes on from NZ_JAJOMC010000034.1 coordinate 35,704, forward strand.
GGGGTCACGACGACGATGGGGCGGTTGAGTGCTGCCGTAGAGAATGCATCCACCCGCGCGGTTTCATCTTCGTCGCCACGGAGAGTGAGAACCGAAACCACGATGCCATTGCGCTCCATGAGTTCCACCAGGTTGGGAACCGGGCCGCTGGGCACCTCCCAGTAGGCTCTGAGGGCCCTAGCCGCTTCTACGGCGGACATGCTGCTGTCCGCTTCGTTGAACGGGACATTCACGTCCGGGAAAGCGACCCGCTTTTCAAGTGCGAAAGTTACCTCCCACACCTGTTCGACAAAGGACGTGGCCTTGAGCCTCTCCGACGCTCGTGTCGAGCGAAGACTGCGGAAGTGGGCCTGAGAAACGTCCAGTTTTCCAATCGGCCGGCCCATCGCAAAGAAGGCAACGGGCTGCCCTAATTCCTTGGCCAGCAGCCCCAGTATTTCTGGACGTGGTGTCACACCGGCCTCGTATTGGCCGATAGCCGCTCCCGAGACACCAACCGCCTCGCCAAGTGCTTGCTTGGTGATCCCTGCCAACCGCCGCGCCTGCGTCAGCCTGGCAGGATCAAAGTAATCTCTGACAGCCTGGGTCGACATCAGTTCTTCGGTTGAAAACAGAGTGAGCTGCTTCGTCATGATCCGGCTGCTTCCTTAGGCATCAGGTTGAGGCCACGGCGAGGCTCGGAATCGAAGCCCCTCGGCTCCGCCTTTGCTGCTGCATCCACTGAATCCGCATGGAACAGCTCCTGAGCGTTTTGCAGGATAAGCGTGCCGTCCACATCTAACTGAGCATCAGCCCACACTGCATGATGCAGTGCCTGATGGCTGCTGGCATAGGCAACGACTACTACCGGGTGATGCTTTAGCGCCTCAGAACCGTCCAGTTCCTGCAGAGCGTCAACGAGTTCGATTTCCTCGGGCGTCAGGGTGGCGCGGGCGCCGTCCCCGAGGTCAAGCATGCCCTGTGAGGGACCCACCGGCATTGAGAAGGTGCCGATCCGGGAATCAGAAGTTCCAAACTTCTGCTGTCTCAGGTCGGCCGTCGCCAACCTGGAGTACCGCCAGGCAACGAGAGCCGTGCCGTTGACTACGAGTACTTTGGGCTTGCCGCGGCCAGGGCGCTTGAACTCAACTCCCTCAAGTCCCGCCAGCGCCTCCTCGAGCCTCTCCTGGACGGTGTAACTCACCTGACCGTAGGACCGCTTATGCTTCGACTTGATCAGCGCCTGGCCGTCGGCATGCTCATTGTGGCAGTCCGAAAGAGTGCTAAGGATGATCTCAGGAAGGCTCTTTCCGTGGGCACCAAAGCGACGAAACGACCATTCGACTTCGACCGCGTTCTTCAAAGCAACCTCCTGTAGTTTTGTACCTGAAAGCTACACGGTCACTTTAGAAATATCCAAGAACGCGACACTTTCGGCGTGTCGTCCGCTCGGATGGCTCAGAGCTGGCAGCACTGTTCAGCCCGCGACCGCGGTTCAGTCACGCTGGAGAAATGCCAGCATCTCTGGAGTAGTCAGCAGAACGCGTGGTGAGGAAGCCTTGCTCTGGATAATGATGCCGTCCAGCTCCTGGCTAGCATCCAGTAGCTTTGCGACCCAGGTGGCCCGCTGCTTGTTCACGTAGCCGATCTTCTTCGCAGGCCGCCCGGCGTGGATGGCGACTGCATTGGAGTCGTGTGCGTTGGCTGGTTCGCGGACGGCCTGGACGCGCTGCCCGTTACGGAACCTGAAGGGCTTCTCCGGGTCTTCGTAAAAGCCCATGCCAACCACGCGGAACGCGAAAATCCGGAAGTGCCGCAGGGCAAGAATGTTGTAATCAATCAGCTCCCCATTGGGCAGAGCCAAGTCGAGGCCGTTGTTGGAGGGTACCAACCTCAGCGGCGGCATCCCGTCAGGACCGGCCACCAGCCGGCTCGTCGCGGCTGCCGACGGGACGTAGCCCGCGCGATAGCTCTTGACACTTTGGCCCGCGGCGGCGGCCCTAATCTTTTCCGCTTCGTAGTTGCGCACAGCGCGCGGCCGCCCGGACTGCGTCACTGGTTCAACTGGCAATGCTTCCACGGCGACGACCGGTGCCTGTGCAGGTCGCGGCCTGACTGCGGGCGGATCTGGCTCCGGGACCTTCGCTGATTCTGCATGCCCGGCGAAGGCCGCCTTTACTTTGTCCCATATCCCCATGGGCTGACTCTATCGACTGCGGGAAACGAGCGAGTGTCCGAACCGCAGGAAGCAGCTCAATTCCCGGAAGGGAACTGACTTTCCCAGCTTCAGACAAGGCCAAACTGCGGAGCTACTGCATGCTGACTGCATTACAGCTGCAGATTCGCGTCGCGGATGGTGTCACAGACGTGATCCGGAATTACCGGCCAGTAGTGAGGGCTTAGCCCACACAATCGACGCAGTAGGCATGGCCGTCCTTCTCGCTGGCCTTCTGGGAACCGTGGCGGACCAGGAAGCACGAGTAACAGGTGCACTCGTGATCGGCTTGGGGAATGACCTGCGCAACGAGCTCTCTTCAGCAATGAACTCACCGCCGGGAGTCAGGCCGTCCAGAGTGTCCGCCTCGTCGAGCTCCTACTGGTAAGCGTGCATATTCGGTTTCGAACTATTCGCACCAATTGAAGACGCTATTCCTCGGGTTGGAGCACACCCCAACCAGACGATCGGGACACCTTGTCCTGGCCTTCTTTTGAGAGGAGCCTAGGACTCAACCTGACAGGACGACGGTTGGAGGCGGCGGTGGCAGGACAACGGATCGGGTACGTCCGAGTAAGCACTCTTGACCAGAATGAGAAGCGACAGCTCGAAGGCCAGGTTCTGGACCGAGTCTTCACGGACAAGGCCTCCGGCCGGGACACTTCCAGGCCGGAGCTTACGGAGTTGCTGCGGTTCGCCCGGGATGGGGACACCGTGGTCGTGCACAGCATGGACCGGCTCGCCCGGAACCTCGATGACCTGCGTGCCCTTGTCCAAGGCCTCACCCGCAAAGGTGTGCGGGTGGAGTTCGTCAAGGAGAGCCTGGTCTTCACCGGCGAGGACTCCCCCATGGCCAACCTCATGCTCTCCGTCATGGGCGCCTTCGCTGAATTCGAACGCTCCCTCATCAGGGAACGCCAGCGGGAAGGCATCGCCCTCGCGAAACAGCGAGGCGCCTACAAAGGACGGAAAAAGACCCTCCCGCCGGAACGGGCAGCGGAACTCGTTCAGCGCGCCGGCACCGGTGTTCCAAAAACCCTCCTGGCCCGTGATTACGGGATCAGCCGGGAGACCGTCTACCAGTACCTCCGCCACGCAAAGTTGGAGTGATCAGCTCCCCTTCCTGCACCGTCGATGTGCCATGGTTGCACGGCCAATAGCTTTACAGAATCTTCATTATCGGCGTTGAGGACACCCTGGTAGGCACTGTTCGTAGCATTTCTTGTGGCTTGCCAGCCTTGTTGGCGAATTGCCAAACGATCTGGCGAATCTTGCCAGCGAGTTGGCGGAGCGCTGGTGAGATCGCCCGAAAACTTGCACATAGTCAGCTCTGGATCGGATCGTCGCTTGGCATCGGCGCCGGAGACCAAGCCCGAACGACCCTGAAGCCGAGCCTTTCGCCAACTCCGATGGCAACGCGAGCTGGTGGCGCTCTGTTCGTGCGGGCGCATACTTCGGTCCGCTCGCCTGCACCGTTGCCAGCAAGGGACAGGGCGATTTCCCCTCTAGGCCAAGCTCCTCAGCTCGCCAACTGACTGGCAATTTCGCCATCTATCCTGACAAGCCACATTTCTGACCGTTGCCAGTGGAAATTGGCACCCGATCGCCGTACGTCTTCTGTGACTAGAAAAGCTCCGTAGCGAGGGATAGCTTCTGGACAACAGCCAGCGGGCCGCGGTGAACGTCTGATGCCAACGCGGGGGCGAACTTGCCAGAGCAAAGGCGACTGGCAATGAATGTACTGAGGAACAGAAAAGTGGAACCTGATATTGGACTAGGACAGCTGTTGCAAAGCACTGAGACCGTCCTAGCTTTGCCTGATCGGTTATTTCCTCTGCGCCCCGGGGCATGGTGGCTGCCAAGAGCCTGATCGTGTGGCTAAGCTTCTGGTGCCACGTCCGCGAGTAAGACCGTTGCCAGCGCCGCGTCCCGCGGTACGTGAAGATCCAGTCCAGTTGCTGCGCGAAGACTCGCCAACCGATTGACCACCGTATTCCGATGGCAATAGAGGGACTCCGCCGCAGCCTTGGTGGATCCGCTCTCTAGAAACATGGTTGCGGTCTCAATGACTCTTGTCCTCTCCTGGAAGGGATGGTCTTCAATCCCTGCGTAAATTGTTCCGCCCATCCCGGGAGCGGCTCGACAGGTGGTCCAAAGCAAGTCTCGGCCAAGCGATCCGCGCGTCGACCAGACAGCGGTCTTTTCTTCCCATCCGAGCGAGAGCCACGGCAGCGGCGAAGTGCGCCGGTACGCTCGACAGCCCCTTGATGGCCCCGATGTACCCTCCATGGACACCGGTATAGAAGGCGATGTCGCCTTCGGCATACTGGCGTCGGAAGATCACGAATACGCCTCCCGATTCGTAGTCGAAGATCGCATCCCTCTCTCGCTGACGCTCGAGGAAACTTTGCAGCAGGGGCATCTCGTCTCCGATCGCCGACACGAGCTCGAAGGTGGCGTCGAGGGGTACCTGAAGGGTACCGGCGATTCCCTCCAGCAGCCCGGGCTGGGGTTCCCCGGTCGGGGATACATGCCGGTCAGGGTCTGGCGGGTGATCCCGAGTTCGGTGCAGAGGGTGCTGACTTGGTTCCGGGCTTGCCCATGGGCGCCAAAGCGAGCCGGAGTTTCGCCGCGGTCATTTTGTAGGGCCTTCCCCATTCCGGCCACGGGCGCAGGCTGACGCGAGGCCGGCGATGGTGCGTTCGGAGATGAGCTCGCGTGCGAACTCCAATGGTCGCCGGCGGACATCCGCTTGTTCATCAGGGTGTTCGTTCCAAGCAAGTCCTGAGCGGGCCAGCATTCTCGTTTTCATGGCTAGTAGGCCATGGGGACTATCTGGCCAAATGTTCCGTCGTCGTTGAGTCTTACGCCGTTGTATTTAAAGGTGCGGAGCACTATACGGCGGTCCTCGATCGCCAGGCCGTCAACGGACTGGAGGAGCTGCCGCTCGACGTGGAGTAGGTCCATGGGGTTGTTTAGCCAGACGACCATGTGGATGTTGTTGGCCCCGGTGACCGATGACATTAGGCGCAGGGCCGGTACCCGGGCGGGGAGTCCTTCACCCAGGGTCGGGACCCGGTCAGGCGGTATTGAGCCCCACAGGATGGCGCTGTAGCTGCGTCCTGATCCTCGTCGGGCGACGTCGCAGCGCACGGTGATGTATTTTCCACCGACCAGTCGGGTAACGCGCCGTGCGGCGGCCACCGGGGATATGCCGGCGACGGCAGCGAGTTCGCGAAGACTGGCGCGGCCATCAGCACTGAGCTCACGCATCAGAGCCTGGTTGGCGGTATCCATTTTTACCGCGGCTCCTTCGCCGGCATTAAATGCTTGCTTATGGAGTTGGGACAGGCTGCGCAGTTTTGCTGCCGGCAGTGCGTGGAAGTGCCACCGGCCGGCGTCGAGGATCTGGCTGGTGACGGAACGCACCGAGTAGTGCAGCACCCCGTCAAGACTGCCGATGGTAGTGAGCAGGAAAGTGGAGAGGCTGTGTTCTGCCGCAGCGATCGTCAACAAAAGATGTGCCGGGCCGGCGATGAACTGGATGGACATGAGCCGCTGGTCCGGAATGAGTTTCTCGACAACGTCCAGGACGCGGTTGTTCTGGCAGGTCAGTTCGACGAACGCCACGTCCATGACCCGCAAAAGTTCTGGCCCCGGTGTGATCGAGACACGGGCGAGTCCAGCACCGGTCAACCGCGCCCATCGTCGCGAAAGCGTCGTGGGGTGAACGTTCAGGACCTCAGCCAGGTCTTCCCATGGCGCACGCGGTGCCACTTGGAGGGCGTTGACTAACTCAATGTCCCGTTCCGCCAAGGGAGAACTATGCTGCACTAATTCTTCCATGGGATTATTTTCCTGCATTTTGGGACGCATTTTCTTATGGACCGTAGAGTTTGCCTTCGTCCATATGACCCACGCCACATCGGAGAACCAATGGGATCCCCCTCATCATTCCAGTCCGTCGCAAAAGCGGACAAGCAGGTTGCAGTGATACGCCGGGCAGGCCAGGTCGCCTTTTGCCTCCCGAATGCAGGGTCAGCGTTGTGATGGCTCTGAAGACTTCCACGGAGCCGCGCCGCAGACTGGGGGCCCGGATTATCGACGGTGTAGAACGCGCCGGCAACAAGCTGCCTGAGCCTTTCGCCTTGTTCCTCTACTTGCTGTTGGGGGTCGGCATTGTCTCTACGGTTGTGTCATGGTTCGGCGTCAACACGCAGGTTCCCGGCAGCAGCAAGTTGACTCCCGTCAAGGGACTGTTCACCGGCGAGGGCATCGCCTGGCTGATGACCACAGCGGTCGATAACTTCATCTCCTTTCCCCCTCTCGGCGTAGTGGTCACCCTGCTGCTTGCCGTCGGCGTGGCAGAACGCACGGGCCTGCTGCTCACTCTCGTGAAATCGACGCTGGGCCGGGCACCGCGATGGGCCCTGCCGTACGTGATTGCGCTCGTGGCCTTGTGCGCACACATCATGTCTGACGCCTCGATCCTGGTAATTCCGCCGATCGCGGCGCTGGTGTTCAAAGCTGCAGGACGCAACCCGGTCGCCGGGCTGCTGGGATCCTACGCGATCGGCATTGCCGCGTTCAGCTGCACGCCCTTCGTCACGTCGACCGACGCCTTGCTGGCCGGCATCTCGAACGCTGCTGCCGTACCAGTGGCCGGGGCGGTTCTTCCCGTGACGGCGGTGTCCAACCTGGCACTGAACGTGGTGCTATCGGTCGTTCTGACAGTGGCCGGCGGCCTTGTCATCGACAAGATCCTTGAGCCACGCCTGAACCGGATGGGCGTCGGTACCGGCAAGGCAGCCGAACACGACAGAGATGCAGCGGCATCCGCAGCAGTCACCGCACCCGAACGCAGCGCCCTGCGCTGGGCCGGGCTGGCGCTGGTGCTCGTAGTCGCCGGCGTGCTGGCACTGACCCTGCCCGAAGGCTCACCGCTGCGCAACGAGCAAGGCGGGTTCCTGCCGAAATCCCCTCTGCTGAGTTCAGTCATCTTCCTCGTGTTCACCGTCCTGATCGTTCCCTCCATCGTGTACGGGGCCCGATTGCGCAAAATCACTGGGATCCAATCCGTAGTTGAGATGATGGGCCAGTCCGTCAAGGACGCCGTTTCCTTCATCGTGGTGGCCTTCGTCATGGCTCAGTTCCTGGCCCTGTTCACCTGGAGCGGTCTGGCCTCCTGGGTCGCGGTCAACGGCGCCCGAACTCTGCAGGACGTCAACTTCACCGGCTTCGGTGCCGTAATCGCATTCATTGTGGTGGTCTCGTTGCTGAACCTGCTCATCGCGTCGGGTTCCTCGCTGTGGACCCTCATCGCCGCAGTATTCATTCCGATGTTCGCCCTGGTCGGCTATGAAGCCGGGTTTATCCAGGCCGCCTTCCGCGTCGGAGACTCCGCCACCCAGGCCCTCACTCCACTAAACCCCTACCTCGTCATCATCCTCGCCTTCCTCCGAAAATATGAGCCCGACGCCGGCATCGGTTCGATAATCGGCCGGATGCTCCCCTTCACCATCGTGTTCTGGATCCTCTGGGTACTCGTTCTCAGCGCATTCTTCTTCACCGGCACCGGAACCGGGCCGGGCATGGGAATCCTGGTCCGCTGACCGAAACAAAAGACTGCGCCCCTGACGCCAAGAACACCAACCATAATGATGCGACGTAAGGCAGTACTGTGATGCACGAAGCACGACTTCCCCTGACCCCCTCACCCACCGGGGCCGTCCTGAGGCTCACGGGAGCCAGACTCATCGACGGCACCGGCGCAGCACCTGTCGATGACGCAGAAGTAATTATCGACGGTGACCGCATCCTCTATGCCGGCCCACGGCGTGACACCGACGACCATACTGAAGCAACGACCGTGGACCTCAAAGGAAAAACGCTCCTGCCGGGGTTCATCGATACTCACGTCCACCTGTCGCTATCGTTGGAAACGCCCCCGGCACAGCGCGCCGCACGGTTCGAGTCCGAACACGTCCTGGCCGCCGCAGGGATCATCCACGACACCCTCATGGCCGGCATCACCACAGCCAGGGACCTCGGCGGCCTCGACGCCGGCTACCGCAGAGCGATAGCCGGCGGCACCATCCTCGGCCCGCGACTTCATTTGGCGGTTGCTGTGCTCTCCCCCACCGGGGGACACGCCGACACGTGCATGCCCAACGGCGCAAGCAGCATGTCACTGACGGCCTTGATGACCGTAGATTCTGACGACGAAATGCGACGCGCCGTTCGGACGCTGATTCGCTCCGAGGCCGACGTCATCAAGATCTGCACCACAGGCGGCGTCTCCAGCCCTTCGGACACACCCCACGATCTTGGCGTTCCTGAACACCAGATCCGGCTGATAAGGAACGAGACCGCCCGCCGCAGCGGCCAGCCTGTCGCGGCACACGCCCAGGGTGCCGCCGGCATCCTCGAAGCACTGCGTGGAGGGGTTACGAGCATCGAACACGGATATGAGATCGATGCTGAAGCTATCGCGCTCCTGCAGGAGCAGGACGCTTTCCTGGTCCCGACCCTAAGCTCCGCCCTGCGCGTCCCGGACCCCGCGAAGGTCCCGGCCTACCTGTACGAGAAAAAAGTGCTGTGGTCCGGGATCGCCCGCGAACATCTCGGCGCGGCTCTCAAAGCAGGGGTGAAGGTCGCCATGGGCACAGACGCCGGCGTTTGTCCCCACGGCGAGAATTTGAAAGAGCTCGCGTACATGGTTGAACTGGGCCTGTCCCCCATGGACGCCATCGTCGCAGCCACCAAAAACGCGGCGGAACTGATGAGATTGGACGACCACCTTGGCACCCTGCAGGCCGGCAAGCTCGCCGACCTGGTCATAACAGAGATTGACCCGCTAACGGACATCAGCCTGCTCTCAGACCCGACCAACATCGGCGCCATCGTCCAAGGCGGACGATGCGTGAAGGACCTCAAAGGATGGCTCCCCATGCCCGCCGCCTCGACGTTCAACGCCTCCTGAAACTCAGGGAACCACCTCGACGGACTGGACAGGCCCTCATCGAAACACTTATAGACCAACTCCATGGATCGACGACAATCACCGCAGGGACCGGACACCGGGCTCCCACGAGGCGCACTTACTGCGCCCCTCGGCCGGTCACCGGACCGGCCCCGTTACTGGCCGCGGCGGTCTTTGCTGCGGCAAAAACGTCCCGCCACTAGTCGGGGCGGTGCTCCGTCTAATGGTGGGGCCGCGCCCTCAGTTGCGGCGGTGGTCGTGCAGCGGTGGTGCTGGGGGCAGGACCGGGGTGACAATTACTTCGCCGGTGGCGGTGGAATCCTCGTTCAGCATCCATCCCGTACGTTTGTGCGTTCTGACCCCGACGTCGGACTCGATGACTTGCACCGCAGGTGCAGCCTGTTGGAGGCCGGCTTCCACGTCGGCGATGGCACCCGGTGTGCGTAGCCAGAGATAGAACGTCAGATTGGCGTCTCCGGTTGTGGCGGCACAAAGCCTTAAGGTCCGGTAGGAGCGAAGATAACTTACTGCCGCCTCCAGCTGGGCGGGCGGTACGCGCACGTACCATTGGCACCCTATGGGGTAACCGGACCAGTCCTGGGCTAGTTCACAACGCAACGCCAGCAGGCCGGTCTCACATGCCTGGCGCAAGTGTCTTGCAACCGTGGTCGGATGGGTGCCCGTTTCGGCTGCGATCTCGACCGCGGAGGCTCGCCCGTCCCGCGCCAGCACGGTCATTAATTGCGGCAAAGTTGGAGGAGTGGCGCCGGGCGGACGTGTCACGCCGGGATGCAGGGCAGCTATGCGTCGTTGCTGCTCAGGGGACAGCACGTCCAGGCGCCAATTGTTTCCGGCCGAGTAGAGCCTGGTCGCGAGCGTCACTTGGCTGCGCATAATGTCGGGATCGGTGCGCACTATTGGCAGCACGCCCCTGGCCACCTGTTCCCAATTGCGGGTGAGGACGGTCAGCCGGAGGTCCCAGGCCCGGGCCGCTTCCTCCACGGTTCCGATCTCGGGGACAGCGCACAGGCGTTCGAGTACTTCCGCCCGGTGCCCGGAACGGCATTCGAGGCCGATGAAAGTGACACACCCCTGGCCGTCGGCGGTGCCGATATGACCGGTGATCCAGGCCTGTCCTTCCGCGCGGAGCCGTTCCCAGCGGGCGGCAAGGGTTGCCGGATGCCGGCGGAGCACGGATCCGAGCTGGGTCCACGTGGCGCGGGGAGCGAGCTGAAGAGCGTGAATCAGTTCGAGGTCATCAGGAGGAAGCTCCATGCAGGATCCTTCGGTTTTCAGATGGTTGGCTGCAATTTTCTCACGATATCGAGCGTGGGTCAGGGGAAGGCCGTCACACTCAAGGGATCCATTTTCCAGCGAAAGGGCCCGCCGTGGCACGTCCCGCTTCCTCCGCCGACCTGACCATCGCCCTGCGCGATGATGCTGCCGCCCTGGCCGGCGAGATTGCCGACCTTCGCCACCGCCTGCACCGCGAGCCGGAGGTCGGGCTGGACCTTCCGCGCAGCCAGGAAAAAATCCTCGCCGCCCTCGATGGGCTGGGCTATGAGATCACCACGGGCACGGACAGCACGTCTGTGACGGCCGTGCTGCGGGGAGCAGCGGGATCGAACGCCGGAGAATCGGTGCGTCCGGTGGTGTTGCTGCGTGGTGATATGGACGCCTTGCCGGTACAGGAGAAGACAGGTCTTGCGTATGCCTCCGAGGTTCCCGGCGCAATGCACGGCTGTGGCCACGACCTGCACACAGCGATGCTGGTGGGCGCGGCGAACCTGCTCGCGTCCCGGCGGGACCACCTCTCCGGCGACGTCGTCCTGATGTTCCAGCCCGGCGAAGAGGGCTTCGACGGCGCTGGAGTCATGATCCGCGAGGGCGTCCTGGATGCCGCCGGACACCGCCCGGACGCCGCCTACGCACTGCACGTCATGAGCGCCCTCGGCGACAGCGGGGCCTTCCTTTCCCGTCCGGGCCCGGTAATGAGCTCCTCGGACGGGCTGGTCGTGACCGTCCACGGGGCAGGCGGGCACGGCTCGGCACCGTTCGCTGCCAAAGACCCGGTCACGGTCGCCGCCGAAATGGTGCTGGCGCTGCAGTCCATGGTCACCCGCCAGTTCGACGTGTTCGACCCGGTCGTGATTTCCGTCGGCATGCTGCAGGCCGGCACCAAGCGCAATGTCATCCCTGACACGGCCCGCTTCGAAGCCACCATCCGTTCCTTCTCCGCCCAAGCCAAGACACGGCTAAAAACCTCAATTCCGCGGCTGCTGGGAGCCATCGCAGCAGGCCACGGGCTGGAGGTCTCTGTCGACTACATCGAGGAGTACCCGGTGACCCTCAACGACGGAGCCGAGTCCGCCTTCGCGCGACACACTGTCGACGAACTGTTCGGCTCCGAGCGCTACAGCGAGCTGGCCCACCCGCTGGCAGGTTCCGAGGACTTCTCCCGCGTCCTGGCCGAAGTGCCGGGCGCATTCCTGTTCCTCTCCGCCGTCCCCGACGGCACCGACGCCGCCACAGCGGCCTACAATCACTCACCGTTTGCCGTCTTCGACGACGCCGTACTGGCCGACGGAGCCGCACTTTACGCACGTCTTGCCCTCGATCGCCTCGCCTCCGCCTGAGCCTGGCTTACCTTCCCCGCCCCTTCCCAGGAGACTTCCATGTCCACTCCCCGCCCCAAGATGGCCACGCAGGCCGATGGGTCCACCCGCATGAGCCCGCCCCAGCGGTCCCGAATCCTCAAGACGCTGATTGGCACCGGCGCCGGGAACGCCGTCGAATGGTACGACTGGGCCATCTACGCCACGTTCGCCTCCTTCATTGCCTCCCAACTGTTCAGCAAGCAGGACACTTCAAGCGCCTTCCTCGCAACCCTCGCGATCTTCGCCGTCGGGTTTGTCGCACGCCCGCTCGGAGGTTTTATCTTCGGCTGGATCGGCGACAAGGTAGGCCGCAAGGCCTCACTGACGCTCTGCGTCGGTCTGGCCTCGCTCGGCTCCCTGGCGATCGGACTGACCCCCACCTACGACTCGATCGGCGCGGGCGCGTCGGTCATGCTGCTTATCGCACGGCTGATCCAGGGCCTCGCGCATGGCGGGGAGCTTCCGAGCGCCCAAACCTACCTCTCGGAAATGGCACCACCGTCCCGCCGCGGCTACTGGGCATCGCTGATCTACGCTTCGGGCACAGTCGGCATCCTGTTCGGGACCCTGCTGGGCGCAGTCCTCTCCACTGCCATGCCGGAATCGACCATGGCCGCCTACGGCTGGCGCATCCCCTTCCTCCTCGGCGCAGTCTTCGGGCTGGTCGCTCTGGTCATGCGAGCCCGCATGGAAGAGTCCGAACTCTTCGAATCCGGGACCGCCACCCATGACGCTGTCGTGCCCCGGCACCCCCCCCCCCCCCCCCCCCAGCCGGTGTACCCTAAAGGCCCCCCCAGGGCGCCCGGCCGGCCGGGGGACAGGCGCCCCCGGCGGGG